>NZ_JBLTIR010000009.1:0-113219 GCF_053345675.1 Priestia sp. D51 | reverse complement strand
GATCCATAATAGCTTTGGCTTTTTTCTTAGTGGCTGCATCTAGATTGCTAAAAGGACCGCCTTTATGTTCAGGAAAGTCTACGCCAAGTTCTTTTAATTTGGCTTCAGCTTGTTCCTTAGTCAGGGTGCCGTCGCGAAGCTGATCCATAATAGCTTTGGCTTTTTTCTTAGTGGCTGCATCTAGATTGCTAAAAGGACCGCCTTTATGTTCAGGAAAGTCTACGCCAAGTTCTTTTAATTTGGCTTCAGCTTGTTCCTTAGTCAGGGTACCGTCGCGAAGCTGATCCATAATAGCTTTCGCTTTTGCCTTTGTACCAGCATCTAAATTGCTAAAGGGGCCTTCTTTATGATGCTGAGGTAAGCTTACGCCGAGTTTCTGTAATTTTTCCTGTGCTTTTTTCATAATATCATCAACTTTTTGTTGTGTTGCATCACTCGTAGTTGTTGTATTGCCATTTGTTCGCTCTACAACCGTTGAAGAGCTTGTTTCATCTTTGCTTGCTGCAAATGCCGTGGAGTTTGCAGCGGCCATAACTCCTAGTGTTAAACCGCTTGCCATGATATAACCGAATAGTTTCTTTTTCATGCTGTTGTCACTCCTTAAAAGTTATAGGGGTGTGGTACAGAGCTGTCCACAATTGTTAATGTAACCACCAATAGTGAAAAAATGGTGAAAATAGATAAAAAACGAAAAAATATAGACGTTTGTTGAACACTACAGCTCTTTTATTGGATAACAAAATGAAATTCGATATGATTTTATCTAAGTAACAGCAAAAAAGAATGGAGACTTTATATAGATGAACGTTCTTAAAAAATTGGCAATAGCTTTGATAGTTGTGATAGCGGTAAGCCTGTTATTTTTGTTTCGCGATGAGTTAAAGCCAGGTCCAACGTTAAAAGATTTTTCAGGAGCAGCTGAGTTGCATCCTGTCGTAGAAGAAAAGAAAAATAAACTTGTTCAACAAGCAAACGACCAAGGAATCTCGATTGTCATTACGGAAGGTTTCCGTTCAAAAGAAGAACAAGATAAGCTTTATGCAAAAGGCAGGACGGAAGAAGGTAACATTGTTACCTATTCAAAGGGCGGCCAGTCTTATCATAACTATGGACTAGCTATTGATTTTGCTATTGGGTTAAAAGACGGACAAGTTATTTGGGACATGAAATATGACGGTAATAACAATAATCGGTCTGATTGGATGGAGGTTGTAGATATCGCAAAAAGTTTAGGGTTTGAATGGGGAGGAGATTGGCAAGGTTTTAAAGACTATCCGCATTTTCAAATGAGTCCGGAAAATATAAAAGGCCACACACGCTAATAAAGCGTGTGTTTTTTAGAGAAATAATATAATTTTACTATATTTATGTCAGAACCTCTAACATGAATGGAAGCTTGCATTTACTTTTTTTATTAATTTACTGCTAAGAGAATTATATATATTAATATAATAAAATGATAGACAGATAATTAGAAAAAGGGCTGATTAGAGAGAACTGCCCTAGAAAAATGAAAGACAATTCGTATAAAGATATGCGTTAACTAATATAATCTATTGATTAAGCTGATACAAGTACCTTCAGCCTAGCGAACGTATGCTTACATATCGGCAAATGCCAACAAAACCTTTTATTTTTCTAGCATATTTTATTTGAAGATAGTTCATTTTGATTACAAAAAAGAGATAATTTGTCAACTGTTGACTTTGCTTTAAGGGTAAGAATATAATTTTTAACATATTTTAAATATTTTAAAAATTTAAATATTTATCATTGTTCGTAGATTAGGAGGAGGAAAATGATTGTTTTTGACGGAGTGAACAAATATTACGGTGATTTTCACGTATTAAAAGATATCAATTTAACGATTAAAAAAGGTGAAGTTGTCGTCGTAATTGGACCTTCGGGTTCGGGTAAAAGCACGATGCTGCGATGCATAAATTATTTAGAAACAATATCTAACGGACAATTGACGGTAAATAATATATTGGTTGCAGATAAAAAAACAAATATTAACAAACTGCGCCGCAATATAGGTATGGTTTTTCAGCATTTTTATTTATATCCGCACAAAACGGTTTTAGAAAATATCACCTTAGCGCCTATGAAAGTACTGGGACAGTCGTCAGAAGAAGCTAAGAAAACAGCTCTATACTATTTGGATAAAGTAGGAATCGGTGAAAAAGCCAACGCCTACCCATCCCAGCTTTCAGGTGGCCAGCAGCAGCGTGTAGCCATTGCGAGGGGACTTGCGATGAAACCAGAGATTATGCTTTTTGATGAGCCTACCTCTGCTCTTGATCCAGAAATGATTGGAGAAGTGCTGGATGTCATGAAAACATTGGCTAAAGAAGGAATGACGATGGTAGTTGTAACTCATGAAATGGGGTTTGCTAAAGAAGTAGCAGACCGCATTGTATTTATGGATCAAGGAAAAATCTTAGAAGAGGCAACTCCGGCTGAGTTTTATGAAAACCCGCAAGAAGAAAGGGCGCGTTTATTTCTTAGCCGTATTTTAAATCATTAATTGTTTAATAGGGGGAGTAATATGAAGAAATCAAAAACGTTTTTAAAGGCAGCCGTGCTTTCATTAGCAGCGGCTATGATGTTAGCGGCTTGTGGAGGAAAAAGTGAAGAAACGAGTGGATCATCAGCTAAAAAAGATGCGCTCACTGAAATTAAAGACAGAGGGAAAATTATCATTGGAGTTAAAAATGATACGCGCTTATTTGGCTTAAAGAATCCAAAGACGGGTGAAGTAGAAGGTTTTGATGTTGATATTTCTAAGCAGCTGGCTAAAGAGATTTTAGGAGATGAAAACAAGGTAGAATTTAAAGAAGTTACGTCCAAGACAAGGGTTCCTCTTCTTCAAAAAGGAGATATTGACGCTGTTGTTGCAACAATGACCATCACAGATGAGCGTAAAAAAGAAGTGGATTTTACGGATGTGTATTTTCAAGCTGGCCAGTCTCTTCTTGTGAAAAAAGGCAGTAAAATTAAAAGCGTTGATGATTTGAAGAAAGGTACTAAAGTGTTGGCTGTTAAAGGATCAACTTCAGCTATTAATATTCGCGAAAAAGCACCGGAGACAACGGTATTAGAGTTTGAAAACTATGCAGAAGCATTTACCGCTTTAAAATCTAAGCAAGGAGATGCTTTAACAACTGATGATGCTATTCTTTATGGAATGGCTGATGAAGATCCTTCTTATGAATTAGTAGGAAAGCCGTTCACAGAAGAGCCTTATGGCATTGCTGTGAAAAAAGGAAACAAAGAGCTTGTAGATGCATTAAACGATGCGCTTAAAAAGATGAAAGACTCTGGAAAATATGATGAAATTCACGACAAGTGGATCAAACAATAAGCGTACAGTTTTCTTTTCTCAGGATGAGCAGCATTATGCTCATCCTGCTTGTTTAGTTGAAAGGAGGAAGAAAATTGCTGGATTTTTCAATTCTGACGAACAATATGGATCTTTATTTAGAAGGTTTTAAGTACACCATTATCGCCAGTCTGATTGCTTTAGTGGCCAGTTTTGTACTTGGTACAATCATTGCGGTAATGCGAATAGCCCCTCTCAAAATAGTAAATGTAATTGGCACTGTCTACGTAGAGTTTATTCGAAATATTCCACTTGTGGTTATCGTCTTTTTTATTTTTATTGTGGCAGGAATCAGCGGTACAGCAGCCGGAGTGCTGGGATTAACTATTTATACGGCAGCTTTTATAGCCGAAGCCATACGAGCGGGAATTATGGCAGTTCCAAAAGGGCAGCTTGAAGCGGCGCGTTCATCCGGCCTTACGTACGGTCAGGCTATGCGATTCATTATATTGCCTCAAGCCATTAAAATTGTCATTCCTCCTCTTGGGAATCAATTTATTAATTTAGTGAAAAACTCATCCGTGTTAGGGATTGTTGCTGGTTTTGATTTAATGTATCAGGCAGATCTTGTTTCCTCTCAAACTTATGTAGTGTTTGATGTGTATATTTTTGTTGCTCTGTTTTATTTAGTTCTAACCATTCCGTTGAGTTTAGGAGTTGGTTATCTTGAGAAACGTCTTGGTAAAACAAGCTGAAAGGAGTGAAAGTGATGGATTTTATGGGTGCTTATTCTCCTGATCACCTTTCCTTCTTAATGGAAGGATTTTGGGTCACTTTAAAAGTGGCATTCATTTCGATTGTGTTAAGTTTTCTTATTGGAAGTATAGTAGGTATTTTAAGGTATGCCCGCATTCCAGTTCTGTCTCATGTACTCGCTTTTGTCGTAGAAATTATCCGGAATTTGCCGCTTCTTTTAATCATCTTTTTTACATACTTTGCTTTACCTGAAATCGGAATTGATATGGAAATTACGTCAGCAGCGATTGTGGCCCTCACTGTATTTGAATCTGCTATGATTTCAGAAATTATCCGAAGCGGATTAAAATCAATTGAAAAAGGACAAATTGAAGCGGCACGTTCATCAGGTTTAAACTATTACCAAACGCTTCGTTTTATTGTATTGCCACAAGCTTTGCGACGAATGGTACCTCCTTTAGTTAGTCAATTTATTTCCTTATTAAAAGATACGTCGCTTGCAGTAGTGATCGCACTTCCTGATTTGCTGCATAACGCTCAAATCATTTACGGACAGAAACAAAGTTACGTAGTCCCAATGTTTTTGATCATCGCGATGATGTATTTTATTGTAAACTATGCTTTATCCATCATTGCAAGAAGACTAGAAGTCAAAAGGGTGTAGATACTCTTTTGACTTTATTTTTGGAAAATAAATAACATTGACAATGTATTAATTCAACGCATAAAATGACTAAAGTAACAGTGGTAAAATCAGATCATTTTCATTCAACATAGAGAAGAAAAACAGTGTTGGTTCACCCCCTACTGAATATCCGGTAGGGGTTTTTGCGCAAGAAGTGATTTGGTTAAACTAACACGTAAAATGAACAGAAGGGACGGGCATCATGGAAAAACAAGATCAAAATTTAAAAAAAGGTCTGTTGCCTCGTCATGTGCAGCTCATTGCGCTTGCCGGTATGATTGGGACAGGTATTTTTAAAGGTAGTGCTGATACGCTAGGTATTGCAGGACCAAGTGTGGTACTGGCGTATTTATTTGGCGGTCTTATCTTATTTATTGTAATGACAGCATTGGCGGAGATGGCAATTGTCTATCCGAATATGAACGTACAAAATTTAGTGCATAAGGCATTCGGTACGCAAACCTCTTTTATTGTAGGGTGGCTGTATTGGGTGAACTGGATTGTCGTGACAGTTGTTGAACTGCTTGCGGGAGGAAGCTTTTTGAAGTTTTGGTTCCCTTCTGTACCTCTTTGGCTCTTAAGCTTTCTCTGTGCAGTGCTGATTGTAGGGATGAATTTATTTCAAGTTAAGTATTACGGAGAAATTGAGTTTTGGTTTGCCGGTATTAAAGTAATTGCTCTTACCGCTTTTATCATTTTGGGAGCTTTCATTTTATTCGGTGTGATTCCAAGTGATGTGCAAAATCCCTGGGCAAATTATACGGCTCATGGAGGCTTTTTCCCTCACGGCATGAGTGGTGTGCTGAGTGCCTTTTTAATTGTGATGTTCTCTTACGGCGGAGCTGAATTAATTGGTGTGGCCGTAACGGAAACAAAAGATGTGAAAAACGTGTTACCGAAAGTGATCAAAGGCACAGTATGGCGGGTGATTGGCTTTTATATTTTGCCTATTTTAATTATTTGCGGCCTTATGCCCTGGAATTCTGTATCAGGACAAGACAGTCCATTTGTGCAAGTGTTTAGTATCACCGGACTGCCGGGTGCGGCTCATATTATGAACTTCGTTTTATTAACGGCTGTTTTATCAGCAGCGAATTCAGGGATGTATGCAACTTCGCGTACGCTCTATGCTATGGCTCAAAGCGGAGAAGCATCAAAGCGCTTCTTGAAAGTTTCGAAAAACGGTATTCCGATTAATGGTTTGATGATTACGGCTGTTTGTATTTTAATGGGTGTGTTTTTAGCTTATAAAACACCGGATAATGTAATTAGTTATTTAATGACCATTCCCGGCTTCACGATTATTCTTATTTGGGTAAGTATTTGTTTAGCTCAATTAAAGCTGCGTAAAGGGTATAAAGAAAAGCCGTTTTTCGCATTAAAGTGGTTTCCTTATACAACGCTCTTTGCAACAGCAGCACTGCTTGTTATTTTTGTATCATTTATGTTTAACAAAAACAATGTGATTGGATCCAGTGTATGTGCGGTTATCTTGGTCGTACTCCTCATTTTTTCATTTATTAATAAAAGTCGAAAAGAAAAAAAGTTTGAAGTATAGCAAAAAGGCAATATACTAGAAAGACGAGGGTAAAAGCTTGTCTTTCTTTTTTTGCGAAAATTTCTGTATCACGTTACATATTTCTAGATGAAATGTTTAGTTAAATAAATAAAGGATGAGGACTACAATGGAATCAAATAATGTATTTACAACAAATCCAAAGAAGAAATCAAAGCACTTAGCCACGATTTCTTTGGCGATTATGGGAGTGGGCTTCGTTGCCACCATGCCTTTTGGTGATTCAATTTGGGGTCGGTTGCTTCAAGGTGGGTTCGAAGCTGGATTAGTCGGCGGATTAGCGGATTGGTTTGCCGTTACGGCTCTTTTTCGTCACCCTTTAGGCATTCCTATTCCACACACTGCGCTGCTTCCTAAAAACAGACAGCGTATTACAAGAGGGCTAGTCTCAACCCTTGAAAACGACTGGCTGTCAAAAGAAAGTATTCAAGAAAAAGTAAAAAGAATTGCGTTTACACAGCGTTTGCTTCCGATTGTTCGAAAAGGTGTTCATTCGGAAACGATTCAACAAAAAGGAACCGCACTGCTTGTTGATGCGATTAATCGTGTGGATACAGAGAAAGTCGTTCCTATTATTGAAAAAGAGCTCAAATCATCGCTTTCAGCAATAGAGTTAAAGCCTATTGTGCATTCGATTGTTGGAGAAGTGGTGAAAAATCAGTATGATGAAAAAGCGCTTGATGTTCTTTTAAATAAAGGGGAGAGCTGGATTAAAAAAGAAGAAACGCAGTATCAGCTCGGAAGTATTGCTAAAAATGCGCTTGATAATATTGAGCTTGATGGTATTTTACAATTTGCTCTCAAATCATTTCAAAGCATGATTAATGAAGAGAAGCTAGGGTCTATTTTGCAAAATTTATTGCTTTCTATTACAGGGCGTCTTCGTAACGAAGAGGATGAATACCGCCTTGCTTTGGTAAACGGAATTAGAAAAGAGCTGCAAGGCTTGGAGCACAATGAAGAGCTTCTTGAGAAATTAGAAGCATGGAAACAAAAAATTATTAATGAATTAAATGTAACGAATAAATTAACAGAAATCGTCGATAAAATGAAAGCGAAAGTGGCGGCATTTATTGAAAGCCCTGAATTTATGAAAAGCTACGCCGTTCCTTACGTAGAGAGCTGGCTGGATGCTCTTGAAGGGGATGCACAGCGTCAAGAAGCAATTGATACGGCTATTCAAAAGCAAATCATGAGTTTTGTAGACGAGAATCATTCAAAAATTGGGCAGCTTGTTCAAGAAAACTTAGATAAATTAGATGATGAAACGCTTGTGGATATGATGGAAAACAATGTCGGAAAAGATTTGCAGTGGATTCGAGTGAACGGAGCTCTATGTGGATTCTTGATTGGTATTGTGTTAACGGTTATTAAATTAGCGGTATAAAAAAGAAGCACGCTCCTTTTGGAGCGTGCTTTTTCTATTAATCATCTATTTCTACACTGATTACGTCGCCGTTTTTGGCATCTACTGAAACAGTTGCTTCACGTTTATCGGCTGTGTCAATTTCGATTTCATATACTAAACGGTTGTTTTCTTGGTCTAAATCCGTTTCGTTAACGGTTCCTTTAGCACTCTTTAAAGCTGTTTTTATCGCTTGATCTAATGAAATAGCAGGGGAAGCGTTTTGGAGATTCTCTTCTTTCTTATCTTCATCGTCTTTTTGGTCTTCATCAAATTCAATGATTTTACCACTGCTGCTGTCAATATCTACATCGTATTCTTTATTACCTTTTGTGATATCTACTTCATATTGTTTAACGCCGTCATCTACGGCTAATTGGATATTTGTAATGTCACCGCCGTCTGTTTTTTGAAGAGCAATGTCTTTTGCCTTTGCTTCTTCAATCGTTTTGGTTTGCTTCTTGTCATTGCTTTTGGACTGATCCGTCATGGCATATGCACTTGCACCTAATCCACCGACTAATACTGCACTGGCTAAAACGGTTGTAATAACTTTCATATATTACGGCCTCCTTGATTTGTTGTTAAGACTATCTTAGCCCATGAACTTTAAAGGAAAAGAAGAAGAAGTTTAAAATTTTCTTAGAAATAAATAAAGGTGTATAAAAAAAGCACAGCTTTCCGCTGTACTTTTAGTCGTCGTCATTTTCGTAGGTGATGGAATCTACATGCCCAGAGTAAGCGTTTATCATTACTTTAGCTTCTCTTGTTTTAGACTGATCAATTTCGACTTCGTAGAAGGTTTGGCCTTCTTCCTCTTCTATTTCAACTGAGGAAAACGTTCCTTTTACTTTTTGTAAAGCAATATCTCTTGCTTGTTCCATTGAAATGAGAGGCTCGTCGGATGTAGGAGAAACGGGTGGCTGCTCGCTCTTTTTTTGTTCTTTTTCTGTATTATTTTTAGTTTGAGTAGACGTTTGTTTCTCTACTTTTTGTTTGATTAATGACTGGACTTCTCCATTTTCTCCATTTACTGTGATGTGGTATGGAATATCATCTTTAAGCAAAGTAATTAGATAAATCGGTTCATCATCTTTTTGAGAAAAGCTTGCATTTTCAATTGTGCCGCCATATTTCTGCTGAATCATACGGCTGATTTCAGACTCGGATAAAATGGTATCAGATCGATTCATTGCTTTTGCTATTCCGTAAAAGCAAGCTGAACCAACGGCAAGAAAAATAAGTATAAAAAGCACCGTTTTCTTCATACATTCACCTCCAGTATTATGAAAAATAGTATAGCAGGCAATTCTTAAAAATCTCTAAGAAACGGTGAGAAATCAAAGAGGAAAGCAAACCGTTACGGATGTCCCTTTTCCTTCATCGCTGCTAATCTCAATACGTCCGCTATGGGCTTCTACAATCTTTCGAGCAATGGATAATCCAAGCCCTGAACCACCGGTTTCTCGATTTCTTGCTTTATCTACGCGAAAAAAGCGTTCGTACACGTTTGATAAGTCTTCTTTTGGGATACCAATTCCTTGATCTGTGACCGTAATCATAAAGCTTTCGCTTCTTGCTATAGTTACTTCCACTGCTTTTTCACTATATTTAATGGCATTATCTAAGAGGATGTACAGCAGCTGCTTTAAGCGTTTTTCATCCGCTGTTACGACGGGATGATCCGTTTTTATATTTAAATAAATGGTTCGTTCAAAAGCTTGTTCTAGATGCTTGATTGTTTGGTTACAGACGGCCGCCGCATCTACGTGTTCCATGTGAAGCTCCCACTGCGACTCATCTTTCGCAAGCACCAGCATTTGAGACGTAAGCTGTTTCATGCGTAAAGACTCAGAGTGAATGGCTTCGATGGCTTCTTCTAAAATATCTGGACGCTTCATCCCCCATCGTTTTAGCATATTGGCATAGCTTTCTACCACGGTAAGTGGTGTTTTTAATTCATGAGAAGCATCCGATACGAACTGCTCTTGCTTTTTATAGTTTTCCTCTAATAAATCCATCATATTATTAAAGGTATTGGCCATTTGATCTAACTCATCTTTAGAAGAAGAAGAGAGGTCAATTTTTTTAAATGTGCGAGACACTTGAATTTCTTCCATAGTATGAATAAGAGATTTGATAGGCCGCAAAATAATTTTACTTAAAAGCCGTCCGGCAAATATGGTCGGAATTAATATAACAAGAGAGGCAATGAGCAAGATAAATTTTAATGTCTGCAGAGATTGTTCCACATCTGCCAGCTGTTCTGTGACTTCCAAAGAAACAACTTCGCCGTCCGTCCAAATGACGGGAGTATGCGAAATTGCGTATAGGTGGCCGTCGTCTTCTTTGATGGTTGTTTGTTCATTTGAATAATAAGAATAAGGCAGGTCCTGAAGCTCTTTCGTTTGATCAGTAACCGATACAACTAAAGGACTCCCTGATTTAGGTAAAATACGAATCATTCCGTTAGGAGGTAAATAGGCACGAAGCAAATTGGCTTGTTTAACCGTCGAACTTGTTTGTTTTAGCCCATTTGTTACGTTGCTTGTTTCTGCTTGCAAACGTTCAATTGCATTGTCTTCCATGGTTTTCTTGAAAATGAAGTAAATCGAGCTGTTCGCAATCACTAGCAGAATAAAAAGCAGCACAGTTGATGTAAGGATAATCTTTGTTTGCAGTTTCATGAGCTACTCCTTAAGCATATAGCCAACGCCCCGCACTGTTTGAATGTAGGGTGTTGAAAATGGAGCATCAATTTTTTTGCGCAAATAACGAATGTATACGTATACAATATTCGTGTCTCCGTAGTAATCGAATCCCCATACGTTTGTAAGAAGCTGTTCAAAGCTCAGCACTTGATTGTTGTTTTGAAGCATATAGACAAGCAAATCATATTCTTTAGGAGTCAGCTCAATAGCTTCATTTTCACGCGTGACTTCTCGCGTTTTTTCATTCACAACTAGAGTTCCTAGCTGCAGAGTATCTGGTTCTTTTTCAGCAGGAGATGCTGATGTAGGATGGCGAAGCCAGACGCGGATACGTGCAAAAAGCTCCTCAATTTGAAAAGGCTTTGTAATGTAATCGTTCGCTCCTAAATCTAGTCCGCTTACCTTATCAGGAAGGGCGTCTCGAGCGGTTAATAAGATAACGGGCGTCTGATCATTGTTTGCTCGAATGCGACGAAGTACTTCAAGTCCGCTCAGTTCAGGAAGCATCACATCTAAAAGCAGCAAATCCCAATTGTGTTCTTGAAACTCTGCCAATCCTTCTGTCCCTGTATAAGCCATGCCCGTTTCGTACCCTTCGTGTTCAAGTTCGAGCTGAATTAAACGAGCAATTTTGCGCTCATCTTCTACAATTAAAATTCTGCCTTTACTCAAAAAAATTCCCCCTTGTGTCTATGTATAGTTGCGTACATTATAGCATGGAGAGGATTGAGGTGTATAAAAGCAGCTGGAGGTTAGCCCGGCTGCTGATTGGTTGAAAGAGGAATATGTAAGGTAATGGAAGTGCCTTGGTTAGGAGTGGATTTCACTTCAATATGCCCTTTATGAAGTTCGCAAATGGCCTTTGCGATACTCATGCCAAGTCCAGCACCTTCTGTTTTTTCGGTTGTATTTGTGCCGCGGTAATAGCGGTCAAATAAATTTTTCTGCGTTTCTTCATCCATTCCAATTCCATCATCTTGAATTGTAATCAAGACGTGGTCACTTTTTAGAATGGTCAAAATTGTAATAGTGGTGTTCTCCGGATTATGTTTAATAGCATTAAAAATTAGGTTATCAACCATTCTTTCAAACCAGCGCGGGTCAGCTTGAATAAAAGGTTGAAGGTGAACGGGTACATAAGAGAATTGAACATTTTTAATAGTTCGATCGTTAACGAATTTTAAAACAATATGCTGAAGCAATTGATGAACGTCCACTTTTTTTGTTTCTAAGGCAACCACATTATTTTTGAGCTTAAAGGCCAGTGAAAAATCTTCTACAAGCCCCACCATATATTCACTTTTGTCACGCAGAGTTTGGCCAATTTCTTTTAGCTCTTCTTCGTTCCAATCATAATAGCCGCTTTCAAGCATATGACCATATCCTTGAATCGTCGAAAGGGGGGTTCGCAAATCATGTGATATTCCCGTCATCCATTCTTCACGAGTGGTTTCTAGCTGCTTTCGTTCTTTTTCAGCTAAGCTAAGCTGCTCCGCCATCTCATAAAAAGCTGTGATTACTTCTGAATACAAACGATATTGAAAACGTACTTTTCCATTCTTCCGAAAGACGCGCTTCCGCTCTTTTTCTGTTAGCACTTCTGAATAGTTTCCGCTTCCCATGCGTCCGAGCCAGCTGGTGAAGAGAAGTAAGGGCCCACCGTAGCGAAAAGCGTTCCAGATTGAAATAGATATAGTTGCTAAAAGAACTGAAGCAGTAACAATAACTGCGCCAATTACTAGTTTTTTAATAATTGAGTAGTCAGAAATAGTTTGATGTTTGTTAGGGGTATGAAAAATCCAGGAATAATTTTTCTTTGAATCATGAAAGATTGTAGCTGTAGATTCATATTTATCTTTTTCAATTTTTCGGGAAATAATGTCTAAAGGCTCATACTGTTGTTTTGTTTTGGACATTCGAAAGGAAGAGACAACTTTACCTTGGTTGTTAATAACTTGTAGAGAAGCATCCTTACTTAATAACTGCTTTTCTAATTGAGGTACTTTTTCCGTTATTGGAAGACCGTCTTGGCTGTAGTTTTTATATAAATCGTATAACTGGTCTTTTAATTCATTTTTATAGCCTAGTATGTAGTATGTAGGTTGTACAAGAAACGTATCCAGTTCTGTGACGATATGATAGTTTCGAAATTTTTTCTGTTTTTCAATATCGAGAAGTTGAGTAATTGTATAATGTTTAGGGATATTCTTAGGAGTATTGACTTCTCCAATTACATCTCCTTTTTTGTTTACTACTTGATACCATAAGTTTTCACTTTTAATTTCTTTTGTTAAATCTTTTGGTATAGTAGCTTTTCCATTTTCAATAACTGTATCAGTTGTTAACATGCTTAGAGATCCTGTAGGAAAGTCTCTTCTTATATCTTGATTCGTAAGATATACAGCTATAAATATAAAACAACAAAAAATAACACAGCAAATGCAAATAGAAGTCATAATAAACTGAAACGAAAAATGAAAGGTCAACCTTCTTTTAATTGATTTCATAGTGCTTTTCCATTCACTAATTTATATCCAAGCCCTCGTACCGTAACTAAGTGTTGTGGACTGCTAGGGTTATCTTCGATTCTTTCTCTAATTCTTCGAATATGAACGGTTACCGTATTATCGTCTACGAACTGGTTATATCCCCAAACGGCTTCAAGCAGCTGTGATTTAGAAAGAATCACGTTCATGTTTTTACAAAAATGAAGTAGCAGCAAAAATACTTGTGCGGGGCAAGCAACCGTTTGACCATCTACAATGAGCTCTCCAGCGGATTCATCTACGATAAAACGATCAAACTCATAGCGATTTGAAGGCTGTAATTCCATTTTTACAGGACTTCTTTCCGTCAGCGCTTGTTTTCTGCGCAATCGTGCTTTAATTCGTGCCGCAATCTCTAAAGGATTAAATGGCTTGGTTACGTAGTCGTCTCCGCCCATGGCGAAACCCGTTAACACATCCAAGTCAGATACTTTGGCTGTTATGAACAGGATATATGCGTTTGAGAGCTCACGGATTTTAGGACAAATATCAAATCCGCTTTTATCGGGAAGCATGACGTCCAACAAAATAATATCAATCGTTTTATTATGTAAAACATCTAGCGCTTCTTGAGCGGTGTGAGCTTTATAGATTTGGTTGAATCCTTCTTTTTTTAATACTGTCTCCAGCATTTTGACAATAGCAATTTCATCATCAACTAGCAAGATAGATGCATCTTCCAATATAAATCACCTCTGTTTCATTTCATACGTATTCGATTTTAGCATAAGAACATTACGAAAAGATTAACAAAATTGGAAAATGTTAAAGAAAAGATAATCTCCCGTTTATTTTCTTGAAAACTTCATTTCATATACTAAATACACAGACACATAGTAAAGGAGTTAAAAGGATGAGTAATGATGTTAGGCGGGTTAAAGTAATTGATAGTATGAGAGGATTCAGCTTGTTTGGTATTTTACTAGCGAATATGCTGATTTTTCAATATGGCATTTACGGAAAGGATATGATTCATCTCTTCTCGCTATCACCAAGTGATTCAGCAGCCTATGTCTTTTTAAAAGTCGCGGTAGAAGAAAGTTTTATGCCAATCTTTACTTTTTTATTCGGTTATTCAATGGTGAAGATGAAAGAAAGCTTAGAAAGAAGTCAGTTAGGAGTAAAAAGGCATTTCTTTCGCCGCTTTCTTCTGCTTCTAGGGTTTGGCCTACTGCATGGAGTACTTTTATGGGAAGGAGATATTCTTACGTTTTACGGAATGATGGGGATATTTTTATTAGTTTTCTTTTTAAACCGTAAAGCTAAAACGCTGTTGGTATGGGCATCGATTTTACTAGTTCTTACGGGAGCAGCTGGTTACGGTTCATTAAACGATAATATGTATCTTCTTAGTGATAAACAAACGCTTACCACATACGTAAAAGATACGATTCATGTGTATGGAAGTGGAACTTATGAACAAATTAAAGACCACCGCAACAACGTTGATCCGATGAATATAGCAGGATATAAATTTGCTTTTGCCTTCTTGTTTACACCATTTATAATGGGTGCTTTATTTTTGTTTGGCATGTACGCAGGGAAGAAAAAGTGGTTTTACGACGTTTCAGCTAATCAAAAACAGTATGGCCGTTGGGCGGCCGTGTTGATTCCGCTTAGCTTACTGTTAAAAGGAACTATGTACGTATGGCCAGATGCTAATTGGGCTGGTTCTACACATATGTTAGGTGGGAGTCTCCTATCTCTTGGTTATATTGCAGGCTTTGCTTGGGTATATGTGAAATGCGAGAGGTCATTTTTGATGAAGGCTTTTGAAAGCGTAGGCAGGATATCGCTTAGTAATTATTTAATGCAAACGGTTATATGCACGACGATTTTTTACGGTTATGGATTAGGTTATTTCGGAAAGCTCGGCATGATAGCAGGGATTTTTGTCTGCATCGGTATATACGGAATTCAGCTGATCGGCAGTTATATGTACGTGCAAAAATTTCAAACTGGACCGGTGGAAAAGCTGCTGCGCATATGGACAAATTTTTCTTGGAACGGAAAGCCCAAAGAGAAAAAAGCTTTACCTGAGGGAATAAATCATCCTTTTGTTGGATGATAGCAGTCAAACTTATGTAAAAAGGAGATTTTAAAAATGTGGGCCATTAGTGTAAAAGAGTTTCAAAGCTTATTTAAAAGTGTTAAATCAATTATCGTTATTTTAATCGTATGCGGTGCTTCCTATGGAATAGCCCATCTAGTTAGTCAACTTGGAGGTCAACTGACGAGCGCACAGATTCGAGATGGAGCCAACGGGGGAATTTTGGTGATGCTTCTCGGGTTCGGACCTTTGTTTATTTCAAGTCTTTCTCATAATGTTATTAATCAAGAAATTAAAACAAGAACAGCCAGGTTTTTAGTTACCAAAACATCAAGAGAGCGTATTGTACTAGGGAAATTCTTGGGAATTTGTTGTTTCTGGCTTGTTTGTATCTCTATTTCTTTTCTACTGATTGGGTTTATTTCGCATCATTTTTCTTTTTATATATTTTTAGAGTGCCTGCTATTCACCGTTTGTATCATTTCATTTGTTTTAATGCTTTCAGCTTTAATACCAAGTCCAACTCATACTATGTTTTTATCAATTATTTTATCGTTTGTTCTACCGGTACTGAGTGGATGGAGCATATTTTCATCAAAAGCGTACATTGCATGGTTTAAGTATGTGACACCCTACTACTATTTAAAGTTGGAGAAAGGGTATTTAACGGTTCTTCTTATTTTTGCAGCACTCTGTTTATGTACGGGACTTTGGAGTTTTAAAAGGAGAGAAGTATAATATGTATGCTATTGAAACAAGTAAATTAACTAAAAAGTATGGATCTAAAACAATTGTTAATAGTATTAATTTGCAAGTCCCACAAGGAGAAATTTACGGATTTTTAGGGAGGAACGGAGCAGGGAAGTCTACATTTATTAATATGCTTACCGGCGTTTCATTCCCTTCAGCAGGAGAATTTACGCTGCTGGGACAGAGTGATATTGATTTAGAGCTTCAGAAGAAAATAGGTGTGCTTCCTGACTATGCTACCTTTTATGATGAGATGACGGCACTCAATCATTTGCGCTATTTTTTAAAGATAAACGGACATCGTTTTTCTAAAGAACACTGTAGTAATGTACTGAAGAAAGTAGGATTAGAAGGACATGACCATCAGAAAGTTGGAAAGTTTTCATTTGGAATGAAAAAGAAGTTAGGAATTGCTCAAGCGATTGTAACAGACCCAGATCTTATCTTTTTAGATGAACCAACTTCTGGAGTAGATATTGAATCTGCTCTCCACATTCATGAATTAATAAGAGAACTTCAAAATCAGGGCAAGACAATTTTTATGACGTCTCATAATTTAAATGAAGTTGAGAAGATTTGTACACGTGTAGCGATTATGAAAAATGGTGTTATTTTAGTAGAAGGGACAATGGAAGAACTGCGTTTTCAATACCAAGCGAAAAAAACGGTGATGATTAAACATGATCCTTACCCAAGCAGTCATAAAGAATATATTCAACAGTTTTTCCGTACAGTGAGTCCGGACGTGGAATACCATCACACGTACACAAAAGTGATGCTTCAAAAAGAGAGAAATATCCCTCTGATTATTCGCGAATTGATTCAATGCGGCATCGATATTTATCAAATTCACGTAGAAGAGCCTTCTTTAGAAGAAATCTTTTTGCAAAAAAACATCGTGGATCATTCGCAGGTAAGTTAATGGGCAAAAATCTGTTGGCTTACCACTCAGCCTGACTACGTTATTTATAAATACCAGTTAGGAAGCTTCTGACAAAAATATGTTCATTTTCTTCAGAAACTGATAAGATAGCTAATGACATTTAAAAATAAGAAAGGATTTCGATTATGTTATCAGCTATTAATTCAGTAGACTATACCATTTTCCATGCGGTGAATCAGTACGCCTCGCATGTGAAGTTTGTAGATTCGCTGATGGTATTCTTTGCAGATTATGCCCAGTATGTACTTATTGTTTTACTCGGCTTGTTTTTACTTATTAATAAAAACGGCAGCCGTGTTGTAGCATTTCAAGCTTTATGTGCTTGTGCCACAGGAGTCATTATCAATAAAGTGATTAGTTTATTTGCTTATCGAGATCGTCCGTTTATCTCTCACCACGTGAATCAGCTTATTGATCACGCCGCGAATTCTTCATTTCCAAGCGATCATGCTACGTCTGCATTAGTTATCACTTTTACCATTTGGCTGCATTTCAAACGTTCAGGGCGCATGTGGGTTGTCATGGGTGCACTCATTGCATTTTCACGCGTATGGGTTGGCGTTCACTATCCATTCGATGTGTTAACAGGAGCCGTTTTAGGCTGCGTGCTGGCGCTGTTTATTCATTATGTTATTTTTAATACGAAACTGATGAGGGCTATTACTAACTTGTCTATTTTTCGAAAATCAGCTTATGACGAACAGTCTCAATATTATTAAGAAAAAGTCGCATATACGCGGCTTTTTTTTATTGGAAAATTTTTAATGTATTTAACACTTGTTTTTTAAAATTAAATTGTGTACAATTAAATTACAGAAACGATAAATAAAAAATTTTAATAAAATTACTAAAAAAGAGGAGAGATTTATACATGAAAGCTTTATATGAAACGACAGTCGTTAACACAGGTGGAAGAACAGGAGAAGTTCATTCTTTAGATAATATCTTTAATCTAGACGTTGCAACACCTCCAGCGCTTGGTGGAGAAGCAACAACAGCAACAAACCCAGAGCAGCTATTTGCAGCTGGATACAGTGCTTGTTTCAACAGCGCGTTAGAATTTATGTTGAAAAAACATAACGTAGAAATTAAAAGCAGTGAAGTAAAAGCTACGGTTCAGCTGCTTCCAGATAAAGCTGATCAAGGAGTGAAAATTGCTGTAGCGCTTGAAGCTCATATCGAAGGCTTAGATTTAGAAACAGCTAAAAAATATGTAGACCTAGCCCACTCATACTGCCCGTATTCAAAAGCAATCAGCGGCAACGTAGACGTAACGGTAGAAGTAGTTTAATTGCTTTAAAAAGCCCTGCTAAGCATGTAAAGCTTAGCAGGGCTTTTTTATTTGAATTTTCTCTATTCATTTGTAAGGAGTACTAGTATAATGAGGAAGAAAATGAATCATTCGCACAGTTTAGGTGCTCTTACATAGCGTAAGAGGTAACAGGGAATCGAGTGCAAATCTCGAGCGGTCCAGCCACTGTAAGCAGGGAGTTTTCTATCTTATCGTCACTCAAAACGGGGAAGGCGGTAGAAAATGATGATCTCAAGCCAGGAGACCTACCTATTCTGTACACTTGACTCTTCTAGGAAAGAGGCGGTGTATCAAGGTACGCAGTGAGCAATTGCTGTTTATTTTCATATGCCGACACATCCTCAATTTCTATAGAATTGAGGCTTTTTTACGTTTTATTTTAAAAAAAGGAGTGTAGGAAATGGAAGGTTTATCAGTTTTTTTACTTGTCTTTTTATTAGGAATCAGGCACGGATTGGATGCAGATCACTTAGCTTTTATTGATGGCCAGACCCGATATAATTGGCGAATGGGGAGCCGTTTTGCCCCGTGGGTCGGCACGCTGTTTTCACTAGGTCACGGAGGAATGGTGGCCGTCACGGCCGGGGTGCTTGGCGTGGTGATGAAGAATTTTACGTTTCCATCGTATTTCGATCATTTTGCATCTTGGGTATCCATTATCTCCCTCTTTCTAATCGGGACATTAAACACATATCATTTGCTTCGAACCAAAAATAAAGAGGAAGAGTTTGAGCTGAGCGGGTTAAAAGGGAAGTTTATTCCGAAAATCGCAAAAGGAACAACGAATCCTTTTTTAATTATTCTTGTAGGAGCATTGTTCGCTTTAGCAGCCGAAACGGTCAGTCAAACGGCCGTGTGGTCTCTAGCTGTAGGGAACGCAGGCAAGTATACGCCGCTTTTATTAGGACTAGTATTTATGTTTGGTATGATGCTGACAGATACAATCGATTCACTGATTGTACATAAAATGGTGAATGAATCGAGTAAGTTTGGGCGATCTGCTTCCCGCTTGATGGGCTGGGTTATTGTTGTCCTCGCGTATGGTGTGTCACTCTATTTAGCATTCACTTTCTTTAACCCGTGGGCCGAAGTAAACTTTGAAATGGTTGGCGTTATTTTGTTTATTTTTTTAGTGTCTATGTTTGTTTTTGTGAGTGTGAAGTCAAAAGGGAAAAATATTAAAATAAATGTCAATTAGTCAAACGAAAGCTTTAATCTGTTGAAGATTGAAGCTTTTTTGTATGAATTTGTTGAAGTTTATGGCTATTTTCGGTCGGTTATGAATAAGTTAAAGTATTATCTATATTTAAAGGATGGAAAATTGTCTGAAAACCATTATAATTAAGGATAATTTAAGGTCGTTATGTGAAACGTAGAACATAGTTATACGTACGATAAATAAAAGCATTTAATGCGAGCAGCAGGGGTTGTTTGGAGGAGGAATTGATTTGAGTCAGGTAATGGTAGAACAAAGTGTATTTAGTTATTTAAAAGAACACGAACAAGAGATGCTTGAAGATTTAGTTGGATTTGTGAAAAAAGAATCACCGTCCTACAGTAAAGAGTTAGTAGATCAGTGTGGAATGTATTTAACGGAGCTGTTTCAAAAGCGTTTAGGAGTAGGCTACGAAATTATAGAAGAAAAAGAAGTAGGAAACCATTTGAAATTTACGATTGGAGAAGGAGAAAAGCAGCTTTTAATTATCGGTCACTTTGACACGGTATGGGAAAAGGGAAGGCTAAGTCTAAGAACAGAGGGAAACAAGCTGTACGGTCCGGGAATTTTAGACATGAAAGGCGGCATTGTGCAATCTATATGGGCGATTAAAGCGATTCAAGAGCTTGGCTTATCGCTCGATAAAAAAATTGTGTTTTTCTGCAATTCGGATGAAGAGATTGGGTCAATTTCTTCTAAAAAATACATTGAAGAAGAAGCACAAAGAAGTGAAGCAGTGCTAGTAGCAGAACCGGCGGTGGCGGGTTCAGGTGCGTTAAAAACGTCGCGCAAAGGAGCGGGAATTTTCACCGTAAAAGTATGGGGACGAGCAGCACACGCGGGTAATCACCACAAAGAAGGAATCAATGCGATTGAAGAGCTTGCGCGCCAAGTGATTTTTCTGCAGAGCTTAACCGATTATGAAAAAGGTACAACGGTGAACGTTGGGACATTTACCGGAGGCAGCGGTACAAATGTAGTGCCGGAATATGCAGAAGCGCACGTGGATTTACGTGTTTCTACAGAAGAAGAAGCAAAACGTATGACGGATATTATTTTGAATTTAACGCCCATTTTAAAAGGGATTAAGATTGAAGTAACAGGAGGCATGAACCGTCCTCCAATGGTTAAGTCTAAACAAACGGAAGAGTTATTTGAATGCGCTCAGTCAATTGCGGCCAAACTGGGTATGAAATTAGAAGAAGCAGCTGTTGGAGGCGGAAGTGATGGCAATTTTACAGCGGCCATTGGTGTTCCCACGTTGGATGGATTAGGAGCATGCGGAAAAGGAATACATGCGGAATATGAACATATTCAAATTGATACGTTGTCCGAGCGCTCTTCTTTATTTGCGAATTTACTGCTTCAAATATAAAAAAAGCCCGCCTCAAACGGCGGGACTAACCTGAAAGCTTATATTGGGAGAGTATAAGCTTTCTTTTTTATTTACTGCTTTCTTCTTGAAGAGAAAAAGCAGTTTCTTTCTTTTTAAATACCACTTTATCAAGAGCAAGGAACTGGCTTCCTGCAAGAAATAGGTGAGCAGACATGGCAATTAAGGCGATATCAAACTCAAATCCGCCAACAAATCCGCTTTTAAGCTTGGCTGTGAAAATAGCGCCGAGCATTACTGCTATAAATAAAGCACCTATGACTCTTGTTGCTAAACCAAGAATAATAAGAATACCACCTACAAGTTCAATCGTTGCAACAATATATGCCATGAAACCAGGGATTCCTAAGCTATCGAAGAACCCTACTGTATTTTCAATTCCCCCTTGCCATTTTTGAAAGCCGTGTACTAAAAATGTAAAACCTAATACTAAACGAATAATAAGTGAACCAATTTCGACGTTTTTATTCACTTTACTTCCTCCTTTAAGTGTATTTGAAAAACACTACATTATGTAGTGTGAAAGCCCGAAAAAAGAAATGTAGCAATTAAATCAGAAAGTCTTTCTTATTTGGATAATTTTACAACATTATGAATACTACACTACACATTGTAGTGTGGTGTTTGTCCCCAGTCAAGTGAAAATATAAAATTAGACCATTTGGCATACAAAAAATTTCTGAAGGGCACTTGAAAAATCCTTTAATTATGTACAATTTAGTTCCTTATTTTCAATCTTATTCTCCAACATGCTATACTGATGGCGGAGGTGTTACGATGCGCTTAGAAAATAAAAGAGTTATTGCGCTTGTTAGTGCAGACTTTGAAGATCTAGAACTATGGTATCCAGTGATGCGTCTTCGCGAAGAAGGAGCAGAAGTACATTTAGTTGGAGAAAAAGCAAACGAAACGTACATGGGGAAATACGGTGTTCCAGCCGTATCGGACTACGCATTTAAAGATGTTGATCCAGCTGAATATGACGCTATTTTAGTACCTGGAGGCTGGGCGCCGGATAAACTGCGCCGCTACCCTGAAGTAATTGAAATGGTTCGTCATATGGATGAACAGCAAAAGCCAATCGGCCAAATCTGCCATGCAGGATGGGTATTAATCTCTGCAAAAATCTTAGATGGCCGAAACGTAACAAGTACGCCAGGAATCAAAGATGATATGGAAAATGCGGGAGCTATTTGGCATGATGAAGCAGTCGTAATCGACGGCCACATCATTTCAAGTCGCCGTCCGCCAGACCTTCCTCCTTATGCAAAAGCATTTGCTGATGTACTAGCAGAGCAATAAGAAAAAAGCCGAAACCATATTGGTTTTGGCTTTTTTATAAGATTCCCTAAAAAAAGAAATGATAAAGTAAATAAAAAATCATCATTAAAAAAGCGAGCAGATGCATCTGCTCGCTTTTGTTCGTGTTTCTTATCAGTAACTTGCTTTTTGCAAGTGTAAAAACAAAATGATTACTTTCTTTATAAAATCCATGATTACGGTTTTTGTATGTTTCGTTGTTGTTAGGGCACAATTAGCATTGATTGTGCTTGCATGGATTTCATCCATTGCCGCGGTTTGTTTTTCCACATGATCGATTAACCTAAACGACGCAAGCCCTACCTCTCTTGCATCCTTACGGCTCCGAAGCCGATCCAGTGTGAATAAGTTTTGTTCAAAGACATGTGTCGAATGCCAGTATTTTTACCTTGCATTGTACGATACATCCTCTCAAGTTACTTTCACTATGTCTAGCTCTTAAAGAAAAGCCAGAAATCTAAATATAACACCCTGGTTAACCAATGTCAAATAGAAAATATGATTTTTTCACGTGAAACAATTGCAGTTAAAACAAGGTTAAGTAAAGGGATATCTTTTTTATATGGAAGAGTTTTTTGGTACGATAAGTTAGAGGAATCCTAGAGGAGGATGAAAAATGAACAAAAATGAACAGTTTCGAAATGATGTATTGAACAGTGTAGAATCATTAACATACGAACAATTAAATCAGCAGCCAGCATCTAATACATGGAGCGTTATGCAAGTATTAGAACATTTATATTTGATGGAGCGCATGATTGTTTCACGTGTAAAGGATCAGTTAGAAAACGGTGTAGATCAGCCCACTGAAGATAAGCCGTTTCATTTAGCGGTAGACCGTTCGCGAAAAGTAGATGCACCGGCTCAAGTTACGCCTTCTAATGAAAAGCAGACATTAGAAGAAATGAAGAGTAAGCTGGCAGAATCAAGAGAGGCTTTAGCAGAGTTAGAAGAAACAGCAAGTGAAGATAAGCTAAAGCAAAAATCATTTCCACACCCTGTATTTGGGTTAATGGATTTAAAGCAATGGATTGACTTTATTGGTTATCACGAAAAGCGTCATCAAGAACAAATAGAAGAAATCAAAGCAGCAATCGGTGCATAAAAAAACAGGCTTTCCGCCTGTTTTTTATTTTTGGACCAAAATAGGATAATCCGACATCATCCAAATGCCAACACTGTACGTTTGGGGATTATGGTTCCCTACGGTAGAACCTGTTTGAATGGTAAATGAGAGTTGAAGAGGGTCTTGATCGTAATAAATTGTTTGCTTTGTGGAAGGGGAATAGAGTCGCTTCGGAGGGATTTTAGGAACCGTATCCGTCGTGTTAACAAAGCAGCGGCTATTTGAAACAAGATTTGTGTATGTTTGAACGAATTGAGGATCACCTACTCGAGGAGCTCCGTAGTTGTACATTGTAACCTCTGGAAAAGATGCGTTTGTGGCGACATCTAAGGCATGAAGAGCAGCGAGTGCACCACCTAGGCTATGCCCCGTTATATAAAGTGGCTTGGGGGTAAGGGACTGATACGTTTCAAAAATTTCATCACGGCATGATTCGTAAACGGCTAAAAAACCTTCGTGGACGAGACCGGCTTGTTGATTGTATGGATAAGGGCGCTGCTTAATGCGAGCATCAGCAATCCAATCTGCCTCAGATTGAGTTCCTCGAAAGGCAATTACGATAGAGTCATCAGATTCTAAAATAAAACCAAACCATTCTTGAACCCCTATGGCAGAAGCTTTAAACGATTTAATAAGCCGGTAGCCTTCAGGTACATCAAATGTGCCTCCCTGTGCGTATTGCTTATAAGCTAAGACGCACGCATAAAGAAGGTCTAGAGCTAAAGGACGATAAAATAAAGGCTCTATTCTCATCATTGTTTTTCACACCTTCTAATAGAAAGTAACTCCTATAGCCTATGTGTTCCTGATAAGAAAGGTGCAGATATCTCTCTTTTGAAAGCGATAATTACGGAATGTAAACGGTTCATCGTTGGATGTTTTTGAGGATTTTATAAGTTTTTTTGTGTATTTTAACTAAAAAAAAGTTTTAATTTAGAGTTTTATTGTTAAAATTTATAATTTAACTTATAATTTAAAATAGTCTGAATGAAAAAATAAGGGGGTTATCTTTTGGAGCAATTTGTAACGAGTTTGAATAATGTGCTATGGAGCACGCCTGTTATTTATGGATGTCTTGCGATTGGCCTGTTTTTCTCAATTTTAACGAGGTTTTTGCAGGTAAGACACTTAAAAGACATGGTTATGCTTATGTTTCAGGGTAAAAGCTCAGAAGCAGGAGTTTCTTCCTTCCAAGCCCTGTCTTTAGCGCTGTCGGGACGAGTCGGAACAGGAAACATTGCTGGAGTGGCAACAGCTATCGCTTTTGGAGGTCCAGGAGCTGTATTTTGGATGTGGGCAGTTGCTTTTATTGGTGCTTCTAGTGCATTCATCGAATCAACACTTGCTCAAATTTATAAAGTTAAACAAGATGGCCAATATCGAGGTGGTCCAGCGTACTATATTGAAAAAGGAACAGGTATGAAATGGTATGGCATTTTATTTGCTATTGCAGCACTTGTTGCGATGAGTATCCTAATGCCGGGCGTTCAGTCTAACTCCATCGCGCTTGGCATCGACAATGCATTTGGCGTTAGTCCAACGGTTACAGCAGTAGGATTAGTTATTATTCTTGCTTTTATTATCTTTGGAGGCGTTAAGCGTATTGCAGGGGTGGCCCAATTCGTTGTACCTTTTATGGCACTTGGGTATATTATTTTAGCTCTTATCATTATTGCCATGAACATTTCCGAGTTGCCGGGAGTTATCGCTCTTATTTTTAAAAGTGCTTTTGCATTAGATTCTGCTTTTGGAGGAATTGTTGGTTTAGCTGTTTCTTGGGGAGTGAAGCGGGGCATTTATTCAAATGAAGCAGGACAAGGAACAGGGGCGCACGCAGCAGCTGCAGCAGAAGTTTCGCATCCGGCGAAACAAGGACTTGTACAAGCTTTTTCGGTTTATATTGACACCCTGTTCGTTTGTTCAGCAACGGCTTTTATGATTTTATTCACAGGCATGTACAATACGGAAGGACCGGGCGGTTCATTTATTATTTCGAATTTACCGGGTGTAGAAGCAGGACCTGGATTTACACAAGCTGCTATTGAAACAGTGTTACCTGGATTTGGGGCTGGTTTCGTGGCAGTTGCTCTATTTTTCTTCGCATTTACAACGATTATGGCTTATTATTACATCGCCGAAACAAATATTGCTTATCTAACTCGCGGAAAGAACGGAAAGTGGGCTATGTTTGCATTAAAGCTTGTCCTTCTAGGAGCTACGTTCTACGGGTCAGTTAAACAAGCATCACTAGCTTGGGCGCTAGGTGATGCAGGACTTGGTATTATGGTATGGCTAAATTTAATTGCTATCTTAATTTTAGCTAAGCCTGCGTTAGTTGCATTAAAAGACTATGAAGCTCAGAAAAAACAGGGGCTAGACCCTGTGTTTGATCCTGTTAAGCTAGGAATTAAAAATGCGGACTACTGGGAGAAAGAATATAAGAAAGATGAGTCACAAGTTTCGTAAACAAGAAAATCCTCACATATGTGAGGATTTTTTTATGAAGAAAGTGAGACAGGCGAATTGTTTAAGTTATAGCGTTCCTTCAAACAATGAATACGGTGTAGTTCTTCAAGCAGGTGATGAATCGCAAGAAGTTCGTACAGCATGGTTGTTTCTGTTGAAAAAGGCTGATCCACTCTGTTTTCTTCCTGCTTATGTGCCCAAAACCTTTTTTTAAAAGTCAAAACAAGCGTTTGATGCTGCAAAGAGCTTTTATATTGTTCATTTTGTAAGACGTTATGAAAGGAAGTGAAAGTGTCCCAAATCACTTGATGTTTTGCACTTTGAAGCTGGTGAGCAGGCAAATAAATTAAATTACCAATATGGTAGACAAGCTGCCTCATAAGTGAAAGTTTCTTATATTCATAGTGGAATTTTCTCATAGCTGTACGAGTGAAATGGTGAAACTTCCATTCTTTTCGCTGATACTCACAAAGCGTTTCAATTTTTTCAATTTCAGCAGAAAGCTGCTGAAATTGAAGCTTTGTTTGTTTATGACAAGCGTGTACTTGAGAAAGTTCGCTTCCTCTTTGCTGTAAGACGCTACTCATTTGTTTTGAGAGATTTTGAATTTTCCTCGTAATAATCGGTGTATAATTAGGAGGAAGAACAATGATATTTACAAGTGAAGAAGTAAGCAGCCCAATACTAGTGGTCGCTAGGCGAATTAAAAATGATATGAAATAATGGTCGTGCACAATCGTCAGCATAGCCACTCCTGTTAGCGTTGCAACGAGTGTTCCGGCATGTAAACGCAATTTATAACAGGATATAATAGTAGAAACAGCAACAAGCATATAGGTAAGCGGCGTTACGCCTAAAAGAAATGTGTAAATCATGGCAAAAGCAGCTCCAATTGCTGAAGCAGGAAAGCGAATGAACGCTTTTTTGATAGAATCCGCAGCGGTTGGTTCAATCGTAACAATAGCTGTAATAACAGCGAGCATATACGGCCAGCCAACGGACTGACAAATGAGTGCAGTCAAAAAAACGGCAATGCCTGTTTTAATAATACGACCGCCTAAAAAATTAAATTTTTTTACGTTAATCATTATGCATACCTTCTTTAAAACAGTTAGTAGTTTAATTATAAGGCATATTAAGGTGATAGGAAAACACGTCTTAAAAACTAGCTTTCAAAAAACGAATAAATATACTATAATTTGTTTAAATATTTAAAAGAGGAGTACAACTAATGAAACAATTAATAAATGAAACAATTAATAAATTACAGGATACATTTTATGATGTAAGCAAATATATTGGACAAAATCCTGAGCTTGGCCATGAAGAATTTAAGGCTTGCAAAGCATTAACAGATGTTTTAAAAGAACAAGGGTTCACAGTTGAAATTGGTACATGTGACTTGCCAACGGCTTTTACCGCTGTTTATGACAGTCAAAAGCCAGGTCCATCGATTGGGTTTATGGCAGAGTACGATGCTTTGCCGGATCTCGGACACGCATGCGGACATAACTTAATTGGAACCATGTCAATTGCCGCTGGTATTGGTCTGAGTAAAGCAGTCGCAGAAACGGGCGGTAAAATATACGTATACGGAACGCCTGCAGAGGAAACACGAGGCGGCAAAGTAACGATGGCTGAACAAGGTATTTTTAATCATTTAGACGTAGCTATGATGGTGCACCCTTATTACTGTCATCAAAAAAGCGGGCGTTCTCTTGCGATGGATGCGATTCAGTTTGAGTTCTTCGGAAAATCTGCACATGCAGCCGCTGCCCCTCATGAAGGAATCAATGCGCTAGACGGTGTATTACAAACGTTCAATAGCATTAATGCGCTTCGCCAGCATGTGAAGCCGGATGTACGTATTCATGGAGTGATTACAGAGGGTGGCAAGGCGGCCAACGTTGTACCGGATTATGCAGTAGCGCAATTTTATGTTCGCGCTTCAACTCGTGCATATGTAGATGAAGTAACAGATAAGGTGAAGGCATGTGCACATGGTGCTGCTTTAGCGACGGGAACAAAATTAAAAATCTCAAACTATGAGTTTTCTTATGATGATATGCAAACGAATCAAACATTATCCGACGTCTATACAAATAATCTCATCTCATTAGGTGTGAGCGAGCAAAGCATTACGGAAGACCAAGGCGATCATGGATCTTTAGATATGGGGAATGTGAGTCAGGTTGTTCCGGCTATTCATCCGTATATTCAAATTTGTGATGATTATTTTGTTTGTCATACGCACGAATTTAGAGAAGCAGCTTTAAGTGAGCAAGGAAGAGAAGCAATGATACTTGGTGCAAAAACAATGGCATTAACAGGGTATGACGTATTAACAAATCAAACGCTGCTCCAAAAAATTAAAGAAGAATTTAATGCTACAAAGTAAGAGGTAATAATAAAACCATACTAAATAATACGCTTGCGACTGCAAGCGTATTATTTAGTATGAGAAGTGGGACTGAATGGTTCGAAAAATTTGACCGTGGCGCTGTTCATCGCTCGCAGCTCGAACAATGCGGCTTTGAATTCGAGCATTTGTGATTCTTCTAGCGATTGATTGATAAAATGGAACGGTTTCTACTTCATCTTTAATGGATTCAGAGACCCCTTCTTGAAAAGTATTTGGCAGTTTTATGTTTAATGAAATCTGTGGGTAGCTGCCTGATAAATCATAATAGGCTTTAGAAAACCAGTCAAAGTGTTTAATTTCATCCTGCCGAATACCTAATATAGCTTGTTGAAACTGATCATTAGGAGCCAGCTCTGCTAGGCGTGTATAGTAGTGAATAGCAGAAAACTCATCGTTTACAGCTTTGTTTATATCTCTTAAAAGCTGTTCGTCTAGTCTTGTATCATCTTCCCAATATTCTTCATGCCGGGAGTAAAATTCATACATATGGATATACCTCCTCACCGTTTTGTTCTCTTGTCGTCACCATCATCGTATGTATAGACAAGAAAAGGCGTACATTAAAAGAAAAAAGTTTAACAAAATGGTAAAAAGGGTATGTGCAGAGAATAGTATCAAAAAAGACAGAGGTTATCTTATGATTAAAATTGTAGCTAAAACCAAAGAAGGAGCTATTAAAGACATAGAAATGAATGAGATTCGTTCAAGCCATGACTTTCAATGGTATTGGGTTGATTTTTACAATCCCACCGAGGAAGAAAAAAAGCAGCTTGAACAATTTAATTTTCATCCTTTAGCAGTTGAGGACTGTTTGAATCAAGGTCAGCGGGCTAAATTTGAGTTGTATGATGAGCATTATTTTTTAGTGTATTATGCACTTCATAAAGAAGAGCTTGAGCACTTAGAAGTATCTGCATTTGTGGGGGATAACTTTTTAGTCACTTACCACTTGGACAAGCTAACGAGCGTGGCTAGAGTGTGGGAGCTTATCAAAAAAGACCCTGAGGCTACCGAAGATGGAACATGGGATATCATGTATGAACTCTTAGATCATACCGTTGATGAATACTTCCCTGTGCTTTATAAATTTGAAGATCACATAGACGACATTGAAGACAATGCAAAAGACGAACCTATGGATGAACTAATGAGGCAGCTTTATGACATCCGAAGTGATTTGTCACGAATGCGCCGGATTTTAAACCCCATGAGAGATTTAATGTATCGTATTATGTCAACCAATGCGTTAAAAGCAAAAGAGCAGGTTCGCTATTTTAATGATATTTATGACCACCTATTAAATATGATTGAAATTATGCAAGCAAGCAGGGATTTGTCAAATGATATTCGAGAAAGCTTTATGTCCATCAACTCGGATCGTATGAATTCAATCATGTTTACGCTAACGCTGATGTCAGCTATTTTCTTACCGTTGACGTTTATTGCTGGCCTCTATGGCATGAACTTTTCATATATGCCGGAACTGACGGGAAAATATAATTATTTTATTGTACTGGGCATTATGATTGGGCTTGTAGGCGTAATGGTCTTTGCCTTTTATAAAATGGGATGGTTCAAATATCGAAAAGGACCTAAACTATAAAGTAGATTGTTAACCTTCCTGTATAAATGTTCATCAACTCAGTAAAAATGAAATTAAATAAGCGAAGATCTTATCTGCCTCTAGATAAGATCTTTTTCTTGTGCTATAAACAAGGAAAGCAGGGAAGCGAGGGAAGAATGTGAAACACGGAAGAATGGGGCTGCGAAGCATCACGGTGCTGCTTGTATGCATGGTGGTAATTCTATCGCTATTGTTAACGGATTTATTAGTTAGCAGTTCAATTGGAAAAAACATCCGAGATCAACAGGCTGAAAAAGCTCGGACTATTGCTACAATTATTTCAGAATCAACGAACGTGAAAAAAGGACTAAAGACAAAAACACCTCAGTCAATTCAGGAATTTACTGAACGAATTCGTAAAAAATCAAGCGTCTTGTTTATCGTTGTTATAGATATGAATGGAATCCGCCAATCTCACCCAGATCCTAAAAAGATAGGAAAGAGGTTTGCCGGAGGCGATGAGCAAAAATCATTGCACGGGAAATCTTATGTATCTGTATCAAAAGGAACGCTTGATAAATCTCTGCGCGCTTTTGCACCTATTTATAATGAAAAAAATCAACAAATTGGCGCAGTGGCTGTGGGGATTTCTTTGAATAATGTAAATGAAGCGATTAGAGATGGGCATCGTCGAATTGTTTTAGGTTCATTAATTGGCTTACTTGTAGGCGTTCTTGGTGCTATTTTATTAGCGAATTACATAAAGAAAATTTTATTTGGCTTGGAACCTTCTGAAATTGCTAAAATTCTAGAAGAGAGAAGCACCATGCTGCAGTCGGTTCGTGAAGGAGTGATAGCTGTTGATAAAGAAGGTAATATTACACTTGCTAATCGTTCTGCACGCCGCTTATTTGTTAAAGCAGGGTTAGCACCAGAGCCAATCGGTTTGTCTATTCGAGAATATATGCCCACCTCCAGATTGGACGACGTTTTGTCTACGGGGGAATCTCATTATGATGAAGAGCAAGTCATAAATGGAGTAGCCATTGTAGTTAATAGGGTTCCGCTAGTGGTAAACGAAGAGATTGTAGGAGCACTTTCTACGTTTCGGGATAAAACAGAAGTTAATATCTTAGCAGAACAGCTAACAGGTGTTAAAATGTATGTGGAAGCGCTTCGAGCACAATCGCATGAATTTATGAATAAACTTCATGTGATTTTAGGAATGGTGCAGATGAATTATTATGATGAGCTAAAAACGTATATTCATCAGCTTGTTAATCATCGTGTCGATGAATCTAGTTCAGTGACTAAATCTATTAAAGATCATGCGTTGGCAGGGTTTCTCATGGGCAAAATGAGTTATGCTAGAGAGGAAAGCGTAGAACTGACGTTTTCCGCTGATGAAGTTATTCCAGAACCTTCAGATCCACACGTTACTCATCATCTCATTACCATTATTGGAAATTTAATTGATAATGCAATTGATTCAGTTTGTCATCAAGCCTCTAAAAAAGTGTCCGTTATGCTTGTGTATAAAAACAATAAGCTTACGATTCAAGTTACGGATACAGGCTGCGGCATTCCTTCCGATACAATGAATCAGATTTTCAAGAAAGGCTTTTCTACAAAAGGAACGAGCAGAGGGTTTGGGCTGCATTTAGTGAAGCAAACGATTGATGAACTAGGTGGCCAAATCGTTATTGACTCATTTATAAATAGCGGTACCACATTCTATATTGATATTCCGTACGAAACAAGGAGAGATCAAGTTGATTAAAGTATTAATTGTTGAAGATGACCCAATGGTTGCTCAGTTTAATCAAAAGTACATTGAAGAGATAGAGGGGTTTACAGTGGTCGCTGTTGCTCATTCGGGTCATGAAGCCTTAGTGAAGGTAAATGAATATCAAGTTGATTTAGTACTGCTTGATATCTTTATGCCTGGGCAAAATGGTTTGAGAGTTTTACAAGAGATTCGAACAAAGCAAGAGGAAATAGACGTCATTTTTATCACCGCTGCTTCGGATGCCCAAACGATTCAGCAAGCTTTACGCTATGGAGCGATTGATTATTTGATTAAGCCTTTTACATTTGAACGCTTTTATCAAGCACTTTCGGCTTATAAACAAACATTTCGTACGTTAAAACAGCAACCTCAGCTTAATCAACAGGAATTAGACGGGCTGCTGTCTAATAAAAAAATAAAAGAAGCTCCGGTAGAGCCGTTGCCTAAGGGTCTAACGACAGGAACATTAGAAGTCATCGTAGAAGCCATTGTGCATCTTAAATATCACCCTTTTTCGACCGATGATGTGGCTGAAAAAACGGGAATTTCAAGAGTGTCTATTCGAAAATATTTAAAATTTCTAACAGATATAGGTCTTCTTGGAGAAAGAATGACTTACGGCACAATAGGACGTCCTGTGTATGCGTACTTATACAATGAACAAAACCGTCACTTGCTGCATCACTACCTCGTTGACTTTGAAAAATAAAAAGATTTACCTGTCAGAGACGTCCGGTGCTATTTTGTCGGTGTGAGAATATTTTACTGTAGAGTGCCGGTGAGTTAAGTGGTATGGTTGATAATAACAAAGGAAAAAAACAAGTCGTTTGACTGAAAAAGAGGTGGTTTCTTGATTGAAAGCATAGAACGCTTGACTGAATTACTGTTATCAGGGAATCAAGATGAAGCTTGGAATATTGTGTGGAAAAAAAGACAGCAGGGTTTCGACACATTTTATATTTTTCAGCAATTCATTTCAGTGTCAATGGCTCAAATCGGTATGATGTGGGAAGAAGATGAAATTTCAGTGGCTGATGAACATTTAGCTACTACTACCTGTGACTATGTTTTGTCACGCTATCAATTGTGTATAAGACAAGAAGTTATTAAAAGTGAAAAAAAAGGTCTGTTTTTGTGTATAGAAAATGAACAGCATTTTTTAGGTTTAAAAATGATTTCCATTCTCTTTGAAGAGCACGGATGGCAGACGAAACTTTTAGGAGCAGATTCTCCGCTTTTACATGCAACGCACGCTGTTGAACAATGGAAACCTGATTTAGTAGGAATCTCGTTCAGTTTAACTCATCATATAGAAAAAGCAAACGAATATATAGAAGGATTAAAAAAGACAAAACATCAGCCGCTTATTTTAGTTGGAGGCCGAGTAGTTTCAAACTATAAGTTTCCTCTTGTTCAAACAAATCAAGTTCGATTTATTGCACAGCTAGAGGAGTTGAAAGAGCTTTTTCATTATCAATCAATTAGGGGGATTAAGGTTGTCGACTATTAAATATGCTCCGCTTCCTGCTTTTATTATGGATGAGGAAATGAATATTCTAGCGCAATCTGATGAAGCAGCCGCTTTATTCGGAGAGGTTCAACATTTTTTAGAAATTGTTGATGAAGATAGTCAGAACAAAGCTAGAAAACGATTAGGAAAGAAGGAAAAAATAAAAACAGAATTAGTCATGCATTCGCGTAAAGCTAAGATGTCTCTTTATACTGTGAATTGCAAATGGGAGCAAGATAAGGCGCATGTAATATGTGTAGAGGAAGATTCTCAAATTAGAATTCTCTCAGAAAAAATCGAACAGCATACAGCGCGTTTATCTGAAACAGACTTAGAACTGCTGCTGCAAAAAGAACGATTAGAAAAGGCCATGAACCGAGTTATAGAGCTGTCGGGACCGTTTATTCATTTATCGAACAACATGGTGCTTATACCTCTGTTTGGCGATTTATTTGAGGAAGTCATCATGAAAAATGAACATCGGCTGCTCAGACAAATAGATGAGGAAACGGTTGATCGAGTTATCATTGATTTTAATGGAATCGGTCAAATTGATGAACGAGGTGTTGCAGCCCTAGAACATTTAATATGGGAATTTCAGCTAATGGGCGTACAGATTTATTTAACAGGTGTGACACCCGATCACAGTCAATGGCTTCACCAGTATCATTTTCAAGCAAATGTAAAATCTATTAGTAACCTAGGTCAGGCCATTCATCAATTTTTTACAACGGCATGAAATGGCTACAAAAAGTGAACACTTCATATAAAGGCAATAAGACAGGGGATCAATACGGATAAACAGGTGATTAAAATTTGGTGAAACACGCGCGTAAAGTAGCTTTAAGAATTTCAATTATATATATCATTATTGGCGCTGTATGGATCTTGATATCTGATAATATATCTAGAACATTAGCGCAAGGTCGTTTTGAAGTATATATTTTTTTTCAACAATACAAAGGTTGGTTTTTTATTTTAGCTACGGGCATTATTTTGTATGGGTTGGTATATAGGAGAGCTTATAAACTAGTGGAGTCCCAGCAAGAGCTCGTAGTGAAAGAACACGAACTTCAAACGAGCAATCAGCACTATCAATCTTTGTTCAAACATAATCCTGATGGTGTTTTTGAAATAAGTAAAACGGGTGAAGTACTTCTTGCTAACCCGGAAGGTGAAGCAATCGTTGGATACTCCAGTGAAGAACTGCAAAAGATGAAACCTTCAGCTCTTATCGCAGCTGAAGAGTTTGATATGTGTAAAGAGTATTTTAAAGAAGTGCTGAATGGAAAAGGTGCTAAGTTCGAAATGAATGTGATCAATAGAAAGCGAGAAAGACGGTTGCTTAGGTGTTCTTTGCTTCCCATTATTGTTCATAAGCAGGTAGTAGGTGTATTTATGATTGCACGCGATATTACTACATACCGTCAAGATGAAGAGCTTATGATAACCTCGGAAAAAATGTCGGTTATTGGACAAATGGCAGGTGCCGTAGCACATGAAATTAGAAACCCCCTTACTTCTTTAAAAGGTTTTGTACAGGTTATGCAAGCCTCTAAGGAAACAAATGACACATATTTAGATATCATGATGTCTGAAATCGACCGCATCAACTTAATCTCCAGTGAAATGCTCATTCTTGGAAAAAAGCAGCATGTATCTTTTGAAAAGACCAATTTATGCGAGATTTTAAAACAAGTTATTACGCTAATGGAAGCGCAGGCCAATTTAAATAATGTTTCTATTTTATTGAAAGAAACAGCAAAAAGGCCTATTTATGTTTCGGCTGATGCAAATCAGTTGAAACAAGTGTTCATCAATGTGATCAAAAACGGTGTAGAAGCTATTATTGAGAAAGGCCATATTACAATAACAGTTGAAGAAAAAGATACACGAGCATTGATTCACTTCGAAGACAATGGAATCGGAATGAGTCAAGAGAGGATTGAACAAGTAGGGACGCCGTTTTATTCTACAAAAGAAGCTGGAACGGGCTTAGGGCTGGCCGTGTGTTACAAAATCATGGAGCGTCATCAAGGTACCATGCATTTTAAAAGCGGTAAAGGAAAAGGGACAACGGTTACTATTGATATGCCAATTACAGAACGAAACAGCCGCCTTTCGTAGTTCAGAGAGGCGGTTGTTTTCTTGAAAAAGAGGAAGTAAGCAGCTGAGCCTTTTGCATTCGGATCCATATAGGACATAAAACCTCCTTCTTATACAAGTTTTCGTCCATAATAAAGAGGATCATATTGTTTTCTATAGAAGCAATAGTGTATCATAGTTGAAGCTATGTATATCGATGTAGAAAAGTTAAGGCAACAATCGACTTTTCTACTGACGGATTGACAGGGTCCCTTGGGATAAGGAAGGTTTATTTATAAATAGAAATTAAGGTCAGTATTAACGCACATGGCCACTGATACATTCGTTTAATTGAAATAAAAAAATCGTTTATAATATCGAGAAAAGCATGGAAAAGGAGATAGATATGAGTCAGTTTATAGAGACTTTACAGCCTTTTTTACAAGAGGCGTGGAAAAAAGCAGGGTTCAATGAGCCTACTGCCATTCAAACGAAAGCTATTTCAGAGATTTTAGCTAATAAAGATGTAATAGGAGAATCCCCAACGGGAACAGGAAAGACACTGGCATATTTGTTGCCTGTCTTACATCGCATTCAGCCGGGACCATCTCATGTTCAAGCGGTTATTTTAGCATCTTCCCATGAATTAGTTATGCAAATTCATGGTGAAATTCAAACTTGGTCGCAGGGAAGCGGTATTTCAAGCGCTGCGTTTATTGGCGGAGCAAATATGAAACGGCAATTAGAAAAACTCAAAAAGCGCCCTAATATCATTGTTGGTACCCCAGGACGTTTGAACGAATTAATTAAAATGAAGAAATTAAAAATGCACGAAGTCAAAACAATTGTGATTGATGAAGCGGATCAATTGTTTGTACCTGAGCATGTTCAAACGGTTCAACAGATTGTAAAAATGGCGTTAAGTGATCGTCAAATCCTAGTCTTCTCAGCTACTGTATCAGAACGTACCAAATCGCTAGCGAAAGACATGATGAACCAGCCTCTTGAAATAGAGGTAGGAAGAGATGAACTCCCAGCTTCGAAGGTAGAGCATGTATACATCAAAAGTGAAGCTAGAGATAAAGTGGACGTGCTTAGAAAACTAGTTCGTCAAGAACAAATGAAAGCTTTAGCCTTTTTTAAAGGGATTGATACTCTGATCGAGTTTGAAGAAAAATTAACATTTAAGCGTGTAGAAGCAGGCTCTTTACACAGTGAAACGAAAAAAGAAGATCGTGCTACGACGATTAAAGGGTTTCGAAAAGGAGATTTCCCTGTCTTATTAGCAACGGATGTCGCAGCTAGAGGATTAGACATTAAGGGATTGACGCATGTAATTCATATCGATGTTCCTCAAGATGCAGATCAATACGTACATCGCTCAGGTAGAACAGGCAGATCGGGAGCAGAAGGTACAGTCATTTCTCTTGTCACTGAACGAGAAGAGCGAAATTTAAAACAAATCGCACGTGAACTTCAACTTTCATTAGCGAAAAAAGAGCTTTATATGGGCGAAATCGTCGATGAAGGTACAAAAGAGCAGTCCCGTACAGCTAAAAAACCTTCAAAAAAGCCATTTAACAAGAAAAAGAAACAAAAAGGTCGGATGTAAACTAGGTATTCTTCCTTTTTATAACAGCAGTGTCACAACCTAAAAAGCAACGTCTACTGCTTTATTACAGCAGCCTGGCGTTGTTTATTTTCTCTATTTCCCCTGTATAAATAAGTAAAAAAAGAGAAATGTAGATATTTTTTCCTAGGTATGAAAATAGTTTGAATGATGGATTTTGTTTTTTGTAACCTTATTTTAACATTACTTTAAGAGACTTCTAATAAAAGAGGAAGAAGGACGTGGGGACATTTTATGGATGCAATTGATGATCTCTTTGACGACATAGAGCGAAGAAGAAAAAGCAAAGAATATAGTCGAGATGCAGATCAATTAGAATCATATTTACATGAAGTTCAACATATCATGGAATTTCTTGAAGAAGGTATCTATCTGTTTCAAAATTCGCACCAACAATATGCGTCAGATTGGTCAGGGCGTTCTAAGAGCTCATATGAGGATATTTATAATGATATTACGCAATCCACTTTTCATCTGTACGACGTAAGGGATGAATTGTTTCAAACTTTACGCTTAGAAATTTCACGATTAAGAGAGCTAGCATCGGCGTAATAAATAACATTATCGACTCACTCTTTTAGAAAGTGAGTCTTTCCGTATAGGCTTAAAAAATGTTTGGATGATGACTGAAGGCTTACAAGAGATAGGGGGACGGACATACATGGAGATAAAAGTAAATCCAGAGGTGCTGCAGACATTTGCAGAGCGAATTCAACAGTCTCATTCACAGACGGCTGATGCACTTCAAAAACTAAGCTGGGAAGCTACAAATCTACATTTCTTGTCTGTTGCAGATATTGATAAAGTGCTGGACTTGCAGGAAGAGTTACAGCATATGATTCGCAAACTTGATTCGCTAACGGAAAATGCACATTTATTAGTAAAAGACACTGCGGAGCAAATGAGAAAAGCAGATGGAGAGCTAGAAGGCTCTTCAGGCTGGACGGAGTTTTGGTCGAGCGTATGGAGCGATGGGAGCGCCCATTCGCAAGATACGTGGAATGACATAAAGAACTTAAAAGAATGGAACACGTATGACAATATGCATAGAACGATTGAAAAACCTCTAGGTACTCTTAATGTTATGTGGAGTTCGCTTTCTATGTCTTGGGAAGAAAAAGTAGTGAATGGTTCTACATGCAGTCGAACGGAATTTTTTACTTATGGGGTTATTCAAATGGGATTGGGCATTTTAAGTCAGGAGATGAATCCTTCAAACATTATGTTTAGTGACAGCACAGAGGAAGTGAAGAGAGAATGAATGAAGTATATGATGGCGCTGGAAGTGAAATGGTACAGTTCCTTACAGGATTGTCTCAGCAATGAAGTATACATTTAACTTATTAGAAAAATCGTTAATTGAAGCAATGAAAGATAATAAAAAAATTGCTCAATTTTATAAAACTTTAATGAATAGCAATTTATGGCTAGTTGTTAGCTCAGAACATGTAGCATCAGATATATTAATTGCAGAGCACTACGTTCAGACGATGAAAAGTGCAGCGTATCGATATTTACCTGTTTTTTCGTCAAAATATCCGATTGAACAGATGCTAAAAGATGAAAAGACCGTATGTGTATCATTTAAGGATATGCTGCCTGTATTAAATGAAGAAATAGCCATATTACTTAATCCTGACACGCCTCTCTCAAAATTATTCATCCCGGAAGAAATAAGAATGTTAAAAGAAGATCAAAATTATTTTAAGCAGTAGCCAAGGCGATAACAAGCACATGTCCTTTTTTCAAGCATGTCTGAGTCTTAAATAAATAGGATATATATATAGGCAGGGCCTTAAACAGGCTGCTGCTTTTTTATTACTAGTAAATAGTTCTATAGATAATAAATAGAAATGTAATTTAATAGTCTTATAGTTTTTATTTTCCTTTAAATAGGTACCTATAGATTAGATGGAAAAGGTTTAAATGAGAACAAAATCTTGGTTTTTAAGGTTTTATTTGCATTTTTTAGGGGTATTTGTAGATACATATTCTCATTTTTGGAGGCTTTTGCAAGTAACCTTTGACCTTATCACTAGAGTTTCTTACAATAATAGTAAATATATAAACCGAAGGAGAGATATGTATGTCAGGAATTATTCGCGTAACACCAGCAGAGCTTCGCGACATGTCAGGTCGCTATACTAACGAAAGCGGTCAAGTTCAAGAACTAGTAAGCCGTCTTGATACAATGAAAAATCAACTTCAAGATATGTGGGAAGGTGCTTCAAGCGAAGCGTTTGCTGCTCAATACGAAGAATTAAAACCTTCTTTCGTTGAAATGTCTAACCTACTTACAAAAATTGCTAAGCAATTAGACGACTCTGCAAATGTTCTTGAAGATACAGATAACCAAATCGCTAGCCAAATCCGCGGTTAACTTCATCTAATAATCTAAGTGAAGTAATAAAAGGAGCGCCCCATTCTCAAAAGATGAAGGCGCTTTTTCTATGTTTTGAGGTGATGAAACCCTATGTATATAGAAGTAACAGTAGACTTAAAGCACTATACAGGTGATCGGTTCGATTTGCGACTATCAAACTATCATTCAATCAAAAAAGTAGTCGAGATCGTTTGGCAAGCTAAAAAGATTACTCAATCACCAAAGGACGGTGCGTGGATACGTGTTTCAAATAAAAATCTTATTTTCTCGGGAAATGAGACGATGATTAACTGCGGAATTACCACAGGTGATTGTATCGAAATTCTCTAAAGGAGTCTATTAGAATGTCAGAGAAGAAACCGACTTACTTAGAAGAGCAGCTCGAAGCTGTAATGACACGTCATAATAATGAATATACATTTGTTTTTCAAAAAGAAAAAATTCGACTTGATCGTTCTGTTGAAATTGAAATGTTAAAGGATGTAAACACGGCTTTTCAAAAAGAAATCATGATGAGCGATGATGAACTTAAAATAACAATTAAGCCTACCTCTGAATTTCAACCTTTTACAGCATTAAGGGGAAAAGAAGAACAGCAAAAGTGGCTGTTTGCAGATCAGCTTATCAAAAAGGTAAAGCAGCATTCTTTTTCAAGGCTGCATTTGTTGATTTGTCCAGAAAATATCATTTTTGATAAAAGTTTAAGTCCTGCTTTTTTACATTATGGAGTGAAAGAAAGTTTACCTCCTTATGAGCCTAACGAGGAACAAAGCTTTCAGGAGTTAAAGGCTACGATAGCGGCGGCCGTTGACTCATCGCATACATTTGAACAGTATTTTAAGTTATACGAGACCTTGCAATTAAAAGAAGACGCTAAAAAAATAATGCATATCAGCAATGAGGAAGAGTTGAGTCAATTTGTTCAGCATAAGCTAACCCAAATTGAAAAACATCAAAAGACACTTGTTCAACTTCCTCAAAAACGCTGGACCATTTTTAAGTTTTCATCTGTCGGTATACTTGTCTTATTAATTCCAGCTCTTATTTATACTTTTTATTCTTATTTTTTTGCTCAGCCGAAACAAGAAGCATTTGTAGAAAGCAACGAATACTTTCTTGAAAAAAACTACAGCAAAGTAGTCGACACACTTGAAGATTACGATATTGAAAGTATGCCTAAAATTGTGCAATACGAAATAGCAACCTCCTATCTTGTTAATGAAAAGTTGGGAGAGGAGCAAAAGGCAAATGCTTTAAAGACTATTACGCTTCAGTCAGATCCTCAGTACTTTGCCTATTGGTTTTACATTGGCCGAGGAGACAACAAAAAAGCTTTAGAAGTGAGCCGGTTGTTAGAAGAACGTTCGTTAATTATCTATGCATTAATGAAATACGAAGGTCAGCTAAAGACAGACAACGATTTAGCGGCTGATAAAAAGCAAGAAGAGCTTGATAAAGTAGCGAATGAACTGGAAGAATTCAAGAAAGAAAATGATCAGCAAGAAGCGGAAGCAGCCAAGCAGCAAGAAGAGAAACAGGCTGAGGAAGCACAGGCGGCCAAGCAGCAGGAAGAAGAACAGAAAGCTGCAGAAGCCGAGAAAAAGAAACAAGAAGAGCAGAAAAAACAGCAGGAAGATCAATCGAAGTAGGGAGGTAGTTGTATGAATATGCTTTGGATAGTTAGTGGGCAAACGTATCAGCAGCTGCCTATAGATTTTAAAACCTTTCGCCAAGCAACGGTTGGAAACACTCAGCATCAAACGTTTACTTTTTCCTATCCGTTTGAGAAAGGGCAAATGACGCTGTCATCTGAAAAGAACGGCCGGCTCTTGATTTCCTATGGAGAAGAAAGGATAGCAGAGCTATCTGTTTCTGAGTCGTTTGTATGGCGAGAACAAGGACAGGCTTTAACCTTTGCCCTTACAGAGACGGCTGTTAAAGAAGCTGTCTATTATATTGATTACGGATCAGAAGTCTCGTTTTCCACAAGTGATGAAGCAGCTGATGTGTATCAGCAGAAAGAAAAGTATGTAGTAGAGCCAAAAGAAGGATTTTACTTATCAAAGATAAACGGGAAGTGGAAGGTCTTTTATAACCAAGAACGGCTTTATCTTAATGGACACCGAATAGAAGAGAATAGGAACCTTCAGCCCGGAGATCTTATTTTATGGTCTTCTATGACGATTCAATTAATCGAAAAAGATTTGCTGAAGATTCAAAGCTACTATGATTATGCATCTAAGCTTCCGGCTACGGCGCAACCTATTTCTGAAATGAAAAAGAAGTACCCGGTTTATAGACGGACACCGCGCATGATATATGATTTGCCTAATGATAAGGTGAGCTTGTCCTTTCCGTCTCAAGACAATGATGAAAATAACCGAAGCTTATGGCTTACCATTTTACCCCCATTAGTCATGCTTTTAGTCATGGGTACGGTATCGATTATTCAGCCCAGGGGAATTTTTATTATTATATCTGTCATGATGTTTACGACCACGCTGATTGTATCTACCGTTCAATATTTCAAAGATAAAAAACAGCGCAAGAAGCGCCAAGAGCGTCGTCGTCGAATTTATACAAAGTACTTAGAGAACAAGCGCGAGGAATTACAAGAACTAGCATCAGTTCAACAAGATGTATTATCTTATCATTTTCCAACGTTTGAACGAATGAAATATTTAACAGAACAGATTTCCGATCGAATTTGGGAACGAACTGTGGAAAGCAGTGATTTCTTACAGGTGCGTCTTGGAAAAGGAACAGTTCCTGGAAGCTACCAAATTTCTTTAAATAGCGGAGATATGGCTAATCGAGAAATTGATGATTTGCTTGAGCAGTCTCAGCACATGGAAAAAGTCTATCGAGAAGTCAAAAATGCGCCTGTTACCGCTCACTTAGGTTTAGGCTCTATCGGTCTGGTAGGAAAGATGAAGACGGTGAAGAATGAACTGCATCAGCTTGTAGGACAGCTGGCATTCTCCCACAGTTATCATGATGTGAGATTCGTATTCATTTTTGATGAAGAAGAATATAAAGAGTGGGAATGGATGAAATGGCTCCCTCATTTTCAGCTGCCTCATTCTTTTGCGAAAGGCTTCATTTATAATGAACAAACGAGAGATCAGCTTTTATCTTCTATTTACGAAATGCTGAGAGAACGCGACTTAGATGAAGCAAAAGGAGAAGGGGTTTTCTTGCCTCACTTTGTTTTTATTATTACGAATCAGCAGCTAATTGCAGATCACGTTATCTTAGAGTATTTAGAAGGGTATCACCCTCATCTGGGGTTCTCTACGATATTTGCGGCAGAGACGAAAGAAAGCTTAACGGAGCATGTTCACACACTCGTTCGTTATATTAACGAATCCGAGGGGGATATATTAATTCAAAAGCAAAAAGCTGTGAATATTCCATTTCAGCTTGATAAACACACGCTTGATTATAATGAAAGATTTGCAAGGATGCTGCGGACATTGGATCACCAAGTTGGCATGACCAACTCAATTCCAAATAGCGTTTCATTCTTAGAATTATTTAAAGCAAGAGAAATTGGTGAGCTGGATATCGTGCAAAGGTGGCACACCAATGAATCAGCTAAGTCGCTAGCGGTTCCAATTGGTTTAAAAGGAAAAGAGGATATTGTTGAACTAAATCTTCATGAAAAAGCTCACGGCCCTCATGGATTACTTGCAGGTACGACGGGGTCAGGGAAAAGTGAATTTTTACAAACGTACATTCTTTCTCTAGCGGTGAATTTCCACCCCCATGAAGTCGCATTTTTATTGATTGACTATAAGGGCGGAGGAATGGCTCAGCCGTTTAAAAACATGCCTCACCTGCTTGGAACCATTACAAATATTGAAGGAAGTAAGAATTTTAGTACAAGAGCCTTAGCTTCTATTAAAAGTGAATTAAAGCGACGCCAACGCTTGTTTGATAGATATGAAGTCAATCATATTAATGATTATACAGATTTATATAAGCAAGGTATGGCAGAAGAACCTCTGCCTCACTTATTCTTAATCTCGGATGAATTTGCTGAGTTAAAAAGTGAAGAACCAGAGTTCATTCGCGAATTAGTCAGCGCGGCGCGAATTGGACGTAGTCTAGGCGTTCATTTAATTTTAGCAACACAAAAGCCAGGCGGTGTTATTGACGATCAAATTTGGAGTAATGCGCGCTTTAAAGTAGCGTTAAAAGTCCAAGATGCCGCTGATAGTAAAGAAATCTTAAAAAATGCAGACGCTGCTTCTATTACGGTGACGGGTCGAGGCTATCTGCAGGTTGGAAATAATGAAGTGTATGAACTGTTTCAGTCAGCCTGGAGCGGCGCGCCGTACATGGAAGATACGTATGGGGCTGAAGATGAAGTAGCCATTGTCACAGATCTCGGGTTGATTCCTTTATCTGATGTATCTACTCAGCAGACGTCATCCAAACAAGCGGAAGCAGAAATTGATGTTGTGGTGCAAAAAATCGAACAAACGCAGCAGGAATTAGGTATCAAAAAATTAAATAGTCCATGGCTGCCGCCTCTTAAAGAGAGATTGCTTCGCAGTGAGTACAAAGAGAAGCGAGACGGCGTATTCCCAATTGGCTTAATTGATGAACCTGAAAAGCAAAGTCAAACGGTATATAACTATCAGCTAATGGACGATGGAAACATTGGTATATTTGGTTCGTCAGGATACGGTAAATCGTTTACAGTCATGATGTTGCTTCTTAGTCTAGCTGAAAGACAGAGCCCAGAGCAGCTTCATTATTACATTTTTGACTTTGGGAACGGTACGCTGCTGCCGCTTCGTCAGCTGCCTCATACGGCGGATTATTTCTTAATGGATCAAATGCGTAAAATTGAAAAATTCATGACGATTATCAAACAAGAAATCGCAAGGCGAAAGCAGTTATTTCAACAGCAGGAAGTTAGCAATATCAAAATGTATAATGCTTTAAGTTCAGAAGAGCTTCCTCTAATTTTTATCACGATTGATAATTTTGATCTTGTCAAAGAAGAAATGCAAGATCTAGAAATGCAGTTCACGCAGCTTGTGCGTGACGGCCAGTCTTTAGGAATTTATATGATCTTTACCGCAACGCGCGTGAATTCTATTCGTCAGTCACTTATGAATAACTTGAAAACGAAGGTGGTTCATTACTTAATGGATCATTCAGAAGCGTATTCTATTTTAGGGCGTACGCCGTATGCGCTAGAGTCTATTCCAGGCCGGGCTATTATCAAAACGGATCAACCTTATTTTGCACAGCTGTTTTTACCTGCGGAAGGAAAAGATGATTTTGAAATTTTTGATGCAGTTAAGCTGCACATTCAACGATTAAAGAATCAATACGCTGATGCTATTCTTCCGGAGCCGGTGCCAATGCTGTCATCGAAACTTGTACTTGCCGAATTTATGACGGACAGAAGAGTTATTCGCGAAAAAGGAGTTATTCCTCTTGGGTTAGATGAAGAGTTTGTTCGACCGGTGCATATGAACTTTACGAAAAATAAGCATTGTATCGTCATGGGACAGACGCAAAAAGGAAAGACCAATGTAGTGAAAGTCATACTGCAAACAGCGCTTGAACAAGGCGTGAAGCAAATCGGACTATTTGATTCGGTTGACCGTGGTTTATCAAGCTATGCAGCTGAAGAGCAAGTTGTTTACATGGAAACAAAAGAACAGATCGTCGACTGGCTTGACCTAACCGAAGAACGATTGCAGCGACGTGAAAATAAGTATTTGGAAGCAGTGCAGGAAGGAACCGTACACGGCCTTTCATTTGCCCCGATCATGCTTGTAGTAGACGGATTTGTACGATTCCAGCAAAACTTAGACAGTGTCTTGCAGGATCGTATTACAAAATTGATGAAAAATTATAGCCACCTGGGCTTTAACTTGATTGTTGCAGGGAACAACAATGAGTTTTCAAAAGGATTTGACGCGTTAACAACAGAAGTGAAGCAAATTGGCCAAGCTGTGTTGTTGATGAAGAAAACAGAGCAAAGCTTATTTACACTTCCTTATGACCGAAAAGAAGCCGACGTTAACCCTGGCTTCGGTTATTATATTAAAAGTGGAAAAGAAACAAGAATTCAAATCCCGCTATGTGTAAGTGAAAGGAAGATCTTAACATGACCGAACAGCGTAAGTATACACTTAAAGTCATATTAGCTGTTGTTTTAATTTTGGCTCTTCCTTCTTTCTTTTTCCAGTATATTGGAGACAACCCGCTACAAGTCACAGAAAACTCAACAAGAACGATTGCGGTTGTTAACGAAGATAATGGAGTAAAAGAAAACAATGAAAAAGCGATAGAATTTGGAGAAAAAGTGACTCCTCTTTTACAGGAGGGGTCGGATTATCAATGGACCGTGCTTGGACGAAGCGCAGCTACAAGCGGTTTACAGAATGGGAAATATGATGCGGTTATTTATATTCCCTCGACTTTCTCACAAAATATTTTATCGTATCAGGAAAAAAAGCCAGAAAAAGCTACTTTGGAATACAAAGTTCAAAGTCAGCTTAACGCAGTTAATAAGGAAAAAGTAGTAGGGGAATTAGAAGATGCTACTACAAAGGTTAATAATGAAATGTCCTCTTTGTACTGGAGTTATGTATCACAGGAAGTGGATAAGGTACGCGGACAGTTCGATAAAATTCTAAATAAAGAAATCGCCTTTCAAAAAACAATGGTCGCTTTTTATAAACCGAATTCAAAAGATTTAGCAGGTGAATTAAATGATCAAAAGAAAATTCTTCAGCAAATCCAAGATAATGTAAATAAAGCAGAAAAAGGTTCTAGCGACAGACAAGGCGACGTAGAACAGGTTGAAAAGAATTTAAACAGCTTCATTGAATATGTAAATCAATATCAAACATATCAAGAAACACAGAAACAAATGCTTGAAAAAACGCAGGCTCAAAGCGTCGCTGCGATTCAACAAGGGTTGTCTTCCCTTGAATCTAATCAGCCAAGCTCTAAGCAAAATTTTAATGAGCAGGCCAATCAAGTGTTTATTGGCTTATCTTCCATTCAACAGCAGCTGGATGAAAATCAAAAAGCCGTTGGAGAACTTGGAGATCAACAAGCAGATAACGTCAGTGAACAAGAAAAAGCTCTGCAAGATTTGAACGGCCAAATCATCAGTTCATACAAACAGCAGTCTGAGCAAACAACCCTAAATCAAATTGAAAGCAAGCTAAAGCCGCTTCGTGCGCAGCTAGAGACAGCTTCATCAAATGATGGCGGCGGGGGCTCAACGGATCCAGGGGAAAGTGATGGAACTCAGCCAGATCCTAATCAAGACGGAGAGACGCCAACGGACCCTGGAGAAGGTGACGGAACTCAGCCAGATCCTAATCAAGGTGGAGAGACGCCGACGGATCCTGGAGAAGATGATGGAACTCAGCCAGATTCCGGTCAAGGCGAAGGAACGTCAGAACCAATTCAAGTGGATTTATCTCAGCAAACAGCAAAGCTTGATGATATATCAAAAGGGCTTGATGATTTAGAACAGCAGCTTCAAGGCATGACGAGTGAAACACCCGAAGCGCCTGAAGCACCTGAGGGCACGGAAACGCCTGGAACGCCTGAAACACCAGATACACCGGATACACCTGATACATCAGGCACATCCGATGCTGTGAAAAGTGCGCTTGAAAAAGTGGCTAATCTAAAAACACAGGTACAGGCAGTCAAAGATGAGCTGCAAAATGTAACCGTTCAGCCTGAAACTTCAGGAGAAAATACGGATGCGCTGAAGCAGAAAATTGCCAGTTTGGAAGCAGACGTTAAGTCTTTGACAGCACAGAAAAACAAAGCAGAGAAAGACTTAGAAGAAGCAACCAAGTCGTCGAGCAGTCAAATTGCTAAGCTTCAAGAAGAAAATGAACGATTAAAAAAAGAGAATGAAAAGTTGAAAGAAGACGGCAAAAAACCTTCTAAAGGCAGTGCGGATGTTGATGGTCTCATTACGATGATTAAAAACAAAGAAGATAAAATCTTATCTTCTCCAAACCTTTCAGCTTCTCGAAAGGAAAAGCTGAGCAATACATTCTTAGGTAAGATTAAAAGCAGCAGTGCCGAAGATCTGTTAAAGTACTACGGTGATTTATCGCAGTATGATTTGACTTTAGCTCAAGTAGGAAATACAGACATACAGAACAGCGTCCTTAACAATGACTCTATTAAAGGAAGTTTGCAGCAGGCGTTAGCTGGAACCGTTTCTTCTCAAGACGCGCGTAAGCAAATTCAACAAAACCTGTCTCTAACAAAAGAAGAGTTAGCACAGTTCCAAAGTTCAGTGCAAGATTTTGCTGATCAATATGGACAAACAGTTGATGCTGAACAAGCATCGATTATGGAAGAGCTATCAGCTATTCAAGAAAAAGCAAATGCAATGAATCAAGAGCTTCAATCTAGCGCAGGTGAAGATCAAGCATTAGAAAAGAAAGAAGCTCCGGACGTAACAGGCTTAATGACGCTGCAGCAAAGCATGGGTCAAGAGTTGAAGGGAATGAACGAACTCATTTCATCTTTAGGTGAAAGACAAGCTAATGTTGTCACGTACACAGATGAATTGCAGAAGCGTGTAAATGAAGTTCAGGATAAGGCTGACACGCTTAACAGCAAGTGGGCCCAAAACGTGGATTCAACGAAGTTGGTGCGAGGCCAGGTATACCGCTTGTTAAATAATACATTAGTAGATGGACAGAATAACGATTACGTTTATCATTATTTAGCAAATCCTCTTCAAGTAAGCGGTGAAGTGCCGGCTGAAAAAGTAAAAGAGGTTCCACCGGTTGTCATTTTGGTTATTATCTTAATCAGCAGCCTACTAATTGGCTATTTCAGTCAATACTACCGACATGCACCGATGCTTGTAAAAGGTACGCTCTTTGGATTATTGAATTTGATTGTAGGGTTAATGGTAAGTATCTTTAGCCTTAATATTTATTCGTTATCGGGAGACCGGGCAATGGAATGGTCAATCTTTACGATCGTCTTATTGCTTGCTTCATCTACACTTGTGCGTATTGCTTTCTTATTAGGAAGCTTCGCTGGATGGGTGACGACAGTAGGGTTGATTTTATTTTATATTACCCCACTTCTTAACTTATCTATGCCAAACTTTAATTACGAAGATCCAGTATCTAAAGTGTACATGTCCATTCAATATGATACGCAGTCTCTGTTTGGACAGGCGCTTATTGTATTACTGGGAATGACTGCCGTTTTAAGTGTTCTGCCATCTATTATTCGTGCTTTAAAGACGACTAAAGAGGTTGAAAATGATGAAACCTATAGTGCTTAGTAAGAAGATTGGAAGTGTTGTTCTTATTTTTTCACTTTTTTGTTTCCCTATAGCAGCAGCGGCTGAAGATGATGATGGAAACGTTGAAGAGATTAAACCAAATGTATATAAAGATGATCCCATTAACTTAGACCCCGAATCTTTGCTAGAAAATAAAAAAGAAGTAGGAAATATTCCGGAGGAAATAAAGGATCTTACATTTGAAAAAGAGGAAGATGCAGAGAAAGAGAGTTTAAAAGAAAGTCTTTTTGCGAACGCATCAGCTGAAGATAATACGATTTCTGCGAAAGCAAAAGAATATAACTTGTTTTCTTCTAAAAACACTTCCTACAAGAAAGATCGGACAGAACAAACGGCTTCTGAAAAGTCATCAGATCTACAATGGTTTTATTTATTATTGATTGGTGTGGGGGTTGTTGTATTATTTGTGGTTTTAATACCGCGCATTAGCCCTCAGCCTTCTGTGAAAAAATGAAAAAACCTCGCTGTTAATCAACAGCGAGGTTTTTGCGTATAGACGTAAATTTACAGGCGGCGGAAGCCTTCTTCAAACAAATAATCTTCTGCTTCTTCGTAAGATAAAAATGCTGCCTCTAAATTCAAGCCAGAATAAATATTCCACAGGTCATCTTCATGAACAAGTAAAAGCGTTGCATTGTCTGGGCCGTTCCAGCGCTGTTCATTTCCATTCCCTACAATAGCTTCTTCTCTAGCTGTATCAGGAAGGGTAGACAAAGATTCAATAGAAGCTTCAATAATTGATCGAAGATCTTCTTCAGTGTAATCACGGATATTCACAAGACCTTTGTCATTTGTTTCATATCCTTTTAAAAAACCTGCATATACAAATCCATTTCCGTTAGGATGCAGATGATGCACAACAACCGTTTTATCGTACACGCTTTCTTCATAATGAAAATTCACGCGTCCTAAAGATACATCTTTTCGATGCAGCTCTGGAAACGATGAAATAATAGCTAATTTTTCGTCAAAACTAAGCATAGACAATCCTCATTTCTATTTAAATCATTTCATTTTCTGAAATGGTATAAGCTCTTTTACGATTCGGTTGATTATACCATATATAAAGAAAGACACATAATGCTTTTTCCAGTGTGGACTTTTAAAAATATAACCCTTCGCATAAAGCAGCCGCCACTGTAAAGAAGAACACATCTTTTTCACTATAAAACTTAACAAAAAACAGGCAGGGAATTCACAGTGAAAAAATAATATAAAGAGGTGGAAGGAAACGAGTTTTTAAACCTATCATAAGGAGGAATAAAAAAGTGAGATTACATGCTCTGTGTAAAAAAACATGGGTAATGTCCCTGCTTGTTTTTGCTCTTGTAGTGAGCTTAACTCCTGTTAGTCAAGCAGCGGCATCTTTATCTGTGTCACAAGCTCTTGAAAATCAAAACAATAGTGTACAAGCTGTTAAAGGATATGTAGTAGGTCAACCTACAGGCACATCTACAGTTATTACGAGCAATTACCCAAACGATTATGCACTTGCTCTCGCTGACAGTGCAAATGAAACCAACACAGACAAGATGGTATACGTTCAAATTCCTTCAAATTTGCGAAGTACATTTGGACTTCAAAGTCGCTCGGAGTTAAAAGGGAAAAGTCTTACTGTTACGGGCACACTCACCCCTTACTTTTCACACCCGGGAATAAAATCAGTTACTTCTATCAGTACAGAAACAGGAGGAACTGATCCGACTCCAGACCCCACAGAGCCAACTGTTCCAGTAGAAGACTATTATCGTACCGCAGCTGGAAAAACAGGAAACACCTTAAAAACAGAGCTTCATAACATTATTGACCATCACACAGAACTTTCGTATTCAGCCGTATGGGAAGCTTTAAAGAAAACGGATGAAGATCCAGCTAATGCAAATAACGTTATTTTGCTCTATACGGGGCGTTCACAGAGTAAGAGTACAAATGGAGGTGGAGTGGACGATTGGAATCGTGAGCACGTCTGGGCAAAGTCTCACGGGGACTTTGGAACAGCTATGGGTCCTGGAACAGACCTTCATCATTTACGTCCAACCGATGTGTCTGTAAATGGTACGAGAGGAAACTTAGATTTTGATAACGGAGGGACGGAACATAGCGAGGCACTCGGAAATTATTTTGACAGTGATTCATGGGAACCTCGAGATGAAGTAAAAGGTGATGTGGCTCGTATGTTGTTTTATATGGCCGTACGCTATGAAGGCGATGTAAGTGATGAGCCTGACTTAGAACTTAATAACACAGTGAATAATGGCACTGCTCCTTATCATGGGAAATTATCTGTGCTTCTTCAATGGAACGCCGAAGATCCAGTAGATGATCGAGAACGACGCAGAAATGATATTATTTATTCAGACTATCAGCATAACCGCAATCCGTTTATTGACCATCCTGAATGGGTGAATGAGATTTGGAACTAATGTAGGAGGCGTCCTGGCGGGGCGTCTTTTTTTATAAAAGAAAAAGGAAAAAACTAAAATCCGCCGAATACCTATAGGTGATTTTGAAAAAATGGAGGGAAGCTATGAAACAGCTATGTAAAAAAGGATTGGCTTTTATTTTGGTGCTCATTTTTGTTAACGCTTTCATTTTGAATCCACTTAATGGAGCGGCTGCCGTAGATGGAAAATCAATGAATCCTGGTTACAAAACCTACTTAATGGCGCCTTTAAAAAAGGTAACAGACTATACAACATGGGAAGCGTTTGAGAACGATTTACGCAAAGCGAAACAAAATGGATTTTATGCGGTGACAGTAGACTTCTGGTGGGGAGATATGGAGAAGAACGGCGATCAGCAGTTTGATTTTTCCTATGCTCAGCGCTTTGCTCAAGCTGCTCGTAATGCAGGTATAAAGATCGTTCCTATTATTTCTACTCATCAGTGCGGCGGTAATGTTGGAGATGATTGTAACGTTCCGCTTCCGTCTTGGGTATGGAACTTAAAAAGTGATGACAGCCTTTACTTTAAATCTGAAACAGGTACGACAAATAAAGAAACGCTAAGCCCGCTGGCAACTGACGTTATTTCTAAGCAATACGGAGAGCTCTATACGGCATTTGCGCAAGCGTTAGCACCTTATAAAGACGTGATTGCTAAAATCTATTTATCCGGAGGCCCTGCAGGTGAAATTCGTTATCCGTCCTATACAGCAGCAGACGGAACCGGCTATCCTTCTAGAGGAAAATTTCAAGTGTATACGAACTTCGCCAAAAGCAAGTTTCAATCATATGCTTTGACTAAATACGGTTCACTCGCCGGCGTCAATCAGGCATGGGGAACCAATTTAACCTCTGCATCGCAAATTTTACCGCCATCAGATGGCTATCAGTTCTTAAAAGATGGTTATTCAACAGCTTATGGAAAAGATTTCTTAGCATGGTATCAAGGAGCTTTGGAAGATCACACAAAACGTATTGGACAGTTAGCTCATCAGGCTTTTGATGCCACCTTTAACGTACCAATCGGTGCAAAAGTGGCGGGAATTCATTGGCAGTATAATAATCCGACGATTCCTCATGCTGCAGAAAAACCTGCTGGATATAATGATTACAATGCGCTTTTAGACGCTTTTAAAACAGCTAAATTAGATATAACGTTTACGTGCTTAGAAATGACGGACAGCGGAAGTTATCCCGAATATTCTATGCCAAAGACGCTTGTACGCCAAGTAGCAGGTATTGCGAATGCAAAAGGAATTGTTTTAAACGGGGAAAATGCTCTAACTATAGGCAGTGAAGATCAATATAAAAAAGCAGCTGAAATGGCCTTTAACTATAATTTTGCAGGATTTACTTTGCTTCGTTTCTACGATGTCATTAACAATGATACGCTGATGGGGCAATTTAAAAATACGCTGGGCGTTACACCAGTTGCGCAAACGGTTGTAGTAAAAAATGCGCCAACTGCGGTAGGAGAAACGGTTTATATTGTTGGAGACAGAGCTGAGCTAGGTCAGTGGGATACGTCCCTTTATCCAATTAAATTAACATATAATTCATCTACAGCCGATTGGAGAGGCACCGTCTATTTTCCTGCGAGTCAAAATGTTCAATTTAAAGCAATTGTGAAGAGAGCTGATGGCTCGTTAAAAGCATGGCAGCCTTCGCAGCAATATTGGAGCGTGCCGTCAACAACAGCAACTTATACAGATAATTGGTAAACAAAGCCGCATAGCAAACGCTATGCGGCTTTGTTTCGAACATGAGAATTATTTCCAGTTCGCTTGAATAAACTCATCTCGACCAGACTTAGCGCGGTCTTCTTTATAATGCTTTGGATTTTTCTTGTGGAAATCTTGGTGATACTCTTCCGCTTCATAAAACGCAGAGGCAGGAAGGATGCTTGTCACGATTGGTTTTTTAAAACGTCCGCTTTTTGCGACCTCTAGCTTTGTCTCTTCAGCTTCCTGCTTTTGGCTATCGTTATGGTAAAAAATTGCTGTTCGATACTGCGAGCCTCGATCTTGGAATTGACCTCCATCATCTGTTGGATCAATTTGCGGCCAATAAAGATCTAACAAACGTTTATACGGAAACACTTCAGGGTCAAATGTGATTTGAACCACTTCGTAATAACCGCTTGTGCCAGATTTTACTTGCTCATAGGTAGGGTTATCCACAGTTCCCCCCATATATCCTGATACAATGCCGTGAATACCTTCTAGCTCTTCAAATGGTGTAACCATACACCAGAAACATCCACCTGCAAATGTAGCTTTTTCCATACGTAATCCCTCACTTAATCCGTTGTTATGAAGGGTATTATAACAAATTTATATTGAAACAGCTAGAAAAGGGTTTGTAGGTTGTGTAAAAGCTGTGGATAAAGATAAATATCCACAGCTTTTACACAATAAACTCGGCTATGTTGAAGATTGAAAAATGCAGGAGAGAAGAAAGAAAAAATGATAGAATAGATGAGGTGTATATATCGATGTAGCAGAGATTAGGCGGCAGAAGCAGGATCTATGCGGCATCTAGATAAATAAAGTTAGTACGTTAGTAACAAGAGGTAAGAAACAGCATATTCGCGCTGTTAAATAAATATACAAAGATAATAGGAGAGTTGAATATGTTACAAGATAATCTCATCCTAGAGCACTATGGATTAAATGAATTAAATTTTGATACGATCAAAAGCTACCGGGATCGATTTGCTGAAGTAAAACCAGCTCATCCTTGGAATGCGCTTGAAACAAAAGAGTTTTTATACAAAGTAGGAGCATGGGGAAAGGTAAGAGATACCCATAAAGAAGGAGTTACGCTCGCAGGCCTGCTTTTATTCAGTGAAGAACGGATTATCACAGAAGTTTTACCACAATACTTTTTAGAATACCGGGAAAGTAAAGGGAATGAAGAATGGACAGAGCGTTTTACCTCTCAAGACGGGACGTGGTCAGGAAATATTTTCGATTTTTATTTCCATATTCATGAAATTGTTCGCAATAGCGAACCCCAGTCGTCAATCGCTTCCTCTTTAACAGAAGTTTTAATCAATATGCTTATTCATGCAGATTATAATGGCGAGGGCGGCGTTATTTTAGAAAAGCAACCTTCTCATTACGTTTTTTCTAATCCAGGTCTTTTGTTAGTACCTACAGATTCAGTTTTTAGTAAAACCGTTAGTCAGCTTCGAAACCCGAATATCGTTAAGCTATTCAGTTTACTAGGGCTATGTGAACGTTCGGGCTCTGGCTTGAAAAAAGTGAAGCAAAACTGGAGCTTGCATCATTATAAAAAGCCTTCTGTTGATCAAGATGTTTCTATGCATCGTACGGTAGTCACGTTATCTCTGTCCACTCAAGAAAGACAGATTAGTTCTTCTGAAAAAGACACTTATCATACGTCTGTAACTGATTTGGGAAATAATTTTAAAAGTGTCGAAAAATATCAAAACATACCTGAAAACAATGTCGAAAATAACTACTATAATAAAAATAAAGACTCTTATAATAAAGATTTATTAGAGGAGTTAAACTCATGTAATAACGATAATAACTCCTATAATAAAGAAGAAAACTACTATAATAGTGAACTTAACTCATATAATAAAGATGATTACTCCTATAATAGTTATCAAAGCTCCTATAATAAAGAATCGGAAGATGGTTCTTCTAATTCAGTGAATGGTGAGGATATTGATACGAAGCTATGGGATATTGCAGCGCTGGCTCGTGAAAAAAAACGGCTTTCGCCTAATCAGATGGAGCATATTATTCTTGAATTATGCAAAGAAAAACCGCTCATGCTTAAAGAGTTTGCTTATTTACTAGAAAGAACGCCGGATGGAGTACGTAATAATTATTTAACAAAGCTATTACGAAAAGGACAATTACAGTTGAAATATCCAAATCAGCCAAACCATCCAAAGCAGGCATATTTATTCCATAAGAAAGATACAGGGAAGTAAATCAAGCAACCGCTAGAACAAATAAAGATTAGGCTGAAAAAATTGATAAGGGAGAGTTTGCTGAAAGCTACAGATCTAAGGGAGAAATTCACCATAAAGTTGCCAAGCTGCCAGACTCTCTTTATATGAGTTCTGGCTCGTATAAAGGAGGAAATAGAGTGTGAAAAGCAAGTGCGTTCTTATTTTTCTGGTGGTTGTATGGCTGTTTAATATGGGGAAAGGAACAGGATGTGGATCAAAGGTGAATGCAGAGATGAATATACCGCTGTCGACGTGGGTGTGGGATACAAAGAAATGGATGTTGGACCAAGAAGCTATCCGTGAAAAACTTCAAGAAAAAAAGGTGACAAAGGTTTATTTACAAATTGACGCTCATCTTTCACCTTCTGTATATAGGCATTTTATCCAACAAGCGCAAGTCCAGGGTATAGATGTCTACGCACTTGACGGCGCTCCTTCTTGGATAGGGCCTTCTGGTATAGAAGAGCAAGACGCATTTTTTAATTGGATAACAGCTTACCAAGCAGAAGCGGAAGAACAACAGCAATTTTCAGGGGTTCATTTAGATATAGAGCCGTATTTGTATAAAAGCTGGAAAAATAATCGAGCGAAAAGTATTCTGCAGTATCAATATGTTATTTCTCAAGCTGCAGTACAGTCTCGTCAGTTACACTTGCCGCTTGCTGTAGATATACCGTTTTGGTTTGACGAAGTTCTATTCAAAAATAGCAACGGTTCCGGTTCGCTGGGGCATTGGATTATTCAGTACGCTGATGAAGTCACAATTATGTCGTACCGAAACCATGCAGATAAAGAAGACGGTATTGCTGACATAACGCAAAATGAACGCAAGTGGGGACGTGTACTATCCACTCCGATTGAAATAGGGGTAGAAACGATGGCTTCAGATGAAGGGGAATACATTTCTTTTTCTGCTAAAGGAGAAGAAAAGATGATGCAAGAGCTGGGTAAGTTGCTTACGAAGTGTCAAGCTAAAAACCCTCCAAGCAGTATAGCTGTTCATCATTTTGATAGCTGGCTACAGATGAAACCATGACAACGAAAAGACCGCTGCATCACTGCAGCGGTCTTTTTGGGTTTAGGGAGTATAGATACAATATAGCCATTTTATTAAAGGACTATACATAAAAAAAGTAACCATTTAAAAAATGGCTACTCACACAAAGGGGGGGAACTTAATCTTATCATTCCCACTTTTTCTAAAAGATATGCCTCTTTTAACCCGTTTTTTTTAAAATAATTTAGTCGTCCAAGATTCGCAGTTCCACACGTCTGTGACTACATCTTGATAAAATTCAGGTTCGTGACAAATAATTAAGATACTTCCTTTGTATTCTTTTAAAGCTCGTTTTAATTCATCTTTCGCATCTACATCCAAGTGGTTTGTAGGCTCATCCAGTACAAGAATGTTGGTTTCATTGTTAATCAGCTTACATAGACGGACTTTTGCTTTTTCTCCACCGCTTAGAACTTCTACTTTACTTTCAATATGTTTGGTTGTTAAGCCGCATTTAGCTAACGCTGCACGAATTTCATATTGGGTAAAGTGAGGAAACTCGTTCCATGCTTCTTCAATACACGTATTGTAGTTAGCTGATTTAACTTCTTGTTCGAAATAGCCAATATGCTGGTAATCGCCTTTTTCTACAGAGCCTGAAATCGGTTTGATTTCTCCTAGAATACTTTTTAAAAGAGTTGTTTTCCCGATTCCATTTGCTCCTACAAGGGCAATCTTTTGACCTCGCTCCATTTTTAGATTCAGTGGCTTAGAAAGCGGCTCTTCGTATCCAATGACTAAATCAGATGTTTCAAAAATTAATTTGCTTGAAGTACGAGCACTCTTAAAGTTAAACTCTGGTTTTGGACGCTCTTGAGCTAGTTCAATTACTTCCATTTTATCCAGCTTTTTTTGACGGGACATGGCCATATTTCGTGTCGACACGCGCGCTTTGTTTCTCGCTACGAAATCTTTTAAATCTGCCATTTCTTGCTGTTGTTTTTTATAAGCTGCTTCAAGCTGCTGTTTTTTCATCTCATATACTTTCATAAAATCGTGGTAGTCTCCTACATAGCGATTTAACTCTTGGTTTTCCATATGATAAATTAAATTGATCACGCTATTTAAAAATGGAAGATCGTGAGAAATTAAAATAAAGGCATTTTCATATTCTTGCAAGTAGCGTCGTAGCCACTCAATATGCTGTTCATCCAAGTAGTTTGTAGGCTCATCAAGTAAAAGAATTTCTGGTTTTTCAAGCAATAGTTTGGCTAGCAATACTTTTGTACGCTGTCCGCCACTTAAATCCTGTACGTCACGATCTAAGCCGATATCTTCTAATCCTAATCCGCGCGCAATTTCTTCGACTTTTGCATCGATAACGTAAAAGTCATTGTTTGTTAAGAGGTCTTGAAGCGTACCGACTTCTTCTAATAGTTTTTCGAGTTCTTCTGGTGATACATCCGCCATTTTCTCATAGAGGCCATTCATTTGAGCTTCTAAATCAAATAAATATTGAAAAGCACTTTTTAGTACATCACGAATAGAAAGGCCGCGCTCTAATGCCGTGTGCTGATCTAAATAGCCAACGCGCACTTTTTTAGACCATTCTACTTTTCCCGCATCCGGTTCTAGCTTGCCTGTAATGATGTTCATAAATGTTGATTTACCTTCGCCGTTTGCTCCAATCAAGCCGACGTGTTCACCTTTTAACAATCGAAATGATACATCGTTAAAAATCGCACGGTCACCAAAACCATGGCTTAGATTTTTTACGTTTAATACACTCATGCTGACACACCTTTTCTTTTAAAATATCTATCGTACGTTTCGTTATAAACAAATTGATTCATAACGATTATAGCGAACTTATATACATAAATCCATATGAGTTTTCCAGCCTTGAAAGTCATATAAAATTCACTCGCGTCTTCCTTTCACTTGATTCATACTATATATATCAATGTAGAAAATCCTTCATGACGAAGGGACGGTTATATCGAATCATTCAAATAGAGTATATAGAAGAATAAAAAGGCAGGGGGAAAAGAAATGAACATTTATACGATACTAGTGGCAGGAAGAATGCATAAGGAGCTGGAGGAGATAATCAAACAAAAGCAGCTGTCTCAGACGTTTCGATTTATGGAAGAGCAAGACGTTACAATGGAAGATTTAAACTGGGCTGACGCGCTTTTATCCTTCGGTCCAACGAATTACTTTAAAGACCATAGCTTCAAATGGATTCATTCTCTCGGTGCAGGAGTTGATCGGTTCTTAGAAAGTGGGGATTGGAAAAAGAGCGTGATGTTAACACGTACGGTTTGTTCATTTGGTCAGCGGATCAGTGAATATTGTCTTAGCTATATGCTAGCTGAACTTCAGCACCACGCACAGTTTCAGCATCAGCAAAAACAAAAGCAGTGGAAAGCGGTAGAGCCTCAGCAGCTTTCTGCTCAAACGGTCATCATTTATGGAACAGGTGAAATCGGAGGACGTCTTGCAACCGTTTTAAAATCTTTTGGTGTACGAGTGATAGGAGTATCTAAAAGTGGAAATGAAAAGCCGTCATTTGATCAAGTAGTCTCGATTTCAAATGAGAGAGACTTGCTAAAAGAAGCTGATTGGATTATTAGTACAATGCCGCTAACGAATGAAACAAAAAGCTACTTTGATTCAAAATGGATGAATGTAGTTGAAAATGCATACTTTATAAATGTTGGACGAGGTGCAACTGTAGATGAAAATGCGTTAGTAGAGGCTATTGAGCAAAAGCGTATTCGAAAAGCATACATAGACGTATTTGAACGTGAGCCGTTAACGAAAGAATCTTTTTGGTGGAATCATTCACATATCATCATAACACCTCATATTTCGGCGGTGACTACGCCTGCAGAAGCCGTAGAGTGCTTTGTTGAAACGCTGCAAAAAGTTGAGCAAGGCGAATTGCCTTCTAACTTGGTTAATATTGAAAGAGGTTATTAAAGCATTATGATGCGCGTTTCCGCTATGAGAATGGTATACTGAAACTTGCTTTTCGTGGACGAAAAGAATGAAATCTGTTCTTCTAGGGGGGAACAAACGTTGAAGCAAGAAGAATTATTTGAACAAGCACGTGTATTTATAGAGACGTGCTACGCTGAACTTGAAAAAAGCGAAGTGGAAAAAAACAAGCGATTAAAAGAAATTCATCAGCAAATTATGTCACTCGGACATTATGATCATACATTTGAAGAGTTAGAGCACGGAGCTCGCATGGCTTGGAGAAACAGCAATAAATGTATCGGACGACTATTTTGGCAATCGCTCAATGTATTTGATAAGCGAGAGGTGAGCACAGTTGAAGAGGTAAGAGACGCTCTGTTTCATCATATTGAATATGCAACAAATGACGGGAAAATCCGGCCTACTATTACGGTGTTTAAACCGAAAATGCAAGCAAAAGAACCGGTTAGAATCTGGAATCATCAGCTAATCCGCTATGCTGGGTACGAGACGGAATATGGTGTGATAGGAGATCCTGATTCTGTTGCGTTCACGGAGGTTTGCCAAAAGCTAGGGTGGGAAGGTGAGAAAACTCACTTTGATGTTCTTCCTCTGGTCCTGCAAGTTAATGAAGCGTCACCTCGATGGTTTGAGATTCCAAAACATTTAGTGAAAGAAGTAGCTATTACGCATCCGGAACTTCCTGAATTTGAAGACTTACAGTTAAAATGGTACGCTGTCCCGATGATTTCAGATATGAAGCTAGAAATTGGAGGGATTGATTACGTCGCAGCACCATTTAATGGATGGTACATGGGGACTGAAATTGGTGCCCGAAATTTGGCGGATACGTATCGCTATAATCAACTTCCAAAAATAGCTTCTATGATGGGATTGAACATGGATTACAACGCGACGCTTTGGAAGGACAAAGCTATTATTGAATTAAACGTTGCGGTGCTTTCTTCTTTCAAACGAGAAGGTGTTAGCATTGTAGATCATCATACGGCTGCTCAGCAATTTCACTTGTTTGAAGAAAGAGAACAAAAAAATGGCCGGGAAGTGACTGGGAACTGGACATGGTTAATCCCACCGGTTTCACCAGCTACCACACATATTTTTCATAAGCCTTATAAAAATAAAGTATTATCACCAAATTATTTTTATCAAGACGCAGCTTATTAAATGAACAAAAAAGAGAGTACAAATTTGTACTCTCTTTTTACACGTTAATTAATTTTTGTGTTTATCAAGCAAGTTAGCAAGTACATATGTTTTGTACTTTTCCACTTTGCGGCCTTCATGGTTGCGAACTCCTCGTTTTTTAAGTTCCTCAACATACCAACCTTTGCTTCCTACGTGCATACTCAAACACCCTTTCGTCATTTTTTTAGGATGAACAGAATGAGGTTCATTGTCTGCTCGAATGGAGACATCTTGTCTTTCCAATACGTGCCTCATTGTAACATCTTTTATTTTATGATGAAAGGGAAAAAGGTCAAAAAAACGAGAATGATTTCAGGTGAATTTTAGTTTGTTCATTCCTCGTTTTTTTGAGATAGGAGGAGGAGGTTTAATTCGTCTTTATTTTGGATTAGATCTTCTAATGTATACTGATCTAACACTTTAATGAAGGCTTGCATGGCTTCATGCAAAACACTTTTTAACTTGCAGACGGGGCTAATAATGCAGAAGTTTCCTTCACGGTCAAAACATTCAACAATATGAAAATCTTCTTCAGTTTGACGTACCACTTTGCCAATATTAATGTCTTTTGGAAGCTGAGCTAAACGAATACCGCCGTTTCGTCCTCGTATCGTTTCAATTAAGCCAAGTTTTCCAAGTTCGTGAATGATTTTCATAAGATGGTTCTTTGAAATATTATACGCTTCAGCAATTTCTTTTATATTGCTTAGTTTATTATTATCGCGAACGCCTAAATATAATAAAACTCGCAGTGAGTAATCTGTATATTGTGTGAGCCTCATCTTTTTACCTCTTCTCTTATCAGCAGCTGATATATCTATAATAGCATGTCTATATCTAAGAAATACAGAAAGAATGCTCACATTTTTGACAGGGTGAATTTGTGAACATTTCTTTAAATGTGTATATAAAATATATCTTTTTAAGTAGGATATGAGTATCATAAAGATGTATTAAAAATATATCTTTTAAAAATGAATCTTTCGGAGGCGAAAGTTATGAAACAAACAACTATTTCTATTGTAAAAAGTACAGTTCCTGTTTTAGAAAAGCATGGGCAAGCAATCACAACTCGTTTTTATGAAATGCTTTTTGAACAGTATCCTTCTTTAAAAAATGTATTCAACCAAACAAATCAAAAAACAGGACGTCAGCAAATGGCGTTAGCTAATACAGTTTATGCCGCTGCGCAGTACATCGATCGGCTTGAAACGCTGCTTCCAGTTGTGAAGCAAATCGCCCATAAACATCGCAGTATCGGCGTGAAAGCAGAGCACTATCCAATTGTCGGCGAGTTCTTATTAAAGGCAATTAAAGATGTTTTAAAAGAAGCTGCGACCGATGAGATTATGGAAGCTTGGAAAGAAGCTTACGGTGCCATTGCAGACGTATTCATAAGTGTGGAGCAAGAGTTATATGAAGAAGCTGAAGAAAAAGGATGGAAAGATTATAAAAAACTAATGGTTCATAAAAAAGTAAAAGAAGCAGAAGGCGTGTACTCGTTTTATTTAGTATCACCTGATCAAAAAGCACTGCCTGCTTTTCTGCCAGGTCAGTACGTGAGTGTACGAATTCCTGGTCAAGAATATTTATCCATTCGCCAGTACAGCTTATCTGGCTATCCAAACCAACCATACTATAAAATTACGGTGAAAAAAGAAAAACAAATGGAAGACGGGGTCGTGTCAACGTATTTACATGATCAATTGAAAGAAGGAGACTTGCTTGAAGTCAGCGTTCCAGCAGGAGATTTTGTCTTAAAAGAAAATAATAAATCAGTATTTATCAGCGGAGGTGTAGGAATTACTCCAATGATGTCAATGCTTCATCAAGCATTGGAAAACAATCAAGAAGTAACATTTATTCACAGTGCTAAAAATGAGCAGTTTCATGCAATGAAACGAGAGCTTCAATCGTTGTCAGAGACATATACGTTTGAACAGCACGTTTTCTATAGTCAAGCGCAAACAGATCAGCATGATGAAAACATAACGTATGGTCGCTTAACTAAAAAAGAGCTAGCTAAATATGTCGGCGATAAACATGCATATTATTATGTTTGTGGATCTTCTTCATTTACACAAATGGTGTTAGAAGGCCTAGATGAAATGGGCATTTCCCAAGAAAATATCATGTATGAATCGTTTGGCCCGAAAATGAGTATGACTCCTTCCGCATAAATGTATGGAAAAAGGGTAAAAAGCTAACAGTAGACAATACTGTTAGCTTTTTTTATGAAAGGGAGTTTAAAGATGACAAATAAGCAGTATGACATGGTGGGAATAGGAATAGGCCCTTTTAATTTAGGCTTAGCGGCCCTTGCTGAGCCTCTTGATGAAATTGATGCAGTCTTCTTTGATAAAGAAGAGAAATTTGAATGGCATCCGGGCATGTTAATTGACGGCACGGACTTGCAGATTCCGTTTCTAGCAGACTTAGTTACATTTGCAGATCCAACAAGCCCCTATTCTTTTCTAAATTATATTCACAAGCAAAAGCGCTTGTATCCGTTCTTTTTCTTTAATCGTTTTGACATTCCGCGTCAAGAATACAACGAGTACGCGAAATGGGTAGCGGAGCAGCTATCTTCCTGCCACTTTTCTTCAAAAGTTGTGGATGTGATACCAAAAAATGAAGAAGAGTATTATGAAGTAAAGGTAGAAACACCTGAGGGAATTCAAACGGTAAATGCTAAACACGTTGTAATGGGAACAGGAAGCATTCCACTTGTGCCTCCGGCTTTTGAAGAAAAGCTAAATGAGCATATTTTACACAGCAGCGGCTATTTACATAAAAAAGAAGAGATTCAAAAAGGAAAGCATGTAACGATCGTTGGTTCAGGGCAAAGTGCTGCCGAGATTTTTCTGGATTTACTAGAAGAACAGACTGAACATCATTACCACCTTACATGGTTTACAAGATCCTCTAATTTTTTTCAGCTTGATCAATCCAAGCTTGCTCAAGAGTTATTTTCGCCAGACTATGTAGATTACTTTCATTCGCTGTCTTTTGAGGAACGTACAAGCACGGTAGAAGATTTAAACCCCCTACGTCACGGAATTGAATCTTCTACCTTAACGAAAATCTATGATTTACTCTATCATCGTTCACTTAAAGGAAGAGTACCCGTTACGATTCAAGCTTCGACTGAAGTAAGTGACATTCATAAAAAAGCAAATGGATATGAGCTGGAGTGTAAACAATTAAAGGCTGATCGCTCTTTTCAATACGAAGCGGATCGTTTGATATTATCCACGGGCTATAAGCCAAAGATTTCGCCGTTCATCGAACGAATAAAAGATGATATCGAATGGGAAGATGACAAGCGTTTCAACGTCACAAAAGATTACCGGCTTGTCTTTAAACAACCCCGTAACCACCACTTTTTTACGTTAACTAACATTGAACATTCACACGGATCTGGCGCAACAAATCTTGGTTTATCCGTTCAGCGTAATCAGCGTATTCTGAACGTAATTGCAGGTAGAGATGTGTATCCAGTTCCAGAAGAGACGACGTTTCAGACATTTAATTTGTTTTGAATGTCTGATTTATAAAAACCTACACTGTGTTTTTAGATTATTGTAGAAAAGTTTTTTACTCATAAACCATGTTTAAAAGAATAGTGTACGGGTATTTTATTTATAGAACATTAGTACACAAATCAATTAAGGAGTTGCTTAGAATGAGTAAGAAAATTGCAGTATTAGTAACAGATTTATTTGAAGATGTGGAATATACAGATCCAGCCAAAGCCTTTGAAGAAGAAGGCCATACGCTAACAAAAATCGATGTGAAAACAGGCGAAGTAACAGGTAAACAAGGCGAAACAACATTAACAATTGATAAAGCAATTGCCGATGTAAAACCAGAAGATTTTGACGCATTGTTTTTACCCGGAGGCTTCTCACCAGATATCTTGCGTGCGGACGATCAAGTCGTAGCTTTTACAAAATCATTTATGGATGAAGGCAAACCGGTTATGGCTATTTGTCACGGGCCACAGCTGCTAATCAATGCTGAAACATTAAAAGGACGTGACGTAACTGGTTTCAAATCAATTGCTATTGATTTGAAAAATGCAGGCGCAAACTTCCATGATAAAGAAGTTGTGGTATGCGGTAATCAACTAGTTACAAGCCGTACACCAGATGATATGGAAGCATTCGTACGTGAATCAGTAAACGTCTTAAAATAAGTAAATAATATTAGTAAAACTTTCTGTAAAAGGCGATAACAGGGTGATTTACCACTCTGCTGTCGCCTTTTTTGTATGTAACGTTTTTGACGAGGAATTTACAGTTATATTACCGCATTGGATGGAGCTGTTTCTCAAAGTATATGAAAACCTTTTACTATCAATAGATGGAAGCCGCGTAATATAATCGAAATATTTTTTACATAAGTGTGAGTATAATTTTGGTAGCTTAAAAGGCGTTGCGAGTTTCATAGTTTTCATGCAACAATGAGGGTGCATCACGAGATTGGCTTGCTACAAGCTTAGATGCGTTGCGGTTTTACAAAAAACTTTATTATCACATAGGAGGATTTCAAACATGAAGAAAAGGTTTCGTATTGCCACTGTCGCAGGTGCCGTATCATTAGGATTACTAACAGCAGGACAAGCAAATGCAGCAGCTCCTGATTGCAACACTCCAAAACAAATTACCATTAAAGATGCTCAAGCAGCACAAAATATAAATGTAGATGAGCTATTAAAGAAATTTAACGCTCAAGGACAATCTGCTCAAGCAGAAGCTCCACAACAAGAAACACAAACACCAGAGCAAGCTGAAGCAGCTCCACAGGAACAAGCAAAAGCACCAGAGCAAAGTGAAGAGGCAAAAGCTCCTGAGCAAACACAGCAAAACACAAAAGCTCAACAATCAGAAAATACTGATAAAGCAGAACAAACAAAAGATGCTAGTCAATTTGAACAAAAAGTAGTAGATTTAGTAAACCAAGAACGTCAAAAACAAGGTTTAAAGCCTTTAACACTTAACAAAGAATTAAGTGACGTTGCACGCACTAAATCAAAAGATATGATGGATAAAGGTTACTTTGACCACAATTCACCAACGTATGGTTCACCATTTGATATGATGAAACAATTTGGCATTGAATATACAACTGCAGGTGAAAATATTGCAAAAGGTCAGCAATCTCCTGAGGATGTAATGAATGCTTGGATGAATAGTGACGGTCACCGCAAAAACATTCTAAACCCTGATTTTACTGAAATTGGTGTTGGATACGTAAAAGGTGATACTACGTACTGGACTCAACAATTTATCGGTAAGTAATACAAAAAGAGCAGGATATACCTGCTCTTTTTTGCGTTTTTAGCTGTCCAATTTGGGTATAGTAAAGTAAGAACACGTAAAGGAGTGCCTTAAATTGGGACGTATAGTAAAAAAAATTCTAGTCGCTGTTTTTCCTATCCTGTTAAAAGAAGGATATCGTCATTATAAAAATCGTAAAACTCGAACTACTCCGTCTAAAGGGTATAAATAAAAAGGACTCGAAAGAGTCCTTTTTATTTTATGCTTGAACAGGGATATGCTTAAATTCTTTTACGTTAAATAATCCTTTGTCGGTTAATTTTAGACATGGAATAACAGGTAAGCTCAAGAAAGATAAAGTCAGCAACGGATTGAATTTCTGTGAGATATCGAGATCATGAAGAGCTCCGTGAAGCTGCTTAAGTAAGCTGTTCACTTCATTGTAAGGATGAGGTGACATTAATCCTCCGATGGAAAGAGGGAGGGAGCCAATCACTTCATTGCCTTTTACAATAACAATACCTCCGCCGATTTCTTCAATTGCCGCAATTGCTTTTGCTAAATCCTCGTCATTTGTTCCTACCGCTACGATGTTATGTGAATCGTGAGCAATCGTAGTAGCAATCGCTCCGTCTTTTAACTGAAAGCCTTTTACGATCCCCAGACCAATATTCCCTGTTAAATGATGGCGCTCAACAACAGCCATTTTCAGCTGATCGTTTTCTACAGAAGGCTGAAATTCGTTTTGCTTCACTTGAACTTCTTCTACAATATGATTTGTAAGCAGGCTGTTTGGATTAATTTCAATAATATTAGCCCGATTGTGCTGAAGTGGTATCGTAAGTTTGTTAATAGAGAACTCTTTCAAATGAACAGAATTCATTAGTTCTGTCGGAAGATCAATTTGTTCTTCTTGAACAGACAGCATCTCTCCATTTTCAGCAATGAGCTCTCCGTTTTGATAAACATGTGCTGCAGATATATCGGTTAAGTCGTCCAGCAGAATAAAATCGGCTTTGTAACCAGGAGCAACCGCACCTCTATCTTTTAACCCGTAGCATTCAGCGGCATTTAATGAAGCCATTTGAATCGCAATTAACGGATCCAGCCCGAGTTCAATAGCAAAACGAACATTATAATCAATAGAACCTTCCGTTAATAAATCATCTAGGTGTTTGTCATCTGTACAGAATAAAAATCTGCGTGCGTTGCGTTCATTTACAGCGGGTAATAATTGCTTCAAATCTTTAGCGACAGAACCTTGGCGGATCAGAACATACATCCCGCGCTGAATACGTTCAATTGCTTCTTCTGCTGTTACGCATTCATGATCTGTTGAAATGTTAGCGGTACGATAAATATTAACGCCCGTAGCATCTAACCCTGAGCCGTGCCCATCAATTACACCATTTGCATCGTTAGCTGCTTGTAATTTATCGAGCATATCGTTATCTCCATCTCGCACAGCAGGGAAATCCATCACTTCTGCTAATCCAAGCACGCGAGGGTGAGAGAAAAATGGCGCTAAGTCAGCTGCTTTTAAGACGGCTCCAGAGCTTTCAAAAGGAGTTGCTGGAACGCTTGAAGGTAAGTTCACAAATACGTCTAAAGGAATGGAATCCGAGTTTTGAAGCATAAATTCAATGCCAGATTTCCCTGAAACATTCGCAATTTCATGAGGGTCCGTTACGACAGTTGTGACGCCTCTAGGTACAAGAAGTTTTGAGAACTCTTTAGGTGTAACCATTGATGATTCAATGTGAACGTGTCCATCAATGAATGTAGGAGAAATGTATTTTCCTTTTGCATCCACGACGTTATTCCCATCGTATTGACCTATTCCAACAATCACTCCATCTGCAATCGCAATATCGGCTTCGATGATGGAAAGCGTAAAGACATCGATAATTTTCCCGTTTTTCACTACAAGATCTGCAGGTATTTTTTTATTGGCAACAGCAAGCTGTTTTTTTAAGGTTGTTTTTGTATTTGACATGAATGTGACTCCTCTCATTGTATAACTGAATAACAATGAAGGACTATGTAAGGGAGAACATAAAGAAGAATAAAAATGCAGTATGAATGATGTTCAACCCTCGTAGTCCAACTATTTACGGTAGTTCGGTAGAAACTCTTGGACCCTATTTCCAAGACTATACGAGCTTTAGGTATTTCGATACATTCTATAGACAAATAATAAAAACGTCAATTCCTAATAAAAAAGAAAGATTTTTGGGAATATTTCATCTATGTGTATGTAAACGATTTAACTCTTATTTGCTCGCTAAAAGGTGCAGCATTCATGTATAGAAAAAAATGTAGAAAAAACCGTCAATGGCTATTAGTCATTGACGGAGTTGTCATTAAGCTTGTTTACGCAGTGTACCTAATTCTTCCGCGATCGCTTGCATTTCACTTGGGCTAAAAGAATCTTTTCTCATTACCATATCGTATAAGTACTTTAAGTCTTCATACATTTCTTCGTCAAAAGCTTCAGCTTTAATTGCTCCGATATTTAGCATGCGCAATTTTTCACTAATGCTATCGACCATATGTTTAATATTCTCTGGAGATTTTACTGATAAATCCACTTTGTTCATCCTTCCAGTTGCGTTTTTTTTATTGTAACATGTTTTTATCGTGTGAACACTTTTATGTCAGGTTCTTATCCACAGAAGAGTGGAAACGATATAAATAAAAGAAAACTATTTTTTAGTTTAAAAATGATTGTATATAATGTTTGTAATAAGGGAAAGGAGTCGAGACTATGATTAACGTATTATTCGTTTGTTTGGGAAATATTTGTCGTTCACCGATGGCAGAAGCGGTTTTTAAAGATATGGTGAAGAAAAAAGGGCTAGAAGGACAAATTCACGTAGATTCTGCAGGCACAGGAGGCTGGCACAAAGGCAATCCTCCTCATGAAGGGACGCAGTCTATTTTAACGAAAAACAACATTGATTTTAAAGGGCAAACAGCAAGACAAGTGATTCAAGAGGATGTAGCTAAATTCCATTATATTATTGGAATGGATATCGAAAATGTAGGAAATCTGAGAAGGATGGCTGGACATACTAAAACAGGTTATATTGCAAGACTTTTGGATTTTGTGCCCGATTTACATATTGAAGATGTGCCTGATCCTTATTTCACGGGAAATTTTGACGAAGTATATGACTTAGTTCAAGAAGGATGCAAGGCTCTTTTAGACGAAATTATAGAGAAGCATTTCTCAGAATAAGTGATACTTAAAAAATAAAAAACGGAGGAGAAACGACAAATGGGTAAACGAAATAAGCTAGTAGAAGGTATGGTCATTGGAGCAATTATAGGAGGAGCTGTTTCTTTATTTGATAAAGAAACCAGACGTTCCGTCATTCAAGGAAGTAAAAAACTGAAAGACAAAACAAAAACTCTTATTCAGCATCCTGAACTTGTGACGGATACTGTGAAAGAGAAATATGAAACGATCCGTACGACCATTGAGCAAGTTTCTGAAGATGTATCATTTGTAGCGGGAAAAGTAGAAAAGTTAAAAGAAACAACCCCTCAGGTGATGGAAATTGTAAACGATACAAAAGAAGCATTTGTAGAGAAGTATGGTGATGAACAAAAATAAATAAGGAGGCACATATGGCTGGAATATACATAAATAACATCGTAAAGTTTGGAAAAGAACTGATGGGCCGCATTCATCGAGATGAGCTGCCCAGCTTATCAGCTGAATTGGCTTATTATTTGCTGCTCTCGCTATTTCCTTTTTTAATTTTCTTAATTACGCTGATTGGATTTTTGCCATTGGAATCAACAGATCTGCTTGACTTGGTCGAAAATGTAGCGCCACAGCAAACGCTGCACATGATTGAAAGCAACGTTTCTCATATCATTGGTTCTCATAATGAAAAACTATTGTCCTTTGGTATCATTGCCACGATGTGGTCTGCTTCAAATGGAATTAATGCGATCGTAAGGGCATTTAACCGAGCGTATCACGTACAAGAAAATCGGCCGTTTTTAGTGGCGAGAGGCATGGCAGTTCTCCTTACTTTTGCGATGATATTTGTTATTATTGTAGCGCTTTTACTTCCTGTTTTTGGTCATATGATTGGTCTTTATTTATCGTCTACGTTTGGATTTTCAGAAACTTTTCTCGCTTTATGGTCTGCTTCCCGCTGGATTATCAGCGGTCTCATTTTGTTTACTGTTTTTACGGGGTTGTATTACTTTGCTCCTAATAAAAAGCTGCTGATTCGAAATGTTGTAAAAGGAGCGGCTTTTGCTACGGTCGGATGGACAGTGGTATCGATGCTATTTGCGTACTATGTAAATCATTTCAATAACTATACGGCTACATATGGAAGCTTGGGCGGAATTATTATCTTGCTTATTTGGCTGTACCTATCGGGTATGATTATCGTTATTGGAGGAGAAATTAACGCTATTTTCTACGACCGCCGAGTCAAATCTTCATAGTCACAAATTGGGATGAAATCATTCGCAAGATATGAGCATACTAACAAAGTGAAAGGGAGGTTTTACATCATGACAAAGCATACAAAAAAAGATGGAAGCAATACAAAACAAAATAAAAAGAGCCAGCCAAAGCATAAAACAAGCAACAGCCAAAATGGACAAAACGGTTACCATTAAGGCATTGATTTCCATAATAAAAAGCCTAACAAATACGTTAGGCTTATTTTCGTTAAGATTTTAGCAAGCGAAGGCCGTTTAAGATAACTAAAATGGTGCTGCCTTCGTGACCAATAACACCAAATGGCATATCAAGCACTTGGAAAAAATTCGAACAAATTAATAAAAAGATGACGGCAATAGAAAAAATAACATTTTGCTTCACAATTGAGTTCATTCGTCTGGAAAGAGCTACTGCATCCGAAATTTTTGATAAATCATTTTTCATTAAAACGATATCTGCCGTTTCAAGTGCCACATCCGTTCCTTCTCCCATAGCTACTCCAACGTTAGCAGTAGCGAGAGCAGGTGCATCGTTAATACCATCTCCCACCATTGAAACGGTAGGGAATTTTTCTTTTAACGCTTTAATTTTATCTACTTTCGCTTCAGGCAAGCATTCTGCAATGTATTCATCGACGGCACATTCTTTTGAAATGGCCTCGGCTGTTTTTTCGCTGTCTCCTGTAATCATGACGGTATGAATACCCTGCTCTTTAAGAGATTTAACAGCTTCTACAGCTTCTGTTCGTACAACGTCTTTTAGCGCAAGCAATCCCACAATACCATGCTGGTCTTTTGCGTACACAATCGTTTTTCCTTCACTGGCAAGCGTAGATGAAATCCCATTTTCAAATTCAGCTGCTTCTTCTTTACCTACAAAATCTGCTTTTCCTATCTTCCACGTATCTCCTTGAAGAGACCCAATCACACCGTATCCGGGAACGTCTTCAAGTGAATCTGGCTGAACGAGCGTCAATTCCTGCTTGTTTTTCACAAAGTCAACAATGGATTGAGCAAGCGGATGATTAGACTGACGTTCAATTGATGCTATTTTAATAAGAAATTCCTGTTCGTTTATATCAGAACGTACAATAACATTTGTCACTTCTGGCTTTCCTTTTGTTAACGTGCCTGTTTTGTCAAAAGCAATTGCGCTTAAATGGCTTAACCTTTCCAAATGCACGCCGCCTTTGAACAAAATTCCTTTTTTTGCTCCGTTTGAAATAGCAGACAGCGAAGCAGGGGTGATAGATGCAACTAGGGCGCAAGGAGACGCTACAACTAAGAGAATCATTGCTCGATAAAATGTCTCGGTCCAGCTCCATCCAAGCACATAGTGGGGGAGAAACAGCATAACTGCCACAACCGATAGAACAATTTTTACGTATGTGCCTTCAAATCGTTCGATAAACAATTGAGAAGGAGACTTTTCACTTTGAGCCGTTTGAACAAGTTGAATGATCTTTTGAAACAGCGTCTCAGCACTTGGCTTTGTCATTTTAATGGTAATGGCGCCTTTCACATTCACCGTGCCCGCGAATACTTCATCATCGAGCTGTTTTAGTACGGGAACAGATTCACCCGTAATAGCCGCCTGATCAATCGTTGTTTGACCTGAGACAACAATACCATCGGATGGCACTCGTTCACCCGGCTTAACTAACAGCAAGTCTCCGATTTGTAAATCTGAAATGGAGACAATTTCTTCTTGGTCTCCAATCAGCCGCGTTGCTTCTTGCGGCTGCAAATTCATTAAGGCGCTAATTTCTCGGTTGCTTTTATTCATGGTGTACGTTTCTAATGCACCGCTTAGTGCAAAAATGAAAATAAGCATAGCACCTTCTGTCCAGTAGCCAATTACAGCCGCTCCAATGGCAGCAATAATCATTAGCATTTCGACGTTTAATTCTTTATTTTCAATCGTTTCTTCAATGCCTTCTTTTGCTTTAGCAAATCCACCTATCACATAAGCTAATACAAAGAGCGTAATAGATACAGCTGTATCCTGCTGTTTTGAAATCAGCCAGCCGGCTAAAATAAGGACTCCGCTCAACAGTGCAGCAATGAGTTCACCATGTGTTTTTAATACGTTGACAGCAGAAGATGTTTGCGGCGTTTGTTCTTGTTTTTTAGGTAACGCATTTTCCATACAAATCCTCCTTGAACGATAATTGAGAAAAATAATCACAATCATTACCCCTAAAAAAGCACGAAAGCTGCCATCTCAGCGATAGCAGCAAACTTTTTCCATTTATTATCTTTTGAATTGGGATATTTAGTATAGTATAGCACGGAACAAGCAAGGAGGTAACAACTAATGCTTAAAAAATAAAAACAGAATGCAGCTGGACGTCTGCATTCTGTAAAAAACGTACTACATATCTAAATGCTCTTCATAATATTTATAAGCGGAAGTGTAAATGTGCTCGATATCGGCATCCGTCATGTACATTAAGGTTTCACGGTCAATCCCCTTCATTGTTTCAATAAATGTAATCATGTTTTTACGTTCTTGTCTGCTCATTTATTATTCTCCTCTCCATCTGTTTTAATACAGTTTATTATATTTAATTGTATTATATAACAGAAAAAGTATTTTGTGTGGATTTTTTTTAAAAATAGGCAAAAAAATTTTGAAAGACGTAAATAATTGACTATAGAGAAAAAGGTACTTTATAATTTATATATGAACATATGCTCATATACTTGCATATAATGAACGGAGAGATGTTATGAAAAAAGATGAACATTCGTTTTTATCACCTCAAACAGTAGAAGAAGCATCAAGAATACTAAAAGCTATTTCAGATCCTACGAGAATGAAGATTCTCTATTTGCTATTTCAAGAAGAATGTTCAGTCGGTCATATGGTTGAAGTGCTTGGTGTTTCACAATCAGCTATTTCACATCAGTTAACTCACTTGCGTCATTTACGTTTAGTAAAATATCGCCGTGAAGGGAATACGTATTTCTATACGTACGACGATGAACACGTGGTTGGAATACTGCATCAAGTGATTCAGCACGTAGAATGCGCACATAACGATTAGAAGGAGGGGCTTTGCATGAGTCATGATCATCACCACCATCATCATCATGGTCATCATCACCATTTTGATACACAGCGTGAAGGCAACAAAAAAGGTCTGTTAATTGCACTAATTATCACCGCGGGTATTATGGTTCTTGAGTTTGTTGGAGGGCTTTTTACAAATAGTTTAGCGCTATTATCCGATAGCGGACACATGCTGTCTGATACAAGCTCACTTGCTCTTAGCCTCGTAGCCATATGGTTTGCTAACCGAGCTGCTTCGGCTAAAAAAACGTACGGTTATTATCGTTTTGAAATATTAGCGGCTCTTTTTAACGGAGTGGCACTGTTTGTAATAGCAGGGTTTATCATTTATGAAGCCTATCAGCGCGTACTGGAGCCGCAGTCTGTAGCAAGTGGCAGCATGATGCTGATTGCTGCTGTTGGTTTACTCGCTAATTTAATCAGCGCATGGTCACTTATGAGACAAGGCGATGTAAAAGGAAATGTAAATTTGCGCAGCGCTTACTTACACGTATTGGGAGATGCTTTAGGGTCTATTGGAGCTATTGTAGCGGGACTTCTTATGATGCTGTTTGGATGGTATATTGCTGATCCGATTATTTCTGTAGTTGTGTCTGTATTAATTTTAAAAAGCGCTTGGGGCGTGCTTGCTCATAGCGTTCATATTTTGATGGAAGGCTCTCCTGAAGGAGTGGATCACAGTGAAATAAAAAACCTTCTTGAAAACATTGAAGGAGTCAAAGATGTGCATGATTTACACATTTGGACGATCACTTCAGGACTGGACTCATTGAGCTGTCATATGCACGTAGAAGATGAAAAAGATTGTCAGCAGATTTTGCAAAAAGCCATTGATTTAGTACACGATCACTGTGGTATTGAGCATACGACGATACAAATTGAAAAATCAGCTCTTCAGCACCGGACGCTAAAAGTTTAAAAACAAGCGAGAACTTATAAGTTCTCGCTTGTTTTTTGCTGCATAGGCATTTTTTGTCCGAATACAAAAAGAAGGATAAAAATAAAGCCAAGCATCCCGCTAATAATATTAAAAAAGCTGACATGATGAAAGAACTGAATAAAAGTACCGCCTATGTAAGGACCGGCAAGGCTTCCGATACTAAAAGCAATGCCGCATAGTAAATTACCTGTAGGAAGCAGACGAGTAGGAATCAAATCCGTCATATAGCTGATTCCTAAACTAAACGTAGAACCTACAACCATGCCTGCTATAAATAAACACGCTACTAATGGAATAGCGGTGTCTTCCAAGAGACTTGCTGTAAAAAAAGTCACGGCTCCAATTGATAAAATCCATCCTAATATCAATTTCCGTCCGAATTTATCGCTCAGTATGCCAAGAGGAAGCTGAAACACAATAGCCCCAACTGCAAAGGAAGTCAGCAACAGTGAAATAAACTCTACTTGCAATCCAATTCGTAAACCGTATACAGGAAAGCTGCCGTTCAGTGATGACTCTAAAAAACCATATCCAAAAGGCGGTAAAAAAGCAATCCAAGCATATTTAGCCGCTTTAGAAAATCGCTTAGCCGTTTCTTTTAATGAATTAACCTCAACTCCCTGAAGGGGAAATTCATTTTTTATCAAAAATAAAAATACCCACGTTAGAAGACATAGAGCAGAAGAAATCATAAAAGGCAGCGCTTGATTAATTTCAATTAACGGCGTCATTAAAGGACCAACAGCAAAACCAATACCAAAAAAGAGCCCATACAGTGAAATGTTTCTACCTCTTTTATCAGCAGGGGAAGACGATGTAATCCACGTTTGAGTTCCAAAGTGCAGCGCGTGATCTCCTATTCCAATAAATAAACGGAGCACAAACCAAAATACAACAGATTTCCACAGGGGAAACAAAGCTAAAGATACAATAACTAAAAGTCCTCCTGCTGCGATAATTGGCTTGTATCCGTATCTGCGAAGCGGCGCTTCCATGAAAGGAGAAATAAATAAGATGCCCAGGTACAATCCAGTTGCGTTTAATCCGTTTATAGTAGAGGAAAGACCATCTTTCTCAAAAATAATAGCAATTAAAGGAAGCAGCATGCCTTGGCTGAATCCAGAAATGGCAACAAGGCTAACTAAAATCCAGAAACGTTGTTGATGAGTAGCACCCATAGCATTTAACCTCTTTTTATCTATATTTTGTCAATCCAACTGTTTAATCGTACAAGGAAAACGCTTTATTGACAAGGATATAAACAGGCCGTGCTGTCCATTTGACATCTTTATGTAAGGGGAGTAGAATAAAACGTGTAAATATTTACATGTTTTTATTTACAATTAAGAGGTGATTGCTATGATAGAACCAGGGCTGAAGAAAATAGCAACATTCACAATTAATGTTGGTACACCCGTCGTTATTGGTCATACAGGATTAGGAAAAAAACAGTTTATTCCCATTAAGTCAGGTACTGCAGACGGGGAAATAAAAGGCTTAATTCTTCCAAGTGGAGCGGATTCTCAAATTATTCGTTGGGATGGCCGCGTCGATTTATCTGCACGATATGTCATTCAAACAGAAGATGATGAACTTATTTATATTGAAAACAATGGAATACGTCAGGTTAGTGAAGAGTTTAGAGAACAGGCTGCTGAAGGTGAAATTATACCCCCAGAGCACGTTTACTTTCGTACGATTCCTGTCTTTGAAACTGGAAGTGCAAAGTATAAGTGGTTACAGTACCGCATGTTTATAGGCGCTGCTGTAAGAAACCCAGAAAGCGTTGTGCTAGACATATACGAAGTTTTATAAATCAAATCAAAGGAGAGGTATAGACATGGAAAAATTTATTGGAAATCATATGATTTACACATACGAAAACGGATGGGAATATGAAATCTATATTAAAAACGAAAATACAATCGATTATCGTATTCATAGCGGAATGGTGGCAGGACGATGGGTTCGTGACCAAAAAGTAGATATTGTGAAATTAACAGAAGGTGTATATAAAGTATCTTGGACTGAACCAACGGGGACAGATGTATCTTTGAACTTTATGCCTGATGAAAAACGCATGCACGGAATTATTTTCTTCCCAAAATGGGTACATGAACATCCTGAAATTACCGTGTGCTATCAAAATGATTATCTTGATTTAATGCATGAATCCCGTGAAAAATACGAAACATATCCGAAATACGTGGTTCCCGAATTTGCTGACATTACATTCATCACAAATGTCGGAGTAAACAATGAGGAAGTTATCGCTCAAGCGCCTTACGAAGGAATGACGGATGATATTCGCGCTGGAAAATTAATTTAATACGGAGTCATACAAAAGGCTAGGACAAAAGTATATTAGTTGAAGGAAGATCCGAACGAAGTTGATTCTTGATCAAGAATCAACTTCGTTCGGATTTTTTTATTGTGATGGTGCCCGGAAATAAACCGCGGTGTAACAAGTGATCTATAGTGAGAGTAGTTGGTTATATAAAAAACGGTTTATAATGAAGGAAAGGAGTGAAGAAAATGGAATTTAACATGAAAAAAGAGGCGGGGTTTACGACAGATTTTCCTTATGGAGAGCTACATATCGCTGGAGATGAAGAGCATGGCTTTCGTCCGTATCAGCTAATGACATCATCCATTGCCGTGTGCAGCGGAGGCGTGTTAAGAAAGATTCTAGAGAAAAAAAGAATCGCTTTTTCCGATTTACGCATCCAAGCTGATGTAACGCGCAATGATGAAAAAGCGGGGCGAATTGAAAAAATTCATTTGCACTATATCATCACGGGAAAAGACCTGCCATTAGACAAAATTGAAAAATCGATTGAGCTAGCCCGAAAAAATTGTTCAATGCTACAGTCAGTTATTGACAGTATAGAAGTGACAGAAACCTTCGAAATAAAATAAAAGTGGACATTGTCCACTTTTATATTTCTTTTGGTTTGCTTCCGGCTTTATCAAAATAGCGCATGCGTTCAGGAGTCAGCTGAAGAAGCAAAAAATTTGGGTCATCTGGACTTTTAATCCACTCTTTTAACTTTTCATTCCAAAATTTCTTTTTTAACTCTTCGTTTGTTTCTACATTTACTTTGGCTTCTACCTCTACATACGGATCACTCCAACCTTGCCCATCATAGCCTAACAAAATATGAACGTAAGGGTTTTTTTCTAGTTCTTCGACTTTGTGGGTATCTTTATTGGTGGCGGTGTAAAGCACGAGATCTTCATGAAAAAACATCATAAAGCGTGAATAAGGTTTTCCATCTTGAATCGTAGCTAACGTTCCGATTGTATAGTCATCCAGTACCGATAAAATTTGGTTTTTTACATCATTACTCATTTTTTCACTCCTCATTCTATCTCATTATCCTTGGTAGTTTGGCTGATTTTTAAATATCTTAATCAAAAATCAATTAGAGGTTTATCATTTATAAAAATAGGTTAAAAATACTAACATTGACGGTGAGTCTATACAGATTCCATTAATTTGATATGATTGATTTTGTTGTCAAAAAATGAATAAGGTAGGTGTACATATCGATGATCAATCGGATTTTTCTGATAGCGGTTATTCTTGGGGTGCCGCTATCTGTTATTGGGCACATGATGCACTGGTCAGATGTTCTTATGTTTATTATTTACTGTTTAACAATCATTGCCCTCGCAGCTTTTATGGGAAGAGCTACAGAGAGCTTAGCTGTTGTAGCTGGTCCTCGAATAGGCGGTCTATTGAATGCTACCTTTGGTAACGCTGTAGAATTAATTATTTCGATTTTTGCTTTAAAAGAAGGCCTTACAGCCGTGGTGCTTGCATCGTTAACCGGTTCTGTATTAGGAAATCTCCTTCTTGTAGGCGGTCTTTCATTCTTTATCGGGGGACTTAAATTTAAGCGTCAAGAATTTAATGTCTATGATGCAAGACATAATTCTGGATTATTGATCTTTGCCGTTATCGTTGCGTTTGTTATTCCTGAAGTGTTTGCTAGCGAAATGGACGAAGCGAAGACCATGTCTCTAAGTGTCGGAATTTCCATTATTCTCATCATCTTATACTTAGCGGCGTTATTATTTAAGCTGGTCACGCATCGAGGCGTGTATCAGCATAAAAGTGAAGAAGTGGAAGAACATGAGGAGCCAGAGTGGTCAATGTGGAAAGCGATTGCGGTTCTCTTTTTGTCTACGTTAGCGGTGGCTTATGTATCCGAAAGCTTGGTAAGTACAATCGAAATTGTCTCGGAAAGCTTTGGCTGGAGTGAGCTGTTTATCGGGGTCATCATTGTAGCGATTGTTGGGAACGCGGCAGAGCATGCTTCCGCTATTATTATGGCCGTTAAAAATCGCATGGGTGTAGCTGTTGAAATTGCTGTTGGATCAACTTTACAAGTAGCGATGTTTGTAGCACCAATATTAGTACTTGTTTCGCTAATGTTCGAAAGCCAAATGTCTCTTGTTTTTACTTGGCCTGAGTTGATTGCGATGGTAACAGCCGTATTTTTAACGATTGCGATTTCTAATGACGGAGATACAAACTGGTTTGAAGGCGCAACTCTTTTAGGTGCTTATATTATTATGGGAATTGGTTTTTATCTCATTTAAAAAAGAAACGTTCACTTTATGTGGACGTTTCTTTTTTGTGAGTGAATAGAAGAATTTCCCTTTTGGTATTCAGGATAAAACAGGGGATGTTTGAAAAAACTATGGTTGCATTCATTAACGATGTTGAAAGGAGTTTCTAGATGTTACGTAAATTGCTTTTATTTGTGTTTACCATCATTATTTCGTTTTCATGTTCAACGAAGATCGCCATTGCAAAAACAGCTCAGCCTACCATCAACGTGCCTTCTTCAGCTTTAAATATTTCAAAAGAAAATACGTATCCAAATGCTAGTCAAGACACGCCTTATTTGCAGCCGAGTGAGTTCACAAAAGAGCTCATTGAAACGTCAAATGTAAAAATTGAAAACCCTGATTTAATTCGTATATTAAATGAATCAAACATTTCTAAAACTCCATGGGCAATTGGATTTAGAGCAACCATTTTTTTAGGACAGTGGCCGTTAAATTATGAATCAACAGAAACAAACGTTAACTGGCAGCACCAACGAATCAATACGAATCATTATGATAACAGAGCAGGAAAAACTCAGTACAAAATGATGTACAGTCAGGAAAATCAAAGCCATGTAAAAGGCGGATTAACGGCAAAAGTGCCTCAGCCTGATCATGTTAAACAAATGATGCTAATTGAAGCAGCTAAAAAAACAAAGCTCACTTTATCATTTCAAACGTTTGTAGGTGCCGGAACGAAAAAAGACCAGGTGTATAACGTAGCTCCTAAAAAAGTAGGTTATCTCTATGCGTACACGCCTGCTGTAAGTGAAAAGGGAAAAGTAACGTATGGGGAAGTATATGTAACGGTAAAAGGCAGCAAGCGTTCAATTGTGGTGAGAAATGTAACGTCTCAAGGAATTGGAGCATGGATTCCAGTACAAGATTATGTCTCCTTAAGTTTCGGGGCTTACGATCAGCCGAGATAACAAAAAAGAGATTCCAGTGGTGGAATCTCTTTTTGTTATTTTGTAATGTTCGCTTGGAGTTTGCTAAAATCAGTATCTTGATAATAGCTGTTTTTTACCAAAATATTAGGTCCCAAACAAGAGACCGCTGAACAATGGCAGCTAAGTTCTTTAGAAATTGTGCTTTGCTGCCACGTATCAAAAGCGTCTGTAAGCTTTGTATCTTGAATGTTGCCAAGAGGAGGCGTATCACCAAAATCAGTTACGATAATATCTCCGTCGAAAATATTTACATTTAGGCGAGAACGTCCGTCAGGATCGTTTCGAAGGGTTACATTTTTACTGCTATACAAGCGCTGTAAAAGCGTTAAGTCTTCCTCGTTATTACTGCATGCATAAAACGGCAGCGTGCCGAATAGCATCCACACATTTTCATCTCGAATATCAAGAAGGTGATGAATCGCTTGACGCATTTCAGGAAGAGATAATGTCTCTAAGGTGCTGGCAAAGTCACTTGGATACATAGGGTGTACTTCGTGACGTTGACAAAGCATTTCATCCACAATTTGACGATGAATTTTTTCCATATGAGGAAGCGTACGTTTATTTAACATCGTTTCAGCTGATACCGTTACACCTGCTTTTACAAGCGCGCGGCTGTTTTCAATCATACGGTCGAAATATTTGGCGCGCTGCTCATAAGTAGGCTTTCGCTCCATCATTGCAAAGCCAGCTTCCACAAAATCGTCCATCGTTCCCCAGTTGTGAGAAATATGTAAAACATCTAAATAAGGAATGATTTGTTCGTAACGAGCAAGATCTAATGTTAAATTTGAATTAATCTGTGTACGGACACCTCGTTCGTGTGCATACTTTAATAAAGGCACCACATAATTTTTCACAGAAGATAGAGACATCATAGGCTCTCCGCCCGTGATGCTTAACGCTCGAAGTGTTGGAATTTCATCGAGACGTTTTAAAATTAAATCAAGAGGCAGTGCGTTTGGGTCTTTTGGCTGCAGCGTATATCCAACTGCGCAGTGCTCACATCGCATATTACAAAGCGTCGTTGTTGTAAATTCAACGTTTGTGAGCGTCGGTTTGCCATATTGTTTCATATCTAAATACGCTTCCCACGGATCGAATTCCGGGGTAATTCGTTGTAAAGTGGCCATAAAAAAACTCCTTTTATTTTTCCGTAAAGTGAAATGATGATGAAAACATCTCACGGTCCGTCCTGCTAGACTAAATTATACGTCCCATTCAAAACGGACACCAGTGACTATTATGGATTTTATTGCTTTTAGTTGTCAAATATGAAAGTATTCGTTAGGATATAAGGAAATACGAATGAAAAGCTACATCAGGAGGGTTTAAAATGGGAAACGCCGTTCGAGATAAAGATTCACAAGTACGTTATTTAAAAGATCGTTTAAATATGTTTGTACATGTATTAGACTCTATGGAGCCTGAAAACACAGATCTAGAAGATATTGACCGTTTGATTACAATGATTGATGACCTAGAAGCAAAATGTGAGCAGTTTAAAAAAGATAAAGAATGAAGAAGAAAAAAGCGCTAGAAAAACTAGCGCTTTTTTGCTTGAAGTGGAAATCCTCCTATAAAGGTCTTTCGAAACAATTTTTGAAGGAGTATAATAAATTTTGAAAGTTGTACGACAGATAGATAAATACATACATTAGCGGGATATGGGAGGAATTAAGTGATGATTGAAGCTTTAAAACAAAGCATGTACGATTTAATTGTTGAAACATCTACAAAATTGCCAAAAGACGTTCGACGTGCTATCGCAAAGGCAAAAGCGCGTGAAAATGCAGGAACGCGTGCAGCAATGTCTTTAGCGACCATTACCAATAATATTAAGATGGCGGATGATAATTTATCGCCAATTTGTCAAGATACAGGTATGCCAACATTTAAAATTAAAACCCCTGTAGGAGTGAATCAGCTTCAAATTAAAGAAGCGATTTATTGGGCAATTGAAGAAGCAACAAAGCACGGAAAGCTTCGCCCTAATTCTGTAGATTCGTTAACGGGAGAAAACAGCGGTAATAATTTAGGCGGAGGCACGCCGGTTATTAAGTTTGAACAGTGGGAAAATGACTATATTGATGCGCGTCTTATTTTAAAAGGCGGCGGCTGTGAAAATAAAAACATTCAGTATAGCCTGCCTTGTGAAGTAGAAGGGTTAGGCCGAGCTGGCCGTGATTTAGACGGTATTCGTAAATGTGTGATGCACTCAGTATACCAAGCGCAAGGCCAAGGCTGTAGCGCCGGCGTCATTGGTGTTGGAATCGGTGGCGACCGTACAACAGGCTATGAATTAGCAAAAGAGCAGCTGTTCCGAAACTTAGATGACGAAAATCCAAACGCTCAGCTGAAAGAATTAGAAGAGTATGTAATGGAAAATGCTAATAAGCTAGGAATCGGTACAATGGGCTTTGGCGGAGAAACGACATTACTTGGCTGTAAAGTCGGCGTAATCAATCGTATTCCTGCTAGCTTCTATGTGTCAGTTGCGTATAACTGCTGGGCTTACCGTCGCTTAGGTATTAAAATCAACGCTGATACAGGAAGCGTTCAAGAGTGGCTGTATCAAGAAGGCGAAGAAGTAGATTTTAATAAAAATGCAGGTGCAGAAGAGAAACAAAATGCGGATGAAACAAAAGAAGTTGTATTACAAGCACCTATTACAGAAGAGCAAATTCGTGAATTAAAAGTTGGTGACGTAGTGCGCATCAACGGTATGATCTACACAGGACGCGACGCTATTCATAAACATTTAACAGACCACGATGCGCCAATTGATTTAAATGGACAAATCATTTATCACTGTGGCCCGGTTATGTTAAAAGACGAAGATGAAAAATGGCACGTAACCGCTGCAGGACCAACAACAAGTATCCGTGAAGAACCTTACCAAGGAGATATTATGAAGAAATTTGGTATCCGCGCGGTTATCGGTAAAGGCGGTATGGGTCCTAAAACGCTTGCTGCTCTTCAAGAGCACGGGGGCGTTTACTTAAATGCTATCGGCGGAGCTGCGCAGTACTATGCTGATTGTATCAAGAGCGTAGAAGGCGTTGATTTGATGCAGTTCGGTATTCCTGAAGCAATGTGGCATTTAAAAGTAGAAGGTTTTACAGCTGTAGTGACGATGGATTCACACGGAAACAGCTTGCATGCAGATGTAGACAAATCTTCATTTGAAAAGCTTGAGCAATTTAAAGAACCGGTATTTAAATAAAAATACGTCGGGAACGTATGGTAAAAAGTAACGTTCATGAACGAGAAAATTGAGTGGATACTAAGCGTAAAATGACTTCCGAAAGGAGCTTCTTATGCGCCGGTTCACCTTTTTTCTCGTTTTTTTATTCGTGATGTCAACAGGCATAGCATCTGTTGAAGCACAAATGTATCCAAATACTCCGATCAGCTGGGGATTTCAAAAAAGTAAAAATCACAAGCCCGCATCCGCAGGTACAGCTTATGAACAAATTCTTGCTAAGTATGATGCGTTTTACCTCGGCGATACAACTAAAAAAAATATTTATTTAACGTTTGATAACGGTTATGAAAATGGTTATACCCCGCAGGTATTAGACGTGCTCAAAAAAAGAAAGGTTCCTGGGACGTTTTTTGTAACAGGACACTATTTAAAAGAAGAGCCTAAGCTAATTAAGCGAATGGTAAAAGAAGGGCATATTGTCGGCAATCATTCATGGCATCACCCTGACTTAACTCAAGTGGATGATGCACGTTTTAAAGAGGAACTGCAAAAAGTAAAAGATGAATACAAGAATATTACCGGTCGTGATGAAATGAAGTATCTCCGCTCACCTAGAGGCGTATTTAGCGAACGAACGCTAGCTCTTTCAAAGCAAGAAGGCTATACGAACGTATTTTGGTCACTAGCATTTGTTGACTGGAAAGTGAATGAACAAAAAGGCTGGCGCTACTCATACGACAATATGATGACTCAAATACATCCAGGTGCGATCATGCTTCTGCATACCGTTTCAAAGGATAACGCAGATGCGTTAGATCAAGCGATTGTGGATTTAAAAAAGCAGGGCTATACGTTTAAAAGCATTGATGATTTAATGAACGAACGTAAACAATTGAAGAAAAGTCCTTCTAAAACGAAATAAAGATAAAAACCGACGGGAATATTTCTTCTGTCGGTTTTTTGCTGTTGAAGTGTTATAATATGCGTTGATGTCTTTTCTAAAGCGATACGGTCCAATAGGTTTTAAGCAGCTAAAGACCGTTAATAACTATATAAAGAATTTAAACTAATCGGAGTTGGTCTCATGAATAAACCAAAAACTGAAATGAAAGTTCAAAAAGGACAAACGTTTCCGTTGACTATAAAAAGACTCGGCATTAATGGAGAAGGCGTAGGCTATTTTAAGCGCCAAGTCGTCTTTGTACCGGGAGCATTGCCAAATGAAGAAGTGGTTGTAGAAGCAACAAATGTTCAGCATAAGTTTGCCGAAGGGAAAATCAAGCGAATTCGCAAAAAATCTCCTCATCGCGTAGAAGCACCCTGTCCGATTTACGACCAGTGCGGAGGCTGCCAGCTTCAGCACTTATCTTATGAAGGTCAGCTAGAATCCAAGCGGGATATTGTTCTGCAAGCGTTCGAACGTCACAGTTCATTAAAAAAAGTAGAGGAAAAAACTCGCCAAACGATTGGTATGGAAGATCCGTGGCGCTACCGTAATAAATCTCAGTTTCAAGTCGGCGTGGACAAACAAAAAGTCATTGCTGGTTTGTATGGACTGAATTCTCACCGCTTGATTGATATTGAAAACTGTCCCATTCAGCATAAAGCTACAAATCACGTGACAAAAGAAATAAAACGAATTTTACAAGACCTTCAAATTCCTATCTACAATGAGCGTAAACGCCGTGGAATTGTGCGTACCATTGTATCTCGAGTAGGGTTTGAAACGGGTGAAGTTCAAATTGTCTTGATTACGGCTAAAAAAGAAATTCCGAAAAAAGAGCTGCTGATGAAAGAAATTCAGCGCCGCCTGCCGGAAGTGAAATCACTCGTACAAAACGTAAACGGTCAAAAAACATCGCTTATTTTTGGAGACGAAACGTTTACACTTGCTGGAAAGTCGGTGATTCAAGAAACGTTAGGTGATATCTCATTCGAACTTTCAGCGCGTGCATTTTTCCAGCTGAATCCTCTCCAAACGGTGAAGCTATATGAAGAAGTAAAAAAAGCAGCTGCGCTAACAGGCAGTGAAAAAATCGTAGATGCTTACTGCGGAGTAGGGACAATTGGCTTATGGCTTGCTAAAGATGCCAAAGAAATTCGCGGAATGGACACGATTGAAGAATCCATTGTAGACGCGCGAAAAAATGCCAAAGATCATGGATTTGAACATGCCACGTATGTGACGGGTCCAGCTGAAAAATGGATGCCGCAGTGGGTGAAAGAAGGATGGAAGCCAGACGTAGTCGTCGTTGACCCGCCGCGAACAGGCTGTGATGACAAGCTTCTAAAAACGATTTTACAAGTAAAGCCAAAGAAAGTGGTTTACGTATCTTGTAATCCATCCACATTAGCGAAAGATGTGCAGCAGCTGTCGAAGGCTTATCACGTGGATTACATTCAGCCTGTGGATATGTTCCCTCATACGGCGCATGTGGAGAATGTGGTGAGTTTGACGTTAAAGAAATAAATAGATGAAGAGTAAAGGGCAGATTTGGTTCTGCTCTTTTTTTATTTGAATTGAACTCTTGTTGGAAGAAAAAATATTCTAATATATCTAATTTGAATTATTGGAAAGTTATGTTTTAGAAAGCATCGGAGCACCGAAAAGAAGTTTTATTAGTACTTATATTTCAGTAAATGAACTGAAATTTCATTTTTTATAGAGATGATAAACGCCAATCTAGTCTTGAAAACCCACACCCTCAACCACCCTAAGAATACTATATTAATAAAACTACTAAAAAGTATATACAGAGGGGGCAGAGGTCAAATGGACTCAATGTTTTTGAAAGGGCTTACGGGTGAAGTGGTAACGCCGAAAGACCCCATTTATGAGGAAACTCGTCAGGAGTGGAATCGTGCTATTGATAAATTTCCGCTTGTGATTGTGTACTGTGAAAAAAAGCAGGATGTTGTAAATGCAATTCAATGGGCGCGCAAGCATCGTGTAAACATTCGCATTCGATCTGGCGGTCATCATTATGAAGGGTATTCTACGGGTGACTGTGTATTGGTCATTGATATCAGTCGGTTAAACGGATTGAAATTGGATAGGAAACGGAACATCTTAAAGATGGAGGGAGGAGCAAAGAACACGGAAGTGTATGATTTTATCGGTTCGAATGGATATGTGTTTCCAGGAGGAACGTGTCCGACTGTTGGGGTGTCTGGCTTTACGCTCGGAGGAGGCTGGGGGCTTTCGAGCAGACTTTACGGATTAGGCTGTGACAGCTTGATAGAGCTAGAGTTGGTCAATTATGAAGGAAAGATTATTAAAGCAAACAAATCGTGTAACGCGGATCTTTTTTGGGCATGCCGAGGTGCTGGTGGCGGTAATTTTGGCGTTGTGGCAAGCATGACGTTTCAGCTTCCAAAACCGACGAACAGCTCTGTGACGCTTGTTCGCTTCTTTTATGTAGGTACTACAAGAGAAAAACAGGTACAAGTGATGAATATATGGCAAAGGTGGGTGCCTGAATTGGACAAACGTATGACGCTAGTTGCCAGTTTTTATAATGCAGAAGGAGAAGGATTGGGCATATTTGCGAACGGCTTCTTTTACGGATCTCCAGAAAGAGCTCGAAAGATCTTGCAGCCTTTTGCAGAGGTGGAGGGGTTCCGAGTCGAGCTAGAGTCATTATCTTTTCTTGAAGCGGTACAAAAGATAGAAGCAACCTATCCTCCGTCTGAAAAATTTAAGTCAACGGGAAGATTTGTGCAAAGAAGTTATTCAGTTGGCCAGCTTGAAAATCTTGCAGATCTCATACAGCGTCCAGCAGAAGGGTCCGTTTACGCCGCGATTTCTTTTTATGCACTAGGAGGAGAAATTCGCAGTGTTGGTAACAGAGAAACGGCCTTCTTTTACAGAAACGCTAGATATATTCTGGGCTTTCAATCTGTATGGACAGACGATGCGTTTGCACGAGCAAACAGAGAGTGGCTGTATAAGCGATTTCAATATATTAAACGTATTACGAAAGGCTCCTATGTGAATTTCCCTATCAGCAACCTTAGAAACTACGAGTATGAGTATTTTGGAGACAACGCAGAGCGGTTAGAAAGAGTAAATAAAAAGTACGATCCATTTAACGTATTTAGGTTTCCGCAGGGACTCAGGTAGCATGTAGAAAAGGATACTAAGTTGACGATTGAACCTGTTTCATTACCTTCTTTCGAAGAAGGTAAATAAATGAAAGTCATCTTTCTTGTTGACAAAGCATCCAACTGGTATTAGAATAAACAACTATTCGACAGTCATTATCTTGATCGAAAAATTTAATACGTAGAAAGCTATGATTGCTATGGATCACACTATAGCAGGAGCAGCTTCTGGAGAGATCGCGATAGTTTCGCGACGCCGAAGGGTTCACAATCTCAGGCAAAAGGACAGAAGAGTACCGGATATTTATTTGGCATGTTACTAATTGGTAGCATGTACCATAATATTTGTTATTCTTATGACCATGAGATTGGAGCGCATCCAATCTCTTTTTTTATTGGACTTTATTTTGTAGTCCGCACGATCGCATCAAAGGTTTTATTGTTAGGAGGAGTTAGAGTTGGAACAACGAGAATTAAAGAGGGATTTATCCAATCGTCATGTTCAGCTAATCGCGATTGGAGGAACCATTGGGACGGGATTATTTTTAGGTTCTGGTAAAGCCATACAGCTTGCAGGTCCCTCTATCATCTTTGCTTATTTAATTGTGGGTATTTCGCTTTTCTTTGTGATGAGAGCGCTAGGAGAACTACTGCTGTCTAAAGCAGGTTATCAATCGTTAACAGATATTGCTGAAGAGTATCTTGGACCATGGGCTTCATTTGTCACAGGGTGGACGTACTGGTTTTGCTGGATCATGACAGCTATGGCTGATGTGATTGCCGTTGGCGTATATGTGAAATATTGGTTCAATATTCCTCAGTGGATTCCTGCACTTATTTGTGTAATCATTTTATTAGGACTTAACTTATTAACCGTAAAATTATTTGGAGAATTAGAGTTTTGGTTTGCTTTAATAAAGGTTATTACGATTCTTGCGTTAATTGTTATTGGCGTTATTTTACTGGTAATCGGATTTAAAACAGATGCAGGATCCGTTACGGTTCAAAATCTTTGGAATCATGGAGGACTGTTTCCAAATGGTGTTTCAGGTTTCTTACTTTCATTCCAAATGGTTATTTTCGCATACGTCGGGGTTGAATTGGTAGGGGTATCGGCAGCGGAAACATCAAATCCCCAAAAAAATATTCCATCGGCCATTAATAAAATTCCGCTGCGAATCTTATTTTTCTATGTTGGAGCGCTTATCGTCCTTTTATTTATTAACCCGTGGATGGAATTGAATGCAGCAGAAAGCCCATTTGTTAAAACCTTTAGTTTAGTCGGAATTCCGCTTGCTGCTGGAATTATTAATTTTGTTGTATTAACTTCAGCCGCTTCTGCTTGTAATAGCGGAATGTTTTCAACAAGCCGTATCTTATATAACTTAAGTAAAAATGACCAAGGGCCATCTACGTTTGCAAAACTGAACAAAAACCACGTACCAAGCAACGGATTGTTTGTATCTACGCTGGTTATCTCGGCGGGAGCTTTGTTAAGCAAACTGATACCAGATCAAGCTTTTGGCATCGTAACAACCATCAGCGCTATTTGTTTCATTTGGGTGTGGAGTATCATTTTGATTTGCCATCTAAGATATAAAAAAACACGTCCACAGCTGCATGCAGCATCAACATTCAAAGCACCGTTAACACCATTTATAAACTATGTTGTGCTAGCGTTGTTTGCAGTGATTCTTATTATTATGCTGTTTTCTGATGCGACGCGCCCAGCCTTATTGTTGACACCCGTTTGGTTTATTCTCTTATTTGGTTTTTACGGGGCTAGAAGGAAGAAGAAATAGTAAATGGGTGACCTCATCATTTCGTGATGGGGTCTTTTTATTGGAAGATAAATAATTGATTTCTACTGTATGAAGAAAATGCAGTAAGCAAAGTTTATATAAGAACCCTAAAAAAGTTTTAGCAGAAAATACAGTGAAAAAGCTCATAGTTTTCTGATAGTAATGTAGAACCAAATGCTTTTCTTCTATGTCTAAAGGTGGAATTCTATCATTTACATGGAAAAGTTTTCATTTTGCAGTACAATGGAGGTAGACTTCATTGAATTAAGGTGAACAAACATGAAATGGTTTAAATCTCATACGTTTTGGAAAATCTTCACGATTAATGTGCTTCTTATTTGTACCGTACTGACGCTAATGTTTATAGTTTCAAGAGTGATGCTGCCTAATATTTCTCAAGATCAATATCGACAGGTAACTGATAAAACCGTCAAGAGAATGAAAGAGCAAATTAACATCGTTATTAAAGATATTTGGAGCTTGGGCGACGAGGTACAGCAAGATCCTATTTTTTTATCAGATGATGAACAAGAGATAGACAAAGAACTGCAGAAAATAGTTAATATTTCACCGTATATCGATAGCGGAACCATTTTTAATACAAAAGGGTATGTGGAGCATTATTACCCAGATGATTTAAAGAGTATGAAGCACGTGAACTTAAGTAAAAGAAAATATTTTCAAGAAGCGCTGCGAACTAAAAAAATATATTTAAGCGATGTCGTTTCAGCAGACACAAAGCATTACATTGTGGTGATGGCAATTCCTATTTTGGATGAGCAGCAAAATGTAAAAAAAGTTATAAATTTAGCGCTGCGCATTGAAGAAAATAAAAGCTTTCAATCCATTTTTCAAACGTTCGATATAGGAGAGAACGGCTATACGTTTATTGTAGACCGCAATGGTAGAATTATTTCACACCCTGAGAAACAGAGAATCGGTGAAAATGCCAAGGAAAATGAAATCGTTCAGGAAACGATGAATCATAAATCAGGATATCAGCGCGTTGTGAACACCGAAGGTAAGTACTTCTTTGCGTCATTTGAATATATTCCTGTTTTGGATTGGGGAATTGTCGCTGAATTACCCGTTGAAGAAATTTACAGGCCTTATGAAACGTTTGAAAAAACGCTTTGGACCGTTTCAGGTATTACAATTTTACTGCTTTCTTTTTTTACTGCGTTATATGCAAGGCAAATTGTGAATCCTATTCGTAAACTATATGAATTGGCGGGACAAGTAGCGCGCGGGAATTTTAATCAAAAAATTCCGGAACGAGAAATTGAGCGGGGGGAAATCGGTACTTTATCTAAACAGTTTAATGAAATGATTAGCTATATACGCCATTCTAAAGCAAATTTACAGCAAAAAGAAAATCAGCTGCAGGAACAAAAAACGTTTTTAAGACAAGTCATTGACATTAATCCAAGCTATATTTATGCCATTAATCAAAAAAGGGAGTTCATTCTTGTTAATAAATCTTTTGCGATGCTGCTAGGTGAAAAATCTGATGACTTGATTGGACAACCAATTGATAAATATCAATTCAACCTTCAATCAGATCTTTTATATAAAGGGACGTTTTCAAACTGTACGCAAAAAGGGATGGTATTAGAAGAACAGTTTAAAGATTCGAAAGGAAACCGGCGCTGGGTCGAAACAGCAAAACTTCCTATTATGAATGAAAAACAGGAAGTGATTCAAATGCTGTGCGTATCGACAGATATTACGGAGCGTAAAAAAGCAGAAGAGAAGCTTAGAACTTCTGAGAAGCTTGCCGTTGTAGGAGAACTTGCAGCTGGAGTTGCTCACGAGATCAAAAATCCTTTGACTTCTTTAAAAGGTTTTGTTCACTTATTAAAAGAACAAAATCCCAAAGATGCTTTGTATATAGATATCATGGAAACTGAATTAGAACGAATGAATGGAATCGTAGAAGAATTTTTGATGTTAGGAAAACCTCAGGTTATGAATGTTGAACCCTTGAATATGCAAGCGCTTGTTCAAGAAGTGTGCTCGCTTCTTGAACCTGAAGCAGTAGAAAAAAAGGTAGCTTTCATATTTGAAAGGGATGAGCAATTACCGCAGGTATATGGAGATAAAAATCAGTTAAAACAAGTATTTATTAATATTATTAAAAACTCTATCGAAGCAATGCCTGAAGGAGGGGGTATTCATATTATGATTAAAGCAAAAGAAAACCACCTTTGGCTGCAGCTTGCTGATGAAGGGCAAGGTATTCCTCCTGAACGGTTAGCGAAGATAGGTGAGCCTTTTTATAGTACAAAAGAAAAAGGTACAGGTTTAGGGCTGATGGTCAGCTATCGGATTATTAAAGCTCATCATGCGCAGATGACATTTTCTAGTCAGTTAAATCAAGGAACAAGTGTGGATATATTGTTTCCAATCATAAAAAAGTAGGGAAAGTTCCCCTACTTTTTATTATTATACTTATAATATATCAAAAGCTTTCATGTTACTAAAACAAACGAAAGTGCTAAAGAAGATATCCACAGGTTAACAAGAAGTTAACTGCTGAATTGTATAGGATATTCACAACTTTATCCACATTATTCACATTTTTTCAGAAAATTTACATAAAAATTACCCACTGTCATTTCAAGTTATGAAAGCGGTAATATACATATCTGATAAAGTTATGCACATTATCCACATAATTGTGGGTAAACTTTGTGGATATAGTAGATTATTAAAAAATCGTAAATCATACGCATGAAATCTTCGCGTTATTATCTTTACATAATATAAAACGTCCTTCCGATACACAGTGTACAGAAAGGACGTTGGGATGATCAAGCGTTGGATAGAGATGTTTTGCCTCAATTATTTTTTCGTGTAGCCGCCTGCACGGTCTGCTTTTTTAAACTCGCGGCCGTAATAGATTTCTTGAGCGCTACTTAACGTATTTTTTGCGTTTTCTTTTCGTTTTTTTTCAGACATAAAAAAACCTCCAATTAACGTTTTTCGATCATGCTACTTATTTTTTCCAGAATCTCTCGTTTTTAATCATAAAAAAAGCTCTCCGTGTAACGGAGAGACTCTTACGCTTCTTTAAGCTGGTGATCTTCTTGAACGTCTTGTTCGTGACGCAGGTAGTATAATGTATACAAGTCTTTTGGAATTTCGTATAAATCATATACGTCTTCATGTTGATTAATTTCATCGTATAAAGCTTTGTGTGTTTCATTCGCAAGTACTGCATAAGGCAGTTTTTCGGCAGCCTTAATAGACCTGATGTTGATTTTGCGGATTCGCATAAAAATTCGCTCTATATTTAACTCAAAGAACAGTTCATTAAAGAACGCTTCTTTTGCAATTTGATTATATCCTTTTCCATGAAACGGTTTGCCAAGCCAAGTGCCTAAAAAACCAGCTTGATCCTGTACATCAAATAAATTAATGGTGCCGATAGGGTTACCCCATTCATCTAAAATCGTGCGAGAAATAATTTCTCCATGATCTTCTGCTTCCATCGTTTGTTTAGTCACAAATAAAAATTCTTCATAGGAATGGGCTTTATGACGAACAAAAGGGAAGACATCAGGATGTACCATGAGTTCGTATAGAGATTGACAGTCATTTAGGTCACGTTTTTTTAACATAACTTTTCCCTCCTGATCGAGGGTATATACAGACTCCAATCAAGTCCCCACCCTCGAAATTTTTTAATAATTAAAAAAATTTCGGGGTGGGAATCGAACCCACTAGAACCAGTTACCTGGTGGCGCACCATTTGCCTTCCCATTACAAGTCAACAAACATAAAAAGTCAACGTGTGATGTTTATGCTTTTGTGAAATTCACATGCTTCTAAACGTATCATACTAAAAAAAATAAAAAAAGAAAATAGGTAAAATGTTAATTTTTTTTAAATAATATTTTACCATCTATCATGGTGAAAATAGGCTTTGCTAAGTAGTGAAAGGGATGATGGCTCCATAGCACTAAATCAGCGTCTTTTCCTGCTTCGATACTGCCGATTCGATGATCAATACGGAGATTCCGAGCAGCAGTAATCGTGATGCCTTCTAATGCTTTTTGCTCTTCGAGTCCTTCACGTACGGCAATGGATGCGCAAATATTTAAATACTGAATAGGCGTATAAGGATGGTCCGTTGTAATGGAAACTTCTACTCCTTCATTGCAAAGAGCTTGATAGGTTTTCCACGTTTTATTCTTAAGTTCAACCTTTGAGCGGCGTGTTAAAGTTGGACCTACGCTCACTTTTAAATTTCTTCCACCCAGCTCTTTAGCAATTAAATGACCTTCTGTACAGTGCTCAATACGGACGTCTAAATGAAATTCATCTGCTAAGCGAAGAGCTGATAGAATATCATCGGCTCTATGAGCATGAATCCGAACTGGAATTTCTCTATTCAGTGCTTGAGTGAGAGGTTTGATGCGCAAATCATCTTTGTTGTCACTGCTTGCTGCGTGATAAAAGGCTTCTCGCAGCATCCCCATAATACCCATTCGCGTAATCGATTCTTTATTGCCGTGGCTGTGAATTCGTTTTGGATTTTCTCCTAGCGCAATCTTAAGTCCAGCTGTCTCTTGAATTAACATTTGAGAAATGCTTGTTCCAGCTGTTTTAATAACGGAAGTTGTGCCTCCAATCACATTTGCACTTCCTGGCATAATGTGTACAGACGTAATACCCGCTTCAATGGCATCTTTAAACCCAGGATCTAAAGGATGTACACTGTCAAAAGCTCGGATATGTGGAGTCATAGGTTCAATGGTTTCGTTAGCATCATTCCCGGCCCAGCCGGTTCCTTCATCATATAATCCTAGATGTGTATGAACATCAATAAATCCAGGGAATAAATAACGCTGTTTGCAGTCAATGACTTCTACTCGAAGAGGTGGCTGCAAGTTTGGCCCAATTAAAACAATTTTTCCATCTTGAATGAGCACATCACTATTATAAATAGGTTTTGACGTAATAGGATAGAGCGTTGCATTTTTCAAGAGAATGGTTTTCATAAAGTTACTCCTATCTATCGGCAGCTTAGTCACCTGTTTTAGGGAAATAACAGAAAATAACTAGAGTAAATCTCGCAATGCATCTTCTAATACAGTATATGTAAAAATGTAATTCTGTTGAATCAATTTTTCAGGTAAAACGCGCTGTCCCTTTAAAATAATCATACTCATTTCTCCCATCAGCAGCTGAAGGCCAAAGCTAGGTACGGGCATCCAATGAGGACGATTCAACACTTTTCCAATCGTCTTTCCAAACTCTTTCATTTGAACGGGATTTGGGGCAGTTACATTAACAGGTCCCTCTATTTGTTCGGTATGGATACAATAATCGATGATCTTCACGACGTCTTGAAGATGTACCCAAGACATCCACTGTTCTCCGGAACCGACTGTTCCTCCTGCAAATAATTTATAAGGAAGGGCCGTAGAAGGAAGTGCTCCGCCACCTTTCCCTAATATAACGCCGAATCTTGTTAAGACAGTACGAATATTGAGTTCCATCGCTTTTAGGGCCTCATTTTCCCACTTTTTTACCGTTTCAGCTAAAAAGTCTGTGCCGATGGATGGAGAAGCTTCTGTGAACGTTTCTTTCGTTGATGTCCCGTAATAACCAACGGCGCTTGCATTTACGTAAAGTGACGGTTTTTCGGGCAAGGCAGCCATAATACGAAGGATTTCTTGAGTAGAAGAAAGGCGGCTTTCCACGATGGCTTTTTTGCGCTCGTCCGTCCAGCGGCCGCTGTTAAGTGAAACGCCAGCTAAATTGATAAAAATGTCTGCTCCTTCTACATGCTCTTCAGGTTGGCTGTTTTCTTGCATCCACTCTACATATTTAAGTTTCGGATCTCTTGCAGCTTTATCTGCATTGCGTGTTAAAATATATACATAATGTTTTTGTGTTAAAAAATGTTTTGTTAAAGCTTTACCTACGAATCCAGTTCCTCCAGCAATAACAATTTTCATACGAACTTCCTCCTTTATTGAGATAAATAAAAATGTGTATGATACGTTTGGCGGTTCTTCAGCCATCAATTTAATAAGAAATATGAGGTGAAGGTTAATGCCTGTTGTCACAAAGATCACAACGCAAAAGAATAGCGGTGAACGTTATAATGTGTATTTAGATTACGGTAAAGGTGAAGAGTTTGGCTTTGGTGTTGACGAAAATGTCCTCATCAAATATGACTTAAAAAAAGGTCGTGAGCTTGATGAATTTGAATTAACGGAAATTCAGTACGCAGATGATGAGAAAAAAGCTTATAATTTAGCGATCATTTACTTATCTTATCGAATGCGCTCTGAAAAAGAGGTACATGATTATTTAAAGAAAAAAGAAATTAACTCTACTATTATTCAACAAGTTATTCAGAAACTAGTCAGCCACCGTTATTTAAATGATGAAGAGTTTGCAAAAGCATTTGTGTTAACTCAGATGAACACGACATCAAAAGGACCAAATGTGATTCAAAGAGAATTAAAAGAAAAGGGGATTTCTGATTCCATTATTACCCTTAGTTTATGTGAATACCCTGAAGAACAGCAAATTCAAACTGCTGTAAAATTAATTGAAAAGTTAAAAGGGAAATATAAAAAATTATCTCAAGTAATGATGAAACAAAAAATGGAACAAGCATTGGCAGTGAAGGGCTATTCGTTTTCTGTTATTCAAGAAGCATTTCAGCGAACGGATACAGAAAAAGAAAGCGATGAGGTTTGGGAAGCTCTGCAATATCAAGGAATGAAAGCTCATCGTCGTTTTTCAAAGTATGAAGGCTGGGAATATCAGCAAAAAATGAAGCAGGCTCTTTATAGAAAAGGATTCTCCATTGAACAAATTCAATCATTTCTAGATTCTATTGAAGAGGAATAGAGCGGGGAAAAAAGTATGTTAGTTGAAGGAAGATCCGAACGATGAATCGAGATTCTTGATAGAGAATCCAACTCGTTCGGATTTTTTTATTGTGATGCTTCAATCTTTTTAAAACAAAATATCTTCTGAGTCATTCTGCTGTTTATAAATAATCTCAGCGATTTCTGAAGCTGAGCGCAAGCGGCTTTTATCTTTAATGTGGTTGTTGTGATCCCAAAAAGGAGTATTCATGCCTCCCATATAAGCTGCCGTCACATGAAGGTTGGTATCTTGGTACTCCACTTTTAAACTTTCTGTAAATCCCCTTACGCCAAATTTACTTGCCACATAGACGCTTTCATTGGCTTTCCCTCGAAGTCCTGCAGTTGAAATAATATTCATAACTTTAGGTTCAGGTCTCGTCAAGAGATGAGGCATAAGCGCTTGCGTTAAAAAAATAGTTCCTTTTACATTTGTATCGATGACTTCATCGATTGCTTGTTTTGTATAATCTGTCAAAGGACCAAAATGTCCAATGCCTGCGTTGTTGATAAGGATATCTACTGAATGCTGCATCAGCAGTTTTTCTACAGATTTTCCTACTTCTTCATACTGTGTAATATCTACAGACATCGTATATACGTTTTCTCCTAGCTCATGCTGCGCCTCAGTTAATTTCTGTTGATTGCGTCCAGCTAGAATGACGTTGCAGTCTTTTGCGTAAAGTTTTGCGAGTTCTTTTCCAAGACCCGTCGCACCGCCTGTGATTAGCACTGTTTTCATTCCCAAAACTCCCTTTTCATAGTCTCCCTTTAGTTATACCTTTTGTTATAATAAAATGAAAGCAAACAAGGGGGAAAACAGCATGTCTGAAAAACGTTACAGTGATATGACGACGTATGAACTTCAACAAGAAATTGGGTCTCTTCAAGAAAAAGCACGAAAAGCTGAACAGCTTGGCATGGTCAATGAGTATGCAGTATTAGAAAGAAAAGTAACAATGGCTAGATCGTACTTATTGGATCCTGAAACGTTTCAAGCAGGGGAAGTATATGAAATTCAAGGAGATCCGGGTTCATATTTTAAAATTGATTATATGAACGGAGTTTTTGCATGGGGGTTTAGACTTGGCTCACCGCAAAACGAAGAGGCATTGCCTATTTCCATGTTGAAAAAATAAAGGGACGAACAAGCAGCACGAAGTGTGCTGCTTGTTTGATATCTATATTCGCTTTACTTTTAAACAAATAAGCAAAGCAAGCGGTTATTCTTCGCGCTCATTAGAAGCATGCATACGTTCTTGCGGATGCGTATTGATCGTTCCATTTGCACGTTTTGAAGCGTATTCTGCTTTTGCTCGAGGTTCGCCTTCAAACTTAGTATGATGTTGGTTTGTAAAATCTTTTGCTTTATTGCGCATCGATACCTCTCCTTTTACAACAGAAAGCGTTGCGGTTATGATATAGTACATGAGGGAGTGAATAACTCCGCATTTATAGTGTAAGTTAAAAGTGCAAACATACTCATAAAGAATTTTGGTAATCGAGGTGTTCTTATGAACGATATATTCGAAAGATTAACGAATCAGCTATTAAGCAAAAATAGTTCGCTTTCATACGCTCAAGCCCGTACATGGGTCGAACTTTTCTGGGAAGATTTTGAGTCATCTTACGCAAAAGCAGGATATGATTATAAAGGGAAAGAAGCGACGGAAAAGGTTGTTACGATGTACATCAACAGCTACGGTGACAAACTTCATGAAATCGCGGTTAAAAACCCTAAATATCAGCATTTATTAAATAACGATGACTATTTAAAACATTAAATAAAAACGAACCGTCTTCTCAAGACGGTTCGTTTTTGGGTTTCATATTTGTTCTTGTTATGATTAGTGCGGGAGGTAATCAAGCTTTTTACGCAATTTTTTCTCACTGAAAATCCAACCAGTGTACGAACAAATAATATTTAAATCGTAATCAAGCTGGACCACGGCTACAAATGGATAGTAGTCTTTGCTGCGGTAGCGTAAATCAATAAAGCGCACTTCAATGTGGTCGTTATATTCGTCCAGTTCCCATCTATAAATAGGTGAAAAGGAAAGAAAAGCAGATAAATTTTCATCTTTTTTCGCTACTTCAATTACGGCCGATTCAGGAATTGGAACTTTATCAAACGTATCATAAATAAAAATTTCTTCTCCGATTGCTCTTCCTACATGAAAGTACTTTTCGGTCGTCACGGCTAAGTGCCAGTGAGTGAAACGCAGCGTAGGAGAGATATTGAGCTTGATAACATCAGGAAACTGTTTTCGAAGCTTCTTGGCGATTTGGTGGCGCATATAAAAGCGCAGTCCATAGTAAAACGCCAATAACACATATAGCGTAATGAATGTTGGTCCTGGCTCTGCTCCAATAAACCAGATTAAAATTGCGAGCACGTGGGCTGAGAAAATCACGTAATCAAACGTGTTGATTACGCCAAGAGCAATCCATTTATTTGTGAAAGGCCGTAAAGCCTGCGTGCCATAAGCGTTAAAGATATCAACAAAAACGTGAATAATGACGCCTGCAAAGGTCCACATCCATAGGTGTAGCAAGTTAGCTCCTGGCAGCAGAAGCGAAAGAATGAACACGATAAGCAAAGGCCATAAAATAACAGCCGGGATAGAATGTGTAATTCCACGGTGATTGCGGATATACTGTGCATTGTTTCGCAGCTTTAAAACAGTGTCTAAATCAGGTGCTAATGACCCGGCCATTACGCCAATCATCACAGCATCCATTGTGGCTGTATTCGCAGATACAGTGGGGTCTAATGTTGCAAGGCCGCCAAGAGCGATTCCCATTGCAATGTGTGTACCAGTATCCAGAGCGAACTCCTCCTTTGTAAGATGATGACGATCTTAGATTATTCTAATTCAGCATGAAAGCTTGATTCAAAGCAAAAAATCTCATTTTATTATTAACGCAGCAAATCGGCTGTTTTTATTCATTATTTGAACAATTCATTTTACTATTCATATTTGTAGTTGTTATAAGGTTATCATAAAGTTACTAAGATTCAAAAAGCAACACATTGTATATGTATAGTTAATACCTCGGAGGCTATGACGTGAAACAAAGTAAAGATATTGTACAAAATTTTGATATTCAAGCATTTCAAAATGACTTAATCTCTTGGTTTGAGCAGGAACAGCGCATTTTACCTTGGCGTCAAGATCAGGACCCTTATAAGGTGTGGGTATCTGAAATTATGCTTCAACAAACGAGAGTAGATACGGTCATTCCTTATTTTAATAATTTTATTAGCAAATTTCCCACTATCAAAGACTTAGCTTATGCGAATGAAGATGATGTGTTAAAAGCGTGGGAAGGATTAGGCTATTATTCTCGTGCCCGTAATTTGCAAACTGCGGTTCGAGAAGTTCACGAACAATACGGGGGAGAAGTTCCAAATACGCCAGCAGAAATCTCCAAACTAAAAGGAGTAGGTCCTTATACAACAGGGGCCATTTTAAGTATTGCATACGGAGTGCCGCAGCCTGCTGTAGATGGAAATGTCATGCGTGTGCTATCGCGCATTTTATCCGTTTGGGATGATATTGCAAAACCGAAAACAAGAAAGTTGTTTGAAGAAATCGTGCATGAAATTATTTCAACAGATAATCCTTCCTATTTCAATCAAGGTATGATGGAACTTGGTGCCATTGTCTGTACACCAACTTCTCCTTCCTGTTTGTTATGTCCAGTTCGCGAACACTGCCGCGCTTTTGAAGAAGGAGTGCAGAATGAGCTTCCCGTTAAATCAAAGAAAAAAGCGCCTCGTGCTCTTCAGCTTGCTGCAGCGGTGATTAAAGACGGTGAAGGAAATTATCTAATTCATAAGCGTCCAAGCAAAGGACTTTTAGCTAATCTATGGGAATTTCCAAATATAGAAGTAGATCTTAGTATAGCGCCAGATCATCAGCAGCTTCAGGCATTTATTCAAAACGAGTACGGAGCTGATATTAAAATTCATGCGCCGTTTACCACAATTCAGCACGTGTTTTCTCATATCGTCTGGAACATCACAGTATATGAAGCAGAGCTTGCAAGTGATATCAGTGCATTAAAAAAATTGAAAGTAGTTTCTGAAAAAGACTTAGAACAATATGCATTTCCGGTTTCCCATCAAAAAATCTTAAAAGAATATTTGCTTGTTAAATAAAAGAAGCGTGGATAAACTCCGCGCTTCTTTTATTTAATCATATGATACGTGTGTGCCGTGTGTATAATCTGCTTCGTGGCGCTGTAACCCGCCTCGTGCTTCAATTTCTTTAATAATTTGCTGATGAATACTTTGTCCTTCAGCATTTAAATACGGCGTCATTTGCTGTAAAGAGTGATGGAAAAACGCAAGCTCGCTGTCTTTCCACTCGCTTTTAGAAATCATTGAAAGAGCCGTCATGTCTCGACCTACATACATTCTATTCACCTCGTTCATTTTATCAAGTTTTATCTATTTTCCCTATATTACTTGTTTCTTATGCGATAAAATCAGTACAATGTAAAGATAATATGATACATAAGGGAGATGACATCATGTCACAAAAGGTAGCACTAGTTACGGGAAGCAGCAGAGGTATTGGTAAAGAGATTGCCTTACGTCTTGCTAAAGAAGGATACGATATTGTATTAAACTATGCACGAAGCAAAAGTGCAGCGCAGGAAGTAGCCGAAGAAATCAAAGCATTAGGCAGAGAAGCATTAGTTGTTAAAGCAAACGTAGGAAAAGTAGAGAAAATTAAAGAAATGTTTGAGCAAATTGATGACGCATTCGGTCGCTTAGACGTATTTGTAAGTAATGCAGCTTCAGGAGTTTTACGTCCTATTATGGAATTAGAAGAAACTCACTGGAATTGGACAATGGACATCAATAGCAAAGGATATTTATTCTGTGCACAAGAAGCGGCTAAACGTATGGAAAAAGTAGGCGGAGGAAAGATTGTTACCATCAGTTCGCTCGGTTCTATTCGCTATTTGGAAAATTATACAACAGTAGGCGTGTCAAAAGCTGCTGTAGAAGCATTGACCCGCTATTTAGCAGTGGAGCTTGCTCCAAAAAATATTGTGGTAAATGCTGTATCTGGAGGTGCTGTGGATACAGAAGCATTAAAGCACTTCCCAAATCGTGATGAACTGTTAGATGATGCGCGCAAACATACTCCAGCTGGTCGTATGGTGGAGCCAAAAGATATGGTAGATGCAGTGATGTTCTTAGTCTCCGATCAAGCAAATATGATTTGCGGTCAAACGCTTATTATTGACGGAGGGCGTTCACTTTTAATGTAAGGTAAATGTATTTTGTGCTTGCGCTTTAAAATACTGAAAAAAGTTTGCATACCCTATTTACCTCCCGGGCATATTAATTTTCGTGGAGGTGATTACAATGGCAAAACAAACTAACAAAACAGCATCTGGTACAAGCACACAACACGTGAAAAACCAAAATGCTCAAGCATCTAAAAACAATTTCGGTACTGAATTTGCTAGCGAAACAAGTGCTCAAGAAGTGAGACAACAAAACGCACAAGCTGAAGCAAAGAAAAACCAAAACTCTGGTAAATACCAAGGTTAATATCAAAAGCGAACTTAACGTCTTTCATACGGCGATGTTAAGTTCGCTTTTTCTTATATAAAAAGCAACAAAGTATGACAAAACTTCTTGAAACTTTACACAACTCGTCAAAGGAATCTGGATCACCTAAACAGAATGTTAACAGAAGTGCCGCGTGTATGGTTAAAGCAAATAGAGAGGAGCTATCGTATGAAAAAATTTGATCAGCTAGTAACTCAACAATTGGAGACCATGGATCAACTTCTGTTTTTGCAGTCTGAGATTGAGCGCTGTCAGGAAATCGAAGGTGAACTAATAAAACTTCATGAAGAAGCAAAACTTCATTCTGTGCAAGATGAAATTAGTGAAATGAAGCTAAAATTAAAAGAGATTCAATTGACGTTTGAAGCACAAACCGAAGACATTATTCGTACATATAAAAGTGAAGGGGCTTGCTCTACACTTGCTTAATGAACATTGATGTGTCACTTCCTCTCTTTTTTAAGGCTGCCAAGCAAAGGAAAAGTAGGGGGAGTGACTTTTTTGAACTCAAGAAGGTTAGCACATTTGTGTTAAAATGAGAGAGAAACCGTTATAATAAACATAAGACAAATGGAGACGTTATATGAATTTTTTTAAGTGCTAAAATGAAAGTAGGTATTGGAGATGGGAATTCCGGTGGAAGGAGAAACAATTCAAATACACAGCTACAAGCATAATGGACATATTCATCGCGTGTGGGATCGGACAACCGTATTAAAAGCAACCAATAACTTAGTGATTGGAGGAAATGATCGTACAGTCGTTACAGAATCAGATGGACGAACATGGGTCACAAGAGAGCCGGCAATTTGTTATTTTCATGCTCAGCAGTGGTTTAACGTCATTGGGATGATCCGTGAAGATGGAATTTATTATTACTGCAATATCAGTTCGCCGTTCATTTATGATGACAATGAAGCGCTCAAATATATTGATTATGATTTAGATATTAAAGTCTATCCAGATATGACATACACCCTTCTTGATGAAGATGAATATGAGAAGCATCGAAAAGAAATGAATTATCCAGAAGTGATTGACCGTATTTTACATAATCACGTCGAGGAGTTAAAAGGTTGGATTCGACAGCGAAAAGGCCCGTTTGCTCCAGATTTCATTGACATTTGGTATGAACGTTTTTTAACATATCGGCATTCTTGATGAATGAGCTAGAGAACATTATGTTAGGCCGTCTAAAGCTGACTGTTTGATATAATGTTCTTTTTGGCGTTATGGTCGCCATCTTTTAGAAGAGATAAAAGCACTAAAAAATCGACGCGTGTACATATACTAAGGAAGCTTGCCCTCATAGATAGAAAGGGGAGATTTTATGGGAAGTATAAGACGCTACATGAAGTTTGTACAGCCATACAAATGGCAAATTGTCGGCACTGTCTTAATTGGTATTATTAAATTTGCTATTCCTTTATTAATTCCGCTGCTTTTGAAATATGTTTTGGACGATATCGTAAATGGACATGGCATGTCTTCCTCTGAAAAAGTTCATAAAATGGTGACGATTATGGGGATTTCGTTTGTTATATTTTTAGTGTTAAGACCTCCCATTGAATATTACAGGCAGTATTATGCTCAGTGGGTATCGAGCAAAGTATTATATGATATTCGGGATCAGCTGTTTAGCCATATTCAAAAGCTTAGCTTGCGTTACTATGCAAACACGCGAGCGGGTGAAGTGATTTCACGAGTCATTAATGATGTAGAGCAAACAAAAAACTTTGTTATCACAGGCTTAATGAACGTATGGCTTGATATGATGACGATTGTAATAGCCATTGTGATTATGTTTACGATGAATGTACCTTTAACACTGGTATCTATTATTTTGCTGCCGGTTTATGCGTTCTCTGTAAAATATTTTTACAGTCGTCTGCGCCATTTAACGCGAGTCCGTTCGCAGGCTTTAGCCGAAGTACAGGGTCACTTGCATGAAAGGGTTCAAGGAATCTCTGTTATTCGCAGCTTTGCTATTGAGCCTCATGAGCAGAAACAATTTGATAAGCAAAATTCAAATTTTCTACAAAAAGCAATCAATCATACGAATTGGAATGCCAAAACATTTGCAGTAGTGAACACCATTACCGATTTGGCACCTTTAATCGTGATTACATTTGCTGGATATCAAGTCATCACAGAAAGTCTTAGCGTAGGAACGATGGTAGCATTTGTGGCCTATATTGACCGCTTGTATAATCCGCTTCGCCGCTTGGTCAATTCATCGACTACGCTCACGCAGTCTGTTGCATCTATGGACCGGGTGTTTGAGTTCATTGATGAAGAATACGATATTACAGACAAGAAAGATGCAAAAGAATGTACTGAGCTTCATGGAAAGGTGCAGTTTGAGCACGTTTCATTTGCTTATGAAGAAGAAGAAAAACCTGTGATTCATGATATTAATTTAGATGTAGAAAAAGGAAAATCCGTTGCGTTTGTTGGAATGAGCGGAGGAGGGAAATCCACGCTTATCAGCTTAATTCCGCGCTTTTATGATGTGACAGAGGGGAAAATTCTCATTGATGACATTGATATCAAAACCTATAAAGTACGCAGCCTGCGAGATAAGATTGGAATCGTCCTGCAGGATACGGTGTTGTTTAGTGACACGGTTAAAAACAATATACTGCTTGGAAAGCCAGGAGCGACAGATGAAGAAGTAATTGCTGCGGCAAAAGCCGCAAATGCCCACGATTTTATTATGAATTTGCCCGAAGGATATGATACAAAAGTGGGAGAGCGGGGAATGAAGCTATCAGGGGGACAGAAGCAGCGTATTTCCATTTCGCGCGTATTTTTAAAAAATCCAGCTATTCTTATTTTTGATGAAGCCACTTCAGCTCTAGATTTGGAAAGTGAGCACTATATTCAAGAAGCATTAGCTGAACTAGCAAAAGACCGTACGACTTTCATTGTAGCCCATCGTTTATCTACAATTACTCATGTTGATGAAATTGTACTTTTAGAAAATGGAAGAGTAGTCGAACGAGGTTCTCATGAGGAGTTAATTAAGAAAAAAGGTCATTACTATCAGCTCTTTAACGTTCAGCAGCTTGATACAATTTAAAAACACCACCTATTGTTAGACAATAGGTGGTGTTTTTAATCTTCTTGTCGCTGATGATTAATATCAAATGAGTTATCATCTTTGTGATAGTTTTGGAACGTATCAATCAGCTTATCAAGATGCTCTAACTCTTCACTATACTCAATGATGACGGAAATTAAAGGGAAGATATGATAAATAATCTTATTCTCTTCATCATTATCGTATATTTTGTACTGCATAAATTTATCGATTAAAGCTCGTTTTCCAACGCAGGCTTCGTTTGGTACAGTAGTGGTTGGCTGTACGCGTAATTTCCCAATGAATTTTAATAATACTTGCTCATGATACATTAACAGGCACTCAACTTCAGATTTGATTAAATCTTGAAATTGCTGTGGCATGACTTGAAGGTCATTTTCCACTCTGTGAAGTAGTTTCAAGGTTGTAAGAGCTCGTGTTGTTACGGTAATCATTTGACGAAATAAAACGAGCTTGCGTGACTTAACAAAACGTTTTTTGGTTGAATAAGTGCGTTCTTCTTTGTAAAAATCGAAAAGTTGATTCATTTTAGCCACATTGTCTTTCATTTTTTCAATGTCTTCTTTTAACAATGTGTGCTCAGATGCGTGATAAAGATTCATACGAATCCATTTAATAATTTCTTCCGTTGTGCTTACAATTTTATAATACAGCTTTGTTTCATACTTTGGCGGAATAAAAATAAGATTGACAATAAATGCTGAGAATACCCCAAGTAACACTGTACCAAAGCGTATAAGCGCATATTCAACGAAATTATCTCCTGGATTTTCCATGATTGCAATTACTGTCACAAGCGCAAGCCCAATTGTATTATTAATACGTAATTTTAAGTTGACTGCGATGACAACAACAGCGGTAAAACCAATAATGATGGGATGGGTACCAAAAATAAGTCCAAAACAAACTGCAGAAGCAGCTCCAATCACATTCGCCTGTATTTGCTCCAATATTGTTAAATAAGATCTGTAAATAGACGGTTGAATTGCAAAAACTGCCGCAATTGCCGCAAATATTGGAGATGGTAAACTTAGAAATTCACCTAATAACAATGAAAGTGTAATGGCAATTCCCGTTTTTAAGATGCGGGCACCAAGTTTCATGTGCGTTCGTAGTTCCTTTCTGTAAAAAAGTTTTTTCGTTATGAAGAATGTTCCCCAAAACAAATGATAAATTGCAAAAATCAATCCTTCTTTATTACATAACCTGTTGGAAATAATATAAACAATAACATACTATACAAGGTTTAAGAATGGATATCAAGAGAAAACAAGCAGAAAAATAAGGGTATTTCTCGGGATTTTTCGACAGGATGACAAAAAGGAGATGACGCGTAAGAAATGGTTATGAAAGGTGGGAATGTTCTATAAGGAAACCCAAAGGCAAGATAAAAAAGCACTCATTTTCAAACGAGTGCTTTAGAGTAAAAATTAGCGTTCTTCACTTAACTGTTTAAATGCTTTTTCTACAGCTTCTAAAGTGTCGGTAATATCTTTTTCTGTATGAGCTGTAGTAAGGAACCATGCTTCATATTTCGAAGGAGCTAAGTTGACGCCTTGGTGGAGCATTAGTTTAAAGAAGCGTGCGAATAATTCGCCGTCTGTATTTTCTGCTTGTTCATAGTTTTTAACCGTTTCTGTTGTAAAGTAGAGAGTAAGAGCGCCTTTTAATCGATTGATCGTAATAGGCATGTTATATGTACGAGCATGTTTTAAAATACCTTCTTCGAGCATCGCCCCTAGCTTATCCAGCTGTTCATAAACGCCTTCTTGCTTTAGTACTTCCAGGCAAGCAATCCCAGAAAGAATAGAAGCTGGGTTTCCTGCCATTGTACCTGCTTGATAAGCGGGCCCAAGTGGTGCCACTTTTTCCATGATTTCTTTCTTACCGCCATAGGCTCCGATTGGAAGACCGCCCCCGATGATTTTTCCAAATGCAGTGAGGTCAGGTTTTACACCAAGCAAATCTTGAGCTCCACCGTACATAAAGCGAAACGCTGTAATAACTTCATCGTAAATAACAAGCGCTCCAGCTTCGTGAGTTAATTCGTTAACTTGTTCTAAAAAGCCGGGTTCGGGCTCAACAATTCCGAAGTTTCCAACGATCGGTTCTACTAAAACAGCCGCAATCTGATCGCCCCATTTTTCTAATGCTTCCTTGTAAGGCTCGATATCGTTAAAAGGAACCGTGATGACTTCATTAGCGATACTTTTTGGTACACCAGCAGAGTCAGGAGTTCCGAGTGTAGAAGGACCAGATCCAGCTGCTACTAATACAAGGTCAGAATGGCCGTGGTAGCAACCTGCAAATTTAATGATTTTATCGCGTCCAGTATAAGCTCGTGCTACACGGATTGTTGTCATAACTGCTTCTGTTCCAGAGTTGACGAAGCGCACTTTATCTAATGCGGGCATCGCTTCTTTGAGCATTTTAGCAAATGTGACTTCATGAGCAGTTGGCGTACCGTAAAGAACACCAGTTTCAGCTGCTTTTGTAATAGCTTTCGTGATATGAGGATGAGCGTGTCCTGTAATAATAGGACCGTAAGCTGCTAAATAGTCAATATATTTATTTCCATCGACGTCCCAGAAATAAGCTCCGCTTGCCTTTTCCATTGCAACAGGTGCTCCGCCTCCTACGGCTTTATATGAACGTGAAGGGCTGTTAACGCCGCCTACAATATGTTCGAGCGCTTCAGCGTGTAATTGTTCTGATTTTGTAAATTGCATGTTATGCCTCCTAATGAAAAGTTCAACTTCTTTATTCTATCAAACTTATTTGTTTCTTGAAAAACATTCGAGAACGTGTATGATAGAAATTTGTGAGCTAACTGCTAGAAAATAGTTCCTCGTCTCTTGGAGGAGTTGCTAGCAAGGGCGCCGGAAACAATAAAAGAAACCACTAATACGTCGACGTAACGGAGGGAATACAATGAAAAATGCTATTGAGGTGAATCAACTTCGGAAAGAATTTAAAGCCTATTCTAGCCGCTCTGGCCTTAAAGGGGCATTCCGGGATTTATTTACCCGTAATTATAGAGTTATGAAAGCTGTAAATGATATTTCGTTTACCGTAAAACAAGGGGAAATGGTAGGGTATATAGGAGAAAACGGAGCGGGAAAATCGACTACAATCAAAATGTTGACAGGAATTTTAACTCCTACTTCAGGCGACATTACCGTAAATGGCATGAACCCTCATAAAGAAAGGGAAAAGTTTGCCCAAACGATTGGAGTTGTTTTTGGTCAACGCTCTCAGCTGTGGTGGGATATTGCTGTACAAGAATCTTTTCGCCTGTTAAAAAAAGTATACAAAGTATCAGATGAAGATTATAACGCTCATATGGAGCACGTTATTCAAACGTTAGATATTGGACCGCTACTAGATAAGCCGGTGCGAAAGCTTTCTCTAGGTCAAAGAATGCGCTGTGAGCTGGCTGCTGCTCTTATTCATAATCCGCCGCTTCTATTTCTAGATGAACCAACGATTGGTTTAGATGTACTAGTTAAATTAAAAATCCGCCAATTTTTAAAAGAAATTAATGAAAAATATAATACGACAATTTTGCTTACGACACATGATTTAGCAGATATTGAAGCTTTATGTGAACGCGTTGTAATGCTGGATGAAGGCAGTATTATTTATGACGGTTCGCTGCAAAAGCTGCGTTCGAATTGGGGAGACCTTAAACAAGTTACGTTTGAATTTGGAACCGCGCCAAATAAAGAGCAGTTGAAGCTATTGACGCAAGGGATGCCTGTTAACTGGATTGAAGGTGATCAAAAATATTTGTGGACAGCACAGCTTCAAAATAAAGGGGACTTAATGTCACAGCTGATTGCTAAAGTGGTGGCAAAGCACGAAATCAGTGATATTAACATTGAAGAAATTTCAACGGAAGAAATCATCCGCAACATTTATGAAGAAGGTGTTGTGAATGGATAAATATATAGAGATGATACGCATTCGCTTTTTAATGATGCTGGCGTATCGGACGAATTATTACAGCGGAATATTGATTTATGCGATTAATATTGGTGCTTACTACTTTTTATGGTCCGCTATTTATGGAGGAAAAGAGAATATTCAAGGGTTATCCATTACCCAAATGACAACGTATGTAGCCGTTTCATGGATGGCAAGAGCCTTTTATTTTAATAACATTGACCGTGAAATGGCAATGGAAATTAAAGATGGCAAGGTGGCAGTAGAGTTAATTAAGCCTTATAGCTACCTTGGTATGAAAACAATGCAAGGACTGGGAGAAGGGATTTTTCGGCTGCTGTTTTTCTCAGTGCCCGGTATGATTATTGTCGCGTTTTTATTTCCAGTACAGTTTTCAGCCAATGCCGCAACATGGCTTTATTTTGGACTGTCTTTAATTTTTAGTTTCATTATTAATACACAAATTAATTTATTAACGGGTATTACGACTTTCTTTCTCTTTAACAATGACGGACTCATTCGAGCGAAGCGCGTTGTTATTGATTTGTTTTCAGGACTTCTTCTGCCCATCAGTTTCTATCCTTTATGGGCGCAACATATTATGAGCTATTTCCCTTTTCAGGCCATTAGTTATATTCCGAGCATGATTTTCACAAATGGATTTAAAGGGCAGGAAGTAATAAATGCTCTTATTACACAAGCAGTTTGGTCAGCGCTTCTATTTATTCCTATTGCGTGTTTGTGGAACATAGCGAAGAAAAAAATGGTTATTCAAGGAGGGTAGTCTATGAAAATGTTTTATTTTTCGATTTTCTTTCAGTACATTAGTCAATATATGAAAACAAGGCTTCAGTATCGCACCGATATGGTAGTTGAAATCATTTCAGACTTATTGTTTCAAACAGTTAATTTGATTTTTATTTTAGTTGTATTTGGACATACTCAGTCGCTGCACGGATGGTCACGAGAGGAAATTATCTTTATTTATGGTTTCTTTTTGGTCCCTTTTGCTATTTTTTCGTCTTTCTTTAACATTTGGGATTTCAACGAGCGCTACATTGTTAAAGGTGAAATGGACCGAATTTTAACGCGGCCGATTCACAGTTTGTTTCAAGTTATTTTAGAGCGGATGGAACTGGAATCATTGTTTGGTGGTATCACAGGGATTGCCGTAATGGCTTACGCTGCGTCTTCTTTACACCTTCATTTCCAGTGGTATGATGTTTTTATTTTTCTATTGTTTATTTTAGGAGGAGCGCTTGTATACGCAGGAATTTTCATCGCCTTAGCAAGCATAGGCTTCTGGTCGGATGCCAGAACCTCTATTATGCCTACTATTTATAATATTGGAAACTACGGAAGGTATCCTGTAGATATTTATAACAATGTCATCCGATATGTTTTAACGTGGATTCTTCCTTTTGCATTTGTAGGCGTATATCCAGCTGCTTATTTCTTAGGAAGGTCAGAATGGTACGGATATGCATTTTTAACCCCGGTGATGGGAATCGTCTTTTTTGTAATCTCTATTTTCTTATGGAATACAGGTGTCAAAAAATACAGAGGAGCAGGCAATTAAATGCCTGCTCTTTTTCGTGGCTTCTGAGTAGTAATGAATGGACAAGGATGCGCGTATAGTGGTAGTAGAGTATAAATTAAAGGAGTAGAATGATGGTTATTTTTCTAATCCTCGTTATCATTGTTTTTGTAATCGGTAGTATGAAGTTTCTTTTTGAAAAAGAACTTGGAGAATTTCATTTTTTCTCAATTGGTCATTTCTTTGTCTTGTTTTATTCATATATCACAGTTTTATTGGGGTTTAGCCTTATTTATACAGTGTGTGAGATGGGAAGTATTCCAGTGTTAAGCGGAGGGTTTGAACATGAAGGTCATTACTTTTATACGCTGTTTAACAGCATGTATTTCAGCGCAGCGACGTTATTTTCAGTAGGATACGGAGATATGTATCCGGTTGGAATTGGGAAATTATTTGCAACTTTTGAAGCGTTTATCGGCTACATTATGCCTGCAATCTTTGTGATGCGAACTGTTACCCGCACTTAAACTTGTCATCTTATCTAATATTGGGTACGCTATTCAAAGAAAATGAAAAGCGTAAAGGAGCAGATAAATATGACAGCTGTAGTTGGAGAAAAAGCACCCGATTTTGTATTAATGTCTACAAATGGAGAGCAAGTATCACTCGCTTCGATGAAAGGAAAAAACGTTGTGCTGTATTTTTATCCGAAAGATATGACGCCAGGCTGTACAACGGAAGCTTGTGATTTCAGAGATCAGCATGAAAATTTTGAAGAGCTAGATGCGGTGATTCTAGGAGTGAGCCCGGATCCAATCGACAAACACCATAAGTTTATTGATAAGCACGGTCTTCCATTCTTGCTTTTAGCTGACGAAGATCACAGCGTAGCTGAAGAGTATGGAGTATGGAAACTGAAAAAAAACTTTGGAAAAGAATATATGGGCATTGAACGCTCCACTTTTATCATTGATAAAGAAGGAACGCTCGTAAAAGAGTATCGCAAGGTTCGAGTAAAAGGGCATGTGGAAGAAGCTTTATCATTTATTAAAGAAAAAATGGCATAAAAACAGGCAGATAACTAGAGCAGTTTTAGTCTTTGAACATACAATATCAGTGTAGGGCATACCTCCTCAGATGTTAATATATTTAAAAGTGTGGATTGATTTCCACACTTCTTTTTTGCATAACATATATGAATAATTTCTACTTATTACATAAAATAGGAATAGGCATCAAGTTGACAAAACGTGGGTAAAACATGTAGACTAATTATAAGAATTATAAAGTAATAATACTTATAGAAGAGGGGTGCATGACGTGTCAAATCATTTACAAGAAGCCCTTGAAACGTTAAAAGGTACTGGCGTTCGTATTACACCACAACGTCATGCTATTTTAGAGTATTTAATCAATTCTATGACACACCCAACAGCAGATGATATTTATAAAGCGCTGGAAGGTAAGTTTCCAAATATGAGTGTAGCAACCGTTTACAATAATTTAAGAGTATTTCGCGAAGTAGGTATTGTAAAGGAACTAACATACGGTGATGCATCAAGCCGGTTTGATTATGTTACAACAGAGCATTACCATGTGATTTGCGAAAGCTGCGGAAAAATTGTGGATTTTCATTATCCTGGTTTAGACGAAGTAGAAAAGCTGGCTGCTCATATTACTGACTTTGATATTAGTCACCACCGAATGGAAATTTACGGAACGTGTCCTGATTGTACGGCTAAAAAAGCGCATTAATAAGCTGATAGTAGTGATACTATCAGCTTTCTTTTTGTTTTTTTCTATTATACTTTTCATCGAATTGTTTTCCTTCAAGAGACCGGTCAAGCGTAAGCGGCTCGTTGCAATACATACACATATCTACGCGCCCTAGCATTTTGGTTTGCTTTTGACATGTAGGGCAGGTTACTTGAACTGCTTTTGTAGAAAGCATGCCAATCCAGAAATAAACGCCGGTACTAGCTACGATGCACAGTAAACCTAAAAGCATAAAAATAGTCATTAGCCAGACTGAAGACCGAAAGAAAATTCCCCCATACATAACAATGAAACCAACAAAGATCAGGCTGAGTGCAAACGTGCGAATCTTGTTAATTTTATTTGAATACTTTATCCCCATCAGTATCCCCCCTATTACCAATATATCATAGAGTGAGACAGTGAATAGTAATAAAAATTGAATCTTCGGAAAATTATCCGTAGTTTTTAAGCTTTCTGAATGATTTCCATAATTCTGAGTGGGATATCCGTTATACATCGTATATAATAAAAAAAGAAATCTTAGTCCATAGCCTTTAAAATTTTGAAAAATATTTGTCTATTACAGTTAGGAGAGCTCAAAATGGAAGATGTTTTACGGCCAATATATCAAGAAAGAGCTAGCAATAAAGACACACTCGGTATTTTACTGATTGAAAAAAAGAAATCAGAATCTCCAGTGACGGATAATTTGGATGCTATCTTATTTATTGTGACCAAAACCACAGAAAATTCTCTTTTTATTAAACAATACGAATATGAAAATGAGCGTGCTGCACTTTATATGGCTTCTGAACAGCAAATGAGTGAATGGATTATGAATGGGACGAACCGCCGTATTATTGATTGGATCTTAAATGGTAAAGTGCTATTTGATCGAAACGAATATATGGAAAACTTAAAGAAACGCTTAATTGATTTCCCTAGAGAAGATCGGACAAAGAGAATAGGTGTCGAGTTTGCTAAGTTGATTCGCCGATTTAAAGAAGGAAAAGACTTTTATGCGTCTAATCATTATTTAGATGCATTCAATCATGTCATTCATGCTCTTCATCATTTAGCACGACTGTCTGTGTTGGAAAATGGATTTCACCCAGAAGTGACAGTGTGGAACCAAGTGAAAAAAATAGAACCTGAAATTCATCGTCTTTACGAAGAGCTAATTATTAGCCAAGAAGAGGTTAGCAAGCGTTTGGAGCTGCTTTTCTTAGCAAGTGAATTTCTAGTCAATAAAAAAACTGAATTGGGTGCGAAGCATCTTGTTCATATTATGAAAAGTGAAAAGCAGGAATGGACGTTTAATGAACTTGTTCATCATCCCGAAATACGCCCTTATGCTATTGACTTAGGAATACTCCTTGAGTTTTTAATTGAAAAAGATATCATTATGGTGAAAAAAGTAGAAACCAAAGGAAAGAGTTTGTACCATAGACACTATGTGGCGAAATGATAGAGAGAGAAAGGGTATCTGATACGGTATGGTTATGACGTATAGATGCCCTGACACATGATTTTATAGTCTGGATAAAAGGTTTTTCTAAAAAAACACGATTTATTTTAAAAAATCTATTGACGCTTTAAAATATCCGTGGTAAATTTATATACGTCGCTGATGAGCGATACTAAATTTATCAAAAACTTGAAAAAACTTCTTAAAAAAGTTGTTGACAAGAAAAAGATAAACTGGTAAGATTAAAAAGTCGCTTAAGAGCGGCGGTTGAACTTTGAAAACTGAACAAAGCGACAAACGTCAACGTTAATTTTTATTTTTTAATTGAGCAAGTCAAACATTTCTTCGGAGAGTTTGATCCTGGCTCAGGATGAACGCTGGCGGCGTGCCTAATACATGCAAGTCGAGCGGACTGATTAGAAGCTTGCTTCTATGACGTTAGCGGCGGACGGGTGAGTAACACGTGGGCAACCTGCCTGTAAGACTGGGATAACTTCGGGAAACCGAAGCTAATACCGGATAGGATCTTCTCCTTCAT
>NZ_JBLTIR010000008.1:0-116049 GCF_053345675.1 Priestia sp. D51 | reverse complement strand
AAGAGTGCTCATACCATTATTGTAGGTAGAGTTGTTTTTCTGAAAAAACAATGCATATCTTTGACATATGGCGACGTTTGCCTTCACCAAAAGTGAGAAAGAGCCAATTCGACTTGACGTCTACAATTGGTATATAATAAGAAGGAAAAGCCCATATTTGTCGTCATTTAGTGTAAAAAGTAAAACCTTAATAATACAAAAAATACTTTAATATTTACTTAACTAAAGATGAAGTTTAAATGAGGTTATCTTCTGAAAACAGAGTCGGTCAAAATATTTATTTTTAAAGTTATATGTATATGAATCTACAAATCTGGTCAGACTAATAACGTATTCCCCCTATTCCGATAAATTTGAAAACCCTTTGCCTATATGAGCAAAGGGTTCTTTTTTTATGTAAATATTTATTAAGGCGCAAACCCTTGAAAACTGACAGCAAGATAGATACCAAACGAAAGAGCACATAAGGAAACAAAATGTAATGTTAAAAAAGGAATTTTCTGTTTACCTTTTATAAAGAAAGAATAAATAAACCCGAGTATTGTAACTAAAGTTAAAATAGGCACAATAATCTTAATCACAGTACCAAAAATATTTGCTGTAACAACTGATAAAAGAAACAATCCAATTATAACTACATATAAAGTTATCGAAATGACTAAAGAGGCTATTGATACCTTTAAAGCATTTTTAAAGAATTTCTCCATCTAATTTCCTCCTATTTTTAGCAACGCATATTCATTATAATATACAGTCTAAAAGGAAATAAATACCTTTTGTTGAAGTGCATTATATTTCTAGCTACCATAACGTTATTTCTAGGTAGCAGAAGAAACCTATAGAAAATTCTATAGGTTTCTTTAACTATCTTGGCTAATAAGTTAGCTTAAAAGAAATTATCTACCCTTATGTTGGTTGGGATTATACATTCCATTTTGAACCATATAATATTCTATCACTTGGTCTAACCATTTTTCTTCTTCCTCTGTATAAGGAGATGCTATCATACTTTGAAAATCTCCTATCTCCTCATCCTCTAATTCTCCAAAGGCATGCATAGCCTCCTCACCAACGTATTTAAGAGATGCCTGCAAATGCTTATTTGCCAACTCTTGTACTTCTGGATCATGAACTGGTTTTCCAACTAACCTTTTCACTTCTCTCGATAAATAAATAAATTCTTTATCTAAGGACAAACTCTCCTCGTCAGATTTATTATAAACCTTATCCGCAATCTCTTTAGAAGTGAAATGCTCAAGCCATGTACGTTGATCTTCTTCATTTTGAATGTTATTAATCAAACTAATTAATATTTCACTTGGAACATCCTCTTGATCATCTAATAAAGAAATCGTCTGATTAATTGCCTTCAGAACTTTGTCTAAATGCTCCTTTTTTTTCTCAAATGCTTTTTTCTGTTGAATTAAAGTGTTCTCTAAGTTTAAGTTTAGACTTTTATTTGTTAGCATCAATCCTATTTCTTCTAGGTTATAACCTAAGAATTTTAATGCTACAATTTTTTGAAGTTTTACTATATGATCCTCTTCATATAGGCGATGACCGGAATTAAGGTCTTTTTGAGCTTTGAGTAGCCCTATTTCGTCGTAATAATGCAGTGTTCTTATTGAAACACCCGTTTTCTTAGAAAATTTACCAATTGAGAAACTTACATCATTACCCAACTTATATAACCTCCTGACAATCTAGTATTAATCTAATTAATTTCATCATAATACCTGACGTAACTGGAGGTTCAAGCGTTAATTTTTAAAATTTAGGTTTTGTATTATATGATAATAAACTTAGTTAACATAAAACAGCTTACAGGAACCAAAAAACTCTTCTAGCTCATATAGGGTAGAGGAGTTTAATCATCTATAATTACTTTCTACCAGTGCCCCCAAATTATCTAAATTTTGACTGATATTTATGATAATTAAATAATGCCATTCTCCTTTACGTTTCCCTAAATTTACTACTTGATGGACTTCAACCTGATCATTTTCATATTTTCTAGCTTCTTCACACATTTCCCACAACTTAATGCTAAATTCTGTGTTATCCCAATTTCTTATTGTTAAATCAATATAAGACTGGCTCTTTTTTAAATTCATATCCCACTCTCCCTATTACTAAAAATAACACTAAAGTAATAGTTTAGGTTAAAAAATTAGCTACCATAATGTTTTTATAGAACTGTATACATAAAGAATTTTCAGTAAAATATGTAATAAGAAGGAGGGGATGGATAATGGAATTAGCTTTTTCACTGACCAAGTTAGTTATGAGAGGAATCTTAAGTGTTATTTTCTATGTTCCAGATGCTTTTTCTTTTGCTGCAAGCAAAGTCGTCAGAAGTTCAAAAAAATTACCATCTTAAAGAAATAAAAAAGAGATTCTAACATTTCTTTTATGAAAAGCTAGAATCCTTTCTTTTTAAATATATACCCATATTTAACATAATGGTTGTTTATCGGAAATACTTTTGAAAATTAGTTAAATATAAAAGCTTGAAATCATAATAATACGATATATTATCTAAAAATAGAAAAGGGTGATGTGTCATAGATAGCTTCAATCTGCTCTCAATAGTATACCTTGTTATAGTCATTGGTCTTATTGCTTTGTTTATAGTTTCCTTTAGCCTATTCATCCGAAGGTTGCTTATTAACTCTTCTTTAAAAACCAACCATTCAATCGAACTCGATAAGAAACTTGATAAAATAATTGAATTGCTTGAAAAAGAGAAAAAAGACTAACAGATTAGTCAAGAATTAGGAAGGGGGTAGCTTATTGTTTGGAGGAATTGTACTTGGCCTCGTTATAGTATTAATTATATTCTTCGCTATGACTAAAACAATAAAAGACACTCAGAAAGAGCATGATAAAAAGAGACGCTAAATTTATGTATATCCTATACAAATCTAGTTACCATAATCAAAATTATCGGTAAAAACACAAAGAAGAGGAAATTTTAAGCTTTCCTCTTCTTTCTATTTCTAAAAATAAAGCTAACTATAAGTAAAACCCCAAAAAATATCGTTAAATCAAAAGTTAATGGATCTCCTGCTAAGTTTGTTTCATCGACAATTATCCCTTCTTGAAACAATAAAACTGCTGCAATTATTACAAAGAATAAGGAATTGAATAATATATAGCTAGTTGCTCTAATTTTATTGTTTAAAAAAACTACATATACGAAGTTACATACTAAAAGCAATGTTATTAAATAATAAACCGGTCTAAAAAGTGTAAAAGTATCACCAAGCATTGATATGTTCCTCTCTATTCATTGTCCTATTTTTCAATCAATATATTTCCATTTTATCAAAAAATTGAGCTTTTTTCACCATATGTATACAACCTTAGTTCACATAATGTAGTTTATCCGCAAAAAAAGAGACGGCTATTTAGAAAGTCGTCTCTTTTTCTTTACTCGCTTTAATTAAATAAATAACGTAACATGAGCTCTCTTGTTTTCTCATAAATTTTATATTCTTCGTACAAATTTGTATAGGTAGAGATTTCTTTTTCTAAAAGAGAATATTGAGGGAAAATTTCAAAAAAAGTCAACTTTAATTCATCAATCTGATTTTGAGGAATTTTCTTCGTTTTACCTCTCAACATATAACTTAAACTGCCAGCAATATTCATCCAATAGCTATTAAAGTCTGCGGTTAACAGGTCGTCTTCATGTAATTTCACACTAAATTTATCTTGTATTTTACAAATGTCTTCATGAGGAAATGGATGATACAAATCATCATTAAGCTTTTTTAATTCATCCAATATAGTTAGTTTCCTTATATTAAACTCCACCTTTTCTTGTTATGTAGAGCTTTATCTTACCACTGTTTACACAAGGTTCAATACAAAAGATACGTGCATCCTCTATATACTTTTAGTTAACATAGTCACCATTTTAAGAAGAAATATAACAAGGAATGATTACTAGTTTAATTAGAATAATGTATTAGTGGTATATCAACAGATATATTATAATGAAATAAAAAGGGAGAAATATCCAAGGTGAAAAAGCGCTTGTGGAAGTGGGGCATTATCATTGGAATTACTACTATTTTAGCTATTGGTATACCGCGAATAATAAGTAATGAAACAGAGGATTTAAGTTCAACAGAAGAAAAAAAGGTAGAACAACTTGAAGGAGATTTCCGAAAGTGGTCACTTAGACCACTGGACAAATTTATGGTGCAGAGTTACCAAGCCAAATCAAATGGACATCAGTGGAACACTGTAGAGCGAAAATCAATTAAAAATTATCGCGTTACGTACTACACTTTTTTTGGTATCCCTTACATGGAAGTAGAAGTCAGTTAAATCTAATATATATAAATCAAACAAGAAGCCATAGGAACAAGCAGTTCCTACGGCTTCTTACCTTTATGTTGCTCCCAAGACTGTCACTATTGTAATCGATAAAATCATGCTTAATAGCAAAGAGATGATCCAATCCTTTTTATCTGTCATTTTCAAAAGTATATTTAAAGTTGAACTAATTGCAAGCAAAAAAAGAAAAACAAATAAGGTTATAATAAATTCCATTTTACCATCTCCTTTTTTCCTTATAATTACATTTTAACACATTATAAAGAGAGAAAAATCAATGAATGCCATATACAAAACCAGTTTACCTAATACAGCTTAAGTGGAAGTTATCAGTATTAATAAAATTATCCCCACCACATAACTAAAACAAATATTGACCATAGGGAAACAAACAAACTAAGTCCTAAAACAACAAGCCAATAAACATCCAGGGTACTCTTTTTAAGTTTATTTTTTTTATTGAATATGTAAGTCAATACAATTGTAATTAGATATAAAAAAATGCTTATACCTGTTATAACAGTCAGGTAGTAGATTGGATTTAACTTTATTATGTTCTTATCCATAAAATAAGAAATATCTTGACCAAATATTGCTAATACAGTAGCTGAAAATAGAAAAGTACATATAAATACATTAGCTTTCACTATATATTACACCTCCAAAACAAACTCTAAATAAGATATATTTTATCCGATTAGTGTAATTTTACACTAATTTTTATTTTTTTCAATGTAACAAAAGAAAACTATTAACTAAATATTTTTCCTAATATAGATGGTATTAATATAAAAAGCAGAACATCAAATGTGGTGTTCTGCTTTTTATGACATTAATTTATAATACTATAAAAATATTAACGTTCATTTTCCTACATTGTTCGGTAAGGCATAAACGTTCCGCCAAAAAAATAACTCCATACTACGAGAAGTACAGCAAATAAAACAAACAAGAACCAACCTCTCACATATGTGTTTAATTCTTGTTTGTTTTGTAGCTTTTCTCTGTATTTTCGTTGGAGATCATGATGTTTCGATATATTTTTCATTAACATCCCTCCCTTGAATATTGAACAAACAATTGGAGCCAGTGTTATGAAATATAAAACATAATATACATTACCTTTTTTTCTTACAGCTATATTTATGAAAGGTGTTCTTTTAGGTTGAAGTAATCTTTGCACCAGAATCCCAAAGACTTCAAGGTACCAGTGAGCTCTTATTATTTTCTCCTTTGCTATTCATATCCATTACCACTTCTAACAAAAAGAGAAGAAACACAGCTATAAGCTCAGTTATAGAGGGAATAGTAATGCTTCTAATTAATTCATCAGCAGTATGTATAGCAAACCAAGCAAAGCTACACTCAATGACCAGTCTCACTAGGAATTTTCTTTTAGAATTTCTAATTTGTTGAGAAAATGTATTAATAAGAAATATGGATAGTAAATCAACTATAAATCCAATAATAAAAAACAGTAAGAGGAATATTAATAGAGATAGAAATGATTCGTATTGTACCCCAAATATTTTAAATAAACCAATAAATCCAAACACAAATGCTCCTAGCATTAATGAAATAGCAATAATAACAATTAAAGTTATAAGAATAACAGTAAATGATTTAGCAAAAAAATTAGATATATTGTGAGAGGGTCCAGTTTTCTTTGCTTTCAAGTTAACATTTACACCCCTTGCTGCTAATTTTTCTTTAATGTATTTATCCTAGCCAATTGTGAGTATAAGCTAGTATTCCTAAGATGGCTCCAATTCCAGATCCAAATAAAGTAGCCCCTACTAGCTTTAAGTTATTCTTATTATAAGTCATAAAAAACCTCCTTTCATCCAATTATATACAAAAATGGTTTTTAGTAAATCAATCTCTTTAAACGATATAATTAATGTGTATATACACCCTTAGTTAACATAAAACCAATTCTAGCTAGCAAAGGTTTAGTTAAAACTACAATTTTACAGTTTTTAACGAAAAGTGCGGCTTGAAACTAATTTTTACTTCTCTGTTACCGTCATTCCCCAGAATGGTTAAGCGATTATTCTCACCTTTAATTTCTCTAATATCTTCTAATTCAAAATCAAAGATTAATCCCTTAAAATGTTTATAACCTAAGCTTACGCTACATTGACTTTCATGTACCGACATCACCAATAACAAATAAAAGCCATGATCGTCATCTTTACTATACATAAACATACCAGTCTGTTCATCGACCATTACTACAGGTTCATCTTCAAATAACTCAAGCAGTTCGTATTCATCGTACTTCATTACTGTTTAAAATCCCCTATCTTAGTATTACTGTAATAACATAGATATTATTATTTACAACAATCTTAAATGTATCAGATATGCTCAGTATGTACCTAGGTTTTGAACCCAATTTTCGTCAAATGTATATATAACCTTAGTTACCATAATGTAGCTTATAGGAATCAATATTTTCTTTATGGCTTAATCCATGTTTTAATAAAAAAGGGGAATATTACATAATTAAGTATAAAGAAAGTGGAGATAAAATGGAATTTACTCAGGCTGAAGTTAAAAATAAAAAGAGAAGAAAGCTGCTATCCTTTAAACTTTTAGGTATTCTCTTTATCATTTTAATTTTATATATGATCTACTGGATGTATTTTAAAGAGACCCCTTTCTTAACAAGTGAATCTCCTAATAAGGTTAATCAAGTAGAAATTGATGAATATGGGAACAGTTTATGGAACGGTCCTCATAAGGTAAATGTCTACTTTAAAGACCAATCTAGAACAATAGTAGATAAAGAACAAATCAAAGTAGCAAACACTATGAGACAAAATGGTCAAAATCAATATGAGCTTAATTGGCAAAACGATAAACAAATTAAAATAACTATGAGATATGAACATAAAACAGAGGTTATTCGATATGACTTTAACACACAAGAAATACAACGAAGCTCTGCGCTTGAACAAAATTTTTAATTCGGCAAGAGCTGATACATAAAACAAGAAGAGCCCCGAAAGGCTCTTCTTGTTTAAATTGATAGTGTCAAAATATATTTAACACTAATTGCTTTAAGATTCTCCATAAAAGGCGTTAGCAGCATAGTCAACATCTTTTGAGTGCTTACCTTCAGCAAAATGCGAATAACCACTCTTCCCTTTCTGTTGTGTATGGCCGTTCATAATATCCTCTATATCTTGTAGAATACCCTGGGCATCAGACAATTTCTCACCATCTGGAGCTTCATAAATAAAAATACTATACAGACCTACTACATTTTGTATATCTTTGCGTATTTTTTCATTATGAATATTATAAGTTTGATCTGCAATTAACTTTTGGTCTTTAATTAACTGCGAACGGTTAGCCTCTACAAAACTGGTTGCTTGTTCTTCTTTATAACTGTCCATCATAATTGACAGGGAGTTATTAACCTTACGAATAGCTTTCTTTACATTATCATCTTCACGGTTTGCTATATCCACCTTTTCATTAACCTGCGCTGCTTTAGTTTCCATGGCTTCAGATTTACTGTCCATAAAATTAAAGACGTTTACGGCAACGAAAATTAACAACCCTGTTACCACTATACATACAAATAGCAATCTTAAGTTTTTCATTATTTTCTCCTCATATCTGTAATGACTTTCTTTTTGTAAATATGTAATATATTACAAAAGTAGATTAATTTTATCATAAAAGCCATTTTATGAGTTGAATATATTATAAAACGCTAGTTACCCTAATTCGTATTATGAGAAGCGAAAAAGCATACAATCATTTCACATTTTTCTACAAAAAAGGAAAACAATTAATCTCTTATTACATGTTCACAGAAAGAAGGAGTTAATTCTATATTTCATGCGACATATTTTTGATAATACCTTGTATTAAAAGGTATTATTTTTTATAATTTCATAAGAGGTGGATAACTTGGAAATTAGTAGAGAAATTTTGAAAGGGCATATTGATACGCTAATCTTATCGTTACTGCATCAACGGGATATGTATGGTTATGAATTGGCTAAGATTGTTCGTGAAAAAAGTGAAGAACAATTCGAATTAAAAGAAGGGACTCTTTATTTGTCTTTAAAGAGACTGGAAAAAAACAATTGGGTTTCTTCGTACTGGGGAGATGAACAAGGCCCTGGTGGAAGAAGGAAATATTATAAAGTCACATCATTAGGTACGCAAAACTTTGAAGCCAAGCGTTTAGAATGGCAATTTGTAAAGAAAATGATGGATTCTTTTTTATGGGGAGGCACTAAGTGAAGAGAATAGAAAAATTTGTGGATTCTATGTACCTGAATGTAGAAGGAGATCAACAAGAAATTAATGAGCTGAAAGCAGAAATGACCAATCATCTGTTGGAAGCCGTCCATGAATTAAAAGCAGAAGGCAAAACAGAACAACAGGCCATTGTAATAGCAATTAAACGGTTTGGTGAAGAAAAAGAAATACGAAATGTGATTGGACAATTGTTTGAAATACAGAAGATATTTGCAAAGCGCATCCTATACATAGCAGTAGTATGTTTAATCGTCACAATGTCCAGCTTTTATTTTCTTTGGAAAGTGGAAGAATCAACAGCTCAAGGAATATCTGACACAGGTTCATTGATATCCTATGAATTGAAAGATAAAGATGTGATAACCAGAGACATGAAAAGAAAAATAGAAGCGTTAGTAGAAGACACAAACTATGTTTCTGGGGTTACTATTTATAAATCAAAAAATATAATAAGCCGATCTGGCGAAAATTATATTGACTATCACTGGAAGGGAGTGCAGCCAGATTTTCAATATCAAAGAACCATTTGGGCTCCAAAATGGTTAGGAGCAAACTTTCACACATTTGGAAATGGTGATGAACAATGGTTCGTTTCAATAGATAATAGAAGCTTTAGTCGATTAGAAGCCGCCGTCTTGTTTGTGGGAATGACTGTCTACTGGACCCTGTTTACTATTTGGGCAATTATTAATGCCTATCATCAAAAAAGGTTACGAATTGGATGGGTTTTCATGTTTGTATTCTTTAATATTCTAGGCTATTTAATTTATTATTTTACAGCAAAACAAGGTCTTATCCCTAGCAAACATGATGAATTTTATGAGGATTACATTTAGGAGTCACAATTTATCTGGCTGGCTTTTCATGTGGAGTAATAGCTTTTGAAAAACACGAGAAAGGACTAATGAAATATTTTAGTTTGAGCTCATTTGTTCTAATTCTAGTCCTTCTCATGCTAGGTATGCTATTATTCACGCTGAATTTTAATAAAACCTTTTATCGGTAACAACACAAAGAAGAGGAGATTTTAAGCTGTCCTCTTCTTTCTATTTCTAAAAATGAAGCTAGCTATAAGTAAAACCCCAAAAAATATTGTTAAATCAAAAGTTAATGGATCTCCTGCTAAGTTTGTTTCATCCACAATTATCCCTTCTTGAAACAATAAAACTGCTGCAATTATTACAAAGAATAAGGAGTTGAATAATATATAGCTAGTTGCTCTAATTTTATTGTTTAAAAACACTACATACATGAAGTTACATACTAAAAGAAGAGTTATTAAATAATAAACCGGTCTAAAAAGTGTAAAAGTATCCCCAAGCATTGATATGTTCCTCTCTATTCATTATTCTATTTCTAAAATCAATATATTTCCATTTTATCAAATAATTGAGCTTGTTTCACCATGTATATCATATACAACCTTAGTTCACATAATGTAGTTTATCCGCAAAAAAGAGACGGCTATTTAGAAAGTCGTCTCTTTTTTTTACTCGCTTTAATTAAATAAATAACTTAACATGAGCTCTCTTGCTTTCTCATAAACCTTATATTCTTCATACAAATTTGGATAGGTAGAAATCTCTTCTTCTAAAAAAGAATATTGGGGAAAGGCTTCAAAAAAAGTTAACTTTAATTCATCGATCTGATTTCGAGGAATTTTCTTGGTTTTACCTTTTAACATATAACTTAAACTGCCAGCAATATTCATCCAATAGCTATTAAAGTCTGCGGTTAACAGGTCGTCTTCATGTAATTTCACACTAAATTTATCTTGTATTTTACAAATGTCTTCATGAGGAAATGGATGATACAAATCATCATTAAGCTTTTTTAATTCATCCAATATAGTTAGTTTCCTTATATTAAACTCCACCTTTTCTTGTTATGTAGAGCTTTATCTTACCACTGTTTACACAAGGTTCACTATAAAAGATATGTGTATCCTCTATATACTTTTAGTTAACATAGTCAGCGTTATCGGCACAGATTCGATTATATGGTAAAATGACCCTTAAGAGGATTTAAAGAAATAGGAGTGTATTTTATTTGTTACATGTAGTAATACCACTTTTAGTACTAACAACTGTGCTCTACTTTTTTATTCTAAGAGCTAGGATAAAAAAGGTAGGTTTCCAACCTAAAGAACTTCTTTCCAGTTTATGTTTTTATATCATATCCATTAATTGTTTTTTATCGATGTGGCTAAATTATAACGGTACAATAAGTTGGATCGTTAATATGATATTGCTATTACTTGCTGCTTATTTTACGAAGTATTTAAAACCAAATAAAAAGAAAAATACATAAGATATCTAATTTGTAATTACCATAATCAATATTCTAGGAACTCAAAAAAGCCTTATAGATAAATACAAGGCTTTTTTGAGTATTTAGGGTCCAGAAATCCCATAAGCAATAGCTAATAAAAACATAAAAGCAGACAATAAAATAATTAACATTCCATTAGCTATAATACTGAACCACATAATTCTTGGCTTTTTAGTTCTTATTCCTAAAATTAGAGAAACAATAAACCCAATATCTATAAATAGATATATCCATAAAGTGACATCTAATCTACCAATATCATTAGGAAACGTTCTACCAAGAGTAAAGACAATCAAAGTAACTATTAATAAGCAAACTGTTAAAAAAATAGACTTAAATTCTTTGTTTATACTCAATTGAATATTACCTCCAAATAAAGAAAATAATACCATATAAAACCAAATTATAAAATATGTATATCGTATACAAGTCTAGTTTACATAAACACTCTTTCCGGAACACATCAAAAAAGAGAACCCTTTTGGGAGTAGGGTTCTCGATGAGGCCTTGTTTCTTCTTTATGCAGCTTTTTATACATCCTTGATATGACAGCTTTTCTTATCATGATTAATGACCTAAAGATGAATAAAAAGTGCACCTTTTATTCATATGCCGAAGAGTGAAAATAATTTACTTTATTATCCAATTATTTATAATTTACAAGTCGATTAGTAAGTTAATCACCACTTACTGAAAGAGCTATCTTATTCCATAAGATAGCTTTTTATTTTTAGATCTTATAGCATGCTTTCAATAAATTTAAAGATAAAAGGGGAAAATATCTGATTACTTCTTAATTTTGTACCTTCTAAAAGCTTTAACAGGAACTTTAGGTTTTTCAAAAAATTCGTGGTCATGATAAGGCATTCCTACCGAGTCCCAATCAAATTTATCCTCTACACAAGAAATAAATAAGTCATATCCCTCATTATCAGAAGGTGATAAAGTTGTTCTGATTTCTCCATGTTTTAAAGCAATATCAATAGCATTACGCATTTCTTCTAGTGCTGTACGATTAGCTACGATAAAAGCATCTCCGTGCCACATATCTTGACCGTATATATGACATATTGGCATAGGCGTGTCTTCATCATAACCATGATTTATAGCCTTATTTAATTTTTTAAATATGATTTCAGGAGAATCGGTATCTAAATATGTATCCATTCCGAATTCCCAATAACCGCCTTGAACGCCTGCTACTCCAAATTGAGATGTAAATTCATCATATAATTCGTTATTTTCTATAAAGAGATAACGATAAGGATCTTCCCAATCATCAACTATGTAAAAACAATTTATTTGTTTCTCCTTTTTGCTATAAACAAAACGGTAAAGAGTAGTTGTTAGACGTTCACTTTCTTCCAACTTAAATTTATATTTTCTAGCATTCTTTGGTTTTAGTACTTCATCTTGAAAAGGTGTATATGGTATATAAATAGCTGTAAACAATTTTGCATTTGTCATTTTCTCACTCCATTAACGTAAAATACCGGAATCTAAGGAACAAATATTTTATAAAAACTTAACATCTAATTTAAAAGACTGTGAGCATTTTTAAGAACAATATAAAAAAATATAGGATAGACAATTACAAATGAGACAGTTAAAATCAAATGTCTGATGTAAAATTTATCTTTTACATTTTTGCAAACACAAATAACTAACCAAATTAAGCACAAGAAATTAAAGAAAAATAAAATACCTCCTATTCCCCAGCCTAAAAAACCTAAAATAAAGAAGAATGGAAATATGTATCCGATAATAAAAAGAAAAACAAAGATCCAACCAGCTATTGCAAAATTACGAGTAATTTTTCCTATAGTTTTTTCATCCACTATTTATTTCACCGCATTTCTAATGAGTATTAATTTATTTTTAATTATAATAGAGTTAGCATAACCTTCATTATAATTAGCGAAAAGGACTCAACCGATTAACGAATGAGTCCACTTGTTTAAAGTAAATATGAATCTTTAATTACTTTAAGATTCTCCATAAAAGACATTAGCAGCATAGTCGACATCTTTTGAGTGCTTACCTTCAGCAAAATGTGAATAACCACTTTTCCCTTTCTGTTGTGTATGGCCGTTCATAATATCCTCTATATCCTGTAGAATACCCTGAGCATCAGAAAGTTTTTCACCATCTGGAGCTTCATAGATAAAAATACTATACAGACCTACTACATTTTGTATATCTTTGCGTATTTTTTTATTGTGAATATTATAGGTTTGATCTGCAATTAACTTTTGGTCTTTAATTAACTGTGAACGATTATCCTCTACAAAACGGGTTGCTTGTTCTTCTTTATAACTATCCATCATGTTTGACAGAGAGTTATTAACCTTAAGAATAGCTTTCTTTACATTTTCATCTTCACGGTTTGCTATATCCACCTTTTCGTTAACCTGCGCTGCTTTAGTTTCCATAGCCTCAGATTTACTGTCCATAAAATTAAGAATATTTACAGCACTGAAAATTAACAAACCTGTTACTACTATACATACAAATAGCAATCTTAATTTTTTCATTATTTTCTCCTCATATCTGTAATGACTTTCTTTTTGTAAATGTGTAATATATTACAAAACAAAATTAATTTTATCATAAAAGTCATTTTATTAATTAAATACATTATACGCCCTTATTTTACATAAGCACCCATTATAGAAAGACGTTTTTTAATACATAGTGAAAATAATACTGACTATATAATCCCTAGCCTTTTATGTATAGTTCTTTAAATAAGAAAAGACGCCTATTGGGCGTCCTTGCTTATTTAGATACTAAGTTATCAAGTTTCCAATGGGTATCAGTAAATGGATCAACTTTACTATCCATATATAAATACATATTGTTTAAGTCTTTTGGCGGTTTTTCCATCATAAATGAAACTTCAAAAGTTAAAGAATAGCCAGCTGGAACAGTTTTAAATTTATCCTCGTACATAGGCGTGGCTTGGCCTTTATAAGTTTTTCCCGTCTTTTCATCTTTAACGGAATATTTTATCTCCGAAAGATCGATTGTTTTTTGATCCTCTCGAACATTATTAATCGTAATACGAGCCGTAATGTACCCTGTTTTATCTGCTTTTTCATATTTTGCATTTTCAACTGTGGCTCCGTAATATCCGCCTTTTGAGCTTTGACCATATAGCAGAATACCCTTTTCCAGTCGTTCTTCCTCAGACATTTCTTTTGATTTCTTTGATTGAGTAGCTGCTTCTACTTTATGATTTGTTTCTTCTTGCTTTGTTGATGTCGTTTGTTCATTACAAGCTGCCATTAAACTTGTAAGTATAAATGCTGTACATGTTACTTTTACTAAAGATTTCATAGAATTCCCTTTCTTTATCCAAAAATTTAAACATAAGGATAATTTTACATTAATAGGTACATAGAAGAAAGGGACTCTAGTGTATTTTTTCCTATAAAGTAAATAATGTTCACAAAAGTATACCTTTACGAACTTTTCATTTGTATAGAAAACCTATTATTTTGGGCGTTTGTTTAAGTTTAAAAATAAATTACGAACGTACTTTGGAATGAATACACTTTTACGAACATTTATAGTAGGGTAAAAGGAAGAAAAATGTAATTAATATAAACCGTGATAATGGTTAAATATAACTTAGTATAAGAGAATCCAGGAAAATATAAAAAAGCCTGTATATATAATAAGACAGGCTTTTTTACAATTATACATCTTACAAAAATCTTTACTATTAAAAAATAAATTATAGAATATATAGTGGTTTAATGAGAACCATTAAACTCTATAGTACGGTCGATATCTTCTAAATCTACCTCAGCAATTTCATCATCTTCACCATCGCCTACAACAGCTACAAATCGAAGGTCCTTCCCAGGTTCTCCAATTAAGGCTGCCTTAGATTGAATAGTTTCAGTTTCACAATCAGTATATAAGTATTCGGATAAAATTTCTAAAATATCATCTTCATTATACTTAATATACTTTCTGACCTCTTCAAATTTAGTTTTCTTCATTTTTTACCATCCATTCTTTTCTTTTTGTAAAGCTTTCTTAAGAGCATTTTGTATTTTCTTATCTTTCCTCAATTTAGCAGGTAACCTCTCCCCACTTTTACTATAAAATTCTCCATTCTTATAAAAGTACTTTGTTTTTCCCACTTTTAGATGAATATTGGTTAATCCAGATCCCCCTCTTTCTAAATCTAAAGAAATATTTTTATAGGCACCGACGCTATAGTTATTAAGCGCTCTATAATTATTCATTCCTACTTTAGAAACTGCTGCTTCAATAGCTTTAGCAGCTTTTGAAATACGTTGGGACTTTCCTCCAACCATATTTAAAGCTATTTGGTATGATTCACTATTAGTATCAAATTTAAACTTTCTTACTTTGGCTTTCTTTTTCTTCTTTTTACTCTTAGACTTTTTGTGCTTGGATTTAGTCCCAACTAAATCATTATTTGAAACAGGATTATTATCAGCATATGAGTAACCATTTTGAGTAATAGGATTATCTAAATCCCCCGGATTTGAATCTAAAGAAATAAAGACGCCTTGATTTGGATTGTAATAACGAGATATTAAGTAATACATACCTGTTTCTTCATCATACATGTAGCCAGAATAGGTAAACGGATTACCTATATCTTCTTGATTAGCCGTTACTTGTTTTTGAACATTCCCCCAAGTATCATAAGAATATCTAATAATCACATTATCATTCTCGTCAGTTAGAGCTATTACATCTTCATTAGCATTATAATGATAATAATAAGTTTTACCGCCTGTTTGAATTGCTAGCCTTTCTCCATCGGAAGAGTAGACGTAGGAACGAATTACATTTCCATTTTCATCCGTTTCATATAATGGATCAATACTATCCCCTTCATAGTAAAAACGCGTTACTTTTCCATTTATATTCTTCTCAATACGACGGTTGTCCTCATCGTATCTATAAGTAGCAAAAGCAGTATCTTCACCTTTCTTAGTGACAGCTATTAATTGATTCCTTGAATTCCATGTATAGGTATATTTATCGTCAGATGTTCGATTTCCATTTTCATCATATGCAATTGTTTCTTTTCCATATTTAGTAAGTTCGTTAGCCGCATTAAATTCAGTATTTGTTTGTTCAGTATCTTTTCCTGGTTTTATTACCTTGATAGATGTCCGATTTCCAAATTTATCATAAGTGTATTCTTTAATCGTTCCGTCTATTAATGTTTCTTTAATTAATTGATCAGCTGAGTCATATTCGTACGTAATTACTCCATCTATTGTTCCATCTTTTTTGTATGATGTGACCTCTGTCCAATTATCATTAGAATCATATTTATATGATTCAGATAAAATATTGTTACTATCTGCTGTACCAACGTCTAATGAAGTTACTCTTCCAGTTACATCATAGGTGAGAGAGGATCCAGCTCCATTGCCAGCCGTATAGTTAATTATATTTCCATCTTCGTCGTAATCAAAATAATAATTGTTTCCCTTAGAATCTGTTAGTTTTGTATTTTGATCTAGGGAATTGTATTCATAATTGTTTTTATATGAAGTGCCTTTTTGAGTAAATATTGATTCTATAACTTTTGTAGAATCAGGCTTATACTTCCACACAAATGTAGCATCACGATCAGTCGCTGCAACCATTTGACCAGCTTTATCATAAGTTTTAGTACGAATATTATTATTTACAGAATCCGTTACTTTAGTATTGTTCCCATTTTTATCGTATTCAAATTCAAAAGCTGTTTTTCCATCATGTTTTTCACTTGTCTTATATCCAGCTCCATTGTATGTCCATTCTAGTATATGATGATTTGGAAATGTAGTTTTGACTTTATTTCCATTCTCATCGTAAGTATAACTAGTTTGAAGACCTAGGGCATTGGTATAAGAAAGCAGTCTATCATCCAATGTAAAATCATAAAAAATATTGTGAAGAGTAGAATCTGATGCAATTGATTTTTTAATCAAGTTTCCATTCGCATCATACTGATAATTTATAGTTGCTCCATTTTTAGAAGAGACGTCTGTTAGTTCATTATCCTTATTGTAAGTATAAGTTGTTTTGTAACCTTTAGAATCCGTCTCAGATTTCTTATTTCCGTAAACGTCGTATTCAGATAATTCCGTTCGACCTTTTTCATCTGTAATTTTAGTCAAATAATTTCCGCCTGGATCATAAGTGTTTTGAATTAAATGATTATCTTCTAACAGACGAATATCATCGAAATATGCTTTTCCTGTAAATTCATTCCTAAAAATAGCATGTACACGGATTTTTTGAATTGTTTTATTTAAATCTCCAGCATTAATCGTAGCAGCACTACGACTCCAATCATGGGTACCTAGGGGGAATTTTGCTTGATAATTCCCTGTTGATCCATCTGTAAATGTGACATAGGCCCACAATGAATAATCTTGGCTCAATTGATTATTTGAACTCTTTACATTCTCTGCTTTTGATAAGCCCGTTAACGTAATATTACGTGCTGTAGTCTGGTTTAACGTAATATCTTGTTGGATATTTACAGCTCCTTGACCAGTTGATGTACGTTCCAGGGATATACTTTGATTCCCCGAAAAACCTTCAGGCTCAATAGCCCATTTTGTGAGTCCTTCTGTAGAAGAACTGGTTGACTTTACCCATCCAGTATCGTCCTTCTCAAAACCACTATTATTTACAATATTAAAACTAGAAGAAACAGGTCCCTCTTCCAATTGAATATTATCAAACAGAGCTGCTCCACTTAAAGAGTCAGTGTGACTTTCTACCTCTAAATAGATCTCGACTTTTACAGATGTACTAGTCGTTTTAAAGGTTAATTGTCTTTCTTTCCACTTTGTATCACCCGTCACTTTATTGAATCTATTTGATCCAGAACCAGCTGGTTGTCCACTTGCGTTAAGCAAACGGTAGTTAAAAAACGCGGTAGCATTTTTTAAGTTTTGTCCTTTAATTAAACCGCTTAAGGTATATGTTTGATTTGGTTCAATGTCGAGAGTTTGTACAGCTGCGATGTAAGACTGTTCTCCTTCAGCCAATCCAGATTTACGCTGAGGAGAGATACTTAAAACTTTTTCGCCAGAAAAACTCCCCGGTGCTTGCATAGAAATAGCACTAAAAGCTCCAGTATCTTTATTGTTCATTTTTGACCATTCAGTACCTATAGAATCTTCAAAGCTAGGATTAGCTAATAGATTAGTAGCTGAACTCAACTCTTCACTATTTTTAATTACATTTCCATAAGCATCATATATGGACATGGATGATGTTTCTGTCGATTGATCTGTTTCAGATACAGCATTCGTATTATCATACGCCACCGTTGTTGCATGATCCTCTGAATCGACGGACTTTGTTATATCATTGTTAGCGTTGTACTCATACGTATTTTTCCCTAGAGCGTCTGTTTCTGTTAAAACGTTGCCGTTCTTATCATACGTATAAGCTTCAGATGGTTTATCCTCTGCCTGATCATTTGGATCGGTTTTCTTAACGAGATTATTGTTATCATATTCATACGTAGTGGTTAACTTTAAATTATCTGCATCTTCCACTGTTTTAGATGGATTTCCATCTTCATTATACTCATAAATATCTTTACTGCCTTTAGGCTTTGTAACAGTGGTTTGACGAGCATCAGTATCATATGAAATGGTTGTTTCTTTCTTCAATACATCGGTTACTTTAACTAATTTATCTTCACTGTCATACGTATATTCTGTAACAGATGGCTTAGCATCCGTGTGTTTAGGATCGTAGACAAAACGTAATTGTCCATTTTCGTATCCGTACTTATATGTACGGCCGTTTGGAGTTTTTGTTTCTGTTAATTGATCCCCTGTATATGTGAAAGTCGTAATTTGGTCTTCATACGTAATTTTAGAAACATAATCTCCTGTATAACTAATAGATACAGAACGACTTGATGCATCAGTAATGCTTGTAATCTTATTATTTACATAACTATAAGTCGTTTTATTTCCATTTGAATCTTCTTCATAGCTTAGTTTGCCATCAGATCTAAAAGCTGTCACACTTTGATCTGTATCTTTAAAATAAAAACCGTTGCTATCTTTCGTTAGCGTTAAATAAATACCTGTTGGAGCTTGATAACCATCAGTTGTTTTTCTAAAACGATGAATTCGTTTATCCTGTTCAATGTATAAAACATCACCGTTTGCATCTTCTTTTACTTTTACATCTAATGAACTGTTCCAGCCTTTTCCGAAAATACCTACTTCTTTATCCTGACTGTTATACGTTCGAGAAATATCAATACCTGGTCCTCTACCATCTAGAGAGAAGTCAGTTTCGTCAAAGACTAAGTTACCATTAAAGGCATTTACTTGTCCCCCAGGAACATCAAAAGAAGCCCAAAAGTCTTCCATACCAAGGTAGTTTGCTTCTAAACCTGGCATTTTGGGCATAGCTGGACTAGATAATGAGCTTTCCCCTTGCGATCCGTAAGAGGTTACACGGAACCAGTAGTTTGTATTATCTGGATACCTTCCACCTGAGTTTTTATAGACAGGTGAAGGATCTTTCGCTAACTCTGTTCCTTTTCCATCTGTATGAAGTTGATAACGCCCAGCTATAATTTCACTAGCAGTCGGCCAGATCCCCTTACCTTGTGTTGTCCATGTTGTAACTTTTCCTACATCAAATGCTTCATAGTTCTTGCCGTTGTAAACCCAAATTTTATAACCATCGGCTTTTGGGTCTTCATCCCATGATAACTTTACATAGCCATTATCTCCACCTGTTGAGTTAGCAAACGGAGTTGCTTTTGGCTGATTTAATGGCAAGATAGGCGTGTAGGCATCTGAGTTATCTGATTCTCCCCCTGGGAAAATAGCACTCACACGGAAGTAATACAAGCGAGATGATGCGTACTTTGTACCAGCATTACCATAGACTTCACTTGGAGAGGCAGATAGCTCTGTCCCTTTTCCATCATGGTGAAGTTGATATTTTCCAGCTGCAATTTCATCAGCAGTTGGCCAAATGCCTTTTCCTTTAGTCGACCAACTTGTTGTATTACCAACATCAAATGTTTCGTAACTTGCCCCGTTAAAAATTTTAATACGGTAACCTGTTGCTCCAGCAACCGCATTCCAGCTTAGATTAGAATAGCCTGAACCATCATTATTAGAGGTTGCTGTTCCGGTTGGTGTATTTAGTGTTGGATAGTGATAATCAACTGCTAGGTATGGCTTATTTGTACTATTTTCAGAAGCGTAAAACTTTTTCCAGTAGGTTTGTCCATTGCCGTTTTCATGAAGCTTGAAGCCATAATTAGGTTTTGTACCTGCCACCCAATCTTTAACAGTACTTAAGACGTCAAAGCTTGCCATTTGACCTTTAGCCGTAGACGCTGTAGCAATATTTGTTGAGTTAGGCTTGGTATTCCAAGTTAAAGATCCTGGTGACCAGTTTCCATCTACACGATCTAACCATACATTTGAAGCAGTAGATGAGTATGAATGAGCTGTGTAGATATTAAATTTTGCTGAATCGACTACTGCTCCTTGCAGTTTTGAGATATCAGGCTTTACATAAGAGTAATTCGTTCCTGTCGTACTATCATACAACCCTACTTTTAATGAATAGTAACCAGAAGATGATTCCCAGAATTTATCGTAGTTAGTTGTCGGATAAGCACTTGAAACAAATGTATCATCACTTGCCCCTAATGTAATAGTTGGATCAATGTAAACAGGATAAGCTCTGTCTTTCGATGTTAACCAATCTTTATCTGCGATAGTTGTTAACTCATATCCGTTGTCTACTTTTTTTAATTTATAATGAACATCATAGGAAATTTGAGGTTCTCCCGATGCTTCATCAATTTTTGAGTCGCTCATATAAGGTTTTGGAATGCTGAATACTGTTTCTCCCTTAGTATTCTTGAACGAAACACTTCCATTTTCATTTAAATTTGCTTCTAGGCTAGTCGTAACTAGAAAACGAAATTTATAGAATCCATCGTATTTTTGAAGGATAATATCTTCTTTAATGGATTGATCAAATACCGTATTACGTAAGTCAGTATTTGATAAAACATTGCGATAAAATACTTGATTATCTTTATGTTCTGCTGCTACATCTGTTGAACTTGTAAAAGGTTTATCACCTTCCGCACCTTCTAGCTTATACTCAACTTTGTTTGAATCATCTTGCACAGTAGCATATGTACCTTGATCTGTTTTCTGTTCAAATGCAACATCAATAGCTGCGTTTTCAGGTTCAATTGTTTGTTCTTTTGGATTAGTTTCGAGATTAGTAGAAATCCCTTCCCACTTGTTTTGTTCATCTTTTCGTTGGACAGGGTCTAAGTAGACTTTCTTTGTATAATCCCCTTCCCCATTCTGTGTGACCTCAACATTTTCTTCTTGTTGATTGGCCACGGGCCCTTTTTGAACCGGATCGACAGGTGGTGCGGGCACATCCGGTTGATTTTTAGCAATTTCTTTGTTAATACGTGTTGCATCTTGACTCTCAGTTATAGAACTAGCTTGTTCTGTATTGTTGCTTGTTCCAGTAGCTTCGGCCCACTCATGTTTAGGTAGGCAACTAACTACTAATGTGAAGACAAGAAGCAGACATATCATTCTTGAGATGGAACTTAATGCACTTTTTCTCATGATATACCTCCTCTTTTTTAGTGACTTTGTAATCATAATGTAATATTCTTTACATTACAACACATTTTTGTATTACTATATATGTGCATAAAAAGAATAAATTTTATTGTGATACTTTATTTTCCTTATAAATGGTAAAAAAGACCGGAAACTTTCTTATTATAATATGATTCTTTTTGAATTCAGGATAAAGGGTGAAAAATTTTTGAGAAGAAAAGTAATAATAGCAAGTGCTGTAAGCTGCTTGTTAATCATGAATGGGAACTTACTAACAAAAGGGGAGGTATATGCTAGTCCAAACGAAGAAGCAAATATAAATAACACAACTACTTCTCTACAGGAAGAAACAGGGGAAAAGGAAATCTTTAATCCTTTCTATGATGAAGGATACTCCCTAGGAGAAAAAGATGGTTACGAAGAGAAAAAGGACGAAAGCCTTTCAAACAGTACGTTTACCGATAAAACAGCTAAAGAATCTCAGTGGTTGATGTTGGGATATACGGTGGGCTATGAGAAAGGAAAAAGACGAAAGCAAGAAGAAGTAAAACTACAACAAGAACAAGAAGTTAGTGCTGGAGAGCAAGAAGGCTATCAGCAAGGATTAGACGATTATAAGCATGCTACAGTGGCTTATACTCCACCTCAAACACCTGCTAAATCAAAAGATTGGAATAAAGGTTTCTCCCTTGGATATACAAAGGCGATTGAAATTATGGATCTATCCATTAAAGCGAAAAAAGATGGCCATACACAAGGTTTAGAAGGAGAAGCATTGAATATGCCAGATCTCTATAGTGCAGATGAGATCACGAGAAAAGCATATGAAGAAGGCTTCCAAAGTGGGCAACAAGAACAGGTAGAAAAACTAAAAAAAGAATATAAGCAAGAGGGATATAAACAAGGGTATGCTTTAAAGGATTTATCAGTCCCTTCAGATTTATCTTCAGAAGCAGCACCAGCATTTGAACAGGGATATTCCAAAGGTGAAAAGCAGCGACATAAAGATGTACGACAGGAAGGATTTAACGCAGCCTTTACATATACGACTTACCACAGCCCTTCTGCGTATCAGACTAATACGCAGTTACTAGAATCCTATAAAGAAGGATTTCAATCCAATAAAGTCGCTAATCAGTTAAGAAAAGATGCATATGAGGCAGGATGGAAGTTAGGCGATACAATGACCATTCCAGCAAAGTATAAACATACTAAAACTGCTGTTGCTATGTATAAACATTATTATGAATTAGGGCAAAAAATGCAGCGACAGACGGTTTTTGAAGTATTTATAGGGCTACTTGTCTTGATAAGTGGAATCGGTGCTTATACAGTGTTTGGACGAAAACGAAATAAGAAAGAAGCATTTAATTTAGAAGAGAGTGCTGAGGGAGTAGGAGTAAAATGAAAAATTATCTAGATGTGAAAGAAGGGAAAAATAGCTGGAAGCGTTATTTAAGTACAACAATACTGGCTTCCGTGTTCATGCTAGTAGGGTCTACTATTTATATTGTGGCTGAAATGGTTATGGTTGCACTAGATGAGAGTGGTAAATCCTACTTTGATTACGATGAGGGAATTGCCGTAGGTGTGAATGCCACTCTTGATTTTTTACTATCCCATATTGTTCATTTATTCTGGCTCTTTGGCCTATGGATTGGCATTCGTTTTATCCATAAAAGAAGAATGAAGTCCTTAATAACTGCTAATAAACAAATTAATTGGAAGCGAATTTTGTGGTCATTTGGTCTCTTGTCTGCTTTATTGATCATTACGCAATTAATTGATTTTGCATTTAACCACAAGGATTATGCATGGAACCATGTAAGCTTTAAGGAATATGTTCCTTTAGTTCTCATTACATTTTTGTTAGTACCTATCCAAACTACAACAGAAGAGCTATTTTTTAGAGGCCTTCTCCTTCAATGGGTGAGCAAAAAGGTGAAAAATTCTGTTGTACTTTCTCTTATTGTGGGTCTAATGTTCTCAGTTGGACACTTTGCTAACCCTGAAATGAATCAATCATTTTTATTGGTAGGCTTAGATTATATCGTCGCAGGATTTGCTTTAACTTTTATTGCAGTTAAAACAAAAAGTCTGGAAATTACAATTGGAGCCCATGCAGCCAATAATATGTTTATTGCCTTATTTCTTGTAAATGATGATTCTTCATTTGGTGCAATTCCAAGTTTATTTAAAGCTATAAATGACGCACCCGGATTATCTCTTATTTGGTCTATTATCACGTTTGTTGCTTTCTATTTTTTATGTATGCGGAAGATAAAAAAAGAAGTAATTCAAGTCGAAGATTCGTTAAGTGCCTAACAAATTTACACTATCCATTTAGTGTTTGCAGATTGTAAATCCAAAAAGAGATCAAACTATGAATATAGATACATATTCACCTTTATTTAGTATATTTTACATTTAAACAGTAACTATAGTTGTTTTATAATGACTTTGGTATACAAAGCGAGAAATTCATTTTTCCTTTGTAAAGAGGAATGGTATAGATATATGCCATTCCTCTTTTTATTTTATAATTTATAAAAAAATATAATTAGATGAAAAAAATAGTCAGTTTCTCTGCTTCATATAGGAATTTATAAAAATAATTTTTATCTTACGAATAAATCATTCTTCTTTTACACATGTTAATGCTATAAACGATAAAGGAGATGAACAGTATGGCAAACAATAAAAATAGCAATACAAATGAATTATTAGTATATGGTGCACAACAAGCGATTGATCAAATGAAATATGAAATCGCTAGCGAATTCGGTGTAAACCTTGGTCCTGATGCAACTGCTCGTGCAAACGGATCAGTTGGTGGCGAAATCACTAAACGTCTGGTACAAATGGCTGAGCAACAACTTGGCGGCGGACGTAGCTAACACAAATGTATAATACGACTGAAGGAAGAATACATATAGATTCTTCCTTTTTCCATAACTAATTTAAAGCATCTTAATAAATATAAATCTTTCTACACTTAATGTACGACTATCTATCATAAAAAAACTTTAACTATAAATCCTATCCTAACAATTGTTTTTCTTCTTATTATCAGTCTATACATACGTACAAAAGCAACGATAAAAAGAAAGACATACCATTTCACTTCAATCTTATCAATTTACCTTTTTCCTTTTAGGGGAATAACTCTTCAACTCTTCAATTCGCTTTGTTAAGCTACTTTTTATGATTGCTGTAAGGATATACATCACTAGAAATGCATAAGTAGCAATAAAAAACAAAGGAGCAAGTAAAGGAAAAGGCACTGCATATTTGAAGAAAATACTTGCAACTAAAGATAGAAGCATAAGAAGACGTCCTTGTTTTAACAATTGATTTGTTTTTTCTAGTAACAATTCTTTTTGAGCAATGAACGTCTTTACCATCGCAGGTCTTTTTTTAATAGCTTCAATTTCTATTTTCCTGTTAGCCTTACCAACTGCAGTAACTACAATAAAAATTAAACTTGTTGCGATTAATGCTATAATAACGGAATTTGACATAAGAATTTTTTCCCCAATCTTATTTATATTTTAAACCTATATCAACTTTTACCCAGTAAACTAACTACCCTATTAGGGATTGATTGTAAGAAACACTAAATTTCGAATTTAATTGACCATCCATCTATAAAACAAAAGTTAAATTTGCCACAGCGCTTCTCAGCAACACCCTATTTTCTATTTATTTAAGGTGATTATTCTCTATTACACATATTCTCCTATAAGATACATTTCGTTTTTTCGATCCATTAATAAGTGATAACAATACGTAAATTCCGGATTTCGGATGAACATGATTTGCGATTCGATATCATGATTATGATCAATCACTCTATTTTCCAATTGGATATGTTGACTATCGAAATACTCTCGTATGTGCATATATTCTTGAAAGTCTGAGTCATTGGTGTAAATACGTAAGATCGTATACATTTCATATGAAGTATCCTTCTGCCTTTGTTTTGTAAGTTTTTTCAAAGAGAATACTGCACTCTCACTCTTAAATTTCAAGGCAAACATCACAACAATCCATCCCGAAACAAACATAAGAGGATAAAAGAATCCACTATGAGTTAAATTAAACAACTGGCACGAAACAATCAACACAACAAACGCCGTAATAGGTAGCCAATAATCTCTCCAGACGCCTTTGACATTCCTAATTACAACGTCTTTTATGCCCTCAACTTGTTCTTTTTCCATGAACTCACCCTCTTTTCATTAAGCTACACGCCGCACATTTCCATTAAATCGATCTTTCCAGTACTTCGTATTTAAATCCCCCACCGATACGCCTTGTGAACTACTGTCATTAAGAAACTTCCCATCGCCCAGGTATATTCCAACATGGCCATTTATCTTATACGTATCAAAGAAAATGACGTCTCCACGCTTCATTTCACTTGCCTTCACGACTTTACCAAGTTTAACTAAGGTGTCTGTTGTCGTAGCACTTACCGGTCCTAAATCAACTCCTGCTGAACTATAAGCCCATCTCACATAAGAACTACAATCAAATTTACGTGCGTTAATATCACCTTGATTTCGTCCACCACCCCATACATAAGGGCTTTTCCCGACAATAGATGATCCTACCTTAATCGCTTTTTCAATGGCTTCTGAACCTTTTGCAGAACCACCTTTGATTGAAACAGCTTCAACAGACCCACTTGTGTACTCTTTCATAAATCCCATCACTCGTGAAACATACCAACTGGCATGGTTATAAGCAAAAACAGCTTTTTGATAGTTTCCAGAAGCTCCACCATTTGCAGCCAGATAATTCGCTGTTGAATACATGGCATCCGTGACATTATAAGGATCAGCTTTTCCATCTCCATCGCCATCAACACCAAAACCGCCGTATTTTGATATAGCAGCTGGACTCATTAGCGTTTCTTTGGGAATAGAGGCGTCACCCAGCCTCGTTCCTCCTGGAAAAGACCATCCCACCCATGTTTTTACCATGAATTGCGTATGGCCAATGGCCCCAACTGAAGAGGTATTTAAGTCCTGCCCAAAGTTCGTTTCGACGCGGTGAATCGCAGCAATGAGTGTCCAAGGGATATTGTATTTTTCACCTGCTGCTTTATAAATAGGAATATATTCTTTTGGTATCTGACCTTCCCCAACCTTGGATATTTGAATATCTCCGAAATCTACAGCTGTACCGTCTAATTCTGCTACGTCTTCCTGATCTGGTAAAAGGATACCAAACACACTCACCATAGCCATCGCACTCATCACAATGCCTAGCGCTAGTAAAGCTGCGATAATAGCTAGTAAGATTTTAGACTTTCGTTTAGCAGAATGATTCAATTTATGGATGGGCTTAATTCGGTACGTTGACACGAACACCCACCACCCTATATCCGGCCTCTTGCTTTTCAAGTGTGACTAAATACCAATCTTCCTCTTGTTCAGAGTTTCCATCTACGTCGTACACTTCCCCTTGCATGATGACATTCCATTGAATAACATCGGTATTATCATTTGAAACCTCTGTCGTTTCAAGGTTTTTGGGGACAACCTTATCATAAGTAAGCGTACCTCGTTCTTTTTGTTCTTTATAATTTCCATACATGTCCTCTGACATATAAGGCTTAGCTTTTTCAATATGTTCTGAAGGGTTCTTAGCATCAAAACTAGCAAAGGCTTTGACAAACTCTTTTGCGATTTCTTTCGTACTCTGTAAGTCTTCTTTTGTATTTCGTTGTGTCTGATCATAGGGGTTTTTATTGTCTTCTGTAGCCTCTTCTTTCTCTTGTTGCACAGATTCAGAAGAAGGAGCTTGCTTCTCCCCTTGCGAAGAAGCAGGCTTTTCTTTTGAAAGAAAAGAACTAATCATAATGCCCAAAAAGGCAACGATACTTAGAAATACAAGCATTTTCTTTTGTTGAACACTCATGAAAAGCCCTCCCTTTTAATCTTGTTGAGACTGTCGCCTCATTTGTTCAATCTCTTTAGAACGGTCTATATGACTTCCATTTGATTCATTCGCAACAGAAGCTTCTTCTTCCCCTTGCTGAATTTCTTGTCGTGCCTGTTGTTGCCTCATTTGTTTATGAAATTGCTGATGTGTTTTGTCTGTTCGTGGTGGTTTAGGTTGTGCTTTTAACGGTGCTTGCTCTTGGTTGAATTGTTTCGTTGAGACGTCTCCACTAGCTGGGACCAAACGGCGAGAACGTTGAATGGGTGCTTGCTGATTTTCTGAACGCGCCTCTTGTTTACTCATTTGCTCTACAACTTTACTGGATTGAGAAGAACTTGATGTTTGCTGCGGCTGTGCTTTCAATGGTGCATTTTCTTTTACACCCTCTTGTTGAGGTCCTTTAGGCTGTGCCTTCAAAGGTGCATGCTCTTGTTTTTTCTGTTGCCTATCAATCTGATTAGACACAGCTTGATTATGATTTGATGCCTGACCCTTTTTGTGAGGATTAGGAATTACACCCTTTTCAGACGATAAATTATTTTTTCGTTCTTTATCTTGTCGTTTTTTAAACGGCATGACATTTCGTTTGGGTGTATCTTCAATTACGTTCCCGTTGCTATCGATAGGTTTATTTCTTCGTAAAGTAGGTTTATTACTTTGTCGTTCCATCGCTTTTTCCATCTGTTCTCTAGCTCTTGTGTCTGTTGTTCCCCTTTGGCCAGATTTCGAACGTGAATGTACGTTATCGCCTGTATAAAATGGCTCTACGTGCGCATATTGACGTTGTGCATCTCGAAATTTAATGGCATCCACTTTTTGTCTCCAAGCTTGTTGGATTTGTTGCTTCTTTTCTGAATAAATCTTATATCCAAAAAGCTGTTTTTGAAGAGCAAATATGGCTGCAACCACAATCAGAACGGCCACGATGGTTTGAGCATATGCCCAATTATTCTCACTGGCGACTTTATAGGTGATGTTAACAAAACTAAATAATAAAATGAGTAAAACCGTAAGTCCGATACACATAGCCAGGAACCCTACTAACTTACCAACAAATTGTTTGGCAAACCGTTGAAACGTTGGAAAGATGCTAAGAAATAAAACAAATACCCCTGTAATGGCTGTGAGTAAGAAACCTACTCCATATATCTGAATAAACGTGGCTAAATAGCCTACCATCGCTAATATGACAAGTGCCGGAACCCAAATTAACAGAGATAAAACAATCCGTTTATTTGTATGTTCTGGAGCAAAAAGAGAATGATCAGCATTTTGCTTAATAATACCTTTTCTTTGTTGACTTCCCGGTTTTTTACTTAATAACTTTTTGACTGTCTCTTTACCTTTTGTTATCTGTTCTGGTGAAGCATTGTCATCTTTTCCTCCACCAATAACACCGTAATTTGTTGTACCAAACTCTAGTAACAAGTACGGTTTCACAATTAATAAATCGTGCATTAAATTTCGTATTCTTGATACACCATAACGTACAGATGATGTGTCCTTATAGCTTTGTGTAGCTTGATCTCGTTGTCTGTCTTCAATCATTTCTTCTTTTATGGCCTTCTCATCTCCATCACCTAATGAATAGGTAGAAGAAGTTAAAACAGCACCTGAGATATAGTTACGAGCTTGATTTAATTGGCCTAAAAGCTGATCGCTATTCTGTACATAAACGGTAAAAACTGCAGATAAAAGTGCTGCCATAAAGAGCCCCGAAACGGTAGCACGATATTTCTTTTGAGCAAAAGAATAGACCAGCCATCCAGCCACCATAATCATCATAAAACCCATAAACTGGCCAATGCCATACGTTCCACCAGTTTCTGAAATAAATCCTGTAATATACGAAAGCATGCTATCAATGATGTCAAAAGTAAAAGCTTGCTCCATTAAGAAAATCCCAAAATTGACAACTACTAAGTATCCGTACCAAATGCCACTTAAGATTTGTTGTTGAAAAGCTGCAATGTTGTTATAAACTTTTTCATCAACTTTAAAAATGTTAATAGAGTCAAACCATCCTTTATCATCATCTTCTTTTACATATACATCAATGTCGTAGTTCTCCAGAGGAACTTCATCGTATCGAAGTAAAGGTGCATTCGTTTGTGGTAAATTACTTTTTGGCATTAATTCGTCCATGACATTTGGAGCTGCTGCATACGTAGTTACTGGACAAAATGCAGCAAGTACAAAAAAGAATAAAATTAGCTTTAACAGAAATTTTGTTCTCATTTTCATTCTCCTTCTATAGCCTTAGGTTTGAATTTACCTTTCTCCTTACTTGTTAAATTTGATGAATAATATATCTGTGAAGATTTTAATTCTCTATTTCCCTGAATTTTCTTCAAATCAGGGTAGTCAAAAACTTCTATAGGGTAATATCTCTCATTTTTTTTATAGATATGAACTAATAAAGTTCTTGGACTCTTTGTTCCAGCCTCATTTTCTCGCAAAGCTTTATATTTGAATTTATACAAATAGCTTTGTCCCCTTTGTATTGTGTATTCTGCAACGCCATATTCTTCAATTTTTTTATTTTTATACTTGCTATAATCATTAGATATGGATTCCTCTGCTTCTTCTTTTGTGTCATAGATGTGTGGACCCTTTTCTCCTTTAGCTTCATACTCATAAACTTTTAATGCTGCCCCCTGTTCTACAGCATTTGTATATTTTAAAGCTAAATTACAAGGCTCAGTTTGTTCACACGTTTTTAGTTTTGGCTCTGTGGTGGCCTCATCATTTCCACAACTGGCTAACATACCAACAACGGCAATAACCAAAATAAAGGCAAGTATCTTTTTCATATTTAGTCTCCCTCTCTCTAAACCTCTTAAAAGGATTAACCTTCTATACTTGGTTTGCAAGCTCTCTCACGTCCACAGATGTGTCAAAGGCATCAAATAGGTGTTCTTGCAAAATACGAACTTGCATGACACCTGTTCGTTGATGCAAGTCACGATACAGGCAATAACCCGACTGCATTTTAGGCATCATATCTTCTAACCCGGCACTATCTTCTAGTTTCATAAACTCTTGAATCGTTTCAATTTCCTCTGGTATATCCGTACGGAAACAATAGGCCGTACCTATTTGGCCGCGCATACTACTTGGAATATCCATTAGATTTTGAGTCATTAGATAAATGGGTGAAAACAAAGAACGTCCTTCACGGAATAAACGATCAATTAAACGTTCACCTGCTGGGTTTTGGAAGAAGTTCCATGCTTCATCAATGGCCACAACCGTTAATTCATTCTGAAACATCCGTAAAAACTTCATCATGTAGGCCGTTAAACTAAATAAAATGGCGACGGATACAATGTTTGCTTCTGTATATTCTTCTGCAGATGTGCTCTTCTTGGGTAGCTGTAAATTATCAACTTGCAGTACATTGAATTGATTGGCATAATTCAAGACGTTTTCATCATTCATGCGCTTACCGAAAATCAAACGAGCCAGTGACACATCTTCAAATTCTTCTAAAACCGAAGCTAACTCTAAGGCCATTGGACGGTGATCTTCTGGTAACGTGTCATGCTCTTGTACTAAGTTTCGTAACTCATCTTTTACAAATCGGATAGACGGCTCTGCCAATTGACCAACACGCTTCACGGCTTTGGTGACAATCGAGCTTTTGACGCTATCGTTTCGAATGTTGATATTTAACAAGTAATAAATAATCTCTCTTGAAACTTCTACAGCTTCGGCTCGATTATCAAACAAAAGAAACGGATCTAACTTTCCAGCATCTTCATCTTTGGTAGAGAAGGAGATAAAGTTGAGCTCACTTCCCAATTCCGTTAATTTTTCATCCCATTTACAGATGTCCTTACGTTCTGATTTTGGATCCAACAGCAAGACCTTGCCTCCACTCAATGCTGTTTCATAAATATCTCGATTGGCAGCCATGGATTTACCAGAACCTGTTTTCCCTGTATATACCGTGACGAGCGACTGTGTAAGGGCTGCGCCTGATGCAGCAAGACCAGGTAAGACATAAACGGCCGTACCACTCAACGTTCTGCCTGCGTAATAGCCGTATTCATCACCTAACTCTTGTCGGTTTCCAAAGAAGCTAGCTGTGACAGCATTAATGTCTACGTCTTGGATAAACTCCGTTACATAGCGTCTTGAACCTGGTAAGCATTCAAGCAAACTACGTAATTGAAGGCCGTATGTGTTTTGTAAGGTAATGCCCATTCCAGCGTATTCATCAATAAGGTCGTTCACTCGTTGCATTAATTCATCTTTATCAGACGAACTGACCGAGAAGATCGCACTCATTAAGTAGCCACCCTCTCGTTCCTTTTCTACATTGGAGATAATACTTTCAGCATGTGAAATCCCTTGATACACATTTGATCCGGCATCTTCTCCAAATGTATTTAAATGATTGGCTTGATCTTCTAAATTGGATTTCTTGCGACGTAACTTGCGCAACCGTTGATCTGCATCTTGATAGCTCATTTTCAAATTAACACCTACCGCAAAAGGCAGAGACCGTAAGGCTTCTAGCCATCGGGTTTCCGGGAAATGAATCTCTTCGGGCATGCCGACCATATGCAAGAATGCCACGTGGGTTTGATGGTTATAGCCTTTCGCATCGGTTTGATGTAGCGTTAAATATCGACGTGATCGAGGGTTTTCAATGCCTGTTAATTGAAGATTAAGCACGTCTTCCTCCGTTTGAATACGAGCAATAAGCTCTCCTTTTTTATTAAAAATAGGAGTAAAACGATCTTCCCAGTTCTGCCAATTAGGTGGGAACCTTAATCCTATGTTAAAGATCCATGGAATTAACTTTGTCATTCCTTCCGGTGTAACAGGCGTAAATGTGAATGGCAGCCCTTCAAGCAACCGTGTGACCTCTCGATTAGCACGATAAATTCTTCGTAAGCGATCTTCAGTTAAATGAACATGACTATCTCCACGGATTTTGGCAAATTTCGAAGACACCCAATCTTTTAAGGCTTGATACATTTCCTTGTATGTCATATCCTCAGCCTCGTCATCTAGTGTGCTCTTACCTAGTTCAACACCGATATAAAAGTCATAGCGACGCTCTTCCGCGCCTAATTCATCACTTGTTTTAAGATAATTAAAAACAGATTGGATATGAGAGCTTGCTACGACTCGCAAGTTCCCACGAATCATCGATGCATATTTTTCTTGAACATCATCAATGGATTGACGTGTTGGCACAACGATGCATTGAATTTCTCGTTTAATTTCTTTAAATAAGCGCTTCAACTCTGAGAAGTGAGCCATCAACTGGGCTTCTGAATCAAAACTCGTATGGAATCCACTGAATTTAAACCAGCCTTGATCTCGTGCATCCCTTGTTATAACGGTATTTTGCCAAACAGCTATAATGTCGTTTTGGATATCCATTGCCATCACCACTCCTTACATTATTTTCTGTAAATAGGAATCTTGCGCTTATACGTAATCTTTTTGGCTTGCTCTACTTCTTCAAATCGAAAGAGCTCCTTTGGCTCCATGAACGTTTTGAACTTCACCTGCCAATAGCGAATAATATTCATGTTTTCTTTCGTCTGAGAGCCAACGAGATAACCAAAGAACATGGGCGCCGCCATACAAACAACAATGACGCGTGCAATTTTATTAGGAATCAGAGGGGTTAAAGGAACAACGAGAAGAAGACTAAGAAGAAAAAATATAAAGATCACAATGATTTGAGTAACAGTAACAGAAAAGGGAAGCGAAATGCTTTCCCTTCCCTCAGCTAGCCCTCTTACGATATTTGGAATGGCAAAAATTTTGTTTGTACAATATCCGGTAACACGTCTCATGCTTAGACCTCCTTAGGTTGAAAGACCAAAGAATTTTAAAAGGGAATCACCTAGCGATACGATGTTACTTGGACCGTAGATGAAAACACCAATTACCCCGCCGAAGACAACAACCATAAGGGCACCACGGTATTTTTTCATGACCAACGAACCGATGATCGCAAATAGCACGACCCAGATAAACACGGTTTGTAAAACACCCATTACATTGGTGTCACCTTGACTACTAACACCTTGTAAATTAATGTCGCCTAGCATAAATGTGTGTAAGAAGCTTGTAAGCATACTGAATCCCTCCAATGGTTTACTTATTGAATGTCATATGAGACAGGTTTCATGTTTAAAATTTCAAACTTGTCTTGTCCATCCGTTTGGACATTAAATTCATAGCTATGATTACTTTGAATACCTGTAGTCGGCTGTTCTAACTTGACTGAACATCTGACAATGTACCTTCCTTTAGAAGACTTCTCTTCATAGACCGATACCTTATTTAAAGATTTGTAGTTCATTAATCCATTTAACGACTGCGCTTTTTTCGAATCTTTAAAGAAGAATTTGGTTTCATCACTTCGATCTTTTGCTGTATAGGTTTTGAAGAACGATTCTAGAAAGCTTTGAACCTCATGATTGACAACTGAATCCGTATTTTTGTTTTGTTCATTCTCAGAAACCGTGACGCGTTGATTTTCTTTTGGCATATACGGTTGTGGCAGATCAATGACACTATAACCGTTTTTGCCTTCGTAGACTCTCACTAGATAGTAAACGGTAGCCGGCTTCTCTTCTTTCGTTTTCTCTACTTTCTCTTTTCCATCTTTGTCTTTCGATTTCTTCTCCACTTCTTTTGTTGCTGTGACCTGAACTTTTATGGATACATCTGAGATGTGGGCATCTTTTTGTTTAATAGAAACGACGTCACTACTTTCATAACGCTGGCTTCCAGGGAGATTGGCATAATCAATTCCAGCGTCTTTATCTAGACCGGTTGCTAAAAAGCTCTGCAGCGCATCTTCCCTTGCTTTCTGTTTATCCTCTCCTGGCTCAATACTGGTGTACTGACGCATAAACTGAGTAGTGAAGTACTCGACAGCTTTAATATTTTGATTATTTTGACTTTTATCTTCACTCGTACCTTGTTGTTGAGCTGACACTTTATCTTCTAGATCACTAATGGCCAAGTTGTGGCGAAAGGCACTAAAGACGCCTAAAGCTATAATGACTAGACTTAGAACCATGACAGCTCTTCCTATAATGGCTGCTGTTGAGCGTTTCATCGTTGCTCGCTTAATCATCCGTTGTTCTTGTTGCTTTTCTTTTTCATCTCTCTTCAGTAAATTCGGCATATATTTCTTAGACGAACCGACTTTTTCTTTTCCTTTTTCTTTTGGCACCTGTGAAGGGTCAGTAGAAGCAGGCTTCTTTTTCTTCTGCCATTTCTTCATCGTCATTCCTCCTTACTTTTTACCAAAGAACAAGAAGGCTACAATCGCTATGATGATGAGTGTACCTGTCACGCCATAACTTGCTACACTTTGGTTATAGAAAACCGAAAACTGTTCTTTCCCTGTCTCCCAAAGTACGTTCGCTTCTGGGAATGTCCGTAGGATAAAACTTCCTACGAGACAAATTCCAGCGATGTATAGAAGGGTTTTAAATAAACTACGAACCACTAGACGTTCCCTCCTTACAACCCTCTTTTTACCTCTATTGATTCACTGAATACATAGTGATAAATATCTCCAAAGGCGTCTTTTTGTACGTCTTCAATGTTTGCTGTCAAAACAGGGATTTTGATATGTGACCGTTCTTGACTTGGAATGCTTAAGATATCACGCATGGTCTTTTTCGTGTTTGTTTGATTTCCAGCAACAAACAAGACTCGCCAATCTAAAACAGGTTCTTCAAAGCCCACATAAAGATCATACTTTTCGAGCGTTTCTTTTCCACGTTTCAAAAAGTCGTTATACCTTTGGATCTTTTGAATGGTATTTTGTCGCTTGGCTACACTACGTTCTAGTTCAATAAACAAGCCAATATTTTGCTCGCTATCTGCTTCTCCCACAACCAATACGCCGTCAGGTTTGATGACCTCTGACTTGCTCTTTCCATATTGGAAGGTCCCTCTTGCTTCTGGAATCCATTCCTTAACGGCTAGCCCTACTTCTTCTGCTTGTTTTCTGTAGGATAAAACTAAACGATTTAACATTAATTGATGTTGGTACCAGGCAGGTACGTCTGTTGACCATTTTTTCTGCCATTTCGAGAACCCTTGCAATTCCTGTACGTTCTCTACGCCAAACGCATCCAGTGTATATAGATTCCCTGGCTTTTCATAGCCTGGCATGGGAACGGTAAAGCTCTTAAGGTACTTGGATTCTTCCAGCAATCGCAAGCGCTGCATCACGTATTTTCGGTCTGCGTAATTCGTTAAAATATGATCCACAATAAAGTTTGAATCAATGTAGATGAAGTCATGTAACTTAATCAATAAATCTGTGTCTTGTTCATTCAGGGTGATATATTTTTTCATGTTGTTTCCCCTCTCTCCTTTGTCTGTAAGAGAAACGTTACGTTCGTGAGCCATTAATCTATTTTTCTATCTCTGTTTATAGTAAAACGCTTACTCCACTCTTCTCCTGCCATCTCTACTCATTCTTTTCTGAAGGTTTTTTCTTTCGTAGTGACACAATGGGCTGTGGTTCCATTGGTAAATCTTCTATTTTTTCCTTTAAAGGTCTCACGTCAGGTTCCATCGATGTAGAATCCATTTCTGGAACATGTTCTTTCTCCTCTGAAACAGGCTCGACAGCTGCAGCCGTTTCATTCATTCCTTGCGCTTCTTCTTTCGTGATAGAATTCTTCCACGAAAGGGTAAGCATCGGCTTGAAAGGCGCATGGACTACTGGTTTTTCTTGTTCTGGCTGTTTTCTCTGTTTTTTTGAAAGGGTAATCGTTGCAAAAGAATCTTTTTGATATTCATTCTCTTGCTTCACACCCTCTTTTTGACTTGGTTTAACTTCACCAATAGATTCTGCAGCAATGCCTTTTAGTGACTCAACCTTTGAATCCGTTTTCTTTTCTAAGGAAACCGGCGCCTCTGGCTGCGCTCGCAACGGAGCCTTTGGTTTCTTGGGCTGTAATTTCTTCACTTGTTTCGGCTCATACGTTTCACCTTGTAAATAAGCCCGAATCATAACATCAACTTCAGATTGATGATGGCCATTTTTTGATGATAACTCGTTTACTTTGGCTTTTGTCCAAGCATCCGCCTTCGCTTCTTCCGTTGCATGTTTGTATCGTGCTTTTTGTCCATTCGGCATATATCGATCTAACGGAGGTAACTTGGCCACACATTGCACAATCTCATCCACACCATTTACATTATCTTGTGTACGAATGACCGTTACTAGGTCAGGCAAGTTTCGAAAATACGATTCCGAAAAAAGAGGCTGATCTTTTTTGGTGCCTTGAACACTGAACATTTTACTGGCTGCGGCTGCCCCTTCAGCCCCTTGTCGACAAACAAAGAAATTCCCTTGAACTTCTGTTAGGGCATTTTTGAGTTCTTGGTCTAGTTGATGCATAGACTGTGTACCAATTCCCAGCGACAATCCTTTTTGACGTTGTTCCGCAATGATACGAGGCAGAATCGTCATTTTCTCTAGTCTGGCAGCTTCATCAAACACGAATTGATGCATTAAAGGATTGGGAGTCCTTGTATCAGCCACTCGGTAATACAAGTAGGTGAGAAACCCACCAATTAACCCGGTTTCTTCTTCGCTTAATCCACTAAAGTCATAAAAGATAATATGACCTTGATTCATCCATTCTCGAATAGGAAGAGTAAATTCTTTTTGGCCAAACATCCGACGTAGTAATGGGTTGGCTGAGAAGGTGTCTAAGCGATTAAATAATGCAATGCGACTAGCATCAATTAGATCTTCTGCTTCGTTCTCCCAAAAATCCAATACGTCATATGCTTCAACATTATCCTCTAGACGGTTCAAAATCCGTTTTCTGAACGTAAAATCATTCACTAATGGTTTTACACCCAAAATCGTATGTTGACCTTCTACATCCAATACAAGCGTTTTAATACAGTTCACCAAAAGACGTTCCGTTTGTTTCGCTACTTGGAAGTTTTCACCGATAATCCGCATGACGATTTGTGTGACTCGTTCAGGTGATTCACCTGGAAAACGATGAAGTAAGTTTAAAGCTGGTGGATATTCCGTATCTTTAAAAGAGATCCAATGAACTTTATCCCAGTTAATGGTCGCCCCATCATATTCAGCTTTCAGCATTTGATTTAATAAAATCATGGCCGTGTTTCTGGCAGGATCACCAAACGAGAAACCAGGTGATGTTTTGTTTTCCATGCCTTGCTTAATAAATTGATGAACATAACTCATCAACACATTATTGAGTAGAGTGGATTTTCCCGAACCCGTCACCCCCAGCAAGGACCAATGCTTCTGAAGAACACTCATTAAAATCCTTATGGTCCGATCTTTCACAAACGGATGATATTGTACACCGAAATCGACAGACCCTTCTTCATGACTCAAAAGATGGTCTGGAAGAAGTTCTTCACCACGTTTCGAGTGTGGGACTTCTTTTGCGAGCTTTTGCATAATCGTTCGTTCATCAAAGTGTGGTAAATGAAGAAGATTCGCAAGCTCTCCACCCGTCCATGTCATCCGATACGGACTCATAGTCGGATACCATTGAACAGCCTTTTTCCACTTCTTGTACTTCAATTCATTCACATGATGTAAGACGGAATTAATCGCGTTGGCCATACTTTTTACCACAGGTACACCAGGGTAATATTCAGACGCTATGGACACTGTACAGTCAAAGGCTACTTCATTGCCTGAATAACGATGTTTCAAGCCCACTAATTCCTCTTTATCAAATGCAGACTGATCTCTGAAAGGTCTATCCCCTTTTAAGTCCTTTTCAAGCTTCTGGATAGCTTTTCGAAGCTTCCATCCATCATTAGGTGTGAACCCTACTTGTAACCATGTACCAGGCTTCATATGCGAAATGATACCTGGAAGTTGATCTGACTTATACCGCGAAAGAGGAAGTGACTTTTTCAAATTATTGCTTTTCAATTTCAATCGTCCACCCACTGCCTTCTTTTCTGGGAATTCTAGGTCATCTGCCGGAAAGAACGTTAAATTTGGATAGACACTCTGAAAATTGGATTTAATGGCTTCTAACTGATTCTTTTCAGCTCCCATATAGAAACGGTATTGAATCCCTGCAGATTCATCTACTACGTGGTGGATGAGAAATGAAAAGCGTTCCTTCCCAAGAAAGATCCTTTCAATCCATCTACGCTTTGTTCCGTGGATGCGTCTCATTAATTGCCCTAGCATTTCTTTCGACACGCCATCATCTGCATGTGGCAGCAATTGAACATATTCAAACTGTCGTTGAATGCGACAGACAGCACATATCCACCGGATCACGAGAAATAACAGCAATAAAGCCAGTAGTAGTTGAATGCCATGAATAAAGAGTGTGAGCCAATGCTGAATGATTTCTGGACGATATGGCAAAAGAGACAAAAGCCATTCTTTCTTCCAAATACCAATGCCAGCCAAACCAAGAACAGCAATCCCTATCCCCTGCCGTGGATGTTCAATCAATTGGTCCAGGATATCGTCAAAGATGGTCGATTGTTTTTTAGATGATTTTTGGTTTATTTTGTTTCCCCTCCTTACGAAGAGAGGAAGGAAAAGAGCTATGAAGTTTTCAAGGAACGAGGTTCATAGGGTGTTCGTTTCCGAGTTGTAGTGAAGTACGTTTCTAGGGTGAAGTGCATCGGTTCGTATGGTTGCCAGCATGTGTAAGGCCATGTTGGTTTGACGCTAGGTGCGCCCGCCGCCAATACGAATGACTGATACAAATAAAAATAGGAGTACTAGTAGGACTTCTCCCATCGGTACATGATTACTAGCGTAATCAATGTTACCTCAGGGAAAGTATCTTGAAAAAAGTAGGATGTTTGTTGCTTACTTCCATGATATTCCTTCCCCACACGTGCTTCAAGGGATTTCCAGAGAAAACAACCTAATACCTAGTAGAAGTTTTACTACATAGCCCTTTAAGGTCACATTTTTTAACAAAACTGTAATAAAACCTCCTATTTTCATTACTTTCATCCTAATGCATATTTGTCACGAAACATGCGCACATTTAGTCAATTATGTATGAGCTATTTTATTGAGTCATATACCTCTTCAAGCTTTAATCAGACATTGACAAAATCGAGGTTGCAATTGCCATTTGTTCATCCTTTTTATACAATGACAGTGATTATTCTGTAAGGAGAATAGTTACGTTCGTGAGTCGCATCAAGAGAGAATTTTAGATCTTTTCTTGATGCTTTTTTTATGAACATTAATCATCTGTTTTCATAAAAAGTTTGAACTGATTCAAGCTCGAAGTAAGATCAAAAGCAGCATGATTTGTATAATGCTTGCGTCTTTGACGAGCCGACTCTTCACGTTCTACCTCTCTTAACTTAGCAACCTGCAACTCTCGATCCACTACATGCTTTTTCTTCAATGTATCTTCTAACTCCATGCCCACATGAGACAACATAACGTCACTTAAACGCTCAATCTCTTCCACAAATTGAGTCAACTGAGAAAATCGATGCTTCTTGAACAGCCCTTTCATCACCCCAAAGAGATACTTAAAGAAGACATCTTCTCCTTGGAAATCTCCTGCAATCACAGAACCTTTTTTCTGAACCGTTAAGCCAACGGCCTCCACGGAGAAGCGTACATAATCCGGAGTAGACGAAATAGAGCGATAAGAAATAGCAAACTCTTTAAAGGCTAACTGAACTTTCCCCCAGGCCCTAAAGATAAAACGACCATCTGTAAAACCCCGGTTAAACAACGCACTAGTAAAGGAGGAAGGAACATTCCCCGGAATAGGTGCCGTCTGTAGACTAGTAGAATACGTGGACGGTAAATTTAAGGTACCATGTTCAGAAGAACGAGCAACCTCTGTACCCTGAGAAAGCGATAGAGCCGTCCCACCCACCACCGTATCTTTAATTGTATTTGAATTGAGCCCATTATTTTTAGGAGCAGTGTCTTGTTCTTTTTTTGAGGCTTCAGATTGAGCTCTATGAGCTTTTATTTCGTCAATGATACATAACTCTGTTGAAGCCCCTCTTCCTTTACCAGAGACCTTTTTCGAAAGGATTTCTTGCTCTTCCAATCTAGCAATCACTTTCTTAAACGTAGCATAAGGGATTTTCTTGTCAGCATTCACACTTGACGTAATTTGTTCAGCAAGATCACGTTGTGCCCCTGATACACGTCCTCCCTGCGCACGAATAAATGCTAATACATCCCCTTCCCACTCTTGGATATGACTATATGTACGTTCTTCACGTGGTTTCGCTTCTTCCCAAATGACATAGCTAAATAGCATGCCCGATAACTCGCGAATTTTTTTCGCAGATGGAGCATGGAAACGGCCGTTATATGCGCTCTTTACTTTTCGTTTAACCTCAATTTTGCGCATTTGAGGTGTATTTTTTTGATTCCAGTTATGTAAGTATGCTTCTGCTGTTTTTTCAGCGTATCCAGCTGCTTTATAAGCAAGAGCAAGCGTGTAGCAAGCCGTGTCACGTTGACCTTCATGTACACCTTCTAGGATTTTTTGAACAGCAGGATGTTGTAAAAGAGATTCATAGCCTTTACAGAACCCTTTTTTGTATGTATGTATGTCTTGTTGATCTTGCTCTTGAACTAGTTGGAACCATTCACATAGGTCATCAAACGATATACGCTCTTGGGAATGAAAGACCGTATTCTCCTCAGTTGGTAAACGGAATAGTCGCTCCGGACCAATCGCATTTATGTCTCCTTTTAACATCTCAGCAATACACGTTTGAATACGACTATAATGTGCATTCAACTTGTCCGAAGCCCGTTTTGATTGTTCTAAAAACCAGTGAACATGAAACCCTTTAGAAGGCGTTTGAACGATTAAAGAAGGCATTGGAAGTCCTGCTTCTGTAATCAACTCTTGCACATCTGGAAGAGTCATCCCCTCGTTCTCACCGTTTTTTGCATCAATATCAATCGACATCGCATTGATCCAACGTAGCGTACTTAAACGACGTAGGTCATTCCGATAAAACGTATTTGGCGTAAAGTATGTATAGTCTTTGCTGACATTAAATAACGAACCATATGTACGAACGGCTTTTGTGGTTTCTTTTGTAAAATCTTTTGATACGAATACCCAGCCTAAACGGCTATTGTAACCGTTCTGTTGCTTCTGAGATTGCTTCTTCTTTTTATTGGTTAGTTGATTTTTATATATATTTATAGCTACACTTACTAAACTCATTGGGTTACCTCCTCTTAAGAATGATTGTTTTAAAAAACAAAAAAGGCTGTTCGCAAGCTCCATGCCTGCAAACAGCCTTGTATTCTTGAAAGAATCCCAAAAGTTTAGTTATTTTCAAAGGTTTATACGATAGAGACAAAATACATATATGAAAAATTTGTCTACAATTCTATTATTTTTGTAGAAATTATTACAATAATATCGCATAAAAAACCTTGTCAAAAAAGTTTAATACTGTTATTATGTGTGTATAACAGTATAAACAAATGTCTTCTTGGGCATTTACTTTCAAGCCACAAACTTTGGTCGGGGCGGGGCTTGATTTTTTTAAAAAAGAACGTGTTTCCAGCACGTTCTTTTTTTTTGAACGTTATCTATTTTTTTTATAATTGAAGTTATGACTATAAAAAACTCTTAATCTTTTCTATTGTTTTTTCTTTCTTTCAATATACCTCTTTTTAGATATTTCGTCTACCTGCTTTTCATTTCATGAAATAAGAAGGACAATTCAAATCGTTATATACCGGTATTTTACCGGTATATAACCTACTCTGTCAATAGCTCATTGAATATTTTACCATAAAAAATTAATAATTCTAGATAAAAAATACCGGTAATGTTGACTCTGACAAGCAAGAACAGTAAAATACCGGTAAAAGAAATATATTTATTATATTTTAAACTATAAATAACAAGATTAGCGACTAAAGTAATAATACATTCAATTTGTTTAATGCTGTTTCTACTAATGGAGGAATAATAATGCCTAGCTTTGACAAAAATAAAAAAGAAAGAATTGAGCTCTTCTTGGATAAAGAAAAAGATGCTGAGGTAATAGCTTTTCTGAACAATAGTGGTACCACAAGAGCTGGACTAATAAGACATATTCTTCACGAGTACGTAATTAATTCAAAAAAAGGAACATCTATATATCGATTTCATGATTAATACAAAACATTCTTCATGAAATATACAATGAAACCTTTATAGCCTGAAACTTATTAAAAAACAGATTATCTAATCTGTTTTTTTGTTTGAAAATTGCCTAATTAGAAATTTAAAGAATATAATATTTTAGTTTTAAATTAAAGCAAATTTATAAAATATTATAGATTAAGAGCAGCTAACTACTTTTAGTTGAAGTTAAGGTCAACTAAAAGTAGTTAGCTGTACAATAAACAACCTTCCAAAAGATTTAGTTTACTTTAAGTTAAACTTATTACACCTATCCCTTAAACAATCATCTCCACCAAAACTAAAAGTTCATCTTAAGTTTAACTAAATCTGCTATATTCATTTATATCCCTCTCATTGGAACGCATTATTATTGCGTTCTTCTATGTGTTCCAATCGTATAAGAAGGACAGAACGGGAATCGTTCCTTAAAACGAAGAAAATTCTTCTCTTTTCTACATGTAGAATTGTATTTCATTTGAATAAGAACGGATTTTTCTTATAACTACTCAATCAAATTCTTTGTGTAAATCATTAGAACGGGTTGCGTTCCCCTTTATAAACAATATTTCCAACCTCAAATGTAACTTTTATTAACCTCATTATTAATATAGAAAGAACGGTCTAAGATCACTTATTTCTTAATAATAATCAATCAAATTCAAAAACAAACTTATTGGAACGGGAACCGTTCCTATCTAAAATTTTTGTTTATTGTCCTGTAAATAACTCATTTTAGTTAAACAATACAGAACGTTTCAATAACATCCAACACATTTATCTATAAAACAGAAATGAATGCTTATTGTAAATAAAAAGACTAATGTAAGCTAATGAGGATGATATAAATGTAACAATAAAAAGATACCAGTTAATTAATTTAACCTCAAAGTTCTTTACAACCATATACTCTAGATAGTATATTCATGTTAAAAACAATACTTTCAAATACCAATATTTCATTAGTTCATGTTCTTTTATTTTGGAAAAGCATGAACTAATTTATTGAAATTCATTTTTACAAAGTAAGCCATAAAACAATGCAATTTATTAGCGTCAGTATTATTTTCACAAGAACGCTTTTTTCTCTTAAACTTTATTCCAAATTGAGAAATAGAACGTTGGAACGGGAACCGTTCTTGTTTATCCAAATCGGTTCCTACAACTGAATACTCCTAAAAGAGTTGAAACACTATTTATTTAAGAACGGCTAAAGAACATAAAAATCCATAAATGTAACATTTAAAATTGAAAAGGAGGTAACTAATTTATGAACGAAGAACAGTGGAACGGGATAAGTGACAAAATACCAAAAGCATATTGGACAAGGGAAGTTGCTGAATCATTAGGAATCAGTGATAGCTATCTAAGAAAATGGTGCCTGGAACTAGAGAAAAACGGCTATAAATTCCTAAAAGTAAAGGACGGAAAAAACCGAGATAATCGTGCTTTCACAGAACACGATGTTATTGCATTACGTAAATTCCAATCTCTTTTAGCTCAGCCGAATGTTACTAAGGCTCATGCAGCACAAATTATTTCAAATGACTATGCCCCTTTAGACAGGGATACTAAGGAATTATCTTCGTATTTACGGGACAATGATCGTGATAAAGCACAAAAAGAAGTTCACGATCTCATATTAAAAGATGTAATACATGAACTGCAGCATGAACTTGGAAATATAGAAAATAACATAATTACTAGTTTAGGAGAACGGATAGAGGAACGACTAAGTGAAAAAATCGAGGAACAAATAGAAAGTTTTCTAGCAAAACACTTACTCTTACAAGAGGAACGGATAGAGGAACGGGTACGGAATATAATGTCTCAATACTTGGAACGTCAAGAAAGTACTTTAAAGGAAACATTCAATCAATTTCAAACTTTACGGCTGCAAGATAAGTCCTCCACCGAGAGTAATGAAAGAACTCTTTCTGAATTAAAAAACTCTTATATTGAACAACAGATTCAAAATGAGAATCGCGAAATGGAACTTCAAAAAGAATTAAATGAGAGGGAAGAACAGCTAAAAGAAGTATTAAAAGAATTGAAGACAATTAAAGAACATATAGCTGTTACGAATGAAAAGAAGGGTTTTATTTCGAGACTGTTTGGCAAATAAGTAAAACTTTTAGTTCTTACATAAAGAAACTCGGCTATTAGGCTGAGTTTCTTTGCATTATTTTCATTATTGGGGATTTATTTAATTTACTATCTTATATAAAATATAGCTATATTATTAAGTTCGTAGAAGGAGGAGTACAATGCCGCATAAAATTACCTTAACTGGATCAGCCACAGGACCACTACGAGAATACGATCGCTATGTTGCCTTTGATATGCGTGAAAAAGGGTCACCATCTGCGCCTAAAGGCTTGAAGAAGAGTACGTTTATTTCGTACACAGTATTTGTTGCAAAGAAGGCTTTTAACAAAACAGGTCTCACGAAAAAAAGTATTATGCATGAAAAGATCTTAATTCAAGGAGAACCAACTTTAGACATTCCAATTGATGAATGCCCTGGTGAAGTAGGTGTAATCTGCTTCCAGATTACCGTTCTCCCGAACAAGAAAGATAAAGAAGACAATGAACCAAACGATAAGAAAGAGGACAAACAAGAGGCTTCTGCAGCGAATGAAGAGAAGAAAGCTGAAAAAGTACAGACAGAAGTGAAAGAAACACCTGTTCAAGAGAAAAAGGTGGAGCCACAAAAGAAAGAAATAACAAATCAGCCAAAAGGGACACAGGATCTTCTAAGTTTCGATGAAATTATCGTACCTGAAGAGTTCTTAAAGACACGTCCAAACCCTGAAAAAACACAAAAGGTCATTGATTTTGTGAAGCGCACAGGACGCTTAGATGAGCCGTTGACAATTGAAAAAGAGTCTAAAATCTTAAAAGATGGCTATCGTCGTTATGTTGTGGCCAAAACTGTCAAAATGGACAAAGTTCCTGTTACTTATGAATATCAAAAATAAGTGAATTGAAAGTATAAGTGCTTAGGGGGAGAACGTCTTGACTCAAAATGAAGAAGAGAACCCAACGAGTGAACACATGGCTGATATTATCGATTTCAATGAAAAGAAAGAAAAAAGTAACATCCATGTAGAAGAGGGAATCAAATGGTTAAGGCAAGCTGCCTTAGCTGGAGATAATGGAGCAATGAATGAGCTAGCATTCCAATTATTAACCGGCAAGGTAGTGAAACAAGAAGCTGAAGAAGGCGAAAAATGGCTCAGAAAATCTGCTGATACTGGAGATCGATGGGCCATGATGGAGTTGGGTTACCGTTTGCTCGTCGGGGAAGACCTGGATGAAAATCAAGCTGAAGGTGAAAAATGGATTCGAAGATCTGCTGAGTTGGAGTATCCAATGGCTATGAGAGTATTAGGATACAGGTTACTTGAAGGATTAGATATAGAAAAAAATGTAGAAGAAGGCGAGTATTGGCTTCGGAAAGCAGCAGACGTACATGAACCAATAGCTATGAGAATATTAGGCTACCGATTATTAACTGGAAAACATGAGTTGAAACAGAATGTGGTGGAAGGTGAAAAGTGGTTACAGAGAGCAGCTGAAGCTGGAGAAACCATTGCGATGAGGGAATGGGGTAAATATTTAATCCATGGAGTGATTAAATAGCTGAATATAGTAGCTTAACTTCAGCCAAGACTGTACTGACTAGACTAACAACAGAGAAAACACATATCACCTCATAAATAACTGATGTTTTATTAGCCAATAGTTCGTAAAAAAAACCTTCTTTCTTTGATCTAGGGCGAGACAGTTTTTCCTGTTTGAAATTCAATTTGGAAGAATATCTACAACAAAGACCGCCCATTATGTATCAGTTTATAAGGCGGTCTTAATTGTATTCATGCTATATGTTTATGACCAAAATATCGACACTATTCTAAAAAGACGTCAGATAAAAAAGGCTATCGCTAAAATAGCTGCCACACAGGCTAAATAGATATTTCCACTCCAATCTCTCTTTTCCTTCTCACCCACTACATAGCTATTGTAAGAACCTTCAATTGGCTCTATCTTCAGTTTTCGTTGTATTTCTACTTCTTTATCTAAAATCGAGTCTAATTCCTCCATTGTTTGATAATTGCAAGGTAGGAACCGCCCTTGTTCGTCTCTCAATCGGTTGCTGACGTCTCGTAATTCGTGCTGCCTTTTCACTGGTAGAAGGCTGCTGTTTGGATTGAATAGTTGCTCCTGACATTGATTGGCCATCTGTTGATGTTCTAAGTAACGTAGAAGTGTTTGTAGCCGTTCCTTTTCGCTCAAGGTCATCATGTTCTCCTCCTCCTTTCTTTTCGATGTTTGGCTCTTGTTCCATCCATAACGGGTGGGAAGAAGGCTGCCACGGAGAGGAGGGGAGAGGGACGTCACTCATTTTATACTGATTCATTAATGCTAAGAAAACAGGATTGTGCGCTGCAGTAAAAAGCGCACACCTCATAATTTGATTTCGATCTAATTCTGTAGCTTGAAACAGGCTATCTACATATGTACGATACATAGAATGGTACCGCACGGTTGGTCGATAGGTATCAACTTGATTTTTCGACTTCTTATTTCTCTTCATACGCGTTTTTCTCTTTCAAGATGACCTCTAACATCTGTTTTCCTTCTAGCGTTAAATAGACGTCTTTTCGACTTATTAGCGAGATTGCTAGTTCTTTTGTCACTTGATTCTCCCCATTCCTGATAGTCTAAGTTGACGTCTCTTTCTGACGTCTTAATTTATGATATGAACTAATGCTTGTCCTATATGTAACTTTTTTTCTAATGATTAAAAAAGTTACATAATGTCCATACTTCTTATTAAAGGAGATGGCTGTATGATTCTAGGCTTAGGGAAGAAGCGAACCAGATTTGGAAGATGGTTAGATAAGCAGGAGGATATTAATCAATTAGAACTCGAAAAGGCAACAAAGTTAAGTCGCCCAACTATATCTAGGCTTTGTAATGATAAAGACTACATACCTAAATACTCCACTATCTATAGAATAAATAAGGGGTTGCGACAGCTAAAGAAAGAGGTAAAAGTAGAAGATTTTCTACAAATATGAATAGAGAATGCTATAATTATTTTGGGAATGATACGTAAATGTTTTATAGACTTTAACGTAGCAGAAAAGCCTACTTGTATAAGACCAAGTAGGCTTTTCATATTCAATTGAGTGCTTAAAAGTATAACTCCTATTTACTTCTTATTATGATTAGGTGTTTTTAAGAGCTTTCACTTTAAATAAAGTTAGATAGATAATGAGAGAAGTTTCTTTCTGTTTAGTTGGTGAGAAAAATACTTAAGGTGGTCAAAATCATCCTGAGAAATAGTTGATTGTTGACTCAAAGTGTTTTTTACATCTACTAATATACATAGGTCATGTAATTCATAATCAGTGAAGATACCTTGTAGAAAATTTAATCGAAATAATAAGGGGAGATTATCGGAGAGTTGAGTTCCACCTTCAGCGAAAAAAATTTGTCGCCATAAATGTCCATAATGTGTGGTCATTTCTTTTTCTATTATACTGGCAAGTGTTATTTCAATATCAAACAGCAAGACATACGATTTAAATAAGAGCTCTTTCTTCATTCACATGCCCCCCTTTATAAGATTTTAAAAACAGTCAAACTACAGTTACCACCGAGCTCAAGCTAAATTGGATTATGTAGTATAGAAACACCTTTCACAACAAATACTTTGTTGCTTATCTTCTACACCCATCACTTTTTAGTTGTTGGCCTGTGACATAATATCTGAAAACACCTCTCTTTCAAGCTAATTGTCCATATTGGGAATTTAGAATTAACTATATGTAGTAGCTTGATCATAAGGTCCACTTCTACTAAAAAGTCAATCTCACCTAATTCTTAAAATAGCACATTTCATTACTATTTACCTCCATTTTGTTACTTACCTTTACATATAACATGACTTTTTTCACCTTTATAAGTAAAAATATTCAAATTTATTTGTATTAACAAATGGTTTCATGTAGTAAAATTAATTTTGCTATAAATGAAAAATACAAGTAAAAATATATTTATCAAAAGGGGATAAAACAATGAAAAGTCGTGTTATCAAGATTGTTTCTTCGCTCGCTATAGGGATAGGGATTGCTGCAGCTCCTGCTTCATCATACGCAGCAACACCTAAGACCATGAAAGTACATTATATTGATGTCGGTCAGGGAGATAGCATTTATATTAAAGCTCCTAATGGTGAAGACATTGTTATTGACGGTGGAAACAAGGGAAAAGGAAATGAGGTTGTAAATTATTTAAAGAAACAAAAAGTTGACGATATAGAAGTATTAATTTCTACTCACCCTGATGCTGATCATATTGGTGGGTTAGATGAAGTTATTGATGCATTTAAAGTAGAAAATGTTTATGCACCAAAAGTAAGTAATAACACTCAAGCTTACAAAGACTTTTTGAATGCTGTTAAAAAGAAAAAACTAAAGATTCAAACAGCACAAGCAGGCGTAAAGTTACCTGTTAAAGATGTAAATGCTCAAATTGTAGGGCCTACCAAAACATATGCCAACAGTGATTTAAATGACTGGAGTGCTGTTGTACATATGACTTATAAGAAAAATACATTTTTATTTACAGGCGATGCTGAAACAAAAGCAGAAACAGACATGATTAAGGCAAAGAAGACACTACGTGCAGATGTGCTTAAAGTAGGGCACCATGGTGCCAAAACGTCTACGAGTAAGAATTTCTTAGATGCCGTAAAGCCTAAGTATGCGGTTATTAGCGTTGGTAAAAATAGCTATGGACACCCTACTTCTCAAGTTGTGAACCTGCTAAAGAACTCTAAAGCAAGTATTTTGCGAACAGACCAAAGTGGTACAATTATTATCACTGGTGATGGAACATCTTATTCTGTTAAAAAATCGAGGTAATTATGAAAAAGATAAAAGGGATTATTGATCGATTTGAAGAGGGATTTGCTGTTGTTGAAATTGAAGGAAAGACAAAAGATTATCCTAAAGATATCTTTCCCAAGAATACACAAGTTGGAGATGTCGTTTATATTACGGGAGATAAAGTTGAGATTGATAAAAGTGAAACGAAAAAGCTGGCAAAAGAAATTGAAGATTTAATGAATGAAGTTTGGGAAGATTAAACTCCCTTGCTAATTGTATACACAGTTATATAGATACCATATGATTCAAAAAGCCGAGAGTTACCTTTTCGGCTTTTTTGTTATGACGTGTTACCCTCTACAAATCTTTTGAAGGTGCTCTATTCACCGTAGTTGGAATTGCTATAAAGCTTATGTGATATAGATAATACTAACATATATGAATAATAAGAATGAGTGGTTTCCCCTTGAATATGGTTAATAAAACTAATATTCTCCACGTCAAAAGCAAGTACATAATTATCTGTTAGCAATAAAATGCCGTTTAATATACGCAACAAGGCTTTAGCTCTGTAAGAAGCTCTCAAAGGCTCCTCTGTACTAATATTATCAAGATGTAAAGATGATAGATAAAAAAGCTCACTTTCTGACATTGTATACTCTTTAAATACCTCGAAATGCTCAGACATTTTACTTGCCAAACTTCCTGTAAATGATGACTCAATAGGAATAGCCCACAATTTAAAATCCCCCCGTATTTTTCAAGAAAATATATTGTTATATGCTCTTTTTCACACCACATTGTCGATATTAATGTAGGAAAACGCCACCTTTTACAGAATTTACGAAGTAAGCTGAGGTACAGTGATTGCACCGCCCACTAACCTTATCCGGAAATGAAGCATATTCGTACATTTTCTCCAAATCAATTTCTCGCTCCTGTGTTTCTTCCAGGTTAATCAATCTTTTCTATTTGGCTTTTATTAGACTAATACAATTACATCCATTCTATATTGAATATTATAAGTATTTAAATATGATTCATTACTATAACTGATTTAAATTCTTATACCAGAATCAATGCTCAGACACATTTCGTTACCTTTTTACTCCTTGAAAACACACATTCATAGACATTTCAAAACTATTGACTCTTATATAAGTAAAAATATTCTAAAAAAATAAGTTGTTTGACATTATTTATTATAAAATAGTACTTACTGCATGTTAATTATTTCAATAAGACAATCGCTACAGAAATATTATGATAAGAAACCTCTATTTGAAAACGTAGAGTCCTGATAATAATCATAGAAGACATCATTATCTTAGCTACTTACCTGTCCAATAAAAATTGACTGTAAGAAATTAAAACGAGGCGAATTATAAGAGGGAGAACATAGTGGAAAGTAGAGACCGAATCATAGAACAATATTTAAATAGTATTAAAGATAAAAATAAAGATGATGATAGGCAAAACCTATTAGATAATCAGATAAAAAATAAACCAAGTGAAGAAATAGCAAATTATTTAACAAGCATTCCTGCAGAAGAGAGTGGTGGCTTAACTGCAATTTCAGGATTTTATTATCAATTTTTAGTGACAATAGAGTACATTTTAGAAATGCTAGAAGGTAAATGGGACTATGTAGTTATGGAACATCATGACGATGTTGTTGTTGGTAAAGAAAATCATATCAGATTTATTCAAGTTAAAACTAGTGAGAAGATAAAAATTGACGTTACGGCTAGCCCGGCATCTGGTATTTATAGTAGAGGATTGAAAACCATGGGAAAAGCTACCTTTAGGAAGAATGATAGCTGGGTAGATAAACTAATATCTAATGCAGAAATAGCTCCGGAATCTTCTGGTTTTAAAACAGAATTCCAACTTTATTCTAGTTATCATTTTATTAAAACAAGAGATTATAACTTAGATATATATACAGATAATAAAGGTTATGACAAGGTCATTCCTCTTGATGATCATTTATTTAAAAAAATATCCGAACCAGTACATGACAAAGAAGGTGTACCCTACATCTATGAGAATATTTGTGGAGAAACAGTTCCTCAACTGCTAAGCAGATTTTACATTCATACAGGTTTAAGCTTGAGCGAGATAGAAACATTTAAACATCATCTATGTATGAAGTTAAATAAGTGGTTATTTAAAGACATTGGATCAGGTATTACCATGCAAATAGAAGATCTTCATATGTTAATTGGACATCTATGTACTAAATGTACGTATAAAAATGATCCAGAAGTACTTATGATTACAAAAGAATCCGTTGAACAAATTTTAGGAGAAATACGTATAAAAAGTATTGCTGCTGCTAGTTTGGCAACTAATAAACATGATAGCGTTCAGATAACTAATAGAGTAATAGAAGATTTATTGAAGCAGCTTGAAGAATCCGATCATATTGGTTTTATTCAAGATAAGCTATACACGTACAAAGAGTATTTAATAGAGTGGATATCAAAAGGTGGGGATATTAGGCAATTGTTAGAGCGTTATATTGACGGTACTACTCGCACCTCTATTTATTCTAAGTTAGGTGATACAGATAGGGAAGTCAGACTACAAGAACTTTTTCACATCATACTCATCCTAATTATTGGTAGGGAATCGTTTCTTCGATTTACTAATAATAGAGGGCTTCTTTCAAAACAGTGTGAGACAAAAAATCAAATGTTTTCTTTTTTTAGTATGGAAAAGAAAAAAAATATTAAAAATGTATTACAAAAAATAGAGTCAATTGTAAAAAGTTACGATTTAGATGAACATTTATTTTTAATTGATAAAGAGCTACATATTGTAGTTCAAAATTATAATGATAGAAAATTTATTTCATCTATGAAATGGAAATTTAGTGATGGAAGTGATTTAGACATTCAAGAGTTTGATAATGATTTAAAGTTAAATAAAGTACCTTTAGAAGCGAATATTATCCCAGGAGAAATGTTGATAGCAGACTTCCTTGAATCTATAGAAGAGGAGACCAATATTCAGGCAAGTTTAAAAGAAATTTGGGGGAATTATCAAGGAGGCGAAATTTAGTGGACATTTTTAATTCAACAAATAATCGACTAATTGAGAAAGGATTTGAATCTATTGATTTATTAGAAATAGAGAATTTGGGGGCAGTTACATATAAATCATCAATAAATTATGTAGTAATGAAGAAAATTCATAACCATCAAGAGTTAAAAAATATAAAATCTTACGCAGCTGAAATTAGGAATATCTTGCTCAGTCAGAAAATCAATATCTGGAATGCTTATTTGTTCTTCTGTGTTAGTGAGAATATTAATTATGAAACATTTTTCATGGTTGAGAGGGATACTAAATCACTTCGAAAATATGTAATAAGGAATGATTTAGATTTAGATAGAATTCCTTTTATAGATAATCATATAGGCTATAAAAAAATCGACCCAAATGTAACTACAAATTCGGAAGAAAATCCTTACCTAACAAGAATATTTGATTTCATAACAACACACAATGGACGTCAAAATAAGTTTAGTCCCACAGAAGTAGAAGCATCAATTAAAATGATTATAGATATGGTGGATAAGCGATATGAAAGTTGAGAAAATTATTATTAAAAATTTTAAGAACTATAGTGGTGAAGTTTCTTTTGACCTCTCTAAACAAATCACTATACTGCACGGCGATAACGGTTTCGGAAAGAGTTCTTTCTTTGATGCAATAGAATGGTGTTTTACAAATACGATAGATCGTTTCGATGGAACTGAGGGAGACATTAAACGAGATATTATTAATAGGAATTGCGACTTAGAATCTACACAGGTTTCAGTTTCTATCGAATTTGGGGGCAACCATCTAACAAGATCGTTTAATATAAATAATGAACAAATAGGAAACACACAAGTGAAAATTAAGGAACATAATGGGAAAATTCATAGAGGTCAGGAGAATGTTGAAAATTTTTTAAAGTTGGATTATTTTAAAGATGTAAGATTTGGAAAAGGAGCATATGGACAGCTAATTAAGCAAACGTACATACTTTCTCAAGATCAAGTAGTAGACTTTGTAACAAGTGAAGACTCAGAAGAACGATACAGAGCACTGGTAAATATAATGGGGTTTAAATCAATGTTAAATGAAGCAGATAACCTCAAAAAAATATTGTCTGGCCTTAAGACACAAGATCGAACATTTAATAATACCCTTATACAATACAATGAATCGATAAAAAGTAAAGAAGAAACTAAACAAGTCGTTGATATTATTGACATGAACTCAAAATTAACCCAAGTTGGGATTATTAATTTAACAGATAATGTTGAAAATCAGTGTAAAGAGCTAGAACAAGAAATAACAAATGCTAAAAGCAAAAATGAAAACTTTTTAAAATTATATAATGACCTAAATTTAAATAACTTTAAATCTGTTAGTACGATAATTGACCAAATTACATACAAAGAAAATAAACAACAGGATTATTTAATAAAAGTTCAAGATAGTAAAGTTTTATTAACAAAAGTTACAGAACGTATTGAAGGACTAAAGAAAGAAAAGCAGCATTTAGATAAATATAATAAATTAAGACTTCAAATAAGAGAAAATGAAAATAATTTGAGGAAGCTTGAGATTAAGGAACTTGATTTTGATAGAGTAAATAGTGAATTAAGGTCATTAAGGGATACAGCGTTAAAATTAGAATATCAAATATCAATAAGACAATCTTTGACATTGAATTTAGAAAAAATTCAATTTATACCTGATGAAAATAAAACACTGATAAATAAGAACCAATCAATTTTAAACAAAAAAAATAGAGCGAAGAGTTTAATTGAAAAATTATCCAATTCCATTGATGACAATAAAAATAAGATATTAGTACAGCTAATATCAAACGTTAAAGATATTCAGAATTATGTAAACAAAAACAACTCATACGAATGTCCTGTTTGCTCATCAACACCTGAACAAGGTCTTAACAGTTCCATTGAACATAACCTGACTATTTTAAATGCTAAGATAAAAGAAGATACAACTTATTTAGAAAAATCTTTGCAGTTAAAAAACAAGTTAGAAAAGAAAATGCAGACTTTTAACGAAGAAATTAATAAAATATCAACCAAGATCAAAAATAATGATTTACTTTTACAAAGACTTAAAGAAGAAACTAATAAATATATATCAAACAAATTGTATGATAAGGAGCTAGACATATATTCAGAGGAAGATTTAAAAGATAAGTTACAAGGTGTTAGAAAACAGATTAATATCCACCAACAAGGTGCAGAGACTTTATTAAATTTAAAAACACTATATGATAACCTAAGAGATGTAGAAGTAATAAATAATACAAAAGGGCAAAAAAACTTTAAAGCTCGTTTAGAAACTGATCTTAATAATTCGTTAATAAGATTTATGAAAGCGAAAAATCGTGTTGAAAATTATATTACTAATAAAGAAAGCCTAGTTCAAAGGACAAAATCTGAACTACAAAATTTAGATCTTATCATGTTACGTATCAGTGAGTTCGTTTCTCTGGATGAATATAATAAAAATTTAATCGATATATTATCAGAAGCAAATAATGTATCTCAAGAATTAGATAGTAAAATTTCGGTTTTATCAAAGATTTCGGAGATGCATATGGCCTTAAGAATTAATAGTGATATTGAACAACAAATTAACAAAATTGTGGAAGAACGTTCAGTATTGATTAAGAAAAAAAAGGAACTAAATAATGTAATAGAAGATCTGCATAAACACATTACTCAAACAGCCAACCTATTTGGTAATGAGGCAAAAGACTTTTTTAATAGGGAGAACTCTTCAATTCAAAAATTCTATAGGTATCTGAACCCTCTACCGTCTAATAGTTTATTATATTTTGAAAGTGAAGATGAAAAATTAGATATTAAAGTTATATTTGATAGAAATGACACAGATAATAAAATGATTAGTAACGCTAAAAATGCATTAAGTTCCGGACAGTTAAACGTTCTAGCCATTTCAATATTTCTTGCAATAAATGAAAGTCAGAAAACACATTCCCTTGATTTTATTGCTATTGATGATCCAATTCAAAATATGGATGATGTAAATCAATATTCAATTTGTGACATACTGGGTCACATAAATAAACAATTAATTATCTCAACCCACGATTTAGACTTTCTAAAGTTATTTATTAAGAAGAATGAATACAGAAAAAAGGATATTCAGGTTTATAGTTTTATGAGCCCCTATTTAGACCATGAAAAGGTTGAGCATATCCATTTTACTTAACCTTAAAATAGTATATCTATACTAAATCTCAGGTGAGAATGTGCATAAATTCAACATGATTTTTCATGTTTATCACTCTTTCCTGCCTTATGTGGAATATCTACATTATTTTAAACATATTTAAAGACCATTAATGCAGAGAATTAGTAATTCAAAAAGTAATCATTCATAAAAATAAATGATTACTTTTTGAAATGTTTGTATTTAACAGTTATCTAATTTTATTCATTACAGTTATTACCTACATCCTTAACAGAGTATAACTACCTTAAAAACCCCAACTAAGTGAATTTCCTCAGGCACATTTACCATAAGCATTCCTTGGCTATCTTCGTAGATTCAAACATTGTATTTTATTACTAGCTCCCTGCTCTTTGTCTTATTAGAAATCTTGCTCCTTCCACATCAGACCAATTTCTTGTTCTCGCTGTAAAACCTTTTCCAGATAACGTTCGGTGGTCCTACGATCACTGTGACCTAGTTCTTTTTGAATTAAAAAGATGTCTGCTCCCTGCTGCCGACTATAAATGGCATAAAAATGACGGAAGTAATGAGGCGTAATCTTGTCATTCCGTTCTTTTATAAAAGGTAATCCCGTTCGTTCAATGATACGCACAATATAATTACTTAAGTTTGTATATTGATAAAACCCTCCATCTTTAGTTGGAAATAATGGACCTTGGTCACTTGAACTTAATACTGTACTGACATGACGTCGTTCTCGAAAAGCAAGAATGCGTTCATATAGCGATGGATGAAGTAACTTATCAAATTTCTTTCCCCCCTTCCCTACTCCTCTTAGTCGATAATAGCCACTTAAACTGTCTAGATATACGTCTCCCCATGAAGCTTTAGCTATTTCCTGTACACGCAATCCTGTCATGGCCAACATTGTTAACAATCCATGGTTAATAGGATGATCTTTGTAATAGTCTAGAATCTGTTTGACTTCATGGTAATACAAATCTCGGTTCGGAATTTCTTGCTCAGATAGTGACGTGCTTAAGATTTCTTTGTGTAATGGATGCTGTATATACTTCGTTTCATGTAGCCATTTCATAAAACTTTTTAAAATCGTCATTTTAATATCTAAAGTTGCAGGTGAATAAGGTTTTCCCCCCTTCCCTAACAATGCGGTGCTTAAATAATCCTGGTAGTTCCGTATATGCCAAGGACGTAGGTTTTTAAAAATAGTTTCTTCTATATAATAGTCAACATCTTGGCGCAAGAACGACTCACTTTTTACCGCATACTGATAAAACTGCAACAAAGTCCGTAAGTATTCGGTTTTTGTATTTTCTTTTCGTTCTCGATCCTTTCGGATATGCTTTCGTTGATGGACATAGTAGTACATCATTTCTTCATCCGTAAAATCACTAAACATATCTTCATTTTTTCGCTGGTGATGCTCATTTCTTTCTTCCAAAGCATCGTAGTATGTAGTGTCCAGCATTAGTGAAACGATTTTATTAAAATCTCCTTTTCTTTCCCTTACTTCTGCTCCTATATGTACTAATGAGAAATCTCGCATAAAACCTCTCCTTTTGAAAAATGTGTTTTCTTATTTATAGTTCTTACTTGTGTTAAGATATTTTCTTCACTATGTAAGGGTTAAGTTTGTATTTATGTGTACCTAGATGATAAAGAACCTTTAAAACGAAATAATAGTTCTGATAATAAGATCTAAACTACTAAGTATCTTCATCAAGTATTTAATATACCTATAATCAAGTATATATTTAAAGTTATTTATTATAGTAATTACTTATTAATTTTAACTTATTTAAAAGTAAAAGTATAAACTTACTTTTTATAAAAATAGTTTATCACTTATACAAGTTGTAGAAAAATCTCCTATTTGTCATCACTTAGAGTAAATAATAAAACATAAATATTTATAAGTTAGTTATAGCATTTACATATTGATTATAAAAACTTTTAAACTCTAACTATATGTATATATGATATAATTAATTATTAGGTGAAGTAAAAAGAATAGGAGTGTATGTTATGATTGATAATCCTACTAAAATTATTACTATTGAAGATGTGATGGAGATATTATCTATTTCATCAAAGAAAACGATTTATACATATATTCAGCAAGGAAAATTAAATCCTATTAATAAAGATGACTGGCATATCGAAGGACGTTATGAATTTGATATCGAAGATGTCGTTCGTTTGCAAGAAGAGTTAAAAAAGCCAGGACTTACGACAAAAGAGGTAGCGCAGCAACTCGATATATCCGTCACAACAGTGAATAAGTATATTAAGCAAGAACTTTTACCTGCATTCCAAGAAGAATACCGGGGTATTAATTGTTATTTTGTGAATGAAGAAGATTTAGAAGCGTTTAAGCGTACGCATGAAGTTGGCCGTAAACCTAGTAAGCGTCATTTTTATCATACCGAACAAAATATTGCACTCTTTCAGCTTTTTGTGAAGAAAGATGAAGTGAAAGAGCAGTTTGCCCGTATTATCTCAGTAGAAGATCCCATTATGGCAGTGACAGAGCAACATGAAGAGATAACGGTAGAAGAATTACTTGATCGCGGCTTTGAAGCAGCCTATGAAATTGAATCGAAAAAAACGATTACGAAAGAAGGCTATGCTACATTTGCATTTAAGCAAACAGCCTACGCGAAATCACAACTTTATAAGCTCATGGATTTATTCTATCAGTACCTAAGCCCAACTAACATGAGAATTACACCACAAGAAGAGAAAGAGCAATTTATCGTTGAAATCAAACCTGTATTGTTGACAGAATCAGCACAAGAAATCGTTGAATTATTGGAGTCAGTTCTTGTCTCAGGAAAGATTAATAAACGCAGCCGTGGAATTTACATTGATAGCGATTTAGAAGTAGTACGTGTAAAGGTATCAAGTAATCTGAAGGAAGAGTTACAGCAAAAAGCCAAGGAATTAGGCAAAAAGAATGTGGAAGAGTTGTTATTATATGCAGTACAAAAAGTATAAAATAAATTAGATTAAAAAGTTCTCAATCTTAAGAAGGAAGTAAACAAGGGCAAGTCAATTTTCATTGGCTTGCCCTTGTTTATATAATAAAACGAGTATTGTAAATATACATTTGTAAAATATTATAATTTAATTTTTAAAAAATATGTATTTTTTTTACTTTAATTATCAAATAATGTTAAAATATAGATTACATTTTACAATATTTAGAAAGGTAGTATTACTTTATTAACAATGTTAAAATTTAAAATTAAAGGGGATATTTTGAAATGAAAATACTGAACAAAAAAACTCTTATTTCTTCATTGGTTATTTTAGGTGCTGCATTCGGATCAACTACTGCTGCTTTTGCAGATAGTGATGAAGAGACGACTGTTGAAAGCTCCACTCCAGCTGCGGAAATGGATTCTCAACCTGCGTTAACACCAAAGTATGGTACAGAAGGTCAAATGTCAATTCTGGCAAATAGTAAAAGAAGTGTTAAGAGTTATACGGGCGGAACTTTATATAGTAATACTTGGCTAAGTAGTCTTCATTCAGGAGGACTAGTAGATTATCAAGTTTCAGCCAATTATAATAAAACGGATCATAAGAATATTCAAACAAAATGGCATGCAACTATTCAAGCTTATAACACGTCTACTACTGCTTCGGTAACAATAGGTACGACTGGTGGATCAATTAGTGCTTCGACTACAAAAAATTCTACTACTGCAAAAACTGGAAATAAGTATTATCAAAATACTAAATCTCAAAAAGATGCTTCATATAGATCCAATTTGGCTTTAAAAGGGAATTGGGAGAAAGTTACTTTAACAAATGAAGCGTCTGTGTGGGGTAATAAAGTCGTTAAAAAAGCAGCTATAAATAGTCAAACTACAGTAAAAAAATAAGCATATATAAATCCTGTAGAACTTTATGTCCTACAGGATTTATATATGCTGTTAAGAGGATAGTAACATTTTTCACTGCTTCAGTACTAACTACACAAATATTTTCATCAGAAGAGAGAATTAAATTAATTTTTCTGGAGAATTAACTATGAAAAAACTTATTTTGTATTTTTTAATACCTTTTATAGCTATTTCGACTTTTTTGATCGCCTTTTTATTCTTTAATAATGAAGAGAATAAAACTCTTGAAACTGAATTAGCATATACAAATAAAAGAATAAAAGAAAGTGACAAAAATGTTGAAGAAGAAAAAAAGCTTTATAAGTTTCTAAGTAAAATGCCTCAAACTCATAATAAATTTGAATCCATTCGAATTGACTCTAATGAGGAGAGTTTAGATCAAACCTATTATTACATAAAGATAAATGAATTACTTGGTCAAAGGGTTAGTTCCAAATTACTTGATTCATATAGTGACTCTGTAGCTAATGAGCTAGATTATGACCCTTTTTCATATGCATATATAGATCCCTTAGTAAAGAACGCTACTCTATCTAAAGATACATATAACAAGATGGAACTGGAATTAAAAAAACAACTACAATGCTCGAATTGCTTAACTGAAAGTAGTCCATATATAATTTATTATCTCTCAAAGAATATACCTCAATTTAAAAGCGATAAGGCAACAGAAATTATCGGTCAGTTTATATTGACAGAATCTAATGAGGAGAATTTGATATACTATTTATACTGGTATTTTAGCCTTGTAAACGATGGGTTCTCAACTTCTAAATACCATCAAGAGATATTGGGCAAAGCAAATAAAACAATTAAAAAATCCTCTCTTAAAGATTACAAAGACAAACAAACTGTGTATATTCTATATTCTTTAAGTAACTTGTTAAAAAACCCTTACGATTTAAAAACGGATAATATTACAAATTCTATTGATACATTTAATTATAACTTTAATTTATACGATATATATTTTAGTTTGAAGCTTTTAAACGAAGGTGAAAAAGGAATAAATAAGTCATATAAAAAAATGTATATTGATTATTTAAATAAAATATTACCTTCAAAAGATAACTTTTATCCAATGGTAGCAGTTGAAAAGAATAATATGATTGATATGATTACATGGCAATTAATAATGGATTATCTATATGATTCTAACAAAACATACAATCATTATTTGACCAATTATTTAAAAAAGACTATCACAAATAGTAAATTAAGCTCCTCACAAACAGAATTATACTATGAAACGCTGTTTTTTAAATTAAATGATTTTGATTTTCCAAAAAATAAAACTAAATCAATTTACCATAGTTTAAATAATAAAACGGAATTAGTGGAGAATTATTATCTTTTTCAAGCTGGAGCTGTGTTAGGTTATAAGTTAAATACCAAGCAAATAAAACAATTAAAATCTGAAACAAAAGATGCAATTAATAAAGGCGAAGTTTGGAACATTATTGTGTGTCTTGATTTAAACTACACTTACAATGAAGATGAAAAAGAAGTTTATAATTTATGGAAGCTAAATAAGGATTATCTCGAGAAAAATAAAAATATTATGAATGAAAAAGCATTTTTTTTATATCAAATTTTAAAAGAATCTATGGGGAAATCAGGAACAAAAAGTGAAATAGATACTTACTTTAATGCTAGGGGTACTAAAGATGTATTATTACTAGATGGTGATTCTGACACTTTAAATTTGAGTACTATTTATAGCTATCTTTCACTTCTTCATTTACATAAGATTAAAAGAAAATAATTCTGTAAACCTGAATATTTCTTTGAAAGAACAACCCTCACACAGAGGGTTGTTCTTTTTAAATAATTCTTCGTATGTCGATAATTCGTGATTTAACAATCATAAAATTAATATAGTATAATCCTCTGATAAAATATGAATCCATTATTTAAAAATATAATACCTATTATAAAAAAAACTCGTGTGGAAAAGGCACCACAAATTATTAAAGAACCTTTATTAATTCCAGAACTCTAAGTAGAATCAAAAATGGAATGGGCTTATTTGTTTGATAACAAACGAAAGAACAAAGGAAACGAGTATTAATACCACCATTTGTTTTGGAGATTTATAAAAGACTAGGCATAAAATAACAGACATAATTAACTCTTCAATGTAATTCAACCTTATATAAAATAATCCTATTCCTAAAGAAAGGCTTAATAATAATGCTATAGGTAGTGCTGGTAAAATCCAGGCTAACCTTATATTGTTCTTTCCATTCCATACAATAGCCGCCATAAAGGGAGAAATTAGTGCTAGACTACCCCAATATATAAAATCACGGGTTGGAAAAATGCCAAATAAATAAGCTGAATAGATATAATAACTAATTAGCATTCCTATAAAAAATATGAAAGTATTAAGAGCAGCACTAATCTGTGTTTTACTGTATGCAGCTATGATTGTAGCAATTAATATCCAGATACCTAACCTCGTAAATAAATCTCCCAAATACGAGGGAATATTCATAAACCAATCTCCATCAACACCCGCGAAATTATCCAAATATTTAGATATTATCCCTAAAGCTATACCTATGACTAAAAATATAATGAAAAATAATATATTTTTTTTCACTCTAATCCCCCTAATCTTTTAGTAGTTTTCCTTAAACAATAAAATAAACAATGTACTAATCACATCAGTAGTTGAATAGAAATCCCCTCAATCCAAAACCATCTCCTATAAATATCATAAATTTGAGTATAACATAAAAGGTAATAAAATCCTTATAAACAATAAAATTACTTATATTCAATAATTTTGTTAATAGAAACAGAACGTATACTACAGAAAAGCTAGATAAGAATAGTCCTGTTAAAATTATATTTTTAGATAATTTAGAAGAAAATTTGATATTTCTTTTTTTTGAAAGATTTTCTAATGCTTTTGCCATGGCTTTATATGATGAAGTATTTTTAATTAATCTCTGTGATACGTCTTTTCCTCTAGTTGTTACTTTTAAATGTACTTCTCTTCGCTTTTCCGTTGATTGCTTTCTTTCAACTAATCCTAGACTTACTAATCCATCTATACTCACACATACTGTATTTTTTGGGATATCCAATTGTTTTGTTGCAGATTTTAGAGTGCTTCCAGGATTAGAAAAAATCCAGTTTAAAATACCTATTACAAAAAATAAGTTCAACTAAACAAAAAAAATTGTTGATATATGTAAATTTTTGATGACAAATAAGTTGAACTAAAGGATTGAAATTCCGTCCTTCTTCTTGTATAATAAGTTCAACAGAAGTTCAACTTAAAAATGAGGTGTATAAACATGAAAATTTCGCGTTTTAATAAAGACTGTGGAAACTCCGTTGATATGAATATCATTGATGGATACCTATTTGATTTCCCAACCAACGTTGTAGAACTACAAAAAGATGTTGCTGATTCATTTTTTACAGATGCAGTAACAGCACCAGAAGAATTTAAGAAGCGTATCTTACTATCTACGAAAATCAGTGACGAAGAAAAAGAACGTTATTTCTTAGTGGGTGACATTGCAGCAAGCCAACAACTTGCCAACAATCACATCAATCGTTTACATAACAAAATTACAAGCCATATTCCTTACGTGACATTTTTGGCTGCCATTGCATACTACCATGCGTTGCATGCAAAAGATCAAAAAGATAACAACATTGAAATTGACTATTTCTCTACGATGTTACCAATCTGGTTATTGAAAAAAGAAAGTACCTTCGGTGAAGCTCAAAAAGCCATGGCCACTCGCTTCCTAGGTGACCATACGTTCCGTATTCATACTCCAGGATTTGAAAAAGAATTAAAGGTAACTGTAGAAGAAAGTGCTTGCCTCAAAGAAGGCGAAATCGCGCGCTTTGCGTTGAAGAAAGACCTTACACTTCAAGATCGCGAAGATGCCAATGAATATGTGGAATGTGAAACTGTAATGGTTGATATTGGTGGTGGATCCATCGATGTCGTGATTTTACCGGAAGGTTTAAAAGCTGCCAACAGCCGTGAATCATTCCAAAGTATTGAAGGTATTCCGTACTTAGCTCATATTGATAAATTGCGCAAAGAAAAGTTCCCTGAGCTATTTACGGATTTACGTGCTTTTGATCAGTTTATTTTAGATAACTACAGTAAACAAAAATTCGAGTTAAAAAATGAAAACACAGGCGCATCTATCGATTTAACAGCTCGAATTACATCTTCTTTAAAAGAGTATGTGGAGATTTTACTAGCGAAGTTAAATGATGTGGCCCCACCACCGGCAAATAAAATCCGTAAATACGTATATAGTGGTGGTGTCGCTCCAACACTAGAAGTAGCTATTATGACAAGCATGAGTGAAAAGATTGGCGAAGAACGTACAGAGAAATATCATAAAGTACCAGAGGATAGCCGTCACTTAAACTTATTTGGCCTAGAAATCCGAAGCATCGGTTACCTTCAAAAGAAACAAGCTGAGAAGAAAGCCGTTAAATCCTAACAGCGTAGGTGATAACCATGTCAGAGCGTCAAAACGCCTTTACTATTAAGACCAACCGATTGAGTGATGAAGTCTATGACGTACTTGCAAAATATGCGAAGTCTCGAAAATTAGGGGACTATATTTCATCTTTAATTGTTCGGGACCTTCATCACTCATCTAACGACCAAGTAGATTCAGCTCACAGAACAGAAGAACTTCTTGAACATATCAATTCAGAACTGAAGGAATTAAAACAATTAGCTAAGGCTAATGGCTTTATAGTCAAGCAAGAGGAGTTAGAAGACAAGCCTTCAGAAAGTCAAACCTTAAGAGAAGGTAAGATTGCAGATTTAGAGCAAGTATCTGGTTCTTTAGATGACGATGATTTGGAAGAGTATAGCGATTTTTAAAACACTAAGCCACTAGGTATCCTAGTGGCTTTTTTGCTTTATATAGTTTATTGATTTTTAATGTATTTCCATATATATAAAGAACCTGATCGGACTAAAAGAATACTGATAAGGGGGATTTTATTTATGAGCAATAGCAATCAGCACGAGTACTTCTATTTATTCTAAATCCCCTCCTTACTTCTTTGCCTGAAGAACATTAATAATTAGGTGTAACAGATACTGTATTGATAATAAAATTACTCCTAAAGTGTTAGATAGAAGGAATCGGTATAGTCATGGTATACTAATAACAAACATGGAAATGATGGAGGGTATCATGACAAAACGATTAGATTTGCGTGTCGACTTTGCATTTAAATCACTATTTGGCACACATGGAAATGAATCTATTTTAGCTGCTTTTTTGAACGCAGCACTCCGTTTTCCAGATGATAAAAAAATTCAGACGGTGCAGTTATTAGATCCGCATTTTAATAAAGAAAACCAAGAAGATAAACGCTCTATTTTAGATGTGCACGCACAGTTAGAGGATGGAAGCCGAGTTAATATTGAAATTCAGCTTAATAACAAACATGACATGGAAAAAAGAACACTCTATTACTGGTCTAAAATGTACAGTAGTCAAATGAAAGAAGGAATGGACTACGGAGAGCTTTGTAAAACGATTACCATTAACATTGTGAACTTCCGTTATTTATCTCATATTCATGATTATCACTCCACTTTTCAGTTATATGAGCGAGAGCAGAAATTACTCTTAACGGATATGCTGGAAATTCATTTTATGGAGCTACCTAAGTTATTAATAAAATGGCGTAACAGAGAGGTAGATCCACGGGAAGATCAACTTGTGCGATGGTTATTATTACTTGAAGCATCCGAAGATGAAGAAATCACTCAGGTATTGGAGGAGATTGCGATGCAAGAAGATCAAGTATTAAAGAAAGCAATGGACGAGTGGGAACGTGTTAGCCAAGATCCAGAAGTACTACTAGCATATGAAGCACGAAGAAAAGCATTATTAGATGAAAAGTCAGCTTTAAAACGAGCTGAGAAACTTGGAGAAGAAAAAGGAAAACAAATAGGTGAAGAAATAGGCGAGAAGAAAGGTATCATAAAGGTGGCCCTAAGTATGATTCAAAAGGGTTTAGATAACCAAACAATCGCTGAATTTACAAACCTTACACCAGAAGAAATTGATAAATTACGTCACCAATAATCATAATTAAAACAGGGACTGCCTAACAAATTAATTTGTTAGGCAGTCCCTGTTTTAACTTCCTCATTATCAGCACATCTAATTTGAAGTTTATTGTAATTGAGTTAGTTTATATTTATTTTCTCTTTATTATGCAGCGTACTAAATGTTATTGCGTACTATAGTAGGAAAATATAAGTCTTATATTTTTTATTAACTTGAAGACTTTTTCTTATATATCCCCTTTTAAGTTGCGCTAGCATTTTTCTTTTTTTTTACAGGTAATCCGTACTTATTAGAGTTTTCTTTTATTTTTTTTGCGATTTCTTGTGCTTCTTCTTTCGTCATTTTCATACAAAAGACTCCTCTCATGTTCTAGTATTATAAGTTTTTTCCACTATCTCAAAAAAATATACATGCTCCTCCCTCCCCTGCCATATACATGTTTTAGGTATGTACAAAAAGTCATTGTCCTAGAGATAATTTTAGATTTTAGGAGTGATTATGTGAGAGTAGAAGAGAAGAAAAGAAAAATTCGAAGTGACAAAAAACGAGATGTAAAACCATCACTTCCGATTGATCTTAAAGAATGTGTTTATCGATTGTCTTACATTACAAATACGCCTGTAAAAAATGTAATTGAATCAATTTGTATATCAGGCCTTGCTTCTTCAAAAGTAATGGACTACCTATCAAATTATTTTAGAAGAGGATTTAGCTTTGGCAGCACTGTGTATATGGGAGATATGTCCAAAGAGCCAATTAGACATCTATACAAGAATATTGAGAAAGAGCGTGTCTCTACGCGCTTAAAAGATGGACATGGAGAAACGTATGATATTCTGAAACGCTTAGCTTATGCTTTAGATTGCTCTCCAGCATTAGCAGCATCTTTCTTAATTGAAGCAAGCATCAGGAATTCTGATTTTGTTGATGAATACATGACTCGCCATTTAGAAGAAGAATTGGACCAGGGAAGAATAAAGGAATTAAAAGAGGTATTAAAATTCATCAATAAAAATAACCCTTATAAAGAAGAGTACAGTCTACACAATTTGATTTCTTATATTATGGATGAATTAAAAGTAGGAGCAACTAGCTTAGGGTCTTCTGTACAAAACTGGTTAGAAAGTATACAGCATAAAAAATAGTTCGACCTAAAAAACCTTTGAATTTACGATTCAAAGGTTTTTTGTTTATCTTTTATTTCGTTAAATAAAATTTTTGCGCCTAATGGACTTAGAACTAAGTTATTTGCATATCTACGATTTTGAGGCGTTATCTCACCTGTAATCAGACATTCATTAGATTCTTTGTATTTTTTTATTTCTATATGATTATCTTCCAATAAAACTTCTACTTCATCTTCTTTACCTATATCCAGTAGCTTTCTTAGCTCAATAGGAATCACTATACGCCCCACTGCATCTATCTTTCTCAACGTACTTAGTCCCTTCATGCTGACTCTCCTTTTATATGTTCGTAAGTATAACTTTCATATTATACTATAAATGTATAAATTAACCTATAATGATCTTGTAAAACAGAGATCAAGACAAGTTTATAATTTCTTCTGAAATTGATCTTTTACATAAATACATGTGCGATCATGGTCACGGGAAAAGAAATGATCCTGTTTGGGATACACTTTTACTCCACAAGAGGGACAGGCAAAGAAACCTACATTAATACCTTGAGTCACTTCATGGGCATAAAATTCACCAGCCGTTTCGAACATTACCACATGGTTTGCTTTCTCAATCTTTGCTCTCATAAATTCATCTCGCACCTTATTTTGAGTACATTACCATGATAAGGGTTACTACGGCATCTGCTCAAGAAATAGCATCTATAGCAGAAGAACAATCTACATCTTCAAATGAGCTAACACGTCATACGGATCACTTATCTAAAGTGATTATTGAGTTAGATAATGCAGTAGAAAGTTTTCAAGTTGAAATAAATTCTTGAAAGAGTCATTGGAGATTAAAAAAATATATGAGATTGCTTTAAGCATTTAGTAGGGAGGTTATTGTTGTTAAAAAAACAAGAGATTAAAAAATCACTTAAGTACTGTGGGAAGATCCTGTTTGGATAGTGAATTGATGAACGGGAATGTGTAAGTAAAGTTCTGTCAACCTTACTCCTTTACTAACAGTTATAATATGACGAGAAGAAGTGTATGAGGTTAGGAACAAATGGTATATTTCAGCATACTTTTAGGGAATATAAGGTACCATATGAAGTAAAAAGCTCCTTTTATTACTTTTTATAGGTAATAGGTAAGTAAAATATTTATTGATATTTTTAAAAAATAGGTTAAAATATCTAATTGTATAAAAATGTTCAATATACTACTAAATCGTTCAATATAATGAATTCTGTAAAAATTGAGCGATGAATCATTATGAGGACAACTTAATAATGAGAAGCTAGTAGTGCAGCCAACCATTTTTTATGGTTGGTTTTTTTGTTTTCAAAATAAAAAGTAGCTTGTATTAAGTAACTAAACTAATTTTAGTTTATGATTTTTTATTCTCGCTATAAGAAAGGAAAAGTTATGAGATCATATTATTTATCATTATCAATACTTATAGTCTCACTTTTATGTAGTGTGGTGGGATTAATTTATTTTTCATCAGGTTTCTTTTCTATTTTAAACCTTTTCATACTAACAGTATCTTTAATACTTATGAGTATATTAAACAATGCTTATAAGTATTTATACGTGCTAACAATAAGCTTGTTAGTAGGATTTAGTTTTCTCTTTTATGCTTACTTTCAAAAAGCTTCATCTTCTTTACAAGTCAATTTAATGTTTCAGGATCTTTTACTTACCGTATCTCTTATTCTCTTATGGTTACTTTTTAATCACATTCGTCGTGTATATGAAGAAAATATAGAGTTAGCTAGACAAGTGAATGAATTGAAGAGATTTGAAAACATGCCTCTCTTATTGTCATACTCTGAATTTTTAAACCGCGCAAATGTGATTATGAAGGGAGTTAATCGAAGGGGTGAAAACAGCTATTTGATCCATATAGAGATTGATGCGTCCAAAAAAGTAGAAGATGCTCTGAGACACGTTATTACAAGTTCTATATTAAAAACCGTACGTGCAGACTTTGATTTAGTTACTCTTCTTAACAAAAAAACGCCATTGTTTTTTTTGCAAAATACAGATGAAAAAGGTACTCAAATCGTGATAAATAGATTATTAGAATCATTGCGTACGAAACTTAATACAATTGAGCTTCCCTTGGAGTATAACGTGATAAAGGTAGAGGATGACGTCACAGTTATGCTCAATAGATTAGTGACAGCAAAAAAAGGAGGAAAATCATCGTGAAAGCCATTCTAATTCTCGTTATGTTTTTCTTTTGGTTTTTACTGATATATTACTCATTTTTGACTATAGCTGGCGTTATAGAACGGTTAAAAATAAACAGAAAGAAAAGCTTAGATAGGTTTCCTTCGGTTGCAGTTCTTATTCCTGCTCATAATGAGGGCGTTGTTATTAAAGAAACTTTAGACGCAATGGTTAAATTAACTTATGAGGGGGATTTAGATGTATTTGTCTTAGATGACGCCTCCACTGATGATACAGCTTCTATTGTAAAAAGCTTTAGTGAGACTTTTTCACGTATTCATTATGTAAAAGTACCACCGGGCTCCCCTAAAGGAAAATCACGTGTCTTAAATTATGGGTTATCTATTACCTCTTCGGAGTATTTTCTAGTATTTGATGCGGATAATCAGCCTGAGAAAGAGGCCGTTACAGAGTTAGTCTATGCAGCTGAAACCACAGATAATGCTGCTGGAGCTGTAGGGTATGTAAAAACGATTAATGCTAATCGAAACCTTTTAACACGAATGATTGCCATTGAATTTCAAGTATTTCAATTATTAATGCAAAGTGGCAGGTGGAAAGTTTTTAAAACCGGGTCATTAGCTGGAACAAACATGTTATTACGAAGAAGTGTGATTGAAGAACTAGGTGGATATGATCCTTATGCTTTGGCAGAAGATGCTGAATTAACGATGCGAATAACAGCTATTAATCAAACATTACCTGTGGTTCATCAATCACGCACATGGGAACAAGAACCTGAAAAGATGAATATCTTTATTCGACAGCGTACACGTTGGCTTACAGGAAACCTATATTTATTAGAAAAAGCCATACATGAAGTATCCTACTGGAAAGGGAGAACTTTAGTTCATAGTCTGCAGCATCTTTTAACTTATTTTCTTTTTGTCATCTTACTTTTGTTTTCTGATATATGGTTTATTCTAGGGTTAGCTGGCTATCAACTACCAAATTTTGAATCACCACTTCTTTTATTTTGGTTTATGAGTTATGTTGTATACACAGCGCAAATTTTAAGTGCAATGGTTCTTGAGCGAACGGTTACGCCTATGAATGTGCTTGTCGGAACAATTATGTACTTTACGTATGCTCAAGTATTTCTACTTCTATTGGTTAAGAGCGCTAGTGCCTACATCTGGAGCCGTTTACGAAAGAAAACAATTCAATGGGATAAAACAAAACGATTCAAAGGAGAAACCATGTGAGTAAATTCAAACTTTTCATTAGTGGGACACTTTTGTTAGGTATTATTTTTACAAGCCTATTTCTTTTGTTGAATCAAAAGGATCCCGTTGTTGAAACGGTTACTACACATTATAAAAATCAAGATGGGCTAATTAAAACGTATGAGGGAAAACAAGATATTCAATATCTTTCTGAAAGTATTGGTCTCTATATGCAATACCTAGTACTAGCAAAAGAGAAAAAAGAATTTGACAAACAGGTTAACTTATTAGGTAGACATTTTTTGGTGCAAAAACAGGATAATACCTTTATAAAATGGAATTTAACTGAAGGTACTACTAATGCATTGATTGACGATATACGTTTAATTGATGCGCTAAAAAAAGGAAGTAAAGAGTTTAAAGAAAAAAGATATAATACTTTAGCTGCCAGTATTGAAAGTACACTGTTACACACTCATATCAGAAATAATCAACTTGTGGATTTTTATGATTGGTCTTCAAAAAGCCAAACTAACATCCTTCATTTAAGTTATATTGATGATTCTGCCCTGAAAAATATGAAAAGTTTATCTGTTTCGTATCAAAGTGTCGTTGAGAAAGGAATAGACCCGAAATCTCCTTTCTTTTTTGAAATATATGATGTGGACAAAAAGGAGTACAAACATGCACACTCTGAAAGTGTAAACATGATTGATCAACTATTAATTGCTATTCAATATGAGCAGATAAAGGGAACTCCTCCTAAAAAATTTGATAAGTGGTTAAAGAAAGAATTTACGGAAAAAGGAAAAGTGTATGGGAACTATAACCGTGATACGCTTAATCCAAGAAAAGGTTTTGAGTCTAGTGCTGTATATGCGTTGGCTACATTATATTTTCTTGATCAAGAAGACCATAAATATGCAAGTGAATTTCATAAACGACTAGTAGCACAACCACCATTTAATTCAGGAGCAAACTATACAACCATTCATTTCTTTGATTACATTTATTCAAAAATTGCTAACTATGAATATGAACACTAGAGTGCAATATGTTCATGGATTCTTTTAAAAGAAAAAGACGTGCAAATAATGTCTTATAAATAATAAAATTTATAACTGGTATAATTTTCTCTAAACATTATCTTTAGCGTTTGATTATACATCTGCATTAATCCGCATGAACTTCACCTTTAAACTTATAAAAAAAAGATACGATGATTAGGGAAAGTATATTTAGATATTTATTTGTAATAGATCGTTTTAAGTTACAATTCAAGGGTAGTCGAATAAGTGTAGGAGGTAACGGTGATGAAGCATTCTATAAAAGATCTTCCCGAAGAATGGATGAAATTAGTTAGAGACGCAATGAATTCGAATGTGAGTAAAGAACAATTTAAACAGTTTTTAGAAGAAAAAACTGAAAATAACAAAAAAGCAAAAAACATTAGATAATAAACATCTAATGTTTTTTGCTTTTAAGGCATTGATTTACTAGCTAAAAACTTTTTTATTTCTTCAATAGATAATCCTATTTCCTTAGCTTCATGAATCAGGTCAACCCATTCTAAATCTAAAGTTGGCGTCATTACTTCCTTTCTATTATTCATAAAAGTAAACTCCTCCAAATTTTGAAATGGTCTGTCTTTTATAATGAATGGAACTTGGATGTTTAGAATTATTTTTTACTTTTCAACTACTTTGTTGTAATTCCAACATGTAAATTTATATAAAACATTACCATATAAAGGGTGTCGAAATTTGTAAAACTAAGTATAATTATAATTATTTTCTTAATTTATTGACTATTTTCGTTGTAAACTCCAGACATCTGTCTTTATCTATGCTAATTCAGAGGGCAATTCAATTGCGCAGAGCAGTTGTACCTACGTACAATCTATTTATTCACTTAAATTCTAATGGCCACTCGATATGGCTATTAATGCTTGCTTAGAACTTTATCGTTTATATTTACTGCCTTAGTGTGTCTAACTTATACAAATCGAACATCAATAAGTTCGTTTAGCCTCATTTTATTCTTTAACTCAAGTACGTCATTAATGAAGATAAATAGTTCCCTCAGCGAATCAACAAACTGAATAAATCCCGTCTCTGTAATGCATTGGCCTTTCTTATAATAGATAAAGAGGGAGCTAATTATGTAAGGATAAATGGTTTTTATATGACGATGGCTGTCCTATTTGCTTCACTTTTTCATAAAACGGACGAGAAATTAGAAGATGTCCTTTTGTATAAGAAAAAATAACAAGATTAATGATTCTTATTTAAGGGTAAAGTCCACCAACTATTTCGAGAGGAGAGAATAATGCATGAGCATTATATGGACACTAATTGTAGGTGGAATTATTGGATGGCTTGCTGGTTTTATCGGTTCATGGTTAGGCGGTCTTATTTTAGGAAGTTGGGGACCTGTTATCGGTGGTTTTGCCATCATCCCAACGATTATCGGATCTGTCGTTTTAGTACTTATTGTAAGCTTCATTTTGCGAAAAATGGGTCAGAACAAAAATCATGGTCGTCATGCAAAATAATGTAACATATATAAAGTGGAGGGACTAAAGATGAGAGAAGAAAGTAAGTCTGTGTTAGCAGGTTTTGTTGAAGATAATCAATTTGAATTGGATTCTTACCTTACTTATTTATTCGATAAAATCAACCATGAGGGTGAAATTCCATCGGGAGCTTAATGAGAAGCCAGGTATGTTATTACAAAGAAAAGAAACCCAAAATAATAAATAGGAATGGAGTATAAGCGACCTTAGTAACGTTCTTTACGTATATAAGGTCGCTTATTTTAGTTTGTAGAGGGCTTCTATTAACTTCGAAAAATGTTCTACTCAAACAAATTAGTAAACTATTTAGGATACCTCAAATCATTTCTTCACAAGTAAAAAGGAAGAATGGAACTCACTCTTCCTTCAGCCATTATTTTATAAAGTTGTATTAGAAACGTCCGCCGCCAAGTTGTTGCTCAGCTAATTGTACAAGACGCTTAGTGATTTCGCCACCTACTGATCCGTTTGCACGTGCAGTTGTGTCAGCACCAAGGTTTACACCAAATTCGCTCGCGATTTCATATTTCATTTGATCGATTGCTTGTTCAGCACCGTATACTAATAATTCGTTGTTGTTGCTGCTTTTGTTGTTTGCCATGTTGTGTCACCTCCTTGTTTCTTTTAAAGTTCCTATCTTAGGAGAAGTACATACATAGTAAATAATGGATGTATTATTTTCTTAGGTGCTTCCTATACTATTTTTTAGTAACAAATGACACTGTAAAAAGTGGAATTAGCTGTTTCATTTCCTTGTCATGAAAATCAATATTTGCCATGTTTGAAAAAAGAGCTGTACCTTTTAGGTACGGCTCATTTTCTATTTATTGATGACGAAGCTTTTCCTTTTCTTTCAACTCTATAGCATGTCTTTTTACAACATATGGGGATACCTTTTTATTTAGTTTATTGTTACTACAAAGGCATACGAGATTACTAAGTATCGCGGGATTAGAAGCAATAAATTTCACTAGAGCACATTCAATTGGCATTAAATGTTTACATACTTGTCATTAGGGGATTTATCTTACAAGAACAACAATATCTAAATAGGAGGAGAATAAAAATGAACACTAATACTGGGACTGTTGAAAATAAAGTAGACAATAAATTAAATGAGATGAGCCAAGAGAAGAAGGAAAACATTCTTTCTAGTTTTAATGAATTTAAAACATACTTAGGAGATAAGGTCAGAAAAGGTGAGAAATTAGGCTTAAATGATGACCAATTAACTTTAGGCGCTAAAAAAATAGCTGATTATCTTGCGAAACATGAAGAGCCACAAAATGAAGAGCAATACTTGTTACATCAGTTATGGAAAGTTGGAAATGAAGAAGAGAAACATCATCTAGCTCATATGCTTGTTAAGTTGGTTAAAGAATAATTCCAATTATATAATAAAAACTAACAATACATGATTTATTATTTGTATTATTAAATTTAATAAAAAAGGAAGAATGAATAATTCATTCTTCCTTTTTTATTTATGTATCATCCGTTGCTTACACAATACAAATCTAAAAATGTGCTTCAAAGTAAATGACATTTAATAGAAGGTAGGCTGTATACGTCCTCCCGACAGGACATGATTGTATTACACGTTCGTATCGGTAAACCAAGAGTTCTAGAATTACATATGTATCTGCACACTTATAATAGTATATTATTCATTCACTGCTATACTTTATATCAAGAATAAAGAAAATAAGGGGGAGCATGTAATGGTCCTATATAAAGATTCTATAAATGAACTACAATTTATTCAGAAAGCTCTTGATTATACACGTGCTGGTCTGATTATAACGGATCCATCTTTGTCTGATAACCCCATTATCTATGCAAATAAAGGATTTTTAGACTTAACTGGATACGACATAGAAGAAATCCTGGGGACAAACTGTCGTTTTCTACAAGGTAAACAAACGAATCCCACCACAGTTAAGGAAATGAAACAAGCTATTGCCGCACGCTCATCAATCACTGTTCAAATTTTAAATTATACGAAAGACAACCGTCCTTTTTGGAATGAATTGTATATTGATCCTTTATGGACGGAAGATAAATTATATTTCGTAGGCGTCCAAAAAGATATAACAGAAAAAGTAAAACAAGGAAATCTTATTGTCGATTATCATGAACAAATGACACAGATGTCTACTCCTATTGTACCAGTCAAAGATGGGGTTTCTATTTTACCCATTATCGGTGTATTAAACGAGCAGCGTTACGATATGTTGATGGAAAAAGTATCGACGTATATTGAGGAATCAAAAGATGACTACTTTATTGTCGACTTCTCTGGACTATTAGAGATTGATACCTATACCGTTTCATGTATTTATAACTTAAATCGTTTAATTAGTCTAACAGGAACTGAAGTGATGATTACCGGGATTACGCCCTTGTTAGCCAGAAAAATGGGTGATTTGTATGTTAATTTTAATGACTTAACAACGTTTACTCATGTGAAGAATGCATTAGTTTTTATTGAAAAGAAAGAAAAATAGAAGTGATGTTCAAGATTAGAGAGCATGTTGCATTGAGTTTATCGCAGTTTTGTAATTTTTTTACAAAACAAAAAATTCGTCATTGTCGTGGGAATATAATCATATTTAAAAAAAGGGACTCAACAACCTTTTGTCTATGACATGGATAGATAACTCCCAAACTTACTGGTTTAGGAGTTATTTGCTTTATCTATTCAGTTTCTGTTCTTCTTTGTACTTGGTCAGCTATCCCTTCACCTTTCTAAATACTGTAGATGCAGCACTAGAAAACGGTACCTTCATAATCTCTATCCTAATATTTTGTAGACTAAAGCAGCAAATGACATGCTTTTGCATCTCAATCCTTGTGATCTTGTAGTCGTATTATCAAATGATTTAACTTATCTGTATCTTTTTTAAAACAATTAAAAATACGAAGCATTACATGAAAATTTTCTCCACCTCTAGAGGCTACCAGTTCATGTTCTTTCAATTTTTTCTCTACTTCATGTTCAAGCACTGTTACAACTTCTAATTCATCTACCTCGTTTAATGCAACTCTGCAAGCAAGTAATGAGATGCAATAGTGATATCCAATGCTATCGTAGCCACGAAAGCAGCTGTCGCCAAGCAACTTCAGCTCGTACGGTTGTATAATATTAATCACAACTTCTGTTATCTCTTTAGAGTCAGCAAATGGCCCCATACGTAAACAATGTTTGTGATTGAGTGGGCTAGTAGAAAATGATTTTATTTTTCGTATCAATTTCTTTAACAGTTCTTGATTTTCATCACTTAGAGAATTTTTTTTAGTTTCTAATATATCAACTATGTGTTCCATATTCATACTCCTTATAGCCCTTTATGATTAGATACTTTTCTTCATGCCACAATCCCGACATTCGCGCAAGAAAACCCCACTTTTCACTGAACTTTTGAAGTAAGCTGAGTTGCAGTTGTCGCACCTGCCACTGACCTTATCAGGAAATTCCACATAGTCATACACTTTATCAAGATCGATTTCTTGCTCTTTTATTTCTTCCAGGTTAATCACTCTTTTCTATTTGGCTTTTCTTAGACTAACACAATTACATCCACATAGAAGGGGTATGTTAAAATTACTCTGGTTTTTCCACTAGTTGCATCTGGAAAATTTGCGTTTCTTGAATACCGGCTTTTTGGAGTTCCTGTTTAAATGATTCTCCTTCTTTTAGTTTAACGATTCTCTTCGAACCGTCACGTAACGTATATATTCTAAAATTGTACATGAATGTACCTCCACCTAATTAAATGATTCCTTTACACAATTTCTTCAGGAACTAAGCCATGCGAACATCGACGAGCTCGCTTAATCTCATTTTGTTCTTTAACTCAAACACCTCATCAATAAAAATAAATACGTCCCCAAGGGAATCAACAAACTGAATGAAACCTGTCTCTGTTAAGCATTGACCTTTCTTATAATAAGTAAGGTATACTTGGTTATTTGTATGTAAGGCTTCAATCAAGGTGAAATTAATTTGTTCCATTTGCTCTTCTGTTAAAACAGGTTGAGCTACTTCTGCTTGTTTATTCATCATTTCCTTTAATCCTATGTATTGCTCGGGCATAGTGGCGAATGGACGCCATTTTTTCATTCCTCTAGCTTCCATATCTTTTTCCTCCTTAGGATTTATGGCCACCTATAAGGCCGTTTCGATAACGAGCTGTTGAATAAGGAAGGTGACTAGACGCACGTAGTACACTATTCTTGCCATAACGCAGCCGAATGTCATCAATCGTTTTGGCAAGAGCATAGGCTCTTTCACGCTGATCAATGTCCTCAAATAAGCTCATTTGCTCCTCTTCTTGAATGCTTGTTTTGGATAATGAAATGCCAATGGAGCGAATAGGCATCCCACTATCATATGTATGTAAAATGGTTAAACAATATGGAAAGATATCCTGGCTTAAGTTAGAAGCTCTCCCCATTTTCTTTTGTCTGGAGAAGCCTCCACCTGTTTGTTTACTGTAGCCAATGGATAAATGAACCGTTTGGGCCACCACTTGGTGCATGCGTAAACGAAAACAGACATCGTCCAATAGCTCCAACAACAATAACTCCACTTCTTTTCGGTTTGTATAATCACGGAATAGAATTTGACTCTTTCCAAAGGAACGAGAGCTAGGAATGTACACATCAGAAATGCGACTATAATCAATGCCATTCGCATGTTGGTGCAACTCTTCGCCTAGTATGCCAAATTCCTTTTGTAACATCTCTTTTGAAGAAAGAGCGAGTTCTTTGATGGTGTGAATGCCTAGCCGTTGTAAGCGTCTTTCCGTAGCAGACGAGATCCCCCAGAAATCCTTCATCGGATGAATGGACCACAACTTAAAGGGAATATCCTTATATCGCCAATAGGCAACTCCTGTTGGGCTATTCTTGGCTTCATGATCTAAGCTCACCTTCGCCAGTAAGAGATTCGGACCGATACCTGCGGTAGCTGTCAGCCGTGTCTTGCGATAAATCTCGTTAATGATTTTATAGGCCAGCTCTTCTGGCGTTTTAGCGAATAAATGCAAAGAAGCTGTCGCATCAATAAATAACTCATCAATGCTGTAGGCATGAAAGTCTTCAGGAGCCACATACTGTAACACCAAACTCGAAATATAGTTCGAAGCCTTAATATATCTCTCCATAGATGGATTCACTACATGGATATCTTTCCTTTTAGGAATGTCGAAAAGACGACTTCCAGTTTTAATCCCTTCTTTCCTTAATAAAGGTGTGGCAGCTAGCACAACCGATCCTGATCTTTGGATATCTCCCACCACCGCAAGCCTTGTTTTCAACGGATTTAACCCCCGTATGACAGAGGAAACCGAGGCAAAAAACGATTTCATGTCTATACAAATAATCACTCTGTTTGGTAGCTGCTCATCATCCATTGAAAATACTCCTTAAATAAAAGAACGTTTGTTCTGTATATTATATACGAACAAACGTTCTTTCATCAATAAAAACTCTAAAGTTTTCCCGATTATTGTTACTATAATAAGAGAGAAGAATATTGTAGACGAATTGAGAAGACTGAGGATTGAGCAATGGTTAAAAAAAGCTCTAATTATATTATCTTTTTTTCATGGTTTTTAGTTTTAGTTCTTTTATGGATCGTCATTTCATTCTTTGAAGGTATAAATGGACAGTGGTGGTCTATGTATCGTTTGAATCCACATAAATACGGTCCGTGGGCCTTAGAACTTTCTTACATAAAGGTTAGTATTGCTACTGTTACCTCCTTGGTAATAGCTTATATGGTGAGTTTTGGCTTCAAAAGACATAAATAAAAAAAGCAAACTCCTTGTCACTAGAGTGTGCTCTTTTACTTTAATGCTCGCTTGTTACTTCTCAACATTTCTTTTAGTATTTTGAAAATATAGTTTAGGGTGGCAGTTAGGATATAAAAGGACATTAATCTGGCTCTTCAGCCAGTACCTAAGGAACTTCTATAATTAGGGCATGGTTTGCCATATGGATTCGATTTTGGGTATCTTTACTCCAACTTAAATAGCAAATTGCAATTATATTTTATCAAGTATTTAAACTCCCTAAAAATATACTCACTCGTATTTCTTTAAAACAATAGCTGCATTATGACCTCCAAACCCAAACGAATTAGATACACCAGTATTTATTTTTACTTGGCGAGCAATACCTGGTACATAATCTAAATCGCATAATGTATCCGGATTTTCTAAGTTTATTGTTGGAGGAATTATGCCTTCCTTAAGGCTCATTGATAAAGCAATTGCTTCAACCCCCCCAGCTGCTCCTAACATGTGACCAATCATAGATTTATTAGCTGTTATTGGAATCTGATAAGCATGTTTTCCAAACAGTTCCTTGATAGCCTTGGTTTCAGAGATGTCACCCACCTTTGTACTTGTTGCATGAGCGCTAATAACATCAATCTCTTCGAGGGGTATGTTTGCATTTTTTAAAGCTGCTTTCATTGCAAGATAAGCACCTTTACCTTCTGGGTGTGTAGCAACCATATGGTGTGCGTCTGAGCTTGCACCATATCCAATGACTTCTGCATGAATGTTTGCTCCTCTACGCAAAGCATGAGATAAAGATTCTAAGATTAGAATTCCTGCTCCTTCTGACATGACAAATCCGTCACGGTCTTCATCAAATGGACGACTAGCTTGAGTAGGATTGTCATTCCTTGTTGATAATGCGGTGGCATTTCCAAAACTGGCTACTGATAAGTCTGTTATAGCAGCTTCTGTTCCACCTGCGAACACAGCATCCACTTCTCCAGAACGAATGAGTCTAAAGGCTTCCCCAATAGCTGTATTCCCGATGGCACAAGCAGAAACAGGCGACATAGAAGGACCCATTGCATTCCACTTGATGCTAATTTGTGCTGCAGCAGCATTAGAAATCATACCCGGCACGAGAGTTGGACTGACTCTCCTTGGCCCTTTCTGTCTAAGTGCATCAATATTTTCAATTAAGGTTTCAATGCCGCCTATACCTGAACCTACGTATACGCCTAACCTTTCTGGATCTATATGATTGAGATCTAACTTAGAATCTGCCCAGGCTTGTTCAGCTGCAGCTATAGCAAATTGGGAAAAGCGATCTAAACGCCTTGCTTCTTTCTTTCCTAAAATTTCATCTGCATCAAAATCCCGAACAATTCCTGCAATTTTTGCCTTATGGTCAGTAATATCAAATGTATCTATAGAGGAGATTCCGGACTCTCCTTTAATTAGGTTGTTCCAAAATGTTCTGATGTTATTTCCTATAGGAGAGACTACTCCCATACCTGTAATCACAACTCTTTCCACTTTTCATCACTCCAAATCAATAATATACTTGTATTTTACAGTCCTTTTATCCTATTACAAGGGATTGTTTATCCTGGTATAACTACTACTAGGGTAAATTGTATGATGAGGAGTTTTAAAAATGAACGATAAAACTAGGCTTGAGGCCCTGTCTACATTCCTAAAAGCTAAACGTGCTCAAATTAAGCCAGAGTCTATTGGGTTACCAGCTGGAACCCGAAGAAGGACACCCGGATTAAGACGAGAAGAAGTTGCACAATTAGCAGGGGTAAGTACCACTTGGTACACATGGTTAGAGCAAGGAAGAGATATAAAAGTTTCTTCGATTGTGCTTGATTGTATTTCTACAGCTCTACAACTAAATAGCGATGAAAGAGACTATTTATATGATTTAGCATTAGAAACAAAGTTAGAAATTGTTCATCCAAAAAAAGATCAATTAGAGCTTAGCCCTTCTCTAAATCGAATACTCGCTGAATTAACTTATTGTCCGACTATCGTGACAGATCGCCATTGCCATATTGTAGGATGGAACCCCGCAGCAGCTCATGTTTTTCTAGATTTCGAACAAATTCCAAATGATCAAAGAAATCTAATTCAATTAGTGTTCGCCCGAAAAGAATTGAAAGCATTAGCTGTCAATTGGGAGCATTTTGCGAAAGGTTTTCTTGCTATTTTCCGTACCTATTATGGACACTATTTAGGTGATGAATGGTACAACCAGTTTATTAGTCAGATGAGTCATTTACATCCAGAATTCCAGGCCTTATGGAATGAAAGCCAAGTGAGTAAAGCTCCTGAAATGGTTATTGAATTTAGACATGCCAAAGCAGGGAAAATGTTATTTAATTTAACTTCCCTTCAAGTTCAAGGGGATATGGATTTGCGGTGTAGTATCTACACACCAGTAGAGGAAACAGATACAGAAAATAAATTAAAAAGACTAATGAAAAGAATTTCTATAGAGAAATTATAAAAATTTTTATTATAGCAAGCAAATTAAGGTGACAGTCTCTGGCTTCTATACTGATTTTTCACTCAAAATAAAAGCATAAAATTAAAATTTTTGAGCGATCTAAGAGTATAGGAACCCCAATTCCTACTATTCTTCATGTATGAGATTCTTAAGAAAAAGCTACTTCCACAGGTAAGGAAGTAGCTTTTTTCTTTAAAGATAGGCTTATTTTTTTGAGTTTACATAAGTTTGATTACCGGTACTCCTAAGACAAATAAAAAGAAAATCAAAATCTTTTTCTTGAGAATTAAATATATATTAGATGGCTGTTTTGATTTATAGAAATTCAGTTTATGCTAAAAAACATTATAGATTTTGTAATAATACTTTCTTAAGCTACTTACATGCTATTTACTTAAATCCAATGATGGAATAATATACGCATTACGAATACGTCTTATGTTTTCTCTAACTTCCATATTGTTGCTTCTAGGGCAATCAATGTACGCGTTTTGAATGAAAAATTTTGTTTCTAATCTTATTCTCATTTAAATCACGAGATCATAATGGGAAATTTATATATTTTTAATTTTTCTGAAAAAATTTAATTTATATATTGAAATATGTAAGTTAACTGTTTATAATACAAAAAAGATAAGTGATTTACAATCTGAATTATCTGAAAATTTAATCTTTTAAGATGTGATTAATGGGGGTTTTACCGTGTCAAATAAAGTGCCATTTTCCTTTATAGTAATCATTGGTTTAATGTTATTTGCGTTATTTTTTGGAGCTGGAAATTTAATATTTCCTGCTATGCTTGGTCAGTCAGCCGGAATAAATATCTGGTCAGCAAATGCTGGTTTTTTAGTTACTGGAGTAGGCCTACCCTTACTTGGTGTACTAGCTTTTGGATTCTCAGGAAAAGAAGATTTACAATCATTAGCAAGTCGCGTGCATCCTGTATTTGGGTTAGTCTTTACAACTGTTCTTTATCTAGCTATTGGACCTTTATTTGCTATCCCACGAACAGGTAACGTCTCTTTTGAAATCGGACTTAAGCCATTCATTTCTGAAAGCTCTAGTTCTGTAGCTTTACTTGTATTTACTATTATATTTTTCAGTATTACATGCTTTTTTTCTCTTAATCCTGCGAAAATTGTCGATATTGTCGGAAAGTTCTTAACGCCGATTAAATTAATATTCATTGGAATTTTAGTTCTAGTTGCTTTTATACATCCTATTGGAAGATTTCAAGCACCGACAGCGAAATATATAACAAACTCTTTTTTTAATGGGTTCCAAGAAGGATACCTAACAATGGATACTCTTGCATCTTTCGTTTTCGGAATCATTATTATCAATGCAATTAAAGAGAAAGGCGCTAAAACAAAGAAACAAATTATCACTGTTTGCCTAAAAGCTACGGGGATCGCTGCTATTATTCTTGCAACTATCTATTCTGCCCTTTCATATATGGGCGCTTCAAGTGTAGAAAAGCTTGGGCATTTAGATAATGGTGGTGCGGTGTTAGCGAAAGTTTCTGATTATTATTTTGGAGAATATGGAGGAGTACTACTAGGCTTAATGATTACAGTAGCTTGTCTGACAACTAGTGTGGGGCTTATTACGGCATGCTCTTCTTATTTCCATAAATTATTACCATCTATTTCTTATAAGAAAATTGCGATTAGTTTATCCTTGTTTAGCGCAATAATCGCAAATGTTGGATTAAATCAATTAATTTCTTTTTCAGTTCCTGTTTTAACAGTTCTCTATCCATTAGCAATTGTTCTAATCTTTTTGACTTTCCTTCATTCTTTATTTAGAGGATGTGCTGAAGTATACCAAGGTAGCCTATTCTTAACGTTTGTTGTAAGTGTAGTAAATGGATTAAATGATTTTGGCTTACACATACCTGGTATTAATCAATTATTTACTCACTATCTTCCTCTTTACCATATTGGACTAGGCTGGATATTACCTGCAATTATAGGAGGCCTTGCAGGTTATGGAGTTAACATGTTTAAAAATAAAGAGCCATTCACTTCTAAATCAACAAGGTTAAACAAATGATAATCTTACTCTAATTATCTTAAATAAAACAAATCCAAAAAGAGTCTTTACTTTTTATAAGTCAAAGACTCTTTTTATGAATTCCCTATATATATTTAGACTACGTCTCTTCTTTTGCATTTTTATAGGGAATTTAAATCAATATGTATATTATGCAGAAAAACAGTTTGTAAAAGTCTATATTTTAAACAGAACGTTCATAAATTATCTTTAAACTTAAATGAACGGAAAAATAATAGATTTCCTATATAAGCAAATTATCCGTAAACATATACCTTTACGGACTGCATCTTTAAATGTATGTTAAGACGCTGAATCAGTTATTTAACATCGTATCATATCTGAATCCAAAATCATTTCCTAAACTGTGATATGTATAAAAGGTTTACTTTTTATGCACTAAGCTATAATAAGAAGGCTTTTTAAACTCCTGATGGTAAAAGGAGTTTTTTCGCTTGCTCTGATATACGAGTATGTTGACTGCTAACGAACAACCTATATACAAAATGACTATTATATTTTTGGCTAACATACTTTAGCTTATTTAAGGAATTATTATGGTATAATTATAACTTCGTTTACATTTATGGTTAATACATGGTAATTAACCATATGATAGGAATTTTATTTGATGGTAGGAGTGTTATATGAAGTACGTAGAAGTTGTCACGGAAAGTAGAATAAGAACAATATCTTTAGTACTACTACTTATTTTTATGAGTTTAGGATGGTATTTAGATAGTTCTTTTTGGTACAAGGCAGTCATCATGGTTGTCTCAGTTGCATTTATCTTACATAGTTTACATTATTATTTAGCAGGAAGGAACAAAACAGTAGGTACTATGGCTATAGTAGCAAGTTCAACCTTTGGGTTGTTTAATTTATTGAGAGTTTTTCTTTAAAAACATATTTTTATATTGCAAGGAATGAGGATCTTTCTATGTTTAAAAAGGTTTTAAAGTGTTATGACTATAAGTTTATCATAGCCTTAGTTGTTTTAAGTATTATTGGTTTAATTATGGTTTACAGTGCTAGTATGGTAACAGCTATCGCTCGATATGGATTCACGGGTGATTACTTTTATCAAAAACAAAAGTTTGCACTTTTAGCAGGGCTTTTCTTTTTCTGCGTTACAGCCGTTATTCCTTATAAGATGTACCAAGAAAAAAAATTCTTGATGCTTGCATTAGGAGGAATAACTACCCTGTTAGTTCTGGTACTTGTATTTGGACATACGGCAGGAAATGCAACAAGTTGGCTTGTACTTGGTCCAGTTAGAATACAGCCATTGGAATTAACAAAACTCGTAATTATTGTCTATTTAGCAGCTGTTTTTACAAATAAACAGGAATATATAAATGACTTAAAGCGTGCAATTATTCCACCTATTCTTATTGTCTTTTTCCTTTGCTTTTTAATTGCTATGCAACCTGACTATGGTGGGATTCTTCTTATTTTAGCAATCGTTGCAGCCATTGTCTTATGTTCTGGTATTTCTGGAAAATCAATGTTGAAAATTGCAATGTTAGGGGTAGTAGGCATAGGAGTTATGCTTGTTGTTTTATTAGTAACTGGCCATATTGACACCGTCTTCTCTCCTGTACGTATCTCTCGTTTTACAGGATACTTACATCCATTCGAAAATCAGCAAGGCAATGGTTATCAGCTTGTTAATTCTTATCTGGCTATAGGAACCGGTGGGCTACAGGGGCTAGGTCTAGGTCAGGGTGTACAAAAAGCTGGTTATCTACCTGAATCTCATACAGATTTTATCATGGCTGTTATTGCAGAGGAACTAGGTTTTTGGGGTGTACTTATCGTCTTGGGTTTATTATTTTTTATTGTTATTAAAGGGCTAAGAATTGCACAGAAGTGCAAAGAACCTTTTGGAGCATTAATGGCTATAGGTATTTCAGTTATGATTGGTATTCAAGTATTCGTGAATCTTGGAGCAGTAACTGGTATCTTACCTATTACAGGTGTAACTTTACCGTTCGTGAGTTATGGTGGATCCTCTCTCACATTATTAATGTTATCTATGGGCGTATTGACTAATATCTCTATGTTTAATAAGTTCGAAGAAAAACATAAGGGTGAATTAGTTAAACAACGTAAGTTAAAGAGTGTTTAAACCGAGGAAAAAGGCGTCTTATTTTATAAGACGCCTTTTTTTTATTCAAGAATAACATATTTTAAGAGCGAAGATATTGTTACTTTAACATAGTTAACAAAATAAAAAGCAACCTCGACAATTGGCAAGCGAGGTTGCTTTTTATGCTCGTTGAAGAATGAATGCTACAACGACTAAATTATATCATATTTTACCAATAAATATATATTTTTCTTGTTTTTGCATATGTATAAAAGGAGCGCTTTTTATACATTCTTTCTTCAACCACACACCTGAAGATCATCGTCATATCAACGGTGTATAAAAAGCTGCATACTCAAGCAAAAGAATCCTTAGCTGAACCCTACTGCCGCAAGGGTTCTTTTGCTTGCTTGGTTCCGAAAAGAGTGTTTATGTAAACTAGCAATGTATATCATATGCATAATTAATTTAAAAATACATCTTCATATTTTCGATAAATTTATAAAGGAAATACACAGAAAATCCAATTAGCACACATCCAGCTGCCACGGATATCCATTTAATATAAAGTGTATTTAACATGCGTCTTGTACCAGCTACCAGTGTCATCAACCCTAAATCATGAATAAGAATTCCAACTATAATACCTATACCTACAATTAAAAATTGAAAAGAACTAGCTGTCTCGAAAGAGTTCGTTAGTACTGTACCAAAAACACTTAACCAAAAAATTAAATTACTTGGAGAAATAGCTACTAGTAAACCACTTAAGTAAGAGGACTTAAAGGACTTTTCTACCTTTTCTCCAGGGCTGGAGATATCATGATCTGCGTTTTTGATGCTGTCATACCCTATATATAATAAAAATAAGGCTCCTACTAACCACATAATAATTTGGATAACGGGTGTGGCCAAAAAATTAGCTAGTCCTGAATAGAGAAGAATAATTAAAAGTAAATCGATGGTCATACCACCGAGACCTACAATCCAACCATGCATAAATCCATTTTTTAATCCCTGTTTCGTCATCTCCACTGTTACTGTACCCACAGGTAGAGCGATAGAGAGACCTAATAATACATTTGCTAAAAATAAAGTAACCAAAGAAATAACCTCTCCTAATTTATTATAAATATTCATTTTTTTGCAATATAACCCCTATTATTATATTAAATTATGGAATAAAATTCAATATTATGTATAATAAAACATATAAAGGAAGGAGGTTGTATTTATTGAAGCAAAAAATAGCTATTATCTCAGATGTTCACGGAAATAGCTTAGCATTAGAAGCTGTATTATGTGATATCTCAGATCGTGGAATCAATACTATATTTAATTTAGGTGATAGTTTGTATGGACCGTTAGATCCCATTGGAACTTTTAAACTATTAATGAAGCATGATATTACACATATTATGGGGAATTGTGATCGAATGATATTTGATTCATCAGACGATGATTCTTCATCTACAGTTAATTATGTGAAACGTAGCCTAACTACAGAGGCTCTCGAATGGTTAAAACAGCATCCTAGTAGCTTAATTATGGATGATATCTTTTTATGTCATGGTACACCTAATTCCGACAAAATATATTTATTAGAAGAAATGACGGAAGAAGGAGCAATCTTAAAAAGCTCAAAAGATATTATAAATAATTTAGAAGACGTGGAACAAGACGTTATATTATGTGGTCATAGTCATATTCCAAGAACGCTCTATTTACCAAATGGAAAATTAATTATAAATCCTGGTAGTGTAGGACTTCCCGCATACATAGATGATTTACCGATACCTCATAGAATGGAATCCGGATCTCCTCATGCGAACTATACAATTATTGAAAAGAAATCAGCTAATTGGCTAGTTGATCAAATCAGTATTCCATATCAATGGGAAAAGGCAGCTGCCATGGCAGAAATAAATCAGCGTCAAGATTGGGCAGATGCTTTGAGAATGGGAAGATTTTAAGGAGGAGAAAATAATGCCTAAGATTAAAACAATTGTGTTTGATTGGGGGGATACCCTTATGAAAGATTTTTCTGAATATGAAGGACCAATGGCTGATTGGGAATATGTAGAGATCGTAGATGGCGTTAGTAAATCTTTACATATTGTTAGTCAGAGCTACATATGTTGTGTAGCTTCCAATGCCGGGGCCTCAAATTCAGAACTATTAGGAATGGCTTTAAAGCGTGTTGATATACAACAATATTTTCAATATCTTTTTACATCTAGAGAACTGGGCTTTTCAAAACCTAGTCTTGATTTTTTTAGTAAGATTGTTCAGACTTTAGGCTTTACTCCTCAGGAATGTATTATGGTAGGCAATGATTATAATAAAGACATTATCCCTGCAAAAAAAATTGGAATGCAAACCATATTTTTTTCTCAAGAATCTAAAGATACGAATTTTGATCATGCAGATTATGTAATGAGTTCTATGGAGAATTTACACGATATTATATTAGAAATTGAAGAAAGAAATAATATTTATACGAGTTAAGTTTTAAAAAAAGCCTTTTAAAAGGCTTTTTTTGTTTCCTATAAGCCGTTTTATGTAAAATAGCTTTGCATACGGTATGCATTAAAACAAAGAACTTATTTAATTAAAATTTTGTAAGTAAACTAACCTAAACGAAAAAGTTAATGTAAGTTATATTAGAGTCCATTGGTCGAAATATACCAGTGGACTTTAACTTTTACTTGTTTTAAACTGAAAATCGATGTAAGATATAAATTGCGTAAAGTAATATATATCTTACATCGATTTTCATATAGATAAGAGGTGGGTTTATCTTGGTTAATAGAATTAAGATTGCACGCATAGAGAAGAACTTAACTCAAAAAAATTTGGCTAGTAAAGTAAATGTCACTAGACAAACGATTGGGTTAATTGAAGCTGGTAAGTATAATCCTTCACTGAAACTATGTATTGATATTGCAAAAACATTAGATAAGACTCTAGACGAACTATTTTGGGAGAGAGAGCAATGAATAAATTCAAAAAAATACTACGTATTACAGAACATGACGATGAAAGAGTTCAAGCGTTAGAGTACAGATCTTATGCTGAAGCAGGGTTTCTTATTGCTGTATTGTCAGCACTAGATGTAATCATTAGAGGTCTGGTATTAAGCCATCCGTTGAGTGAATGGGGTATGAGTCTATTCATTTTAATTATTTACATAATCTACGTTGGAGCTAGACAAATTACAATGAGAATAACTAAAGATGACTTATTAGAGGAAAATGAGAAAAAGAAAAATAGAGCAGAGGAAGTTTCTACTTTACTTGGTATTGCACTCTTTGTGATATGGAGAAAGGTTATCTTAAAAGAAAGCTTAATTCCTTCAGGCTTACTAAATTGGATTGAGAATATTGGTGTTTTTATAGTTATCTTCATTATTACGTACGGGATGACGTATTTATTCAGAAATAAAAAACAGAGTGAAATATAGAAACATTGCTTATGTTTATTTAAGATTAATAATATAAGCATAAAAAGAAAACTTGCAGTAAAAGGCGTTTTCTTTTTATTTATACCAATAACTAACTGTAATTATGGTAACTAGATTTTCACATCGTATCCATTTAAATAAAAAAGCAGCCAATAAAAAAACAGCACTGTCCATTCAAATGGGGTAGTGCTGTTTTTTATTAGTTTATTATATAGATCAATACTGCTATTAAGTTAGGAAGAGCAATTGAAATAAACTTTTTAGAATCCTCTAAACGACTTTTATGTTTTTTTCTGTCGGAGGTTGATAATCGTTTATTACCTAAACTATAAATTAAAAAATCTACAGAAAGCACTATAGATACTAATCCTATAGCTCCACATAAGTAATAAGTAAAACTCCAAATTCCTGAAAAATAAGAAATAGATAGTACGATAAGTAGTGCAATTACGCCCGTTATGAGTCCTTTTTTCATTTGATAATCCCTCTTTTTTAAAAGTAATACACCTATATATTACCATTATATTTCTTTTTTGTGAGAGCGTACCTAGAGAATCCATTATGTTAACTCACTTTATATGTTATTTAAGAAACCATACATAAAAGTAGCCACATAACAGGATTGCAACTACAAGTTGATAATGTTCATCTGTAATAAGATGGAAAAATAGCGTTGTATTTGAGATGATTAATCTATCGAAAGATAGGAGGTCATTATTATATGACATTTGGTGAAAAACTTTTTAAATTAAGAAAAGAAAAAGGTCTCTCACAAGAAGCTTTAGCCGAAAAGGTAAATACAACAAGACAGGCGATTAGTAAGTGGGAAAATGGCCAGGGCTTTCCCGAGACTGAAAAGCTCTTAATGTTAGGAAATATATTTGAAGTCTCAATTGATTATTTGTTAAAAGATACAGTAGTGCAAGAGAGTACCCGTGAAAAAGGCTATTATGTAAGTAAGGAAATGGCTGAAGGGTTTTTAGCCTATCAAGGAAAAGCATACAAATATGTATCCCTAGGGATTAGCTTACTCATCCTATCGAGCATACCTTACTGGTTGTTTGACCAAAACAAAGCACTTTCTACATTTTTAATTATTTTAATTGCTACATTTGGTGTAGGCGTTATCGTTTCTACCGTTTTTTTAGGAGGACATCAGTATAAGGTACTTAGTAAAGAACCTTTGCTGTTGGATCATCATCATCTCAAAGAATTATCTTTAAAATACAATCATACTAAAAAGAAGTATGCTGTTGTAATGGTAGTAGGATTTTGTTTATTAGCAGCAGGCGTAATGCCTTTCTTATTTGAAAGAAAGGGCATTGTTTCAGGAGATTTAGTTCCTTATTATCCCTTCTGTTTGGGTATGATTGCTATAAGCTCATATATCCTACTTCGAACACTCCCTATTCTTTATTCGTATACGTTGTTAGTAAATAATGAAGAGCATGTAAATAGATTAAGCTTTAAACTTTTAAAGAAAGGAAAAAAGAAATTAGAAGAGATGTAAATAAGCAGACTCATTGAACAGTTATGTCTCAATGAGTCTGCTTACTTTTTACAAAATACAGGTTACCTAGAATGTTGCTTATGTTAACTAACTTTGTATATCGTATACAGGGCTAGTGTTCCAAAGGTTATAAAAGAACAACCTGTTAGAATGGTTAATGTTTTTGCTATACGCATTGGGAACCTGTTCCATAATTTAATTAAAACTTCAAGCTCAATATAACCACTTACTCCAATAGGGCTTTCACTCTTGTAATCATTCTTTTTCATTTTAAATAGAGATGAGTAGAAAATAATAATTCCCCACACAAGAGACAATCCTGCTATAAAGGTTAACAAAGTATTTACCTCCCGTTTACTTTTAATTTTTTCACCTCATAAAAAGAGCTTTAAACCTTACGAAATATATTTAAGGCTTAAAGCAAAATAAATAATAAACGACATAACTAAGTAGCAACTAATAATTCCTATTCTTAAACGTTTAGAACGTCCTTTTAGCCAGCCCCATCTTTTATCGTCATAGTCGAAAATAAAATAGTCCGCAATGATCGATAAAATAATGATAATACTTACTATTAGTACACTCATTCTTCGTCCCCCTTCATTATTTGCAACTATTAAATAATATAACAAAATAACCAATAAATAACAAAAGGGTATCTAGAAAATCCATTGTGTTAACTTCCTTTGTATACGATATTCATTCATTTCCCTATCCTTATATTATGTTAAAATGTAATTATAAGGAAAAAAGGGGATGTTTAATATATTTACAGTTGGGATCGATGTAAAGAAAACAGAAAAAGAATTAATTATAAAATGGCAACTTGCTAAATTTAATATTCCACTAGAAGATATTATTGAAGTTACAGAAGACAATACGTATGGAGGTAAAGACGCTGATGCAATCCGTATAGGGCCTCCCTATGGAACAACTGATCGAATTTTCATTAAAACTAAGAAGCAAAATTATATACTTTTCACTACAAACAGAACAACGATACTAAACAGAATAAATTCATAATTAATTATTCTCATGTACATATAATAGGTATTCAACGGTAAGGAGGGGGAAAACATTAGCAAAAATATTAGAGTTGTGATTGGTTTAATCAGTAATATTATTCTGTTTATTTTTGGAATCAGAGGTTTATTAATAAATGAACCAATACCATTTGCTTCTTACCTCTTTACGACAAGTGGATTAATTGGGATTATTGCTCTTCTGATGGAATTGAAAAGGAGAAATAATAATGAATCTAAGACTTCTAAACAAATGTAGATACCTGCGCTTAGAATTGATATTCTAAGCGTCTTTTATTATTGATTTCCGATAACTGTGATTATTTAAAGTTGATGTTTATATTGTACGATTTCGGAAGCTATTCCTATAATTTATTCTCTGTTAACCAATGGTTTACACAGTGTTACTAAGCGTTTGTGGTAGTTACACCATAAATGTTATAAGGTGGTACATGAGGGGGCGATGGTACATGGAATTAGGAGAACAATTACAAAAGTTAAGAGAACAAAAAAACATGTCTAGAGAAGAATTAGCTCAAGAGATGAATGTATCTAGGCAGGCTGTATATAAGTGGGAGAATAATAAAGGATATCCTGATATTGAAAACCTTATTAAGTTGAGCGATTTATACAATATAACGTTAGATAAATTAATTAAAGATGACCATTCTTTTCAAAAAAAAATAGTAATAGATAAAAAAAAGAACAACATCGAGGATTTATCTGATCCTGGTTTTTTAATTGGTATCATTCTTGTATTTGTAGGATTATTTTTAGATTTAGGTACATTTTCAGCAGGTATTACAATATTAGGTTTTTTAACGATGTTTCTTTATGATGATTTTAAGAAAATGTTTTGGACTATAAAAAAGGATTTTAAGAAAGAAAAGTGAGAAAAAGCCTTTAGACTGAAGCTAAAGGCTTTTTTTCTACCGATAAGGTGTATTATATTGACTAGCTGTGTATATGGTATACATTTAACTTGATAAGGTCATTTTTTATGTTTTCAAGATAAATACTCCCAAAATATAGTCAAACTCTAAGAAAATATTTATGTGTAACAAGAATCGTATGAATGCGTTATAAAAGTAGATTTATTTACGAGGTTCAATATAATAATAAACACCAAACTTTTCATTGATTTTCGGTGTAACTTCACCGCCTTCTGTTTCAATTGGTATATTTTTGTCCTCTGCTGTTCCTGTATAAGCAGTGAATTTTTTTCCTGATTGTGTTTCTGTATCCCAACTTACGGGAGTAGAAGGGTTATTACCACTCTTAATTCCAATGTTTGCGCTCTCTCTGTACCAAGCATACTTACCATTCTGCTTAGCTATGTTAGCTATACCGATGACTATATCCTTATTTTCTTCTTCTAACTTGTAAAAAACAAATGTTTCACCATTTTCTTTCATTTCTCCAACAATATTTTCCTTTGTATTTAGATCGCCGTCTTTAATCCCTTGATTAATAGCTTTATCCTGCGTTGTAAACCACTTTAATTTGTTATCATTTCCATTCGAACAACCGGTAATAATAAGCAATAATAGTAATATAGTTAAAACCCTCTTCAAACTATGACTCCTCCTCTATAAATTACAGTATATAACATATTTATTTTACTACATTGCAGTTAATTTTTTCACTTTAATGGAATAAAAGTTAAAAATTGTGTTTTAATAGATATTGGAAATATTTATTAAAATGAACGGGGATTGTCGAAATGCACAATATAAAATTCAATTATTTAACCGAATTATGCTCAAGGTATCAGCAAGACAAATTTTTTATTGAAGAAATTCCTCTCTCTATTTTATCCAAGGCAAATAAAAGGTTTAACATTTCAAATAATGAAGAAGTAGTTGCTTTTCTCGACTGTACGATATTTGGATTGGGGAAAATTGGTGTGTGTTTTACCGATAAGGGGTTAAGGTGGAAAAATCTAAGTGGTGAATTAGGCAATATTGAATGGACTGAATTCGGTAAAGTCAATCAAATTACAGTTCAAAATAATGTCGAAGTTCATTTCGACAATAGAAAAGCATGTTTAATAGGTGGAGGAAATACGTATCCAATCCCATTATTTATAGAACTTTTAACAAGTATAAGAGATTTCTTAAACGAATATTCGTACGAATTACTTGTAAAACCGCACAATGTTTCTTCTTCTGTAACGTATAATGACTTGATGAATATAAGTACATTATTTGAGAAATATGAAGAAGCTTTTGAGCCTAATAATGGCCTGTTAGTAAATCAGCATATTCCTTCAGATTTGAAAAAGAAAATAATAAAGTATTTTAATTTACAACCTAATAAAGAGATTGTTGCTTTTTTATGTACGTTTCCTTTAAAGAAGACAGACGGTATTATTATTGGTGAAAATGGAATTTATTTTAGAGAAACATTCATCTCTCTTTATTATCCCTGGTATGTATTCCGAACGTTGCCTTTATACTTATCAGAAGATGAGCTTAATATTGGGAAAGATAATATTTTTCATCTTACTCATGCCAAAATGGAAGGTACAGAGATTCTACTTTTTCTAAAAAAACTTCAAGAGTATGCTAATTCTGCTTATGAGAATGTTCCTGATGTAGTTGACCTCGACGCTGCTAACACTAAAATTTAAAAGTTACGTTATATATTAATTAAAATAAAACCCACTTCATAATAAGATGAGACCCTGAAGTGGGTTTTTGACGCTCCTTAGAAGCCGTTTTATGTTAACTAGAAAGACACATACAAACATATACTTTAACGTCGTTATATAGGATGTTAACTGTGGGAGTGTCTTTTTATAATGGCCAAATATGTGTTGAAGGTATAATCTGTGGATTGTTTATAGAAATAGGAATTACTTTTATAGCTTTGTTCATTGCATATGTAGTTTACGAAGCAATTTATAAAGGATAAGCAATGCATGCAAAATGGTGCATTGCTTATTTTTGTGCATCCAAAACAAGATATTTTTCAAAGAAAAAAACAGAATTAAATATATTTCAAAATATAAATTTAAATATTTTCTAATTTATGTAATAATTGTATGTGTTTATTTCCTAAATGACATTAGTAATTAACTCTGAAAGGAACGAAATAATGGATAAAGCAAAAAAGATTTTGGTATTATGTTTAGCTATTCTTATATCAACCATTATCGTACTCTCCGTTATCTTTATTAACTGGGAGCATATCTTTGGTGACACCAGACCTATAGCAAATGCTAAAGCGATGTACCAATTAGAATTTAAAGATAAAGATATAGCTGAAACGACAGATGTTGATAATAACATTATGTATCTAGTACCTAAAGGACATTTAGATACATACATCGAAATGATGAAAAAGAAAGGGTACACCTTAACAGAAAAAGACGATAAACATCACACACTTTTAATAAAAAAAGGAAATACTTTCACAGAGATCTCTTATAAGAGTTTTACTTCTAGATATACCTTAATAAGTAGTCCATTTTTAAAGGAAGTTTAACTATTTGCTAGCACAAAAGTAAAAAAACGTAATTCCATAGAATAATAGGAGTGTTATATGAAGTACGTAGATGTTATTACAGAAAGTAAAATAAGAGGTATCTCTTTAGCTCTTCTTCTTATTTTTATGAGCTTAGGGTGGTATTTAAATAGTTCTGTGTGGTACGAAGCAGCTATATTAGTTGTCTCCATTGCTTTTATACTACATGCCGTAAACTATTATTTAACTACCAGAAATAAAGCAACAGGGATCACGGCAATAGCAGCAAGTTCAGGGTTTGGTTTATATAATTTATTAAGTATCTTTTTTTAAAAGTATTGTGATTTTCTATATTTGCAAGAAATGAGGAAGTTTTATGTTAAAGAAAATTATAAGGTGTTATGATTACAAGTTCATCGCGGCTTTAGTCGTTCTATGCCTTATTGGTTTGGTAATGGTCTACAGTGCAAGCATGGTAACGGCTATTAGTCGATATGGAGTAGCAGGAGATTACTTTTATCAAAAGCAAAAACTTGCTCTTATAGCAGGATTTTTCTTTTTTTGTGTGACAGCTTTTATTCCTTATAAAATATATCAAGACAAAAAAATATTAAAAATCTTGTTAGTAGCTGTCATTGCACTTTTGGCTTTGGTACTTGTTTTTGGACATACAGCCGGAAATGCAACAAGTTGGCTCGTACTTGGTCCAATTAGGATACAACCATTAGAGTTAACCAAACTCACAATTATCGTATATTTAGCAGCTGTCTTTACGAACAAGCAAGAGTATATCAATGATTTAAAGCGTTCTATTATTCCACCTATTGTCATTGTACTTTTTATTTGTTTCTTGATTGCGATGCAGCCTGACTATGGTGGTATTCTCCTCATCTTGGGTATTGTCGCAGCGATTGTCTTGTGTTCAGGTATCTCAAGAAAATCAATGATAAAGATTGCCTTATTAGGAGTAATAGGCGTTATTGTTATGCTATTTGTTTTATTAGTAACAGGTCATATCGATACGGTATTCTCCCCTGTTCGTTTAGCCCGTTTTACAGGGTTTTTACATCCTTTTAGAGATCAACAGGGAGATGGGTATCAACTTGTTAATTCTTACTTATCTATAGGAACTGGTGGGCTGCAAGGTCAAGGATTGGGACAAGGTATTCAAAAAGCTGGTTATCTTCCTGAATCACATACGGATTTTATTATGGCTGTAATTGCTGAGGAGTTAGGTTTTTGGGGAGTACTTCTTGTCTTAGGGTTACTATTTTTTATTATTTTACAAGGACTAAAAATAGCAAGAAGGTGTAACGATCCATTTGGAGCATTATTAGCTATAGGTATTTCAGTTATGATTGGTATTCAAGCATTTGTTAACCTTGGAGCAGTAACAGGTATTCTTCCTATCACAGGTGTAACATTACCTTTTGTAAGCTTTGGTGGTTCTTCCCTCACATTATTAATGCTAGCAATGGGAGTGCTAACAAATATCTCGATGTTTACTAATTACGAGAAAAAATACAAGAATCAAGTACCTAAACAAAACAAGTTAAAAAGTATTTAAAGTTATGAAAAGTGGCAACTTGGTATGAGAAGTTGCCACTTTTTATTTCGCATAATCCGTAACCCTGTTTGTGATACACGTAGCTTTTAAAAAAATCCATACTTTCTGCTTTTATATTCCATAATTTTAATACTCTTGTTTCAAATCTTTGTATATCTTTAAAGCTTGTTCATATGTATCGTTGTTTGAAGCAATTTGATAGTTTTTTGCGCTATCATCTGTATGACAAATCCCTTTATCATCTATCATTAAAGTTCCTGAAATTTTATCATGATAGACAAATGTTATTGATATTGTCTTATCAAGATTCAGTTGTTGGTTGGTTTGTCCTATATATTCGATTTGATTATATGAATTAACAAGCGACTGAACCCTTTCTCGCTCAACTTTATCATATCCCTCATATAAACTTTGCCCTAAACCAATATCAACATAATCTGCTTTTATTGCCTTTACAGAGTTATTACTGCGTCCATTTATAATAAGGACTATTATTACAATGCTAAGAATAAATAATAATTTTTTCACAATTTTAATCCCTTCAAAGTATTAATTTTTAAACTTTTATAAACACGTCACTATCTTTTTTACTTAGACATATATATTTAAACTAACGTTTTATTTAAGAACTGAAGTAAAAAAAGCAGTTAAAATCAATAACACAAAAAATGTTATAAAAAAGTATCCTATTATACGTATTCCTTTAGGAACTCCTGATGTGTTGATTTTCGTCGGATTTCCTGAAACCTTATTTAAATGATCTTCAACATCATTTATGCTGTTTTTATTCTCTTTATCCATTAATTTAAAATACCTCCTAGAATATTCTTGTATTATTAATGGTAACATTTATCTTTTAATCTAAATTACTAAAGTGGAAAACTAATTCAAACTTCCTAGAGCGCACATTATGGTAACTAGCTATTTATGATCGTTTTTCCTCAAAAGACACCATATATCGGTTCTTTCTAGTGGTATAATAAGGAAATGAATATGATTTAAAAAAGTTGTTTTCTACAACAACTTTTTTAAATCATATTTTTATTTCAGCGAATGTTTTTTGCTAAATAGTGATCTTTTTCTCAATGTAAACTAAGCGTTGTCACATGTATACCAAGGGTTTATAGCTTTATATTGATTAAAATCATAAACTGAATGTGAAGGAGGCAGTTAAGATGAAACTTGCTGAACAAATCAGAAAGATACGTAAAAACGAAAATCTTTCACAAGAGCAGTTAGGTCAAAAAATGAATGTTACCAGACAAGCAATTTATAAATGGGAAAGTGGAAAAGGATACCCGGACATTCAAAATCTAATCCTGCTCAGTGAACTATTCGAAATTAGTCTTGATGAGTTAATAAAAGGTGATCATTCTTTGCAAGGTAAAATTAAAGTAAAGGGAGGAACAGGTATGTTCTCTAATCGTAGTCTTTTGTCTGCATTAAACTATTTTAGTTTGTTTTTTGCTCCAATTGTTTTTCCACTTATTACACTAATATTTGGCTATAAAGAAATGAAGCAGCATGGAAAAAGAGCATTTATATCTCATTTAATACCAACTGCGACCCTTATCGTGATAGGAATCAGTTATTACATATCTGCAAAATTAGCTGGAACACAGACACCTAATTCTATATTAGTTAGTGGTGGTAGTATTTTAATCATACTCATTATGTTTGGTGTTATTGTATGGAACGTAAAAGAAGGAGTTAAGCAACTAAAAGCTTAAATAAAAGGCGAAAAAGCCATCTTTGGGGAAGATGGCTTTTTCTACTGATAAATATTAGGTTGTAAGTGGAGTCCTGAAAGACTTCTCAAGTAGTTTACTCAAAGGTTGCACCAGTTATGCAATCTTTACATAGCAATTTCGCACAATCCTATTGCATAAATGAAAGTTTTAAAAAATGTATCTATATTTTCATTTTATAAAACAGGTACGGAAAAGTATGAAGATCTTTATTAAAAACTCTCAAATAAGAGAGTTTTTTTATTTTTTGTATAAAAAACACAACTTTTTTTGAAAAACTCTCGTCTAAGTAACGAATATTGGTTAAAAGGATGGTCAGGATATTGGAAAATATAAAAAAAGACGAAATCGAGCGTTGGTATGACGACCATAGCGACGCCATATTAAAATTTATTTTAATGCTGGTGAAAGATTATCAGCAAGCTGAAGATTTGACGCATGAAACCTTCGTGAAAGCTTACCTCTCTTACGATTCCTTTCAGCAAAATTCTAGCGAAAAGACTTGGTTGTTCCGCATTGCGCATAATGTCACCATTGATTATTTTAGAAAACAGAAACCTTTAAGTCTTTTGAAAGATTTTATTCTATCAAAAACAGACCCTAATCGCTTACCTCAAGAGATGATTGAGCTTAAGGAAACTTCTCTAGAGCTGTATCAAGCGTTAGAAAAGCTGAAAGACGGACACAGAAAGGTTATTTTATTGCGAAAAGTTCAAGGTTTTTCTGTTAAGGATACGGCGACCATTTTAGGGTGGTCTGAAAGCAAAGTAAAGTCTACCCAGTTCAGGGCAATTCCTGCTTTGAGAAAGCAGTTAGTAAAGGACGGATATATATATGAAGAAACGATTTAATTCTTTTATGGATGATAGTTCACTAGAAAAACTGAATGAGGATTTGGTCTGGAAATCAAATCAAAAACAAAAACAGAAGCAGCGACTTCTAGAAGCCATTGATCAATTAGAGCGATCAGAATCAATAAAGCCTGGAAACGATATATTACCTATGAAAAAAAATCACCTTCTAAGAAATGTTGTGTACTGTGGTATTGCACTTGTTATTTTGAGTGGTGCATTCATTAGTTCAGCATTTGTTTCTCCAGCAATGGCTCAAGTGGCTGCTAAAATACCTTATTTGGGTCAGATTTTTAAAAGAGAGTCTGTAGGTACTGAAATTATTAATACGTTAAGAGAAAAGGGTTATAAAATTGACCTTCTAGGACAGACCTATTATGGAGGCAGGAAACAGATTGAGGTGCATGTGGGTGGCTCAGAGAAATATTTCAAAGACGTTAAAGAAGATATATATAAGATTACAAAGGGTATCTTAACAGCACGCAAATACGATACGTATAAAGTTAAAGTTACAAGGTATGATGTTACTCAAGACAAGTATAAACCTGATCCTCGCCAAGAAAAATACGACAAAATAAACCAAGAGATTGATGCTGAATTAAAAAAACGTAATTATCATGTGTTAGATGCTAGCATAGCAGGGTTTGACTCAGATGCAAGAGTAGCTCTAGAAGTACTTGATACTGAGAAACATATCGAAGAGATTAAACAAGTAATTAAAGATGTCCTTGTTGAAAACAACGAAGAAAAAACACCTATAAAGGTATATAAAATTAACTTAAAAAAGCAAGAACAAAACGGGCGATGGGGAAACATTATTAGTGACGTTGGAGAAGATTTATTAGGGAAAGAAAAATATCATGTGAAGATGGTTGGTTATTCCGTTCATCCTGAGCCACAAGTAGTGATCTATACTTCATTAAGCAATTCTGAAGAGAATAAACAGTTTGCCAATGAACTCGAAGGAATTATTGATGAATTCCTTCAAACAGATGACATGAAGGCTAAAATAAAAGGTGATCCGTATAAAATCATTATTTACGCTAAAGGAAAGAAAAAACTAAATTAAATAGACGGGTTCCTCCCCTGAGGATTAGGCTCACTATTTCTCAGGGTACTTCTTTTTTAGTTTATATCAAACGGAATACGGGCTATAACCTTACTATGTATGAGTGAATTTTTCTCAGAAATAGAAAACTATTTTGTTTTTGAAGCGTCTAATTAACAGTATCAACAAATTTATATAGAAATGGTGTTTTACAAATGGAACGTAAGAAATCAGAAAGCTTTAATTATGGGCTTGCTTTCACCCTTTTATTATTTTTTATTATTAGTTGTGTCGCTATTTTTAATGCCCAACAAACAGGACAGTACACAACAAACTTTGTCGTTAAACAAGTGGAATGGTACATTGTAGGCGGAGTCATTATCTTCATGATGATGAGGCCTGATGAAGACCAATTGAATCGGATCACGTGGTTTTTCTACGGTTTTACTATTTTTATTCTTATTTTGCTAATTATTTCGCCCACAAGTATTGCTCCTCTCAAAAATAATGCGAAAAGTTGGTTTGTGCTCCCTGGAATTGGTTCAATACAGCCATCCGAGTTCATGAAAATCTCCTTAATATTAGCGTTTAGTAAAGTAATTCAACAACACAATGAAAAATTTAGAGTTAGAGATGTCAGGAGTGATTTGCTGCTAATTGGAAAATTGGGTGCAACTCTTTCCATCCCGATACTTTTGATTATGCAACAACCCGATTTGGGAACAGCACTCGTAATGATTTTTTTATTTTTTATGATGTTATTTATTTCAGGTGTCACGTGGAAGCTCATTCTTCCTATTTTTACTTCTATGGGAGTAGTCGCTTCTATCATTTTATACATGGTACTGAATCATGCGGCAATCCTAGAAAAATACCTTCATTTACACCCCTACCAGTTTGATCGTATTTATGCTTGGTTTGATCCAGAATCATATGCTGGAAGTCTTTCCTACAACTACTTGCAGGTTGTAAAGGCAATTGGTTCGGGTTCTATATCAGGGCGAGATACCTCCCATTATGCTGTATATGTTCCGGAAAAGCATTCAGATTTCATTTTTAGTGCAATTGGAGAGAACTATGGGTTTGTGGGAACAAGTTTGGTTCTTCTTTTGTTTATGGTATTAATTTATCAAATTATAACGGTCGCCTTTCATACAAAAGATAAATATTCTACGTACATTTGTACAGGAATTATATCCGTTATTTTCTTCCATGTTCTTGAGAATGTAGGAATGTGTATAGGTCTTCTTCCTATTACAGGCATCCCTTTACCTTTTATAAGCTATGGGGGCAGTTCTCTTATGAGCAGCATGTGTTTAATGGGGCTCGTTTTAAGTATTAGTTTTAGATCAAATGTGTATATTTTCGATCAAAATGAGAGGTAACTAGAAATGAACAAAGAAGTGAAGAGTAATGAACTAAATATGACGTCTCAAACACGTCTACATATATTAAAGTATATTTTATTTGTTTCTTTTGGATTCTTGTACATTGGCTTTGTTATGTGGTGTTTGTAGCCAATTAACCTGATCCAAATATTTTAAGCAAATAAGTTAAAAAAGTAAGTTCGATTTATAATCTCATCATTAAGTGAACAAAAAAGAATCCTTTGCTAACATAAGCAAAGGTTTTTCAAGTTTATTAGAATAGGGGGAATACGTTATTAGTTTGGCCATATTTATAGATTAATATACATGGTGATTTATAATCTTAGTATTTAATAAAGTCTAAATATAGGGAAGGTGACAAGATGGATGAATTTAAAGATTTACTATCTTACGGCATTTTAATGAAGCCTACTTCTTATTCTAAGTTAAAATTAGCTATTGAACAGTTAACAACGGAGGAGTGGTTTAAAGAGTTGTATAAGGTTCCGTCTTATAACACTACAATTTGGAAGGACAAACAAATAAAAAGGATCCTTTTAGATCCTCAAAAAATAAAGATGATAAAACAAGATCAATCTCATGCAATGGAATTTATTGATCTTATCAAAGAATCAGCCGAATAAAACAAAGGCTTTGCTGATAAGCAGGGGCTTTGTTTTATAATTAAAATTTCCGATAAGAGTGATTATGGTAACTAAGTTTTTTACATGAACTATTACTTTAATGTTATTTTTAGTAATAGGGAGAGTGGGATATGAATTTAAAAAAGAGCCAGTCTTATATCGATTTGACAATAAGAAATTGGGATAACACAGAGTTTGGCAGTAAGTTGTGGGAAATGTGTGAAGCAGCTAGAGAATATAAAAATGATCAAGTTGAAGTCCATCAAGTAGTCAATTTAGGGAAACGTAAAGGCGAATGGCATTACTTAATTATCTTAAATATCAGTCAAGATTTGGATAATTTAGGAGAACTTATAGAAAGTAATTATAGGTAATTAAAGGCCCATTTTTCTATGTTGTAGAATAATGGGCCTTTGGTTCCTGTAATTGGTTTTATGTTAACTAAACGCTTATAAGGTATACATTTATAAAACAGAAAAAACTGCCATCGGTGAAGGCAGTTCTTCTGTTCTTGTTTAATGGTTGTTTTTTATTAAATATAACGATGCTTTTTGGATAAAACGAGAGCAGAGATACCAATCATTACCACACCCATGATGGCTGGAGTAGTGTGACTAACTATTGAATACAGCTGACCACCAATGATAGGTCCACTAAATCGGGCTAGAGATTGAATACTTTGAGCTCCCCCTAGTATTTGACCTTGTTCACTGTCACTAACAGATTTTGAAAGCATCCCGTTAAATGATGGCCCAAAGATTGAATCACCGAGTCCGAAGAAAACCATCCCAACGATAAAGACTAGAGAAAAGGCTGTAACGGCTGAAATGGCAATAAGGATAAAACCAATAATTTGACTTATCATGCCTAATAGAGCAATTTTTTTATCCGTCAAAGATTTGAGTAGTCGTGGCATAATAAGTGCTTGGGAAAAGATATCCAGTACACCTATTATAGAAAATGTCAGGCCAATCAATATAGGCTGCCATGCAAATGTATCTATTGAAAACTGAGAGAAGATAGCTTGTAATGATCCATTAGGAATCCAAATTAGAAAACCGGCAATTAGCAGCCATTTTACAGAGTGAAAGGAAAAAACCTTTGATAATTGTATAAATGGATTAAGATGTCTAACAGAGATACTGGAAGAGCGTCTGGACTTCTCAAGACTCTCAGGCATAAAAAAATAGCCATATATGGCATTGAGTAATGTAATAACCGTACCAGCATACATAGGAACACTGTTTCCAAAAGTCGCAAGTGCACCTCCAATGATAGGACCCAAAGCAGTGCCCACCCCAACAACAGCACTAATCCAACCAAAGTACTTAGTGCGTTCGTTTGAAGGTGTGATGTCTGCAAAGTAAGCAAAAATCGCTGAAATTTCACCACCTGTCAAACCTTCAATGATACGGCCAATGAAGAGAATCCAAAGTGCACCTCCAATTCCAAAGATAAAATAACCAAAGGCAGAGCCGATTAGACTAACAATTAATACTGGACGACGACCATATCTATCGCTTAACGCACCTAAGACTGGTGCAGCCAAGAAGACAGAAAGAGCGTATATAGAAGTAAGTAATGTCACTGCAGTAGCCTGACTGCTGGGACTACTAGTATAAGTCCTTACTAAAAAAGGTAAAACAGGGCTAACTATAGTCAATCCAAGACCCGTTAAGAAGACCGTGATAAGCCCAAACGTTAGGGCATGTTTATTTATTGAAGTATGCATAATAGTTCTCCTTTGACTTTATTATTTCTAAGGAAACAAATACAAGTTTATTGTTTTATTGTTTCCTTGTCAACAATAAAACAACATAAAAAAACACCACTTACTCAGTGATATTTTTCAAATGATGTCTATATCGACCAATGAAACGAAAAATAGTGTCAAATTCCTCATCGGTCATGTACTTAAATACTTCTTTATCACGTTCAAGAAAAGATTGGTGTAATTCTTGATGGACATCATTTATTTTTTGTCCATTGGTTGTTAGGCGAAAATATATTTCCTTTTTATTTTCAACACTTTGATAACTCTCAATCATATTTTTAGCTATTAGCTTCTTAGTAAGCTTACTTATAGCACCTCGAGTCATGTAGCTTGCAGCTGCAAGCTTTGTTACATTTGCATTTGGGATTAAAGCAATATTTTCGATTAATTCTATTTCACTCAACTTATAGTCCTTTAAAGCCAATTCTACTTCCGGTTTATTACGCCAGATTATTTCATTACACAAATCCATAAGTTCACTCATTAACTGCTGCCTTTTATCCATACTAACTCCTCCCTAATTTGTATACAGTATAACGAGTTTTTGTTTCTTTCACAACGAAATAAAGCACTATAATACTTATTGAGAATACGTAACAAGGATCAATATTAATGAGAAGTAAATAATTAAGCTTTTTATTATAACTAATCTATCTTCTACTTTTCTTTCAAGACATTGATTTGTTTATATTATCCTAACAGGAAAATAGTGAAATATTTAATCTTACAATGTCTTTAACTAGATATTTTTAAGTAGGAATACAAAAATAATGTATTTTATTTATAAAAGTAAATAGATAAACTAACTTATAAAAATCTTAGTTGTATCATTTACACTAACTGACGACAAATACAAAGTTCTTCTATCATTCTCAACAGTCTAAAAAGGTACACCTTTTTAGTCTATCTATAATCAAATGACAAAGTGTCTATTTAGTCAATATAATTAATCTTTATGGACGTACAAAAAATAATGTATCTTTATAGACGATATGTTATTTTCAATTTTAGTTAAGCACAGTGTATCTTATAGGCACAAAAAGAGCATCTGATTACTTATCAGTGCTCCTTGTCTTTTTCTTAGGTATTAATACAGATTTATCTATGAAATTACCTTTTTATAATGGTTTTCTATCTTTTTTAAGGAGATAAGAATATGAGGTTGTTCAGGAGGCGTAAAGAACTCTAATTCTTTCTGATATTCGTCAGGGGAGAAATACAATTTACCCCACTTTTTTAAAACCCACCCTTTAACCCCTTTGGGAATAATTCCATACTGATCTGATTTTAGATTGTTTATATCTAAAATACTAGAGTTTCTAAATCTCATTAGTGAATTACTCGCGTATATCCGACAAGGCTTTATAAATTCAATTCTGTATAATTTTTTCTCTTTTAATAACATACTATCCCAACCCTAGATTTTAATATTTATTTTAAATTTTACATTTAAGTAATGCTAATTAATACTCTTTCTTTTAATCCACTACAATTAAAATTGTATAGAGGTAAACCTTTTAGTTCACATAACCAATATTCTAACCATCAAAAAATCTTATCTACAAATAGATAAGATTTTTTTCTTATTTTTCAACTGAATTATTCTCTTTTTTAAGATTAAATGAAAACGTGATACTCATAATTACATAGTACACAGCGATGATTGCCATAGAACTAACAATGTTTTCTTTCATATCCTTAAACCAAAACCACAATATAGACACAACGATCCAAACAATTGGATACGTAATAAAGTACACACGGAATTTCTGCTTAATATGGTTCATTAGCTTAACTTAAGTTGGCTTTCTGCTGTTTAAATATTATTTTTATAATTTCTCCAAATAAGAGCCCGATAACTGCTACTGGAATAAATAGTTTGAAAGTATTGTTAGAGATATCTACACCAAATAATACTAAAAAAAGATAGCCAAATATAAAGCCTGTTAATATGAATGCGTATTTCTTTATAATCTTTTCCAAATAAACACCTCTTTTTATTTATAATCACCGTATCCTATGTATAGACAAACAGCTTATTAGTTCTTATTCAAACGCTTATTTTGTTTTCTAACATTAATAACTCTCCAAATAAACAAGCCTAGAGAAACTAATAAAACTAACCAAAAGATTTGAAAAATTATATCTGCCCAATTAATACTTATGATGTTCATACTACCGCCTCCTATAATATATACGAATAAGTTCCATAAAAGTTACATATTTACATCATTTAAACAGATATACTTCAGGAAATCTATTGCATAGAGTATACAATAAAAATATTATTTAAAATAAGAATGTTTTGTATAATATATTTCTAGGATTTCAATTGTAAGATTTAGTTTCAAAAGAAAAATTGGAGTAAAATGATGCTATGAAATGGACAAAAGTAAAAGGAAATATAGAGAGCTTCATTTGCGATAAATTAAAACACAGATTAAGTATCCATTTGACTCAATATAACGTTTCTCGTGGGGAGCAAAAGCGTATATGGATCACTCTAGATAAAAAGGAAGTCTTCAATGCGTCTTCAGCAAATTATTTAATGGAACATGATAAACTTTGGACCGAAATAAAAAAGGAAACAGACAAACCTTTCCCTGACTGTTTATATGAATGTTTTCCAGAGTTCATTGGCAAGACAAATGATTCAGACTACACTACAGTGATTCTAGAGGATAAAAGTATCTTTAATGTCGAGGTGGTCTATGATGCGTTTACTCACTATCCTCAACTATCCATTGACAATGCTTTAAATTCTGAGAGTGTTATTATCAAAGCTATTGCAATGTTAGATAAAAGGTTAGGCAAGAGAAAGCTGGAAAATTTGAAATACAGTTCTAACGTTAATCCATTAATTTTAGGGTTTTACAAATTGAGATGTGAAGTTGAAGGTATTATGACCTTTGAAGACAGACATACCTAATTACTAAAAAGGCTCTGCAGGGAGCCTTTTTTGGTGCTCATAAGCTGTATTTTGCTAACTAGAACTTAAAACAAAACAGGTTACTGTAATAAAAAACAAATACTAAATCTATATATCTATTATTTTTCATATATTTCCTTTATTTATAGTGCTATATTAATAACAAAAAGGTAAAGGTATACATTTTATGATGAAGAAAAGAAAAAAGATTTTTTCTGTTGTTATTATCGCATTGTTATTAATCGGTTATTTTAAGCTAGCTTATACCCCATCTCATGACGTTGAAGAATTTCCTATACCTCGCGAAGCTCACTTAGTAAAAACAACTGTAGGTGAAGACTACATCACTGAAAAATACAAATGGTTTATTGCTTCTGAGGCAGGAAGTATTCCTCCTTGGTACCAAGTAAGTATTTGGTTAAGGGGATGGAGAAAGGGAGAAACAATGGGAGCAGATCAAGTTTATAAAAAAGGTTCTAGGGAAGTTAATCTATCTACTTTTGATAATGAATTTTACCTTAGTAAATAAAGTAAAGTTATGAAAAAGGACTTGATATGACTGAAGGCTCCTTATAAGAGGAGTCTTTTTTATTAGTGATAACGTTTGTCATATGAAATAACTTGTATTTTTTATAAATTCATTAAATGTTTGTACTAAAATTGAAGGAGTAAAAAATGAAAAAAATCGGATACATATTTTTGGGATTATTGTTGTTAGTTGGTACGATCTATTTTTTATTTTTTCACGAACGAAGAGGAATAGATACCGTATATTTAATACCAAATGGTTATAAAGGCTGTGTTGGTGTCTTTTATAACGTAAAAGGAAAGCCACCTTTAAAAGTCCAGAATGATAAAGTTATTCATAAAATTTCTAAGGATGGAAAGTTAGAAACATCTTCCCCAGAATCTTTTGGTTGGTATTCTAGGGAAGATTCAGGTTGGCACAATTCAGAATATTATTATGTGAATGATCAGGGAAAAAAAGTGAAAAAATTGAATTGGGAGAGGGACATTAATTGGGAAATGACGGCTGAAGATGACTACAACGGAAACTATTTTACCTTTTTTATAGGTGGGAAAGACGATGCTAACACACCTCAACCCGAATGTTTTAGTCAGTGAGTATAAATTGGTGTTTTACCTATTAGTCACATTATGGTAACTAAAATTAAAAGCTTTATGGAAAATACAACTATCTAAGCATTCTGGAAGGAGTTATTTAATTAACGTATCTTCCTGATGGAGTGGCTAATTTTCATTATTAAAACATGGTATATGATTAAAATCATAATGATATCTATATAAATTAAATTTAATGTTATTAATAGAGGTAATAGTTAACGTATTTTATTAAAAATAGTTATACCATTTACCTATCTTGTAGAAAAACTTCGTATTTGTCGTCACATAAAGTAAATAGTGAAACCTTAGTAATAACTAACATACTTTAATATTTACTCAACAAATAATATCACTTAAATAAAGTTGTTTTATAAGAGGTTATTCAATTAAAATATTTATTTTTAAAGTTATATGTATATGAATCTACAAATCTGGCCAGACTAATAACGTATTCCCCCTATTCCAATAAATTTGAAAATCCTTTGCCTACATAGGTAAAGGATTATTTTTGGTTCTATATCGTAAAAATGGACAATTTAACTATTAAAAAAACACTTCAAGTTAAAAAAACCTCAACACAACACGTATGTAGACGTTATAGATTATCCTTATTCAATAAAATGTATTTCTTTAGATAATAAGAACTATATTATTTTCACAAAAAGACCAAATATGGAAGAAAATAAAATATAATGTAGTTACGACAAATGCGTAAGAGGGAGTAAAAACGATGAATAAAAAGAGAATATTTATTGCTTTGTTGGTTTTTCTTGTATTTGGGGCAACTATACAAGCACAAGCTGATGTAAGTGTACGTGGATACTACAGAAAAGATGGCACGTATGTTAGACCTCATATGAGGAGTGATCCAGATGGCAACTTTAACAACAACTGGTCCACTAAGGGAAACGTTAATCCTTATACGGGAGAAGAAGGAACAAAGACTTCACCGAGTGATGGTAGTTATTATGACTCGGACTATGATTCATCTGACGATAGTTATAACGATTCAGATAGCTCCTATTCTGATGATACTTATTACGAGGACGATACAGATTATAGCGAAGATAGTTATTCAGATAAAGGATATGACGAAAATGGAGATATATACGACACAGATTCCTTAGATAATGAAGATGCAACAGCTGCAATGAATGCAATGGATACTGTCTATAAATACTTTGATAAGTTAAACGAAAAAGAATATAAAGATGCATATAACTTATGGAGTTCTAAATGGAAAAAGAAACACTCTTATAAAAAATTTAAAAAGGGCTATAAAAGTGTTACACATGAGATAACTACAATATCTATTGATTCAAGCGATGATAATAAAGTGATTGTAGAGGGAGAGGTAGCAACAAAGGAAAAAGGTGAACAGCATAGCTACTCTTTTATTTACAAGGTAAAAGTCAGTGAAAGTGGCAAAGGAAAAATAACAAAAGGAACATTGGTAAAGTCATATTAATATAATCTCGACAATATGGCTTACAGCGTGTTCATTTAGATTAATCTACGTTCAAAAATAATTGTATTATTTAGCCTTAAAGGCTATAGGGGCAGGCTAAAGCCTGCTTTTTCTTTTACTCGTGCAATAGGATATTGCAGATTTGCTATGTAAAGGTTGCATAGCTGATGCAACCTTTATTAAAAACGTCATGTTCAATAGAATGAACATGACGTTCTCCAAACCTGAACATATATGTTCACTTTTAGTTAATATAAAACTAATTACAGGAAAAAATATCCTTATCAGAAGATATATCTGTTATGATAAAAATATAATCTTTTCCAAAGGATGAAGTCTGTGAAGGATTTTTTATCTAGCTTTTTACTTATAACCAGTTGGCTTATCTTTGCTATAAGTGCCTATTTGTTTGTTAGTGTTTTAATCGCACCTTCCTATGCATTTATTCCTTTTTGTAAGGTGGTAGGTGCTGGATTAGTTTGTTTTTATTTATCAAAAAAGCTAAATAAAAAAACTAAAGTTAACTAGGTTTAATCTTTATATAATATACATCCGTAGACTAGACAAGAAGGGTGTGTTCAGTCAGTGACATTTAAAGAGCTTTTGCCATATCATGCGTTAACAGTTATTAGCTCTAGCGTTTCTTATTCCATATTTCTTATCATCATTGAGCCTAGTTATAGAGCTGTTATTGCATTTTTTATGATCTCACTTATTACAATCATTCCTTATTCTGTTGCAGCCGTACCATTGCAGCTATTTCTAAATAAATGGCCTAAGAAGTTTAGTATTCTCTACTTATGTACCTATTCTGTCGTAGCAATCCTATTCCTTTATATCTCTTATAAGTTTCAAGGAAATTGGTCTAATCCGATAGGGGATTTTCGTAAAATGTTTGTATTTGCACTCGGTGCAGCCATCATATACTGGTTTTGGGACTCCATTATCATGAATAAAAAAGAATATCCGTACTATTAAAGTACAAACCTAAACTATATAAGCTACATAAAATGCATTAAATAAATTTTTTGTTCTTCTAATCTTAAAATGTGGTTAAATTCTAACGACATAGTAAAGGGGAAAACAAATATGGCTTTATCCCGTAATCTCACATTAGTTTTACTGAGTTTATTAATCATAATAGGTTTTAGTAGTTATTTTTTATATAGCAGTAACCATCATAAGATACTATCTAAAAGAGAAATTAATGATTTTATAGAAGATAAAAGAAAATCTAACTTATCTATTCTTAAAGAGGAGAATATTACATCTAAGCCAGATCCTCATGCTCTTATTTTATATAAAGATAATACTAAATTGGGCACTTACATCCTTACAAAAAGCAGGCAAGGAATTGAAGAGCACAAGGGAATAGAAGTACCAATAGATAAAACCTTGCCAATACAGGTTACAGGAGCCTTATCAGGGGTTCCATATCTCGGCATATACATTACAAATAATAAATTAATTCAAGAAGGAAAATATATAGAAATAGAATTTGAAGACGGAACAAAAGTAAGAAAGAACATATCTTTAGATCAAAAAGGATATATTCTTTCAGAAAAAACCACTCCTGAAGCACCCAGAGAATCTGTCCAGGTCTCAGTCAAAAAAGATAGTCAAGTTTTATATACAAATGAGTACTAAATAGCTGTTAATCTCTACATTACATACGATTTTAGTTAACATAAAGCCATTTATCTGTAGATAAAAGAAGCAGACCTTTAATTGAAGATCTGCTTCTTTACCTTAGCGAAAACTAAATATATGCCCAAAATAAGCACAATACCCAAACCGATAAAACTTAACCAATACACCCAAGGATAAGTATGTAAAACTGTCGTAACTCCCGTGTTTCTATCCACTATGGTGGACGCACTAGGAGTATAAATTGTATTAATAGTTAAGTACGTTAATAAAGCTTGAGCAATAAGAAGTACACCTATTGCACGTTTCATGGCCTTGCCTCCAAACTTATACATGTTTCTATGTACATTTTAACATAAAGAGACCTAATTAATTGTTAGTTACCATAATCACAGTTATAAGTAGTAAATAGAAGGAGCATTGGTTATAGAGCCAGTGCTTCTTTTATTTATAATAAAAAATTTCTATTTTTTCCTTTAAGTGTATACATTCATTGTTACTTATTCGTTGTATAAGTATAGGGAGGATAAATGATGAAAAAAGAAGACATACTCGCCTCCTATCTTATCGATTTAGGAGAGGAAGTACTCAAACTGTTAATAACGAAGGGTGCGACGAAAGAAGATGCGGAGGACATTATTCAGAATACATTTTATAAGGTATATACACTATTAGGTGATCTAAGAGAGAACACAATACGTCCATGGTTTTTTAGAGTCGCACTTAATGAATACATAGACTTCAAAAGAAAAAAGGAGCAGCAGAATATCTATTTAACAGAAAAAATTTATTCTAAATTGCAATATACAGACTGTGAACTTGATGCCATTTTAAATAAAAATGAAATTTTCTATCTGTTAAAGGACATCAAAAAAGAGTACAAAGAAGTGTTCTTTTTAAAGTATTACTATGATTTTTCTTATGAAGAAATTGCGGTCATGTTGGACGTTAAAATAAACAGTGTAAAGCAAAAGTTATATCGTGCACGTAATTTGATTCACTCAAAAGCAGGAGGAAAACATTAATGGAGAGTTCACTACAAAAAGCTTTACAAAAAGCCAAGCGAAAACAAGCTTTTAAAATTGTCATCATATCAATTGTTGTTGTAATTGTGGCATTAGCAACCCTTTATAGAGCTGGAAGCTATTTTGCAGCCAAAAGTACTGCAAGACTTCATGACGCACTTTTTTTAAATAATGAAATTTCAGGGCCTAATATTCAAATTGACTCCCAAGCAATAAGTGGTCGCTCGATGTTTGAAGGTAACATTGTAACAAATCGTTCCAAGAATATTGATGGTTATGTAGTCCAATGGAGTACACTAACAAGCTCTTATGATTGGTTTAGGTCTCACATTGACACAAATGAATTAGTGCCAGGATTCTACCGGTATGATAAAGAGCTCTATCACTATGATAAACAAACTAAACAGAAGGTTGGAATTTTTTATCATCCATCTATTAAGAGTTACTATGGAGGCGTAAAAAATGACTTAAATGCAGTCTCACAAATGAAAAATTATGTTGCGGAAGTAGCTATCTCTTTTAATCATCCTTATACATTGAAGGAAATACAAAAACAAATTCCCAATAATTTAAACATTGTATGGTTGTATATGGCATCGCCTATTGCAAATGAAAGTAAAGGGCCTGCTGGCATGCCTGTTTATGGGTTTGATCCATCTGATTCGCCAAAAGATGCTTATAATGAATTTACCAAAAACCTTAAAAAGTACAATGCAGACGCTGAAGATGAGACGATTGAGAAGTTTTTAGCATCGAATAAAGATAAATCATTTGATAAAGTCAAAATTTTAGGGGTGATGGTGACAGGCCAAACCCAAAATTTTAAAGCGTTAGAAAATAGAGATTTCATTCGTGGCGCTTCTGTAGGGGCAACGGCACAAAAAGTTCCTTATATCAAGACAGAAAAATAATTAAGCAGAGACTAAGTAAGTATTTGATCTCTTTCTTGTTCCTTTAACGGAGAATATAAAGTCTAGTTACTGTAATTACACTTATAAGAACATTAAAAAAATAACAGCACTCGCCTAAATGGAAGGAGAGTGCTGTTATTTAATTTAATAATCCCTTTTCTTTAAACACTTTTTTCAAAGATACAATAAACATTGAAATAAGCTTAACGTACAATTATATTGAGGTGATTAAAATGAGCACTAATTATAAAAAATACTTTTACAAGAAATTTTCTTTAATATATCTTATTACACTCATGTTATTTATTGTTATCGACATTATGGATTCAGGAAAAATTTCGCTTTTTTCTTCTGAAGATAGTTGGAATTTTATCTTATATCAAATTATCTTTTGTTTAATATTTATAGGATTTTTGAGTGCATTTATCACAAACTTATTATGGAAAAGGAAAAAGAGTAGATAATTAAGAAGCAAACATAACTAATACATGCTTTAGTTACCATAAAACGTATTACCGGAACAAATAAAAAAGTTCCCACTTATCAGGTGTAAACGCTAGAATATAATTGACAGTTTTTGCTCAACGTAATTTTACACTTTTGCTTCAATAAGCTAGAACTCTAGTAAAATAATAGAAGGTGTTATTTTACTGGGGGGACAGCGTTTTGGAGGAGAAGCTAATGCTTTATTTAAATATTCAACAATTACATCAACGGAAGTTTAAAGTATCTCAAATTGCACAGGAGCTCAAAGTATCAAGACCAACCGTTTATAAATATTTAAAAATGACGTTTGAAGAGACAAAAGCATACATGGAACAGCTTCAAGGCAAAGGTAAGAAGTTGGATCCCTACAGGGATTGGATTATCGCTTGGCTTGAAGAATACCCTCATCTCAGTGCAGCACAAATCCACGATTGGCTCTTAGAGCGTTATCCCGATTTAGTTGTTGGCGAGAGTACAGTAAGAGCCTATGTGAAAGAGATGCGGGAGATTTATCAGATTGAGAAAAAAGTAATAATTCGGCAATATGAAGCAATCCCTGAACAACCTATGGGTAAGCAAATCCAGGTGGATTGGGGAGAAACAAAACAGAAGACAACTGAAAAGAATGAAATTAAACTATATTTCATCGCTTTTGTCTTAGCTCACTCTCGATACAAATATATGGAGTGGCAGGACCGGCCTTTTACAACAAATGATGCCATTCGATGTCATGAAAATGCATTTCAATTTTATGGAGGACGTACAGAAGAAATTGTGTATGATCAGGATCGTTTAATTACAGTAAGTGAAAATTCAGGTCAGCTACTTTTAACTTCTGAGTTTCAAAGCTATGTAAATGAGCGTAAGTTTAAAGTTCATTTATGTCGTAAGGCAGACCCAGAATCAAAAGGAATGATTGAGAACGTTGTAAAGTACATAAAGGGAAATTTCGCAGATAGCCGAGTATTTAGCAATATTGAGGATTGGAATAACCGTGCATTACAGTGGCTACATCGCACTGGAAATCAACATGTTCATCAGACAACGAAAAAAAGACCAGCTGAAGTGTTCCCCGTCGAAAAGCAACACTTACAGCCCGTCTCTTCACCACTCTCATATGAAAGCGTCATTACCCCAAGTATAACAAGGAATATTAGTAAGGACAATACAATACGGTTTAAATCAAACCGTTATTCCGTTCCTCTCGGAACGTATAGTGCAGCCTCCGATAATGAGGTTTTTATTGAAGTCACTTCGAGCCAACCGCCAACGTTGATTATCCGTAAACAGTTAGATGGAGAAGTAATTGCTGAACATAGCATTAGTAATGAAAAGGGAAAGCTTATTCAACATCTACATCATATCCGGGATCGCTCAAAAGGTATTGAAGAATTTAAGCAACAACTGGTTTCACATTTTGAAGATCAGAAACGTGCAACTTCTTATTTAAATGAAATTTGTTTAAGATACCCACGGTATCGGCGCGATCAGCTCATAATCATTCAACACACCATTGAGAAATATCCAATGTGGATTGAAGCCACCTTGACTAAATGCATTATAGATAAACTTTACAGCGCCAATGACTTTCGGGATATCGCAAACCACCAAAATGCATTACAAACTGAATGTACCCAAAAGGTTAAGCCTCCCTTTATAAAACATTCAGGTAAAGACAACATCATAGTAACAACTCGCTCCCTTACTGCTTACACAAGTATTTTAGGAGGTGACCCACAGTGAATAAGACTGTAAATGACTTGCAGGAACATTTTCGCCAATTAAGGTTATCTGAAACAGCTGAGGAGCTACCAAAGCTCCTACGTGAGGCTGAAAAATCTTCTTGGACGTATTTAGAATTTCTTGAATCTATTACGCGTTACGAACTTAGAAAACGCGAAGTAAAGAGTTTAGAAAGAAGAATGAAGTGGGCGCACTTCCCTTACGTGAAGTCATTAAGTGAATTTAAATTAGAAGAGCAAACAGCTTTAACGGGACGTCAATTGACCCAGATCGCAGAGCTAAACTGGCTTGAGCAGCAGTATAATTTAATTTTATTGGGACCGCCAGGCGTTGGTAAAACATTTTTAGCGATTGGTTTGGGGGTTGAGTCTATTCACAGAGGTTTCAACGTCTATTTCGTAACTATGGGTGAGCTTATTCATCTTTTAAAAACGGAAGAGTTTCTAAACAAATCAAAAGTGCAGCTAAAGCGCTTAAGAGGCGCCGATCTGATTATCATTGATGATTTAATGTACATGGCAATGGATCAGCGAGAAGCAAATTTGTTTTTCCATTTAATTAATCATTTGTATGAACGAAGTTCTATCATTCTTACATCCAATAAAAGCCCTGAACAGTGGGGTGAACTAATGGGAGATCAAGGAATTACTACTGCAATTTTAGATCGTTTACTCCATCGTGTAGAAGTCATTCATATGGATGGAGATAGTTATCGAATGAAACATCGAAAAAGTGTATTTTCAGCAGAAGTGTAAAAAGCAAATAAGCAAAAAGTGTAAAATTCGACGGCTCTTTCTCACT
>NZ_JBLTIR010000007.1:0-137648 GCF_053345675.1 Priestia sp. D51 | reverse complement strand
AAACCATCTTTCAATCATCTCCCATGAAGGAGAAGATCCTATCCGGTATTAGCTTCGGTTTCCCGAAGTTATCCCAGTCTTACAGGCAGGTTGCCCACGTGTTACTCACCCGTCCGCCGCTAACGTCATAGAAGCAAGCTTCTAATCAGTTCGCTCGACTTGCATGTATTAGGCACGCCGCCAGCGTTCATCCTGAGCCAGGATCAAACTCTCCGAAGAAATGTTTGACTTGCTCATTTAAAAAATAAAAATTAACGTTGACGTTTGTCGCTTTGTTCAGTTTTCAAAGTTCAACCGCCGCTCTTAAGCGACTTTATCATCTTATCAAGTTATCGACGTAATGTCAACAACTTTTTAAAATTCTTTTTTCAGCTTCGTTTTTACTGTTATGTCTCAACGACGCTTCATAATAATAAAATATATCTTTATTAAAGTCAACAGTTTTTAACAAAAAAAATTCGAAATCATTACTTTTTGATTCAGATGGCTGTTTTATCTAGATCATATCATCATATTATAGGCAAAAGCTAGGTTTAAACTTTGCCTTCTCTATTCTTGAATCCTTTACTTTTTTCAATTTCTTCATTATATGAAGAAATTAAAAAAGAGCTGTCCATTAGACAGCCCCTTCTTATTTCCCTTTAAAACTAGGTCTTCTCTTCTCAGCAAATGCTTGAAGCGCCTCTAGACGATCTTCTGTCGGAATCGTTAACTCATATGCTTTTCGTTCAATTTGCAAACCAGTCTGCAAATCGGCCTTCATTCCTTCTTTGATAGCAAATTTTGCTTGCTGAAGTGCAATTGGCCCATTTTTTAATAAAAGCGAGATAAAAATATCTATTGTTTCTTCTATTTGATATCCAGGAGCTACCTTCGTTACTAGACCACATTCTTTTGCTTCTGATGCCGTGAGGCGCTGAGCTGTTAAAATTAGTTCCATTGCTTTTGCTTCACCAACTAGGCGAGGGAGACGCTGTGTTCCTCCTGCGCCTGGTATAATCGCTAAGCTTGTTTCCGTTAAACCCATAAGCGCTTCTGTTGAAGCGATCCGGAAATCACATGCTAAAGCCAGCTCCATTCCTCCTCCAAATGCATATCCGTTGATGATTGCTATCGTTGGCTGAGGAAGCTGCTCTATCTTAGAAAACACTTCTCCTATTTTGTAAATATTGCGCTTTACCTCTTGATCAGAGAGGGTTTTACGTTCTTTTAAATCCGCACCTACACTAAAAGATTTTTCACCTGCCCCTTTAAACGTCACAACTCGAATATCTTTTTGAATACGAATTCCTTCAATTACTTCTTCCAATTCTTTAAGCATATCGTAATTAAAAGCATTCATCGCTTCCGGACGGTTCAGTATCACATGGGCGACGTGTCCCTTTATTTCATAAGAAATAGATGACATTCTTTTACCACCTCCAAATTGGAATCGCTTTCATTTTATTGCTCCTGAGATACCTGCTGCTTCAGTGCACGCCTTAAAATTTTTCCCGTTGTATTTTTAGGAAGTTCTTTTAAAAATTCAATTTCACTTGGCACTTTATATTTAGCAAGGTGCTCTTTGCAGTAGGCAATAAGCTTCTCTTCCGTTATCTCTTGATTATTGCAAACCACGTAACACTTCACACATTCACCTAAAGAAGGATCAGGAACTCCGATAACAGCCACTTCTACAATATCCCGATGCGCATATAGCACTTCTTCTACTTCGCGAGGATAAACATTATATCCTCCTACAATAATTAAATCTTTTTTACGGTCAACGATATAAAAATAACCTTCCTTATCCATTCTTGCTAAGTCACCTGTATACAGCCAACCATCTCGGAGAGCATATTCCGTATCTTCAGGAAGCTTATAATACCCTTTCATCACATTAGGGCCTTTGACGATAAGTTCGCCAACTTGTCCTACTTCTACTTCTTTTCCTAGTTCGTTTACCACTTTATTTTCAACATTCATAATAGATGTGCCTATAGAACCTGCTTTTCTCTCTCGATCAATCGGATTGAAACACGTCACAGGAGAAGCCTCAGATAATCCATAGCCTTCTGCTACCATGACCCCAAACTTACGTTCAAAATGGGTTAGAAGTGCCACCGGCATTGATGCCCCGCCTGATATACAAAGCCTTACCGTGTGAAAGTGCTCTTTTTTCCCTTTGTCATGCTGAAGTAAAAAATTATACATTGTCGGAACGCCAGCAAAAATAGTCGCTTGTCGATTTTGAATTAATTCAAATATAGAAGATGGACTGAATTTTGGTTCAATTAATATCGTTCCTCCATTCATTAAAGGCGCATTCAATGAAACAGTTAAACAAAATACGTGAAACATCGGCAAAGCAGCTACGACTCGGTCATTCCCATTTATACTTAAATAATCTGCTACGTCTTGAGCGTTTGAATAAATATTCTTATGCGTAAGCATAGCTCCTTTTGGTTTTCCAGTCGTTCCTGACGTATACAGAATGATGGCCACATCTTCTTCTTTTAACTCGAGAAAATCATATGTAGCTTCCCCTCTGTTTACAACTTGCGAAAACGTGTGAAAATAAGAAGGTATACTTTCCACTGTATCTGTCGTTTCGCATAAGATAACGTGTTCCAAAAATGGAGTGTGTCCAATGATTTTTTTTAAAACAGGGAGAAGTAAATCAACCGCAATAACTGCTTTTACATCTCCATCCTGAAGCATGTAGCTAATTTCATCCGCTGTGTAAATAGGATTAATGGGTATAACAGTAGCTCCTACTCGAAGAGCACCGTACAATCCAATAACAAAATGAGGCGAGTTGCCGACAATTAAAGCGATATGATCTCCTTTTTTTACACCTAATTGCTTCAGACCATTAGCAAACTTAGATACCGATGCATCAAGATCTGCATAAGATGTTTCCTGATCCATAAAAACATATGCCGATTTTTGCGGAAATTGCTCAGCTGTTTTATGAAGCTGTGCTGACAAATTCATCTCATAACTTCCTCCTTTTAATAACGAATGAATGAACAACCATTCATTATTAAGTCATAATAATGGAAAAATTCTTACTTCTTCTATTCTATTATAATGTTACTGCTGTTCTATTGACAAGACTCATCTGTTTAAAAAGAAAAAAAGCCTGATGTGGCAGACTTTTTTCTTAATAGATTAATTCAACAAACTCTTCTTTTGTAATATTACCAAAATAATGTGGAATATCGATGTCCTCTAAGGCTTGTTCAATAGAAGCTTTTTCATAACGAACACCTGTTAATTTTTCCTGTACTTCCTGGACATCTCCCACTCCAAAGAAATCTCCATAGATGGTGCAAGCATCGATTTTCCCTTTATTCACTTCCAAACGAACGTCAATTTGTCCCACAGGAAAGCGGTGAGAGTGCTGTAAGTTAAATTTAGGTGATTTTCCATAGTTCCAATCCCATGACTGATAGCGCTCTTTAGAAATTTGATGAATCGTTTCCCAATCTTTTTCCGTTAGTTTATATTCTGTTATATTTTCTTCTCCCTCAAAGATATACCGAAGCAGCATTTCTCTAAATTCTTCCACCGTTACTTTCTGTTCTAAAAATTCACTGATATTCGCTACTCTATTTCGAATAGACTTAATGCCTTTGGATTCAATTTTATCTTTTTTTACTTTTAACGCTGATACCACGTTTTCAATCTCTGAATCAAAAAGAAGAGTTCCATGGCTGAACATTCTTCCTTTCGTCGAAAACTGAGCATTTCCAGAAATTTTACGTCCTTCCGCCATTAAATCATTTCGTCCGCTTAACTCAGCATTGACTCCTAATTTCTTTAACGCTTCCACGACTGGCTCGGTAAACTTTTTAAAATTATGAAAGCTATTTCCATCGTCTTTCGTAATAAAGCTGAAGTTTAAATTTCCTTTATCATGATAAACGGCACCGCCTCCAGATAGACGTCTCACTACATGAATATGCTGATCTTCAACATATTTTGTATTAATCTCCTCAATGGTGTTCTGGTTTTTTCCAATAATAATAGAAGGCTCATTAATATAAAACAGCAGATATGTCTCATTAATATCTAGATACTTGAGCGCATATTCTTCAATTGCTAAGTTAATTCGGGGATCATAATTTTTTTGATTATCAATAAATAACATTCATTTTCCTCCTTGTTATTCCCATACGTATCCTGATTCAGCTAACGTAAGCGTACCTCCATAACGAGCAGCAGCTTCCTCTACTAGCTGTTGGTGTTCTCCGTAGTGTGGAAGGTGAGTAAGCATGAGTTGTTTGACACTTGCTTTAGAAGCAAGTGTACCGGCTTCTGTACTTGTCATGTGTCCAGCACCGCTTCCATCTTGGCTAGCATAAAAGTTACATTCACAAATAAGAAGATCTGCATTTTCTGAGAAAGAAACAAATTCTTCTAAATAGCTCGAGTCCGCTGTGTACACGACGGTTTGATTGCCAGCACTTATTTTCATGGCATAACAAACGACTGGATGTTTCGTTTTCATAAATTCGATTGTAAAAGGCCCAACGTCAAGTTTTTGACTCGGATCGTACTCTACTCCTTTGGTAATTCCTTTATGAGTAAGTTTGTTGAAGCTTTCCTGATCATATGTATGTCCGTAAATAGAAAGTTCCTTAACAGCGTTCCCTAGATGAGTCTGAATGAGGCGAGCATATTGAAATACTCCGACATCAGCCACGTGGTCATGATGGTAATGAGATAAAATCATCGCATCTATTTCTTCTGGTTTTGCATATTTTTGCAGCTGAGCCAATGCACCGCTTCCACAATCAACAAGCAGCTGAAATCCATCGTGCTCAACTAAATAGCTAGAAGTAGCTTCTGAAACAGCAGGATATCCTCCCCAAAAACCAATAACAGTTACTTTCATTTCAATCACCCTTTCGTACTATTTTTATTACGTTCAGTATACCCTACTTTTTTTTGAAAACTAACTGAAAGATACTCGTTTTGCCTATTTTATCGAAATAACTCATTGTTATATAACAAATAACCACTTAGAATAGCAAAATAGGCTAAATTGTTATAAAACATAATTGACATTTCAACATCTGTTATAATACAATATTAGTAACAAAAAACAACGGAGGGGATTTAAATGTTAGAAAAAATGACTGAATTTTTCAAAAGATTACCCAATAAAAAGTGCGTAGAATGCGGAAACGACATCGAGGAACAGCATGAGTGCTACGGAAACAAATGCGATCACTGCCTAGATATCATGAAATAAAAAAAGCTGAAACTGTTTTATAACAGTTTCAGCTTTTTTTATACGGTCAAACTGCGATACTCGTTTGGCGTAATGCCTTCTACTTTTTTAAACACTTTTCGAAAGTATTTATCATCATGATATCCAATCATATTCGCAATTTCATAGATTTTTAGTTCTTCATTTAGTAAAAGTGATTTGGCTTTATTCATTCTGACTTTCACCATATAATCTGAAATATTTTCTTGAAATTCTTGCTTAAACTTTCTCGAAATGTATTCACGGCTTAAATAGAAACGTTCCGATATTTCTTGAAGCTTCACATCTCGATGAAAATTTTGCTGCAAAAATTGTTCGATCTCATAAATAACGTCGCGATTGTTTTGCTTGCTATACCTTTTTATTACTTTTAAGAAACGCTTTACTTCACGCTTTTTTCTCTCTACATACTTTGCTAGCTGAAACTGCCCATCTTGGTTATAGAAAAAAGAAAGAACATATTCAGGACCATTACTTATCGTATAAGGAATGTGATATCTTTTTAACCAATGCTGGCTTAACAGCTGATATTCCTGCTCAAAATGCAGAATTTGCTTTAATGATAGATAATTTTGTGCTTCAAAAGCTGTGATAATTTCGTTGAATACCGGCAAAAAAGCTTCAAACTTCCCTACTTGCAGCGCCTCTTCAATTTTACTGTTATAATCCATCATATTTATTAATAAAGCACTTGCTAAAACGTCTTGCTCGCCGTAGACCTTCACTTTATTTTGATCAAGAACATTGCTTAATAAAAGCGAATTTTTCGCATGTTCATAGGATTTCATTAGCTGATCAATAGAAGAGACTTTGCATCCTCTTGCAATCCGACAGCTCACGTCTAACGTACGGCGAATTGCTGTATGTAAAGTCGTCAGCAAAGAGGTTATGCGTTCAAAATCATTCCAAAATATAATGATAATTTCCCACTTATTTGATAAATAACGGAAGGCTACCCCATTTTCTTCTGCCATCAGCATTTCATTGATTACATTTAAAATTGAAAAATAGGCTAAATCCCGGTCACCGCCAAAAGAACGAATAATGGATTCATCTACACGTACAATCCCCACTTCATATTCTCTAGTCAGATGGAAACCAAACTCTTCATAGATTGATTGATTTAGCAAATAATTGTTCATTAACTGCGTTAGTTTTCGATCTCGATAAATCGGCTTCATTTCATTGATTAAACGATAGCTGCTATTATGGACTTTTCTGGACTCTTCTTCTTTCTTCCATTGAGTTACAGCTCGTACAAGCGTATCGTTTAAAATCGAAGGATCCACTGGCTTTAGAATATAATCCGTACTTCCAAAATGAATAGCTTTACGCATATAGTGGTAGTCATCATACCCTGTTACCACAATCGTTTTGCTAGAAGGTGAATTCTCTTTAATCCACTCTAACAAAGCAATTCCATCGATATTAGGCATCTTCATATCAGTAAAAATGATTTCCGGTCCGTGATCCTCAATAAGCGCAATCGCTTGCTCACCGCTATCAGCTTCTATCACATCTGTAATTTCATGCTCTTCCCACTGTCCAAGCAGCTTTATTCCTTCTCTTACATGCTCTTCATCATCCACGATTAATACTTTCATCACTATCCCTCTTTTCTTCAATTGTTGTTAGCTTTATGACAACGGTAAAATCGTGATTTTCTTGACTGCTAATTTGCATTGAAGCATGATCTCCATAGTAGATGCGAAGTCGTTCATAAATATTTTGCAACCCAATATGCTCATCTGTTTGATTATACGATTGCTGAAGTCTCGCTTTTAATTGATTCAACTCTTTCTCTCCTATCCCTTTTCCGTTATCAGAAACAGTTAGAATCAGTTCTTCTCCGTTTAACTTCGCTGAAATCAACAGCTTTCCGCTTCCTGTGCGGGTTTCGAATCCATGCTTAAAAGAATTCTCAACAAGAGGCTGCAAGACCATTTTCGGTATTCGCATAAGCTCTGCCTCTTTTTCGATATTTAACTCATACTCAAACTTTGAACCAAACCGCTGCTTCTGCAGACTCAAGAAAGCTTTTACGTGATCGACTTCTTGCTTTAAGCTAACGATATCCTCTTTCATATTCATGCTGTAACGCATAATGTGAGAAAGTGAGGTTAATAAAGAATATACTTCAACTGCTTTATGCTTAAGGGCAAGAGTTCCAATTGATTGAAATGCGTTGTATAAAAAATGCGGATTAATTTGCGACTGCAGCACTTTTAGCTGCGTTGATTTATTTTCTAACTCCAATCGGAATTTACGTTCAATTAAGTCATTAATTGTTTCTACCATAGAGGTAAAGTGCCTTCCTAAAACACCAAATTCATCGTTTCCAAGCGATTTAAACCGGACTTCAAATGATCCTTTTTCCACTTCTTTCATATTGCGAATTAATACGTTAATCGGCTGTGTAAAACGGACCGATATAAGAAGCGTAGCAATAACGAGCATACACAAAAATGGAAGGCCAATTAATACATTCATAAGTGCTGTCTTTCTTGCATCTTCATATAAAACACTGTAAGGAATTCGCTTCACAATGTATAAGTCCTCAAAAGGCTGTTTAAGCTTTTCATACATTAATACGCCTGAGAAGCTTTTATCTTCCCATTCCATGCTGTGATCCTCTTGAGACGTAAGCGCCTTTAGCCACGGGTAGTTTTCGTTTTTTCCAATAACCTTTGAATCCGAAGAATACAAAACCTTCCCTTTATTGTTCATTAAATAAAAATCTTCTGACTCTTCATTATATAAGCGCTGCGATATAGATTGAATTTGGGTCATGTTAATGTCTAAAGATAGATAAGCTAACAACTTGTCTGATGGAATTTCATCAATCCTCTGATGAAAGCTAATAACTTGATTCGGCAGTGAGTCAATTAACGTTGATAAATTATTGTAGCTATAAATTTCATGGGTAGGCTCAATGGCAAGAAATTTATGATGTTTATTTAAATAAGAATAGTAAGGCTGGGTGTAAATATCATCGTACTTCCCTCTGCTGCTCACTTTCGAATTATAAGCTGTATACGAGTCATGCCCGTTCTCAATATAAAGATGGAGCTGTTCAATCTCTGGACGAGTATTATATAAATAAAGAAGAGTGCGTGATATTTCCAGTTGATTGGCTCCTAAGTCACTTGATACGCCTTCATCTAACACTTTAATAAATGGGTGGTAGCCGTACAGCCTTTTTGTAATATTAGCAATTTCATTTAAGTAATCACTCAAATCATTGCTTCCATTTTTAATAACTTGATAGTTGGTAGAAATAAATCGATTCTTAACCGTTTCTTTTGTGTATTGATACGTAAAAATCGTTGAAATTAAAAATGGAATAACTGTTGCGAATAAGAAAAACAAAATTAATTTCTTGCGTATGCTCCAGCCTTTCACAACTAACCTCCTTTGACTAATGTCATACATTATGACTATTATTATACATTAAAAGCGCTTTCAATTAACTATTATTTTTTCATAACTATGAATCTAACCAGCTATTTTTTCACACCAAAAAGTCCGCGTTTTCCACGCGGACTTTTTGGTTATTTTTTCATTTTTGCCCAAATTGTATCTAATTTCTTCATAAACTCTTCTTCCGTCATTTGTTTGCCTGCGTAAGACTGCATTGCTGCGCCTACTTCTTGAACCGTTCCTTCTGGATACTTAAACCAGTTCCAAGATAATGTTTTGCCTTCTTCAGAGTATTTTAAGATATCATCAGATAAAGAATCGATTCCTTTTCCATCGATGTTTTTGAACGCTGGAATGAACTTGAACTTTTCAACTAAGAATTTTTGACCTTCTTTAGAAGAAACCATCCAATTTAAGAATTCCTTCGCTGCTTTTTTATCTGCATCTGGTGCATTTTTGTTCACTACCCAGTTATTTGGAACTCCGATTGCTAATTTATCATTTTTCTTCGCATCGTTGCTGATCGGCATTGGGATAAAGCCCATTTTCATGTCCGGATTGATTTTCGTGATCATATTTACCGTCCAGTTACCTTGTTGCATCATCGCTGTTTCACCAGAAGCAAATTGAGTAACTTGTGTATTGTAATCTGTCGTTAATGGATTTTTATTTCCATACTTTAACGTTAAATCGAACAGATTCATAAATTGCTTAAACGTTTCATTGCCTTCAAATTTTGCTTTTCCTTCGTTTAGACCTTTAATAAACGCATCTGGATCATCTTGCTGCGCCATTGGAATATTAAATAAGTGGTTACCTAGCACCCACCACTCGCCGTATCCGTTAGAAAATGGCGTAATGCCTTTTGCTTTAAGCTTTTTAGAAGCTGCTTCTAATTCCGACAGCGTCTTAGGCAATTCTTTAATGCCTGCTTTTTCAAATAAATCTTTATTATAAATAAAACCATAACCTTCTAAGTTTAGCGGCTGACCATAGATTTTCCCGTCCATTGTCATCGGTTCTTTAGCGATATCATACAGATTATCTACCCACGGCTGATCAGACAAATCTTCTAATTTATCCTTCCACGTTTGCGCTTCTTGGAACCCTCCATTATTAAAGATATCAGGTTCATTTCCAGAGGCAAACTGTGCTTTTAATGCTGCACCATAGTCCGCTCCTCCGCCGACTGTTTGGATGTTAAACTTTACGTTTGGATGTTCTTTTGTATATTCATCCGTTAATTCTTTCAGCTGATCTGCAATTTCCACTTTGAACTGGAACATATCAATAACAACTTGATCACCTGAGCCTGTTGATTTACTTGCTTTTGAATCCGTACCTGAGTTTGAACATGCTGTCGCAAATAAAAGTGATGTTGCTAACACGCCAGACATTATTGAAAGCCTTTTCATTTTCATTCGTTTTGCCCCCCTTGATATCTATCTCTCTTTATTTTACCGATTCTAGGACATTTGAACAGGTAACAATATTGAACAACCGAGTGGAAAATATTGAACACCCCCCTTCAGCACCCTTCGACAGGTCTCTCTTCTTTCGCAAAAATTTCTATAAAATTTTTATCTGTTTTATTCCACCTAATAACATTTATAGACAAAATTATGTTAATATGTAGAGTGATAGATTCATAAGAAAATTTATGAATTTTTTTAACTTGTATAAACAAAGTGAAGGGGTTTACATGAAAACTAAAAAGCGCAAAAAAACACATGTCTCATTTCGAATTAACTGGCTGTTTATTGTGGTTTTCCTGCTTTTTTCTGCACTCATTTTACGATTAGGCTTCGTACAGATTGTGTACGGAGAGAACTATAAACGAGAAGTTGAAAAAACAGAAGATGAAACGGTAGATTCACCGGTTCCTCGCGGAAAGATGCTAGACCGCTATGACCGCGTTATCGTGGATAATAAACCGTTGAACGCTGTCACGTACACGCGTTTGAAGGGCGTCACTCAAGAAGACAAGCTAAAAGTAGCTAAAAAGCTTGCCACTCTTATTGATGTTCCTGTTACAACAGACGTGTTTGGCAAATCGGATAAAAAGAAAGATAAAAATACGATTAAGCTAACAGAACGCGACTTAAAAGATTATTGGATTGCAACTCATCCAAAAGCAGCAGCGAAAAAAATTACCGCAGCAGATAAGCAAAAAGTAAAAGAAGAAAAAATTTCTGAAGATGATCTGTATCCTCTTCAGCTGAAGCGTATTACTAAAAATGAACTTCTATCGGTGAAAGATGACCTTGAAGTGATTGCCATTAAAAGCAAGATGGAAGGCGGATACGCGTTAACCGCTCAAATTATTAAAAGCGGCTTAACCGATAAAGAGCTTGCTGTTATTAGTGAACAGTTGAGTGACTTACCGGGCGTCGATACAACAACTTACTGGGACCGTATGTATACATACGATGACTTACTTAGCACGCTGCTTGGTAAAATCACATCGGCTGACGAAGGATTGCCAAGCGAAAACTTACAGTACTATTTATCACACGGCTACAGCCGAAATGACCGAGTAGGAAAAAGTTATTTAGAAAAGCAGTATGAAGACGTTCTTCGCGGTCAAAAAGCACGCATACAAAACGTAACCGATCGCTCTGGCAATTTAGTGAGTCAAGAAACCGTTACTGAAGGTCAGCGCGGCAGTGACTTAATTTTAACGATTGATATGGAGCTACAAAAGCAAGTCGAAGATGTTTTAACGAAAGCTGTACTTGAAGGCGCTGCTAGGAACCGCTTAATGGACCGGGCATTTGCCATTATGATGGACCCTCATACAGGAGACATTTTAGCGATGGGCGGAAAACAGCTTGTTACCGATAAGCAAACAGGCGCACGTAAAGTTCAAGACTTCGCGCTTGGAAACCTTACAACTTCTTATGAAGTAGGTTCTGCGGTTAAAGGAGCGACCGTTCTAGCCGGACTTGACTCAGGTGCAATTCAGCCTGGCACGGTTTTTTATGACGCGCCAATGAAGTTTGCTGGTACTAAACCGAAGAAATCCTCTCATAATATGGGAGCTACAGGTATTGAAAAAGCCCTTGAGCAATCTTCTAACGTTTTTATGTATAGAACGATTTTAAACATGGCTGGTGAGACTTATCGACCTGGTGGATCATTGCATATCTCGCCGTCTATTTTTAATAAGATGCGTTCATACTACAGCCAGTTCGGTCTTGGCATTCCAACTGGAATTGATTTAGAAAACGAATCAACCGGTATTCGTAATACTGTAACAAATGAACCTGGTAAAGCTCTCGATTTTGCAATTGGTCAATACGATACTTATACACCGCTTCAGCTTGTTCAATACATTTCAACAATTGCCAACGGTGGATACAGAATGAAACCTCACCTTGTGAAAGAAATTCGTGAGCCTGAGCTTGACAGCGAACTAAAAGGAAGTATACAAAGTTCCGTGGAACCACAAGTATTAAACCGTATTACCATGAATCAGTCACAAATTGACATCGTAAAGCGCGGTTTCCGTCGTGTTGTTACTGCTCCAGGCGGTACTGGGCACGCGTTGTATACAAATCCAAAATATAGAAAATATAATATAGCAGGTAAGTCAGGAACAGCTGAAACCTATAATCAAGGCGTAAGCGTACGTAACTCTACTTTTGTCTCTTATGCACCTTATGACAATCCTGAAGTAGCCGTAGCGGTTGTTATTCCTTCTGCGTATGTTGCTGGAGCGAATTCTGGCGGACAAAGCAAAACTATTACAGGTGATGTTATTGATGCCTACTTCAAACTTAAAAAGCAAGGAAATACAGAAGTAGAGCAAAAAGAAGAAGATGCAAAAACAGGAAATACAGAATTAAACGGCGTAAAAAAAGATGATAATGAACAATAAAAAAAGGTCTCGTCATGAGACCTTTTTTGTTTTTTCTATAAAAAAAAGCCTATCTCACTGAGACAGACCGCGTAAAAAGTATAGTTCAATTAATTCAGCAATTTTTTCTTCTGAAAGCGGCTCATGCCGTTTTTCCCAATCATAGACGAGTGCAATGTACATTTTAAATAATAAAAAAGCTGTGAGCTCCGGGTTGCACGGTTTGATTTCTTTTTTAGAAATCGCAATTTCGATTTTGTTTTTTATATAAGTCAAAATCTCTTCTTCTACTCGCACCAGAACTTCTTGCACTGCTGTAGTGCCTAACTGCTGTTCCTGTACCAGCTTCAGCATGAGCTGATGCTCGGTGCGGAATTCTAAGATTCGAAAAATAGCTGCTTGGGCATTTTCAAAAAAAGGACGGCTGCTGTCAATGACAGTTTCAGCTGCATCTGTCATTTCTCGAATCATTCGTGTAACAATTTCATCGAATAACTCTTCTTTGTTTTTAAAAAAAGTATAAATCGTTCCTTTTCCGACATTTGCAAGCTTCGCCACTTGCTCCATAGTCGTTGCTTTATATCCAAACAGCGCAAATGATTTTGACGCTGCATCAACAACTGATTGCTTTCGGTCTATAGCCACGTTATCCCCTTCTTTCTGACCAAATGAATATTTCAGTCAACAAGTACGGTTTTACTATAGCATAAGTTTCTTTTGCTTTTCAACCACAATCTCTTCTCTTAGTATAACCTTTCTCTACAGGTAGTACACAAAAAAGCGGAGCATTGATTCGCCGCTCCACTTCTACAGTTGCTGCACATATTTAACCGCTTTTTTAGCCACATCTTCTCCTTGCTCTACACATTCCGGTATACCCAGACCTTCATATGAGCTTCCCGCTACATAAAGACCAGCAAGCTCTTTTTCAAGCTGTTCGTTCATCGTATCTAGCATATCGTGATGTCCGACCGTATACTGAGGCATTGACTGCTTCCATCTCGTTACCGCGTAAAATTCGGGCTCAGCAGAAATGGTAATGAGCTTCTTCAAATCCTCCAGGACAATTTTAAAAATTTCATCGTCAGGCTGATCCACCACAGCTTCATCCCCGGTTCGTCCAACTAAACATCTCAGCAGCACTTTTCCTTCCGGAACCGCATGCGGCCACTTTTTATTTAGCCACGTGCATGCCGTAATCGTGTAATCGCTATTTCTGGAAACGGCGATGTTCATTGCATCTAGATTGTCTTGCAGCGCTTCTTGTGCAAAGGCTATCACAACAGTAGCTACTGAAGTGGAAGGCATATGCTTTAACGGTTCGAATATTTTATATTCCGAGAGCATAGACTGAGCAGCTGCATGAGGGGAAGTTACAATAACGCTGTCTGCTTTTATTACTTTCCCGCTATTTAAGGATAATTCATATGTGGTATCTTCTTTATAAATTTTCTCTACCTTTATTCCTTTTGTAATAATATCAGGATCTATTGCTTTTTCTACCCCATCTACTAGCGATTGAAGACCTTCTTTTAATGTTAAAAAGACGCTATTTTTTTTAAACTCCGAATCATCACCGTGCTGTGGGTGAATTTCTTTTAGCTTTTTCATTCCAACAATTAAGCTTCTGTACTTATGTTCAGCATGCAAAAACTGTGGAAATGTTGATCTTAAACTCAAACGATCAACGTCTCCTGCGTAAATTCCTGATAATAGAGGCTCAATTAAATTTTCAACAACTTCATCACCAAACCGTCTTCTAAAAAATACGCCTAGCGAACGGTCATCCTGATTTTTTGTCTTCGGTATAAAAAAATCAGCTGCTGCGCGCAGCTTGCCAACAGGCGAAAATAGCCCTGTTGTGATAAAAGGAGATAACTTGGTTGGTATCCCCATTACAGCACCATCAGGCAGCGCATGCGGTGTATCTTTTACCAGAATATAGGATTTTCCCTTTTCATTTCCGACTAGCTCCCGACCTAGCCCCACTTCTTTTGCCAGTTTTGTAGCAGCTAGCTTACGCGCTAAAAATGAATCAGGACCTTTTTCAAATAAATAACCGTCTCGTTTGACCGTTTGAATTTTCCCGCCAAGCCGATGCGTCGCTTCTATTAGTTGAAGATCAATAGGCAGCTGATGATCCTTTATTTTTTTTTGCAAATAATAGGCAGCTGAAAGACCTGTTATTCCTCCACCGATGATGACAACCTTTTTGCGTCTATCCGTCATGTTATCATCGCCTTTTCTGTAAAATTCAATATAAAGAGAAGCGATTATGGAAACCCATAGCTCGCTTCTTACTTTTCTTTATATTGATTATAAGTTACTTTTCGTCCCTGTTCAACGTACAAAGAATCTATATTGACTTAACGGGCAATTCGTTTTAACACAACTGTAGCTAACCCATCGATAAATTCAGGCTGTGCATTCGGCATTTCAGGACGGTAATAATCAGCCCCAATTTCATCTGTTACCACTTTGCATTCGTAGTCGTTATCATAAAGTACTTCTAAGTGATCCGCGATAAATCCAACCGGGGTATAGACGAACGACGTATAGCCTTTTTCTTCATGCAGTTCTCTTGTTAAATCTTGGACATCAGGACCTATCCATGGCTCAGGCGTATTTCCAGCACTTTGCCAGCCAATTTCGTAATGTTCAATACCAGCTGCTTGTGCAATTAAATCCGCTGTTTCTTGAAGCTGATTTGGATATGGATCTCCTGCTGCAATAATTTTTTCTGGCAAGCTATGCGCAGAAACAATCAACACGGCTTTTTGGCGTTTCTCTTCGTCTATTAAATCAAACGTTTGTTTAACACGTGTAGCCCAGTACTGAATGAACTTTGGCTCACTGTACCAGCTTTCTACGGAATGAATGATTGGTCCTCCTAATTTTTCAGCTGTTTCTTTGGCGCGTCCATTATAGGATTTTACGCTAAACGTTGAAAAGTGAGGTGCAAGCACAATGCTGACCGCTTCTTTAATTCCGTCTTTATGCATGGCTTCTACTGCATCTTCAACAAACGGTTCAATATGCTTTAAGCCAAGATACGCTTTAAATTCAATTTCATCCTGTACTTCATTCAAGCGCTTTTCTAGACTTTCCATTTGCTGCTGCGTAATTTTTGCAAGAGGTGAAATGCCCCCAATTGCTTCGTAGCGGTTTTGTAAATCTTCCAAGGCTTCCGGTGAAGGTTTACGTCCGCGGCGGATATGTGTATAGTAACGTTCAATATCTTCTTCTTTATATGGTGTTCCATATGCCATTACAAGTAATCCCATTACTTTTTTACTCATGTGTTCGACACCTCTTTGTTAGATTCAATACTTGTCTTCATTTTGCCATGAATAAAAAGAAAAATTCAAAGTTTAGCGCTCCAAATTATTTGACAATTTATTGTCTATTTGCAGAATATTCATGAATAAAGGTTGTTAAACGCTTCAACGTTTCCGGCTGAACCTGTGGAAAGACGCCGTGCCCCAAGTTGAAGATGTAACCAGGACTGGCCATCCCTTTATCTAATATTTCTGTTACACGTTCTTCAATAACTTCCCATGGAGCTAACAAAATAGCAGGATCTAAGTTTCCTTGCAGTGTTTTTGTTAAGCCTAGTGCACGTGCTTCATCCAGCTGCGTTCGCCAATCTAATCCCACTACATCCAGCGACAGATCATGCCATTCTTTTGCCAAATGACTTGCTCCTACTCCAAACATAATGAGAGGTACATTTTTTTCGCGCAAAGAGGTAAAAATCCGCTCCATAACAGGCTTTATAAAATAACGATAATCCGCTACATTTAAAGCCCCCACCCATGAATCAAAGATTTGAATGGCTTTTGCTCCAGCGTCAATTTGCGCTTTTACATATGTAATCGTCATATCTGCTAACTTATCCATTAGCGCAAACCATGCTTTAGGTTCCGTGTACATAAATGCTTTTGTTTTATTATAGTTTTTTGAAGGTCCTCCTTCAATCATATAGCTTGCTACTGTGAAAGGAGCACCGGCAAAACCAATTAGAGGTACGTTTAACTGTTCTGTTGTTAACAGCTTAATCGTATCTAATACATACGGAACATCTTCTTCCGGGGTAATTTCTCCTAGCTTTTCTACATCGCTTAAAGATTGAATTGGATTAGAAATGACAGGACCAATTCCTGACTTGATTTCAACATCCACTCCAATTGAAGGAAGCGGTGACATTATATCTTTATATAAAATAGCTGCATCCACTCCGTACTGTTCAACGGGCAGGCGTGTTACGTATGCCCCAAGCTCCGGCTGATGAGTGATTTCAAATAGAGAGTACTTCTCTTTTAGCTTTCGGTATTCCGGCTGTGAACGCCCTGCTTGGCGCATATACCAAACCGGAACATGATCCGTTTTTTCCCCTCTACAGGCTTTTAAAAAAGTATCGTTAAACGTTCCTTGACTCATAATTTCCACCTTTCTCGATTGTCTTCCATCCGTATTTTCTTCGATTAGACAGACAATAATCAGCAAAGGAACATACCGGTTCCTCTACTGATTAAAGTTTCACGTTATATTCTCTACTTGTCACTATACCCATTTCTTTACGACTTGTATAGCCACCTGCTAAAAATGTCAAAAAATCGCCCTACTCTTCCTTTTTTTATTGAAAAAGAGCAGGTGTTACTTCGTTGGATTTTTTTCCTTTTTGTTGTGTTTGGGAATTGTAAGGAACTACATAATAAGTAGGACTGTCGAGCAGATTCACACGCTCTTTTTCAAATGCTCCTTTTCCCTTCACTTTGCCAATCAATTCGGCTTTATCCCCTTTTTTCTCATAAACATAATAAACAGCTCTTTTATCAGGTGAAGGTGTCCACGATAAACTTACCGTTAGCAAACCAAATGGATGGAATGTTAATTCTTGTTTTAAGTCTTTAACTTGCTCTAAACGTATTGGTTTTGGCAGATCTTTAACGCCTACTGGCTTTTGAAATGCAGCTTCGTCGTAACCAGCTCTTGTTAGAATGTCTTTAAATAATAGAGTTGGATAAGAACTTCCTTTTGTTAAATAGTGCTGGTCATTTGTAGAATCATATCCCATCCACACGCTTCCTACAACATGTGGGGTATATCCAACAAACCAAGCATCTCTTGTGGCTCCTTTAACATTCGTATACGAAGTAGACCCTGTTTTTCCTGCTAACTCTCCTTTAAACTCTCCATTTTTTGCCGTTCCTTCTTTAACAACTCCTTGAAGCATTTTTGTCATATACCAAGCCGTCTGTTTTGAAAATGCTTTGTGAGTGTCGGGAACAGCTTTTGCAATCACTTTTCCATCTTGATCTTTTATCTCTTGAATAAAGTACGGTTGGATGTTTTCTCCATTCTCAGCAAATGCCCGGTACGCTCCTGCTAATTGAAGCGGTGTAATTCCTTCCTTTAATCCTCCAAGAGCAATCGCAAGCCCTTTATCTTCTAACGGAATTCCTAGCTTTGTGAGATACTGCTTGCTTGTTTCAACTCCTAGCTGATTCAATGTCCAGACGGCAGCTGCGTTTTTAGAATCTTTTAAGGCATCGTACATCGTTACCTTTTTAGCATATTGGCCGTCTACGTTTTTAGGTGTGTATCCCCCGTAGCTTCTAAGCTTGTCTTGCAGCAACGAATAAGGCTTGAATTGACCTTCTTCTAACGCAGGGCCATATACCGCAATAGGTTTCATCGTAGAACCTGGCTGTCTTTTGACATTTACGCGGTTGAGCGATTTTTGTACATAATCTCGTCCTCCCATAACAGATAAAACTCCTCCGCTTTTGTTATCGACTAATACAAAAGCACCTTGGGCACTGTTATCTGTACCTGGAAAATAACGATTTTCTTTCATCAGCTCGTAGGCGGCTTCTTGTACTTTTATATTCATCGGTACTTTGACCGTATAACCTCCGCGCAGAAGCTCATTGCCCGAAATGCTGTATTTCTTCTCTGCTTCTTGGATAACCATATCGATATAGGTTAAATACGCTGGATTTTTAGCCTGCTCCTTTATGTTCAACCCCAGCGTTCTTCCTTGCAAACGGACATTTTTTTCAGCTGATAAATAACCTGCTTTTTGCATGGCATTTAACACAACATTTCTACGTTCTATACTTTTTTCTGGATGTAAAATAGGAGAATAGGAATTCGGTGCTTTTGGCAGTGCAGCGAGAAGTGCACCTTCTTCTACCGTTAATTCGGAGACATCTTTATTGAAGTAAAGGTTGGATGCAGCTTGGACTCCATAGGCTCCGTGTCCAAAGTATATTTGATTCAAATACATTTCAAGCAGTTTTTGCTTACTGTAACGCTGCTCCAAGTTAATGGCCACCACTACTTCTTTTGTTTTTCTAAGCAGCGTTTTATCATTCGATAAAAACACATTTTTAGCCAGCTGCTGTGTTAAAGTACTTCCTCCTTCAACACTTCCCCCAGCCAATATATCTCGGTATAATGCTCGGCCAATAGATTTAAAATCGATTCCGTGGTGTTCATAAAAACGAACATCTTCAATTGAAATAAATGCTTGTTGCACATGCTTTGGAATCTTGTCAATTGAAACCAAGTCCCGATTTTTCACATAGAGCTTTGTTAATTCGTCTCCATTTTCATCGACTAATCTCGTAGCCGAGTCCATGACGATTTTTTTCTCATCGATTACATAGTTTCCAAGAAACAAGATGATAATATATCCAATCAATCCTAATAGAAAAATTCCAACTAAGGCAGCAATTGCGTATAAGCCTTTTTTGTACATCGTGCCACCCCTTTTCTTCCGCTAAACTTTTGATAATATGGAAAACAACTTCATCAATGTTTTACTTTACCATCTTCATTAGAAGTTCACAATTTTTGAATTTTTGTGTGTAAAATTTTATAATTTTAGTATGATTTACAATTGTAAATTGTATGCAATTCCCAATTAGAAAGGAAGTATAATCCATGAAGATCTTTATTACTTACGGAACAGGCCCTTACCTTCAAAAGTTGATCGACGAACATCCGAGTGAACGTTTATTACTGCTTCACAAAGATGACGATCAATTTGCACTAGTCCACGAAACAGATGGAGATACAATTTTTAAAGAAGGACATGCTTATGAAGTATTAGATGCTTCTGGAGATCTTGCAGATAGCGGATTTGCTGTACTAAATAATATTTCAGTTACAGATGAAGGCCGTCCTTTGTTTGAACAGCGATTTAGCCAACGCGCTCGTTTAATTGAAAATGAAGCAGGCTTTTCAGCTATTCGTGTGCTTCGTCCACTGCAAAATGACACATACATTATCTTTACAGGATGGAAAGATGAAAGTTCATTTAGCGATTGGCAGTCTTCAAAAGCCTATAATGAAGCACACAAAAAACGCGGTACGTCAGAAGGCGTGGATCAGCAGCCATCGATTTTCTCTCGCCCTTCTTATGTGACCTCATACCACGTAGTTAAATAAGTAAACATCCTCCTAGTAGGCGAGTATCACAATAGGCACAAACGTCATATTGTATACTACATTACCTATTGGGAGGAATTTTTATGGGCATAGAGCTTGGAGCTCTTCATTGGATGTATGTCCTTTTTATCGCCTTCATTATCGGCTTTATGATTATGCGGCGAGATACGAGTATCCTTTGTATACTCGGGATTTTTTTGCTTTCCTTAACGGCTACCTCTTCGTTAAGCCACTCCGTCAGCGCTGTTTTTTCCAGCTTCATTTATGCCATTACAGAACTGCTTCCTACCATTTTAATTATTTCAATTATTGTATCCATGAGTAAAGTCTTAATGGCTACAGGAATAAATGAATCGATGATTTCACCTTTTGCTCGCCTCATTAAAACACCTACTCTTGCCTATTGGGTTATTGGATTAGTTATGATGACCATCTCCTATTTTTTCTGGCCTTCTCCAGCCGTTGCTTTACTTGGAGCCGTGCTTTTACCAGTTGCCATCCGCGTAGGGCTTCCAGCTATAGGCGTAGCTGTAGCGATGAATTTATTCGGCCACGGCGTTGCGCTTTCAGGAGACTTTGTTATTCAAGCTGCCCCTAAGATAACCGCTGACGCAGCAGGTCTTCCGGTTCACGAGGTTGTTCAAGCAAGTGTCCCTCTTGTCATTGTGATGGGAGTCGTTACCACACTCTCTGCTTTTTACTTTCTAAAACAAGATATGAAGCACAATAAAATTCAGTCGCAACCGACAATTTTAACAAGCAGCTCTTCTAACCAATCCACACCTCTTTCTCCTTCATTACGCCGGACTTTAGCCATTATAGTTCCTCTTTTCTTTGCTATAGACGTATGGGCAATGTTCGCCCTTCATTTACAGGGAGGAGATGCCACTGCTCTCGTTGGAGGTACAGCTCTATTTATTTTAGTAGTGGTGTCGCTTATTGCTCACAAAGGAAAAGGTCTCGAACAAACCACTTCCTACTTGATTGAAGGCTTGCAGTTTGGGTTTAAAGTATTCGGTCCCGTTATTCCGATTGCCGCTTTTTTCTATTTAGGAGATGCTGGATTCAAAACAATCATTGGTGACTTTCTTCCGAAAGGATCACATGGACTTGTCAATGACCTAGGCGTTGCGCTTGCTTCGACTGTACCGTTAACTGCACAGGTCGCTACTGTGACGATAACTGCGCTAGGAGCTATTACAGGGTTAGACGGTTCAGGCTTTTCAGGTATTTCACTCGTAGGCTCTGTCTCTCATTTATTTGCATCTGCTTTAGGATCGGGCGCTGCCACGCTAACTGCTTTGGGGCAAATTGCTGCGATTTGGGTTGGAGGGGGAACGTTGATTCCATGGGCGCTCATTCCAGCTGCTGCGATTTGTGGAGTCAGTCCGTTTGAACTCGCTAGACGCAATTTAAAACCTGTAGCGATTGGATTAGTTGTTACAACGATTGTCGCAATGTTCCTAGTTTAAACAAAAGCCCCCTTCTTTTGATGAAGGGGGTCATATGTATATATTTGTTACATACCTTTTGGAAACTCTTTTTCCGCTGACGGCCTTACATACGCATAAACAAGCGTATAGAAGAAAATGCCTACAATTAGCCACATAAGCCCTAAGCTGTAGCCAGCTAATACATCTGTTAAAAAGTGTTCTCTTAACAGAATACGGCTGACGCCGATTAACAAAACAATTAAAGTAATTGCCCGCTGATACCACTTGGCCACCTTTTGATTGTTTATATGCTTGATCAGAAAAAAGAAAATCAGACCGTAGATAAGAATTCCCATCATTGCATGGCCGCTTGGAAAACTGTAACCTTCGATGCCTTCAAGAGGACGGGCTCGTTCTACCGCATCTTTAACCGCTTTATTAATAATATTGCCGCTTAAAATAAGTAAAAATGAGGATATCATGCCAATATAGTCTTTTTTTAAAAATAAAAAAACAATAAGTACAGCTAAAAGAACCATAATCATCACTTTTGAAGCTAAAAAAGACAGGCCGTGAAAAACAGATGACGCTGACTGAAGAATAGTGCTGTCATCTATAGCTGAAACAAGCCAGCGGTCTCCTTGAAAAGAATCTGTCGACACAGCAAACAACACTCCTAAAAAAACGAGACCCGCAATCCCAAACGCCCACATCAATTTTTTGTACAGAGATACAGTTTGTGAATCTACCATATCGTTACCTCCTATTATCTCACGAGAAAATTGGTAAAAAACTCATTCTTTGTCCCTATTTCTCATCTTATGTATCTATTATGTATATAAAATATTTCATGATTCAATTACTTTTTTCAATAACAACGCTTACATTCTTTTCTTTTTTATAGATAATGATATAATGATTAAAATGTCAAAAAATTCAAAACTTTATTCGACTTACACAGAAAGGATATGGTTATGTGAACTCCAAGCTACATACTTTACTTGAAGAAAAATTTGATGAAATGGTTCAAATTCGCCGATATCTGCATCAGTATCCAGAACCGTCTTTTAAAGAATTTCAAACTGCTGCCTACATTCGGTCTTTTTATGACAAGATCGGTATTTCTTACCGAGCAAATGTAGGAGGAAACGGCATTGTAGCAAGCATTCAAGGAGGAAAACCTGGTCCTACTGTAGCTTTGAGAGCCGACTTTGATGCCCTTCCTATTCAAGATGAAAAAGATGTACCCTATCAATCAACTGTTCCGGGCGTGATGCATGCATGTGGCCACGATGGTCATACGGCTACTCTTTTAGTCCTTGCTAAAGCGCTTTTTGAAATAAGAGATTCTCTCCCTGGTAAAATCGTCTTCATTCATCAGCACGCCGAAGAGTATGCTCCCGGAGGCGCCAAGTCCATGATTGAAGACGGATGCTTAGACGGTGTAGACGCGATATTCGGAACGCATTTATGGTCATTAACTCCCACTGGTGTGGTTCAATATCGAACGGGCCCTATTATGGCTGCTGCTGATCGCTTTGAAATTACGATCAAAGGAGCAGGCGGACACGGTGCACAGCCCCACAAAACAAAAGACTCAATCGTCATCGCCTCTCAGCTTGTTGTTAATTTACAGCAAATTGTAAGCAGACGTGTAAATCCAATTGATTCAGCGGTTGTAAGCATAGGTTCTTTTGTAGCGGAAAATGCATTTAATATTATCGCTGATTCTGCTCGACTAATTGGAACGGTAAGAACATTTAATGAAGATGTACGAAATGATGTCGAAAAAGAAATCGAACGAATTGTCCAAGGTACATGCTTAACGGCTGATGCTTCTTATGAGCTGAGTTATACGCGCGGCTATCCTTCCGTCGTAAACCACCCGGAAGAAACGGCCTTTCTTGCTTCTGCTGCTTCTCAAATCGATGAAGTTCATACAGTCGAAGAAACGGAGCCTCACATGACTGGAGAAGATTTCTCTTATTATTTGCAGCATATTAAAGGAACGTTCTTCTTTACAGGAGCTCAGCCAGAAGGTGTAGATGCTCCTTATCCTCATCATCATCCTAAATTTGATTTTAACGAAAAAGCAATGCTTATCGCAGCGAAAACGCTTGGTACGGCTGCTGTTGAGTATTTAAGAGAACAAGCTCATTCTAAAAACGCAATAAAAGCGAATTAATCATTCAGCAAGCATTCGTACAGATAAACAGACGATTGCTTGCTGTTTTATTTTAGGAAACTTTTTCTCACTTAAAACGTAGTATTTATATCGACTGAAAAGAGGTGACTTTTTTGAATACGTATGAAGAAAAAGTGTTACGAGAAGCTGAACATTGGAAATTTAGCATGTTGAAACGACCTTCTAAATTTCAGCGTACCGCAAAATCCTTACAGCTTAAACTAAATGAAAAAATCCCTGCTAAAGTCCATAGAATTATAACTGAAAGTATAAAAAAAATGGTTGAAACCACGCTTGTTGGGTCCGATTTCACGACTAAAAAAAGAGATGTCAGCGGTCTTTCGTTTGAAGAAAAAGAGAAAAGAATTTTGGAGCTCATACCTAAGTACAAAAAAACAGCTGCTGTAGAAGGAGCTGGTACTGGTGCAGGCGGTCTCCTTTTAGGCGCAGCAGATTTCCCACTTCTTCTTTCCATAAAAATGAAGTGCTTATTTGACATTGCCGCGACGTATGGTTTTGATGTAAAAGAAAAAGAAGAACGCATTTATATGCTGTATATTTTTCATCTTGCCTTTTGCAGCGACGACCATAGAACGAAGCTGCTCGAAGTAGTAGAAAGCTGGGAGGAAAAGAAAGAGGAACTTCTTGAGCTTGATTGGAAAGCTTTTCAACAAGAATATCGCGATTACATTGATGTTGTGAAAATGTTTCAGCTGATGCCGGGAATTGGAGCTGTTGTAGGTGCGTATGCGAATTATCAGCTTCTTGATCATCTCACAAAAGTAGCGATGAACGTCTATCGCTTTCGGATATTATCTTCGTCTCAAAAGTAGTCTAAAAACGTAAAAAAAGCTCCATTCGGAGCTTTTTTTACGTTAATTTTTTATTTACATATGCATTTACAAATAAGTGAATAAATATAGCACCTGCTGCCAAGGAAAGCAGTGCAGCAACTATATTAGAAAAAGCCACCACTATGGCGAGCACAAGAATTTGTACATACAGCGCTTTTTTCCATACGTCCAAAAATGCCCTTTTTCGTTCTTTAGCTTCGACTGGATAAAGAGAAAGCCATAAAATTTGCTTGTGCTGCTTCCAAAGCGGGAGTAATTGAAAACCCGTCATGTATACAACAAATAAAACAACCACTATATTGCCGTATTGAAACGGCGCAGCTACAATTAAAAATCCGCCAATGACAGTTAAGCGAACGAGCAAGCTTAAATAATCTCCTGATCGCAAAAATGTTCTGGTGTACAAGTAATGGTAAGTGGCATTTTGACGAAATGGAATACGTGTTACTAGCCAATCTAAATATCTACGGCGTTTGATTCGTTCTTTGACTTGTGGAACATCCGTAAATAAATTAGCTAATCGATAAAAATAGCCCATGCGCTTTTCTTCTAAGTCAATTAGCTTTTCCCATTTAATCGGCTTCCTTTTTGTAAGAGAGCGATAATAAACGGCTAGCGCAATCATAATTACCGCTACAATTCCTGTGAAAAATACGTATGCATGCGAAAATAAGAAATAAGTAAAAACTGCGTTTAAGAAAAATCTGACGATATAATCTGTCCACTTCGCCCACTTTTCTTCAAACCATACGGCCCACCAAGACATGCCTAAGTTTACAACTTTCAGAATGAGTAATAGCAGAAAAAACACAAAAATATTTGAGTAAGAATCATGCATTACTTTTACGTGAAGAGGCGCTGCTGCACCCGTTGCAAATAATAAAATATAAAGCTGAATCGTAAAGGTAAACCAAAAAGATTTTTTGAAATAAGGCTGCAGCTTCGTCTCCAAAGGAAGCAAAAAGACTAAATCAGGTCGTTTTAAAAACGTTTGAATTTGGCCCATTGTTAAAATCAATCCCATAAGGATCGCAATCACTACAGCCGAAGGAAACGCAGGTGTTAATGTACTCAACCACTGTTGATAATAGTAGGCCAAGCCGCCAATCGCAAAAATTAACACTAATTTAATGTGGTCATTTAAGATATATTTTGTATATCTTCTTACATCCACTAAATACTGCTGAAATCGTTGCTTCCATAATGCGTCAATCTTACTCATAGCCTTCTTCCTTTGTTAATTCAATATAAATTTCATCAAGAGTAGCATTGCGCATCTGAAATTCTTCTTGAAGATCTTTAAGCGTTCCTTGCGCTCTTACTTCTCCGTTATGTAAAATAACAAATTTATCACAGTAGCGCTCCGCGGTCGCCAAAATGTGTGTGGACATTAAAATGCCTGCACCTTGCTTTTTCATATCCATCATCAAATCAAGTAAGGATTGAATACCAAGCGGGTCTAAACCTAAAAAAGGTTCATCAATAATATAAAGAGACGGCTGAACCAAAAAAGCGCACATAATCATAACCTTCTGCTTCATCCCTTTTGAAAAATGCGCGGGAAACCATTTTAACTTCCGGTCTAAACGAAATTCTTTTAAAAGCGGCTGCAGACGTGCTTCATATGCTTGAGGCTCAAGTCCATAAGCCATAGCTGTCATATCCAAATGTTCTTTTAATGTTAATTCATCGTAGAGCACAGGAGTTTCTGGAATAAACGTAAACTGACTTCGATAGCCTGTTGGGTCTTGTTGAAAGGTTTTATTATTAATGGATACACTTCCTTTTTTTGCTTCCATTAATCCAATGATATGTTTAATCGTTGTACTTTTTCCGGCTCCGTTTAAGCCGATTAACCCAACTAATTCACCTGCATTTACATCAAACGATACATTTTTTAAGACGGGAGTTTTCGTATATCCCCCTGTAATATTGTTAATTTGCAATAAAGAACCCATCACGATCTCCTTTTATTTGTTCTTTTTTGTCTACAAGCGCAAGCGCTATTTGCTCTATTGTACCAAATCTTTTTCGTCCTCACATCGTTTTCAATTCTTTTCGGTTAATTTTTCCAGAATATAATCGAAATATCGGGACATTCTATATAGGGAAGAAGGAAAACAAGTTATTGATTACAACTAATCATTACAAAGCTTCTTACATTTGGGATGAGGTGTCTACAGCAGGCATATTTCAGAAAACCTTATTGTAAATCGATGTATGTTTGATTCATAAGGGGATGGTAGTCATGAACGTAGTAAGAATATATATAATGGGTAGACAATAATGTTCATTTATTACTGTGTAAATGAGGTGTTTGTCAAAGACCAAGAACGATTTCGTTCACATTGTATATTTTTTTAGCTCAATGCTTAAATGAGGTGTTTGTTAAAGAGAATATACTTTTTCAATTGACTGTTTCATTAGGCAATGTAATTACGTAAATGAGGTGTTCCTTAAAGATCATATGCTGCATTAAAAGCTGTTTTTTCCTTCTTCACATGACGGGATGCATAATCGTTTGCATCCCGTTTTTGTGTATAAAATATGAGTGGCTATTTCTTGCCTGCTGATTGCATTTCTACTTTGTGGTAAAATAAACGTACATGTATACCCATACATTTATATTAGTAACGGAAGGTGAACATAATGAGCACACATGATGAAAACTGTATTTTTTGCAAAATTATTCGCGGTGAAATTCCAGGTGCAAAAGTATTTGAAAACGAACATGTATTAGCTTTTTTAGACATTAGTCAAGTAACAAAAGGTCATACGCTGGTGATTCCAAAAGTACATAAAAAAGACATTCACGAACTAACACCGGAAATTGCGCGCAATTTATTTGAAGTGGTTCCTCAAATCGCAAATGCAATTAAAGAAACATACAGCCCAATCGGCTTAAACATCTTAAATAATAATGGTGAAAAAGCTGGTCAATCCGTGTTTCATTATCATATGCACATTATTCCACGCTACGGGGAAGGCGATGGATTCGGTGCTGTATGGAAAGAGCATACAAGCGAATACACGCCTGAAAAACTTCAAGAAATCGCTGGCAATATTTCTTCTCGCCTTTCTTGAAACAAAAAAAGCTTACACATGTAAGCTTTTTTTGTTTTATCTATTAATCAGTTTATGATGTAAAACTCAATACGTCTCTCGCTCATTATGAACCATTTTCTGCCTTAACTTCTAAATTCATACGCTCTTCAATCAATTTTGTTAATGCTCTTGATCCTTCAGGTACCAAGTGGACACCATCTGATGTAAAGTATTCAGGGTGCTTAGAAGCCTCAGAGTACCAATCTACAAGCGTGACGTGATCAAACTTTTCAGAAGCAGCTTTCAAGTTCTTGTTCACGGTGCTTTCCCAGGAACGAGGAACGCGCGTATTCACTAAGTAAACGTCCGCTTGTGAAAAAGCTTTTAACAGTTGTTCAAGTTCTTCATTGGTAAAATAACCGTTCGTTCCTAACTCAATAATCACTGCGCTGTTCGGATTATTAAATGCTTGATAACTAGGAGTTAGCTGCAGTGCTTCATTGAGCTGCCTTCCTACTTTTCCGTCAATCGTAATACTAAGCGGCATCTCTTTAAGATTAGGAGCAATATCCAGCATGACCGAATCTCCAATCGCAAGAACATCTCTGTAAGAATTCGGCTGCTGTTCTTCTTTTGCATCAGATTTTTCTTCTGCGGAGTTCTTTTCTGCGTTCTTTGTTTTTTCATCCTCCGCTTTGTTCTTGTCTTTGACAGAAGTTGAAGCATTTTCTTTATGATTCGTTTGAATTTTAACCTCTGTTTGTTTTGCTTCGGTCTCATCCTTTTGCTGCGTACTAATAGCAAAGCTTGTCATATCCGCTGTAAACAACGCCAAAAAGAAAATGAGACTGCCCAAAACCGCTTGTCTCGAACGAGAGAGATTACGCCATTTAAAAAGCTCTCTCGGATGGTAATGCCGGAAATAATAGCGAAAACCGCGTGTGCGAATAGGCACCTCGATGTAACGGTACGAAAGTTCAGCAATGATAAATGTAATTCCTACTTGTAACAGCGCATGCCAATAGACCGGGCGGCCAATCTCGGCTACAGGTGTTGTAAGAACAATAACCGGATAATGCCACAAATAGATACCGTATGATCTAGTACCAAGCCAGCGAAGCGGTTTAAACGACAAAGCTTTTCCTAAAAAACTACTAGGGTGACTAATCGTTGCAACCAGCACAGCAGCGTTTAAACAAATCAGCAGCATGCCGCCTTGATAAAGAAAAGATGCATGCGTATACTCATCAACGCTCCATACGCAGAGAATAAATACAAAGAAGCTTACCATACTTACTGCGTTTAATACTTGCTTGCCCACAGCTGGAAGATTTTTTGATGATAAACGATACATCGGCCAGACAAATGCAAGTAAACAACCGATTAAAAGGGCAAACAGCCGAGTATCGGTTCCATAATAAATGCGGCTAGGATCTCCTCCTGGCTCATATAAAAAAGACATCAGAATGGCTGAGGCCATTACTCCAGCTAAAATAAATAGAGAAAGAATTCCTCTCTTTTTAATAAATTTCAAACCCAACAATAAAACAAGTGGCCATACAATATAAAACTGCTCTTCAATAGCAAGTGACCATAAGTTTTTTAATGGTGACGGTGATCCAAAACTATCAAAATATGAAACTTTATGAAAAATAAACCACCAGTTACTCATATAAAAAATAGACGATAATGCATCGCCTCGTAGCGTTGTTAACAATGGTCGATTAAATAAAATAACCCACGCTGCAGTTAATACGACCATCACATACACAGCTGGAAGAAGTCTTCTCGTACGGCTAATCCAAAAATGCTTCAAATTCTTTAAAGGATTTTCCCAAGATTGCACCAGTAAAATTGAGGTAATTAAATACCCAGATAATACAAAGAAAACGTCAACTCCTAAAAATCCTCCAGACGCCCATCCAAAGCCTAAGTGATAAGCAATCACAGCCATGACAGCAAAGGCCCGAAGTCCGTCCAAACTATATATATACCTATTTTTCTTTTCTTTTGCACTCATAAAAATGCCTCCAAGCAATATGTACAACAAATTTCTTTCTCAATAAATATTAAGAATATTACGTAATTGTTACATTTTTGTTACAAAAATCATTATATACAATATTATTACTTTCTTCAATATATCACTTACTGAAAATCAAAGAATAAGTAAAAAGAAACAAATTCACTATCTATCTTATTCATAAATTACTAATTTAGTAGTAGTCATATCGATTCTATCTGCATGCCACTAAACCCTACACGTTTCTTTCACCTTACCCGTTTTAAAAATAGAAAAACTTCACACAAATGGTGAAGTTTCTAAGGTGTCTTTAGCATATCGACGTGTGGGAGTCCTTCATCTGAATAAATATCGGAAATAGGTCTAAAACCAAACGATTCATAAAATGTTTGAAGTCTGCTTTGAGCTTGAATTTTAATTGTCTTCTCGTGCAATTCATTCTCTAGAAAAGCAATTCCTCTTGCTACTAGTTCTCTTCCGAGACCTGTACCGCGCTGTGCTTGTTTTACAATAATACGTCCAAGAGAAGCTTCTTTATAGCTAATTCCTTTTGGTAAAACTCTAAGGTATGCGATAATTTTCTCATCTTCTTTTTTGAACAAATGATAAGCAAATTTGTCTTTTCCATCTACTTCTAAGTAAGCACACTTCTGTTCCACAACAAAAATAGAGGTGCGAAGCTGTAGAATTTCATAAAGCTCATCGTTTGTCAGCTCTTGAAATGATTTTATGCACCAACTCATGATCTGCTCACCTTTTCTTATTGTTCTTTTTCAATTAAATTCAGCGTACGTTCAAGCCAATTGATATAGCTTGTCTCCCGGTCTTGAGCGCGAGATAGCACCAAGTAATGACCAAATTGAGGAGAAGAAACGGTAATGTGGTGATTAACTTCTTCTAAAAGATCATCCATTCGTTTCTTTAAAAAAGTCAGCTTCATTTTCCTGCTTGATAATTGGTTATCTATTTGTTGCTTTAACTCTTCTATTGACATGGATGAAGCAAAATAAGCTTTTAACATAAATTCATCTTTAGTTGTTTCAGGAATAGGATCAATCGTAGTGAGCCACTTGCTTAGCTCGACTCTTCCTTCTTCCGTTATCGAATACATCTTTTTTTCTAATTTTTTGCCTTGAATCACGGTTTCATAGCGAATAAATCCCTCTTCTGTTAATCGCTTTAGCTCGGGATAAATCTGGCTGTGTTTAGCGCTCCAAAAATTACCAACCTCTTCTTTAAAAAGTCTGGTAATGTCATACCCGCTGAGCTCCTCCTGATTTAAGAGCCCTAATATTGCATATTTTAATACTCTCATTCTGTTCCTCCACATTATTTCTTCCATCAGTATAGCATATAAACATTTCATTTACATGTTTGCCAAAACATGTTTACGTATACTTTTTATTTATCTTTTTTCTATTATTTTCTCTTTACAGATTAATTTAAATTTTTGAAAAGTTACCTCCACAACTAAGAGTTTTCATGATAGTATAATGATATTCTTTCTGACATCAGTCATTAGCCATTTTGTATGATGAGTGTTCGAACTAATTTGAGGAGGAATTAATGTGATTACGTTAAACAGAGCTTATAATTTTAATGCAGGTCCATCTGCGCTTCCCCTACCTGTCTTACAACTTGCTCAAGAGGAGCTAGTTAACTTCAAAAATACAGGTATGTCTGTGATGGAATTATCACATCGCAGCAAAGAGTTTGAAGATGTATTAACACATGCTAAAGAAACACTAACGGAATTGCTTAATATTCCAGATACACATGAAATTTTATTCCTGCAGGGCGGAGCAAGCCTGCAATTCTCTATGATTCCAATGAACTTTTTAGCTCCTGATCAAGTCGGGGCATATGTGCTAACGGGATCATGGTCGGAAAAAGCGTTAAAAGAAGCAAAGAAACTTGGAAAAACAGCAGTTGTTGCTTCTACTAAAGAAGAGAACTACCGCTCTATTCCAGCTTTAGATGATATAAAGCTTCCAAAAGAAGAGATTGGGTACTTGCATATCACGTCCAATAATACCATTTTTGGTACACAATGGGCTGACTATCCTTCTATTGAAGGAGTAGACTTAATTGCTGACATGTCAAGCGACATTCTTTGCCGTCAAATTGATGTATCTAAGTTCTCACTCATTTATGCTGGTGCTCAGAAAAACCTCGGACCATCTGGTGTAACAGTTGTCATTTTGAAGAAAGAATTGCTTAAACGTATCCCTGAAGGTTTACCAACAATGCTGAACTATGAGACTCACGTAAAGAGCAATTCTCTTTACAACACTCCTCCAACGTTTGGTATTTATATGCTTTCACTTGTTTTAGATTGGATTAAAGAACAAGGGGGCGTTAAAGCCATTGAAGCTCAAAATCATAAAAAAGCTAAGTTACTCTACGCAAGCATGGAACGTTCAAACGATTTCTATACTCCTCACGCTACAGAGGAAAGCCGTTCAATTATGAATGTCACGTTTACTTTACCAAACGATGAGCTAACGGCTGAGTTTTTACAGCAAGCAAAAGAAAAAGGCTTTGTAGGATTAGCTGGACACCGTTCAATCGGCGGATGCCGCGCTTCTATTTACAATGCTGTGCCGCTTGAAGCGTGTGAAGCTCTTGCCGTCTTTATGGATGAATTTGCGCAGGCAAACGCGTAATTGGCAGAATTAGCTGATTCTTTTTTCACATAAATATGTTATAATCAGTATGTAAATATATGCAATGGGCATAGACGCACTATTGGTATATTTCGAGCTTAGCTTAGAAGAGGAGAGATGAGAAATGAATACAAAAGTTTTAGTTTCTTTAGCGTTATTAGTCGGAATTGGAGCGGTTCTCCACACGGTGGTAACTCCTATTTTATTTGGAATGAAGCCAGATATGATGTTAACAATGATGTTTTTAGCAATCCTGTTGTTTCCTAGCGTAAAAAATGTTGCATTGGTTAGCTTAACCACAGCAGTTATTTCTGCTTTAACAACAAGCTTTCCTGGCGGACAAATTGCAAACTTGATTGATAAACCAATTACAGCATTTGTTTTCTTTGCATTATTTATGCTTGTGAAAAAAGCAACAGGCATGAAAACACCAGTTGCCGCTGCTTTAACAGCTGTTGGCACGCTCGTATCAGGAACCGTATTCTTGTCAGCTGCCGCGCTAATCGTCGGCTTACCGGGCGGAAACAGCGTCATGGCGCTTGTTGCTGCAGTTGTATTACCTGCAACAGTAGTGAATACAATCGTTATGGTCGTTATTTATCCAATTGTTCAATCCGTTCTAAAACGCACAAGCATCAAAGCAAAATTATCGTAACGTCAAGAGCCTGATTTAGTTAAGAATCAGGCTCTTTTTTTACACCAAAAGCTAAGGCCCGCCAAAGCGTGGCGGACCTTTAGATAAAACGGTTCATTTATAGTATGTTGCTGATCTTTTAGAGACAGTCTAAAGTCCGGCTCTTAACTTGTTGTTTAAAAAGAAATGATACAGGATGCTTTTCACTTAAATTTCATTTGCAGCTCATACAATAGGTATGAAGACTTACTATGTAATAAAGGTTTAAGTTCCCCATCCTAGGTTACATAATAAAGTATAAGCGCCAATAAAAAACTCGCAAAAGCCACTGTCGCACATGTAAGAGACTTTTGTTTAAGCACATGTTTAGGTGGATATGATGCCGTTCTAGTCGTAAGGCTAAACCATTTAAAGGCAGCCAGAAAAAAACTCAGGCTAATCATCAAAAGAATGAATAAAGCTATCCCATGTTGATAACCTCCTTCTTTTGTATAAATCTATGCTATTTTTTTATGATTATGTCAGAAGGAAGTGTTAGCAATTACTTTACTACATAGGAGGAAATAAATAATGAGTAGAATGAAAAAACTAGCAGCTGGAGCAGCAATCGGAAGCACCGTAGCCGCTATTACAACGCTTCTTATTACTCCATATTCAGGACGAGAACTTAAACAGCGTGTCAGTTCTCGAAAAGACCGAGTTAACGCTTCACAACAAGAGCTCTCAACAAAAATAAAAGCTATTTCTCAACAAGTACAAATGACCGCCAGAGAAGGAAATACTATAGTGAAAAATATCGCAAGTGACCTTTCTACTACCCTTGGTCAGTTTAAAGAAGAAATTGTCCCTCATAAGGAATCCATTCAGCATCATTTGAAAGAAATCCAAAATTCTTTGTCAAACCTAGAGGAACATGTACAGACAACTAAAAATCCCAATGAAAAAATTGACAAAAAAGAAGGTTAAAGCGCCTTCTTTTTTAATTTTTTAAAATTTTGTAAATTTACATCTTTATAATTTTTTATTTTATTGGCATAATAGAAGATAAATAAAAAAAGAGACTAAGTAGGTGGGAGAAGATGAAAAAGACTAGTGATCAGGATTACAGTTTGAAAGAAGCACTTCTATTTAGCCAACGTATTGCCCAATTAAGTAAAGCCCTTTGGAAAACCGTAGAGAAGGATTGGCAGCAATGGATTAAGCCTTATGACCTTAATATTAACGAGCATCATATTTTGTGGATTTCATATCATTTAAACGGGGCTTCCATTTCCGAAATTGCCAAGTTTGGAGTTATGCATGTTTCTACTGCATTTAACTTCTCCAAAAAACTAGAAGAACGAGGTTTACTTGAGTTTTCTAAAAAAGAAAGCGACAAGCGAAATACGTACATTCAGCTGACAGATAAAGGCGAGGCCATTTTACTGGATTTAATGGAACATTACGAGCCTTCTAATAATTCAGTATTCAGCGGCGCACTTCCGTTGCGCGACTTGTACGGCAAATTCCCTGAGTTTATGGAACTAATGACCGTCATCCGCAAAATTTACGGTGAAGATTTTATGGATATCTTCGAGCGATCTTTCCATCATATCGAAGAAGAATTCACTGAAGAAGATGGCAAGCTTGTCAAGAAAGATAAAGAGAACCACCAGGAGACTATTTCAAACTCTTAATGGTTAGTCCCTTATCCATTGAATAATTTCAAAAAATTCATTCATCACATCTTGATAAGAAGGTTGATAACGAAGCGATTCGACCGTCTCTCTGGGAGTTAATTTATAATTCAGCATACCAACAAATTGTGTAAGAAGCGGAACAAAGTCTGTTAGGCCTTCCGCTTTTTGCTCAATATATTCGCTTTTTGTATCTTCACACAGAATTAAAATTTCCTCTACTTCCTTCTTTGTAAGCTGATTTCTTACCACTAAATCAATAAATGGTTTAGCTTCTTGTTCAGATGTCCCAGATAACAGTTTTATGTAATATTCTAAACGTGATACTCGAGATTCTAAAGTTTCCATCCGCTTCCCCTACTCCTTCAACGTTCATATATCTCTACTCCATATTGTACATGATTCATTCATGTTCTTCCAAATAATTCTTTCTTCGTCAATCACATTTCCTGTTTGAGTAGCACCGTATAAAGATTTTCATATACTGATTATGTACTCACTGCATATATTAATATAAATCCCTCTGTCCTTTTTAACAATCCTTTTGCACAATGGCTGATTGTTACTCATTTCTTATCCATTCACTTTGCTATTTCGTTTAAAACCTATTTCTCAACTTCTTAACTACCCTTTATAAAATAAAAACCGCATTTCTGTGTAAATACCTTTTGAAATTCTTTGCTCAACTGTATATATAACTATCTATTTTACCGCTTTTTTGGTAATGTTAATATAGATATTTGTAAATTCATACAAAGCTGTACTATATAAATGACTATAAGACTTTTTGTCTTCGTCACACTGATTTTGTTAGGGGGATTTTTATGTACATATTCTTTATTGTATTTGCACTATTCATTTTATTCTACATCAATGCACTAACAAATACATTGTGTATTCAAAAAGAAATTCCAGCTGAAAAACAGCCTAAAGTTTTTCGTACGATTAATGTATTAATTACCATTTTATTAGTTTCATCTTATATTGAAGTATCATTTACATAAAAAACGGTGAGATGTCTCACCGCTTTTTTATAGGCTTAGCAAAAACAGCTAGCGCCGATGATAACTAATAAGATGAATAATACGACTAATAGAGCAAATCCACTGCCGTATCCGCATCCGTAAGAACCCATATCTATCGCCCCTTTCCTTTTATATTCACCTGTTTCCTAGTGGTAACATGCACAACCAACAATGACTAATAAGATAAACAGTACAACTAATAGTGCAAAACCGCCTCCATATCCGCATCCGCTCATTTGAGCACCCCCTTTGTTTACTAATACTGCATCTTATGCATCAGCTCAAAAAACGTCTAGGCTTTTAGCCCAAACTCCATAATTTATTTCTCTTGCTTCTCGTTTGGAGATTACTCTGTGAGTTTGTCCACCATTTTGAAAACGCTTTATAAAAAAGCCATCATAAGCGTATAATCACTCCATGCTTAGTGGAAAATAAATGTAAATTTACGTGGTTTTAACTTCATTTGCTAACATCAGGAAATGTGATATAGTAAATCTTGAGTCAAGCTACATAAGTAAAAATGATGAGTAGGAGTGTTTACGTATGAAAAAAAGCTTAGTTGCACTAACAACGGCAGCCAGCCTCGTTGCTTTATCAGCATGCAGTGGGGGAAATGATGCTTCAAATGCAAACGATTCTTCAAAAGTAATTGTAGAAACAAAAGCAGGCAATATCACTCAAGGTGATTTGTATAAGCAAATGAAAGATACAATCGGACAAGACCAATTTAATACACTCGTACGAAGCGTTACCGAAGAAAAAGTATTGAGTAAAAAATATAAAGTAACGGATAAAGAGCTTGATCAGCAGCTGAACATTCTAAGAGAACAATACGGTGATCAGGTGGATTCAGTTATTAAGCAAAAAGGCGAAAAAGAAGTCAAAGATATGCTAAAAGTTGATATTCTCCGTGAAAAAGCTGCTACAGCAGGCATTAAGGTATCGGACAAAGAACTGAAAAAAGCTTATGATGAATATAAAGCTCAAAAACCTCAAATTCGCGCAAGTCATATTTTAGTAAAAGACGAAAAGACAGCAAACGAAGTAGAAGCGAAAATCAAAAAAGGCGAAGACTTTGCTAGTCTGGCAAAAGAATATTCAACGGATCAGCAGTCTGCAGCTAACGGCGGCGATTTAGGCTACTTCAGTGAAGGCCAAATGGTTAAAGAATTTGAAGAAGCGGCTTACAAGCTGAAAAAAGGTGAAGTAAGTAAACCAATCAAAACAGAATACGGCTACCATATCATTAAACTAGTCGATAAAAAGAAAGTAGAATCGTTTGAGAAAAAGAAACCTGAACTTGAGCAGCAAATCAAACGTTCAAAAGTAGATCAAGCAGAAGCGAACAAGAAGATTCAAAAAGAGCTTGATAAAGCAAAAGTGGAAGTCAAAGATAAAAATGTAAAACCAATTTTCGAAGAAGGTGCGACAGATAGTCAATCTGGCGTAGAAACTCCTCAGCAGTAATGCTAAGAGCCTGTCACTCATGTGACAGGCTCTTTTATATAATCAGATAGAATCGCTGTTGCGTCTTTCTTTTTCCACTTGCATTCTTTCGATGAAGACTTGTCCCTCTTTTTCAATAAACGAATCATCCACTTGCTTATCATGTTGTGCAGCACGAATTGCCATAAATCCACTAAAGAAAATGCCTGCTACAACTAAATAAATCCAAATTGGTAGTGTCACCATATATTGATCCCCCATCACAGTTATTTACAACCACTATATGCGAAGGAAGAAAGACTTATACCTTTTTAATCAATCGTTGGTTTATAAAATGAACGATTATCAAGTGCAAAAATACGCTCTGTAAATTCACCAGGCTTCACTTTTGTTAATGCTCGGTCCAGCATATTCATTTTAGCGTCTACATTGTCAATCAAATGAAGCATCTCAGCCTCTTTAATTAACGGCTTTTTCGGACTTCCCCACTCTTCCTTACCGTGATGCGATAATACAAGGTGCTGAAGAAGCATGACCTCTTCTCCTTCAATCGCTAATTCTTCCGCCGCTTTTCCAATTTCATTCACCATAATCGAGATATGGCCAAGCAAGTTCCCTTCGACTGTGTATATCGTCGAAACAGGACCTGAAAGTTCAAATACTTTGCCAAGGTCATGAAGAATAACTCCAGCGTACAGCAAGTCGCGGTTTAAGCTTGGATAAAGGGTTGAAAATGACTCAGCCAGCTTCAGCATAGACACCACGTGGTAGGCAAGCCCCGATACAAACTCATGGTGATTTTTAGTTGCTGCCGGATATTCTAAAAATTCCGTTTGATATTTTTTAAACAAATGGCGAGTAATGCGCTGGACATTTGAATTTTTCATTTCAAATATACTCTTTGTAATATGTTCCACCATTTCTTCTTGAGATAAAGGCGCCACTTCTAAAAAGTCAGATGTGCGCACTCCGTCTTGGGGCTGTGCAGGACGAATGTTGCGTATTTTCAGCTGGTTGCGCCCGCGGTAATTCATTACTTCTCCAGCAGCTCGCACAATCTTTTGAGCAGCATAATTTTCCTCGTCATCTGGAGATGCATCCCACAGCTTGGCTTCAATATCACCTGTTTTATCCTGTAGGATTACCGTTAAAAATGGTTTTCCATTGCTTGCAATTCCTCTCGTTGAGGATTTAATTAAAAAATAAAGATCAACTTGCTCTCCTACTTCGTATTGAGCAATTCCTTTTGTCATGCCCTTTTCCTCCTTACCACTTCATTCTATGTATTTGATAGCAAAGCTCTTATCGCTTCGTCCGCTTATTTACAGCTCTTTACATTTCATTTTACCATCGCTTGGCACCGAATGCACGGGTAGACGCTTTTTCATAAGAGATGAGATTATGACACAACAAAATCAATACAATCTAAAGACAAACAGATTGGATAAAGGAGCGAGTATGAATCGCTTGAGGCACCGCTGTTGATTTCCGTGCAAGACTTCTCTTTCCGGCAGCCGCTGAGCCTCCTCGTCGCTTCCGCTTTCTCCGCAGGAGTCTTCGTCTTGCTCTCCAATACACAGCTAGAAACAACTACATACATGCAAACTATGGTCACCATACCAATAAAAAAATCCGGACGAGTTGGATTCTCCATCAAGAATCTAGATTGTTCGTCCGGACCTCCCTTCAACTAATCTACTTTTGTCTCAGCCTCTCACTTCTTTATGTTTCTTTTTTCGTTAACTGCAGCGCCTTTTTAATATCTTTAAAAGAGGTAGATTGACCATACATAAGGACTCCTCCTTTATACACACGGGCACCAAATATAGCTAAAGCAGTAATCGTCACAACCAAAATCCCTATCGATACACTCACTTCCCACATAGGAACATTTAACATACCTACACGCAAAAACATAATCATCGGAGCAAAAAACGGGATAAAAGATGTGACCGTAATGATTGTGGTTTCAGGATCACCAAGTCCAAACATAGCAATTAAAAAAGCGGCCACAATCACAAGGGTCATGGGCGTAATCATTTGCTGTACATCTTCAATACGGCTCACAAGAGAACCTAAAAAAGCCGCGAGCGTAGCAAAAAGAAAGTACCCTAATATGAAAAAGACAAATGCATACACGAATGTAGTCAGCGGAACATCATTAAATCCGAGATAAGAAAAGATGCCGTTATGATTTGTTTCCACACTGGCTTTTAACGATGTGTAGCCCACGCTCAGTATCACTGCAAGCTGTGTTAAGCTGAGCAGTGCAATTCCAATGATTTTAGCAAACATTTGTGTAATAGGTGATACGCTCGATACGAGGATCTCCATAACGCGGGATGATTTTTCAGTAGCTACTTCCATCGCAATCATGCTCCCATACATGATAACGGCAAAATAAATAACAAACAGCAGAACATACACAAGACCTCTTGCTTGATTTAGCTCTTGTTCTGTTTTGGCATTTTCAACTAACGCTTCTTTTTTAAATGAAACAGGGCTGTAAAGCTGATCAATTTGCTTTTCTTCTAAACCAATTTTCACTGTAGCCATAGCCACTTTTGTTTGCTGTACCGCCTGTTCTAAGGTAGACGAAAGATTTGATTCGGCCAAAGAGTTAGCTTTGTACACAGCTTGAGGCAGCTGCTTATTGTTTAAAGATAAAAGTAAATAGCTATCGAGCTGCCCGCTTTTTACCGCTTGCTTTGCCTTAGCCTCAGACGTAAATTCTTTTAAATGAATGTCTGAATCCATAGCATTTACATTTTGTTTGAACAACGTATATACGCTTTCCACTTCATAAATGACACCCACATTTGTGCCATTATCGTCTGAATTAAAAACGTCGATAATTTTCTCCATATTTGTAAGAGCAACTAGAATAAGAGCAGTAATAATCGTCGTAATAATAAAAGATTTTGTTTTTAATTTATTAAGATATGTATGAAAAACGATGACCCAAAATTTATTCATAGGAAGCACCTACCTTTTCAATGAAAATATCATTTAATGAAGGCTCTTCCACTGCAAATTTAGATACAAATGAAAAGTGTTTAAGTTCTTGAAAAATGAGTTGCGATACGGATTCATGTTGGATTTGAACAATTATGCCTTCAACCGTTTTTTTCACCTTTACAACGCCTTCAAGCTCTGTAATTCTCTCAAACGGACCTTTTCCGTGTACAATGACATTTTTCTTGCCAAATGAACGCTTGATCTCCGGCAGTCTTCCATATACAACAGGCATGCCATGATGCATAATACATAAATATTCACAAAGTTCTTCCACATGTTCCATTCGATGACTTGAAAAAACAATCGTCGTTCCGCGTTCTTTCAAATCAAGCACCGCTTCTTTTAATACCTCTACATTTACAGGATCCAAGCCGCTAAAAGGTTCGTCTAAAATAAGAAGCTCGGGCCGATGAATAACGGAGGCAATAAATTGAATTTTTTGCTGATTTCCTTTGGATAGCTCTTCTACTTTTTTGGAAGCATATTGAGGAATATTAAATCGAGATAACCAGTGCTCCATTTCTTGCAGCACGTTAGCTTTTTTCATCCCGCGCAGCCGTCCTAGATAAACAAGCTGATCTTTGACTTTTAATTTCGGATATAATCCCCTTTCTTCTGGAAGGTAACCAACTAGATGGCTTCTACTGTAAGTTAAAGATTTATCATTCCATTGGATGTGACCTGAGGTTGGTTCAATGAGCCCTAAAATCATTCGAAACGTCGTTGTTTTGCCAGCACCGTTTGCACCTAAAAAACCAAACACTTCACCCTTTGGAATTTGCAAGGATAGTTCATTTACAGCTGTAAATTCACCGTACCTTTTTGAAACTTCACGGATAGAAAGAGACATTTAATTCCTCCTTTGTAAATAAACCTATGTTTATTGTATGGAAAAAAATGATATCTGTAAACCTTAGCAGGATTTAGAGGAATAAGACGAGAAATATGTTGAATACGCTTACAATTATACTATAAGAGGAGAGTAGATTTTATGAGTACTTATACATTAACCGCTTTTGAAAAGACTGGAGAAAAATTAATAGATGAAAGTTTCGAAGCAGCTTCTGAAACAGAAGCAAAGACAATCGGCACCAAAAAGTTAGAAGAGCTTGCCTATTTAGAAAAAACACATCGATGCGTTAGCTCTAGCGGAAAACTTGTATTATTTCATCGTTAATACAAAACGCCGGAAAGGTTTAGCTTTCCGGCGTTTTATATTACTTTACAGCTTCTTTTAGTTCTTTACCAGCTTTAAATGCCGGTACTTTTGATGCTGGAATTTGCATTTCTTCACCCGTTTGAGGGTTACGGCCTGTACGAGCAGCACGCTCGCGTACTTCAAATGTACCGAAGCCGATTAACTGAATTTTTTCACCTTCACCTAGCGTTGATGAAATTGTTTCTAGTAATGCGTCAACTGCTTTAGATGCATCTGCTTTTGTTAACTCTGATTTTGTTGCCACTGCGTTTACTAAATCTGTTTTGTTCATTTCCAATCACCTCATTAGTTTCTACATTATCTTGTGTTACCACTGTTTTGCAACTTTTAAACATGCTCTATCAATATGATAGACAAAAATATTGGCTTTTAAACTAGTTCACTTAATTTTCGGAAATATCTTTTTCACTTTGATTAAAAACAGGCGCTCGCTTTTCCAGAAACGCACGTACACCTTCCTTATGATCCGAACTTTGGCTCATAGCAAACTGACTTCTTTTCTCAAGCGCAAGCACTTGCTTTAATTGTGAAATAGATGTCTCCACATAAATTCGCTTTGTTTCCTTCAAAGCACGTGAAGGTTTTTTTAGCCAATATGAGAGATAATCTTCTACACGCTTCGCCAAATCTCCTTCTTTTATTTCATCAATTATGCCAAATTGATGAGCTTCCTCTGCTTTTAATGTCTTTCCTTCCCAAATCAGCTGTTTCGCACGATGAGAACCGATGCGCTTTTCTAGTAAAAAGTGACCGCCTCCGTCTGGAATTAGAGCAATGCCGATAAAGTTCATCGCAATTTTCGTGTGTCTTTCTGCAATAATATAATCAGAAGCAAGCGCAATGCTGAGCCCTAGCCCTGCTGCCGCACCGTGCAGTACACTTATCGTCATTTGAGGCAGGCTGTATAAAGTCAGCACGGCTTCATTAATTAAATCCATCACCTGCTCAAAACGTTCTGATTGTGAAGGTGACATCATCATATTAATATCTCCCCCTGCTGAAAACACTTTTCCGTTTCCTTTTACTACTAAGAAGTCCACTTCACTTTCTTCGACAACTTTTAAACATTGAATAAACTGCTCTAGCACTTCTTCGTTTAATGCATTTAACGCATCCGGCCTGTTAAACGAAATTGTGGCGACACGTTCTTGCAAAACTAGTTCTACTACTTTTAATTCGACGGTCATATTTACTCACCCTTTCTGATAATGATTGAGGACTTGTTCACGAAGCGTACGTTTTAAAAACTTTCCGACCGTTGTCTTTGGGATTTCATCCATAAATAAAATGTCATCTGGAAGCCACCATTTTGTGAACTGCGGCGCTAAAAATTTGAGCAGCTCTTCTGACGAAACGACACCTTTATATGCATCTTTTAACACGACACAAGCAACTGGACGCTCTTGCCACACCTTATGAGGAACTGCTATGACACAGGCTTCAAAAACAGCTTCATGAGCAATAAGCGCGTTTTCTAAATCAACAGACGAAATCCATTCTCCTCCGCTTTTGATTAAATCTTTTGTTCGGTCTACAATTTTGATTGTTCCCTCTTCGTCAACCGTCACAATATCTCCCGTATACAGCCAGCCGTCTTTAAACGTATCTTCTGTTCTTTTATCCTTGTAATATTCAGAAGCTACCCATGGCCCCTTTAGTAATAGCTCACCCATTTCCACTCCATCCCAAGCAACTTCTCCATTTTGACCTATTACTTTCATTTCAACGCCAGGAACTAAGAAACCTTGCTTCGCTTTTACGCTGAGCTGATACTCAGGGTCTTCGCTGTACTGATAGCTTTTTAAGCGGGAGACGGTTACAACAGGGCTTGTTTCCGTCATTCCGTATGCATGCATAAATTCAATTTGATATTTTTCCTGAAATTCTCGAATGACGCTTTTTGGGGCCGCTGATCCGCCGCATAAAATAGCCCGCAAACTATCAACTGCGTAAGGCTTTTTTTCTAACTCTTGTAAAAAATTTAACCAAACGGTAGGTACTGCTGCAGCAAGAGTTACTTTCTCTTGTTCAATGAGAGAGGCAATCGTCTCTGAGGTACAAAAAGCGCCCGGCAGCACGAGCTTTGTCCCAAACCAGACCGCAGCAAAAGGAATTCCCCATGCATTTACATGAAACATTGGAACGATAGGCATAGCGGTATCACCTTCTGATAATCCAGCACTATCAGCAAGCCCTAGCGCCATACAGTGTAAATAAATAGCGCGATGAGAATATACAACGCCCTTTGGCTCTCCTGTAGTAGCAGAGGTATAACAAAGACCTGCTGGTTCTTCTTCGCTTAAATCTTGAACAAAGGAATGCGATGCATCCCCTTGCTGAATCCAATTTTCGTAATGATACACTGGCAACTCTGTTTCTGGCAGCTCACCTTCATCTGACATAAGGATATAGGCTTCAACATGTGGAAGCCTTTGATGAATGCTTTCAAATAAAGGTAAAAAGCATTCATCAAGTAAAATGACTTTATCGCGTGCATGGTTAATGATGTATACAATTTGCTCAGAATCTAACCGGATATTAATTGTGTGAAGCACAGCGCCTATTCCCGGCACAGCAAAATAAGCCTCTAGATGTCTATGATGATTCCATGCAAACGTTCCGACTCTTTCTCCTCGCTTCACTCCAATTCGTTCTAGCATACTAGAGAGCTGCCGAGTCCGTTTTATTAACTGATTATAAGTTAAACGTTGAATCCCTTTTGAAGATTTAGAAACCACTTCTTTTTTACCAAACAGCTTTTCAGCTCTTTCCATCATAGATGGTACGGTTAACTGTACATTCATCATTAAGCGGCACCTCGCATCGCCATAATAAGAAAACGCTTACAACTTTCTTATATATTCAACAGATTCCGACATTTCCCTGCTGAAAATAAAAAAGATCACTAAAAAGTGACCTTTTTATTTCCTAAACAATTCATCTAAAATCTTGAGTTTCTCTTGCGTATAGTGCTCGAATCCATCGTTGTACGATTTTGGGTCTTTTGGATTCGCAAACCTTGTAATAATGCCTGTTTCTGGATGCACGAACTTACTGGATGCCCCGCACCCAAGGCCAATAATCGTCTGCTTTTCTTCCATGATCATAATATTGTACAGGCTCTCTTGACCAGGGAATGAATATCCAACGTTCTCTAAATTACCTAAAATATTTTTTTGGCGATATAAATAATAAGGTTCATATCCTTGTTCTTGAGTCCACTCAGTCGCTAAATCCATCATTTTACCAATTTCATAGCGATCTGCTACTTTGTATTTCCGTTTATTTTGAGTCATTTCAGACGCGCGTTTAAACGATAGCGTATGAACAGTTAAAGATTCAGGAAGCAATTTTTTAGATTCGTCTAGCGTATGCTGAAATTCTTCTACACCTTCATTTGGAAGCCCAATAATTAAGTCCATGTTAATGTTATTCATCCCCATTTTTCGAGAAAGATGAAATTTATCAATCGTTTCTTCAACTGTATGATGACGTCCAATAGCTTTTAAGGTTTCTTGAATATAAGACTGCGGATTTACACTAATCCGGTCAATATTCCATTTGTTCAAAACAGCTAGCTTTTCTTCCGTAATCGTATCGGGTCTTCCTGCTTCTACCGTAATTTCACGGATATTTTGTACATCCGGGAACGATTCATACATCTCTTCATACAGCATGTCCATTTCTTCAGCGGTAATGCTCGTTGGTGTGCCTCCGCCATAATAGACGGTTGTAATCTTGACGTTATTGTCTTTTAACCATTTCCCTACTTCACGCATCTCATAATGCAAGCCGCCTAAAAATGACGTAACGGATCCTTGACGTCCGTTAATCGCATAGGCTGGGAATGTACAGTATGCACACTTCGTCGGACAAAACGGAATGCCTATATAAATGCTTACCTCGTTCTTTAACTCATGTAAATCGGGAATAGCTGCTAGTTGACGATCCACAATATGCTGCATTAAATTAATTTTGTCATCAGTGATTAAATATTCTTCCTTTAGCTCACGATGTGCTTGTTCTTTACTTTTGCCTGACTGCAGTTTCATATGAAGCAACTTCGTTGGACGTATACCGGTTAAAATACCCCATTTTTGAACAATGTTTGTATACTCCTGTAACACAGATAAGTAGACGCGAAGCACCACATTTTTTATTTGCTTAAATTTTTCTTTTTCTGTTTCATACGGCGTAAACGATTTAGAAAGCTCTTCTGTAAACACCTTGTCCGTTGCAGCATCATGCAGCACTGCTTTCGCATAAATTTCTTCATGAACTTTTAGCTCTACTTCAACCTTCAGCTGAGCTTCGTTATCATCCTCAAAGGAGACGTTGCTTTCTTCAAAAAACAAATCTGAAATTCGGTGAAGCGGACGTAAAAAACGCTCATCTTCTATACCTTTTATATAAATGTTCAATATAATCACCTTTCAAATCAATTCTATCTAAGTAATCAGTTTACAAAACCTACGTATGTCCGGTCAAGGTGCTCAGCTCAAGGGAATACGCGGACAGGAAACAAACGGAAAAAGAGATTGAGCCATAATTACATTAATTCAACCTACAGACGAACAAATGGGATAAATAAGCTCATATGAATTGCTTGTTACACTTCTGTTGATTTACGCAGGAGTCTTCGCCTTGCCCTTCAATCAACAGTTAGAAACAGCTACATACGTGAAGCTGACGTTTATCCTACCAATGAAAAAAATCCGAACGAGTTGGATTCTTCGTTCGGATTTCCCTTCAACTAACATACTTTTATTTATTTTAAACGAAAGCTGTCAATTTGATGAAGATAACCAAGACGCTGCTGCTTTCTAAATAATTCTTTCACCATATAGGCTACACCATTTTCATTATTAGAACGAGTAACCCAATCCGCAAGCATTTTTAATTCCGTTGGTGAATTGCCCATGGCCACACCCATTCCCGCGTGTTCAATCGTTTCTACATCATCATAGCAATTTCCAATGGCTACTACGTCTTCCATCGGTATCCCTAGACGATTTGCTACATAACGAACACCGGCAGCTTTTGTGGCTCCTTTTGGCGTAATATAACATCTATTTTCATTTGGATACGAAAACCATTCAATATCCGGAACTGCACTGGCAATTGTTTGCTCAGCGTATTCTTTTTCTCTACGATCTGCAAAATACACTTCTATTTTTGGAGTAGAAACAGGTTCATCACGAAGCGTATCTCCTAATGAATCTACGAACTGCACGGGATAAAAGAGCGGTTCTCCCGTTTTTAACACGCTTTTAGCTACAATATTATTAGGAAGCTTTACACGATTTCCAATTGAAAACCTTTCATGCAAAATGCGGACATGACAATTAAAATTTTCAAAAAGCTGAATGAGATTAAATGTCTTTTCCTCGCTAATTCTCTTATCTAGTATCGGTTTGTCTATCGATGTTCCGATAAAGGCACCGCTATGAGTAATGAGCATTGCTGGATGAACTTTAAGTGATCGAGCAATTTTTTTAGCAGACGGAAAATGCCTGTTTGTTACTAACGTAACGTAAACCCCTTTATTTTTCACAAATTGAATTGCGTCTTTCGTTTCTTTTGTAACGCGCCCTTGGCTATTTAAAATGGTTCCATCAATATTCAACGCTAGCAATCGATAAGCCATATGAGAACCCCTTCTTTCATAGATGTCTAATCCGTTAGGATACGGTTATAAATGACCTTTTCATGATAGTCGGCATGTGTAGCCTTGTTACTAAGCTTATGAGCAGAACTGCACAATTAGAAGGAATTTCCGCATAAAAAAAGAGGAAAAGATTTCTCTTTTCCTCTTTTCTCTATCTCTTATTCAGCCGCACCGTAAAGTTCTTCAAGTGGCTTCATGATAATTTTGTTTAATTCACCAATTACCATGCTCATACGTTGCTCAGCTTCCATTAGCTTCGCGATATTTTGATCTTGTTGAACGATTGCAACTGTTTGTTGAGCTTGCTGAACTTCTTCTTCAGTGATCTCTTGGCCCATCATTTGCTTTTGTTGCAGCTCCATTTGCATTGTACGGAAACGCTCAAATAATTGTTTTGAACCTTGATCAGCGTTTACTGCTGCATATAAGTTTTTTAAGTTTGTGTAATCGTCGCTTTGACGAATTGCTTTTTCTAAATCATTTGCTACATCATGTAAGTTTACAGACACGTTAAGTTCCTCCTAATTCAGTTCTATAATTTCTTGACTTCCCTAACTATAACAAATTATTATATAAAATTCAGCTTAAGACCTTTATTTTCTCAGAAAACGATAAATTCTCTTCACAGATTGGGCTAATTCCTCATAGTATATATCAGCATTCGCCTACTAAAGGAAAGAAAAAGAGGATTCGTTTATGAATACTTTTACCATTTCTCTAAAACCACTAGAGAACCATATGAGCGACGACATTTACATTAGTTCTGCTCTGTTCTCACGTGTGAAATGCAAGCACGAGTTTACGTTAACAGTAGGCTCCATCACGAAAGAAGTCAAAGCCACTGTTTTTCAGCATCGAGAATGCTGCTTCATGATGTCGGAAGCTCTATTTGCAGACTTTTGCTTTCCGTATGAAACGCATCAGCTGAGAGGCATTTACGAAGAGAACACGTTTAGGATGGGACCCGTGATTAGCATCGTAACAGAAGTTCGAGAAGGTGAAGAACCCTTTGGCTCCATTTCTGTATTTTGTAAGGAATTTGTTCAAGCTTGCAAGGAGTTAGGGTGTTTTTGCTATGTGAGCAAATTGAGCGACGTGAAGTCATTGTCCCCTAAAGGATATGTTTATCGCGGTGATCGATGGGTTTATTCAGACGTTCCCTTTCCGGGAATCGTACACAACCGGATTCATGCCAGGAAAACCGAGCAAAGCGCTGATTTTCAAACCTTTAAAACATTTTTGAAAGAGCATGACGTTCCTTTCTTTAACGCACGCTACTTAAATAAATGGACGGTTTTTCAACAGCTTAAAGATGTTGTACACTTACTTCCATATTTGCCAAAAACGTATCAGCTTCGTTCACGTCAAGATCTTCTTGACGCTTTGGAACTTCATGACGATGTTTTTCTGAAGCCTGTTCATGGTAGCCAAGGAAAAAATATTTTTAAAATTTCAAAGAAAGAGAAGTATATTTTAGACTATACAACGTTTACACAGACGTATGAAAAAGAATATGAATCTCTCTATGACTTATTTGAAACGCTTTATAGTCAATTAAAAAGGCAAGGATTTCTCATCCAAGAAGGAATTTCACTGCAGACATACAAACAGTGCCCTTTTGATTTCCGCATTCTCTGTCATAAAAAAGACGACTTGACGTGGAAAATCACGTCCATTGTCACACGTGTATCAAAACCCGGCAATTTCGTCTCAAATCTTGCTCGTGGAGGGGATATTCATCCTCCTCAGCAAGTTTTAACTCAGCTCTATGATTCAAAAACGACGCGCCATATCCTTTCACTTTTAAAAGAGATTGCGATTGAAATTTGCACACAGCTTTCTCACCCGTCTGAACTTTATGCAGAATTTGGTATTGATTTAGCGATTGATCAAGAAGGAAAGCCTTGGATTATTGAAGTAAATGTCAAACCTTCCAAACAATTAGATTCAAGCGCTTTCTCTGTTCGTCCCTCAACAAAAGCACTGCTTGATTATTGTCTGCATGCAACGAATTTTCAATTTGCCAAGGAGGATTTACGATGATTTCATTAGGCTTTTTAACGATTCACCCACAGCAAGAAGTGGAGTACGTGACCGAAATTGCTAAACATGCTTCTGAGTTTTCAATTGAAATATACCGTTTTACTCCTTTTAACATTCATCCTAACACCGAAAATATTGAAGGCTTCCGCTACGATTTACAACAAAAGAAATGGATAGAAGATTCCTTTTTACTTCCTTCGTTTATTTACGATCGCTGCTTTTATCGAAAAGACTCGCTGTCTAAAAAGGCTCGCCCTATTGTGAACTGGCTTAAACAGCGGGAAGATGTTACATTTTTAGGCCATGGATTGCCCAATAAGCTAGATGTCTATGAAGCCATTAAAAAAGATAGCTATTTATCTTCATATATTCCTCCTACCACTCCAATCGAAAGTGTAGAGCAGCTTGTTCAGCTGCTTCGAACAAACGATAGCCTAATGATTAAGCCTGCCAACGGCTCACAAGGTAAAGGAATTGTGAAATTAAGACAGCGTGGACGTGAAATTGAAGCTTCTTATCAACAAAATGACATTGTAAACACCATTCTATTTTCCTCTTTTCAAGAGTTTAAGAACTGGTTTACGAAAACGGCCCGTGATGTATTGTATATTGCTCAGCCCCATATTTCATTTTTCCCTTATGAGCGCACTCCTTTTGATATAAGACTGCTATTACAAAAAGGAAACGATGGTGCTTGGAAAGAAATTGGAAGAGGAATTAGACAAGGTGAACGAGACTCCATCGTAACAAATGTAAGTTCAGGAGCCTCTATTGTACCTTTTGAGAACTTGCTGCCTCGCATCCCTCGCGTTCACCGTCAATATGTAATGGATGAAATCAACACCATTTGTAAAACGATTCCGTCCGTGCTGGAAAATCATTTTCCTTCTCTTTTTGAATTAGGTATTGATTTATGTATCTCGAGAGACTTCAGCATCTGGATTCTAGATTTAAATTCGAAACCAGGAAGAAAAATCGTAATGGAGACAGCTCCTGAACAAAAAGAAGTCATGTATAAAAATGTCCTGTCTTACTGCATCTATTTAGCTAACACACTATCGTATCGTAAGGAGTAATGCTATGAAAAAAACTCTTACTCGCCTTGTTGTAGTAGAGCAGCTAGGATGCGATCTTTCTGTTCCTGCATCTCTTTACAAAGACTCCTTGAAACAAGCAGCTTTTGGAACAATGACAGCTCCATGCCTTATACAATCTTCAGAATGTGAAGAAATTCAGATTTCAGCTGAGCTAATGACAAAACTGCAAATTCCTTTCGCTCATATGATGCACCCTATTATTGTGAATGAGACCATTCACTTAGGATCTTTAATTGGTGTGTTATCAGCTGGCTTTACTGGTTCTCTGCTGCGGCCAATTGGAAAGCGTTCCCTTCACTTAGCTAAACTTCTTTCTACTGCAAGTATAACAGGGGGACTTCCTTTTATTTTTGGAACTCATCATATCAACTGGGAAGCCGGGACCATAAACGGCTATTTTTACGAGGAAAGCGGCTGGACACAGCATGAAGTCCCGCTTCCTAACGTTGTATATAACCGTTTGCCAAATCGAAAAACAGAGGGGTTAGCTCCTTTTAAGTTCATTAAAGAAAAGATGATGACTGATTACGGCATTCCATTTTTTAATCCTGATTTTTTCAACAAGTGGGAAATTCATGAGCTTTTAAAACTGAACGAGCAGACAGCCTATTTGTTACCTTACACGGTTGAAAGTCCTTCGTGTGAGCAAATAAAAAAACTTCTGCTTCTTCATCAAACCGTTTATTTAAAGCCGAAAAACGGAAGCTTAGGCCGCGGCATTTATACCCTATCTTTTAAGGATTCCATGTACACGCTGACTTACAAAGGAGAAAAAGGTCTTCATGTTCAAGAAAAAGAAACCTTGGAGGAACTATTATCAGAATTTGAATATTTACTTACTAATCCTTCATACATTGCTCAGCAAGGTATTTCATTAATCAAAAAAGAAAAGCGCTGTGTAGACTTTCGCGTGCATACGAATAAAGACGGGAATAACCAATGGGTGCTTACTGCTCTAGCTGCTAAAGTAGCCGGTCCCAACAGCATCACTACGCATCTTGATTACGGCGGAGAAATTGAAGCTACAGCCAAAATATTCACTAACCCTTCTTACAAAAAAGAAATTGAAAATAAGCTAAAAGATGCCGCTATCTCAATTAGTCATATACTTGAACAGGAGTTGAACGGATTAATTGGAGAGCTTGGATTCGATTTTGGAGTGGATTATCAAGGAAACGTGTGGCTGTTTGAAGCTAACTCTAAGCCCGGTCGCTCTATTTTTTCACACCCTGCCTTACGAAAAGCGGATCAACAAACTAGAAAACTTTCTCTAGAATATGCGATTTACTTATCTGGATACTATCTAAATACACCTGAAGGCATCAGCATATGATTACAATTTACTATCACAAAGAAAAGCAGCAGTGGTTTCATAATAACCCTTCAGCATCTTACACATGGGGAGTTCAAGAAATTGAACTTCCCTTTACTCAAAATATTTCTTCTACTCAAGCTTTTCTTCGTTTAAAAGGAGAAAAAGCAGGTCCTATTGTGGGAGTTTTAACGAACAAAGCTGTTTTGGAAAAACTGAATGTAAAACAGCGTCCTTTAGTAGAACTCTTACATCATACCCTGCAAGAGAAAGGCGGGCTTCTTGCTTTATTCGCTGAAGAAACAATGTCTCATCACTTCTTTGAAGGGTATTGCTTTGACGGGGCAAAAAAGCAGTGGATCAAAACAACTTTGCCGCTGCCAAACGTTATATATAATCGTTATCCAGGAAGAAAATCAGAAATCAAAAAGCTGAAATCTTTACACAAAAAAATAAAAAGCAGGCACATCCCCCTTTTTAATTCCGCTTTTTTTTCAAAATGGAAAGTGTATCAGTTATTTTCAAAACATCCACTATTATCTTCTCACCTTCCTAAAACCTATCGTTTAACACCAGAAATTGATATTGCTAAGCTTCTGCAAAAACACTCTTCTCTTTATTTTAAGCCTATTAACAGCAGTAAAGGCGCTGGAATTTTCCGATTATCTTCCGATAAGCATACGATTATTTATCAAGATCATACACGCAAAGAAGAATTTTCTTCTTTACAAGCAATTGACCTTCCCAGGTCTGCTTATCTCATTCAAGAAGCAATTGAGACGAAGCCATTCAAAGACCGGCGCTATGACTTACGTATTTTAGCGCATCACAAAGATAGCCGGTATGTTATTAGCGGCGTCGGTATTCGACATAGTCCCTATCACTCCATTACAACACATACGTTAAACGGCGGAAGCATTTCACCTTCTCAAGATCTTGAAGATGAAGTAGATACTTCCTTTCTTTCGTCTTTTGTAAATACGTGCGGGCAAGTCCTTCAAAAGTCCTTCCCTCTCATTGAAGAATTTTCTCTTGATATGGCAAAGTCAGTCCAAGGTCATTATTATCTGTTTGAAGTGAATGCAAAACCGATGATTTTTGATGAAACAGACATTCAAACGCAAGGTGCTAAACACATATGCAACATATTTTACAAATTAACAAAATTTTTAGATTAAATGATTTTTCATCTCCTTTTCTCATGGTAAGCTTATAATAACTACTTGAGAAAGGAGATTTTCTTTATGGTTGCACATTTTCAGGTTAAACCACTGTATCAAAATAATCGAATGCCGGGCTGGCACATCTCGTTTTATATGAATCGGGTTTATTACGAGGCTGATTATTTAAAAGATGGACAAATTGTATGGAAAACTGCGCTTTCTAATCAAATAGATGAAACACAATTAATTGATTATATTCATGAGCTTATGCTTTTTCACGTTTATGAATAGTAAGCTTTCACCGAAGGGAACGAGCACAGATGAAACAGCTGCACACACTATTTGGGGATAAAATGATTAAGGCTAAAATCCCTTCTCAATTTGAACGATACAAATGGTTTTCATGTGATGAAGGCTTCATTGGAATTGAACACACGGCTTTGTCTCAAAAAGAGCAGGCATTACTTTCTGCTTTTTTAACGCCTTATGATGAGGAAGTTTCTTTCCTGACGCCAGAACAATTGTATTGGTCAAACCTGTTATTTAAAGCACCTGAAAAAGTCATTCACTCTCATCATACGCACCATTCTTTTCGCTTTACCCAGTTTTTAATTAAACGTTCGTTTGAACAAAAAATAGAGTTTGAAAATGCGCTTCACGCCTTGTATTCTACCTCGATTACTGTGTTGTGGATTGATAAACAATCAGGTATCGTTATCGAAACCTTTGATGATCCTAATGACTTAACTGAAAATTTATCAGATTCTATCGAGGTGCTATGTCATGATTTTGAAACTTCAATTCAGTTCTTTGAAGGACAAATTCACTTTTTTCCGTCTTCACCGCGATTAATTTTTGAGCGTGAAAAGAAATGGTTTTATCAAATTAAGCATACAGTCGAACAAAACCATGTTATCCATTTTACCGACGTTTTACCCCATTTGGTTCTGCAAGAGTCTTCAGAGGCAATCCAAAATCATATGATACATTTACTTGACTTAGTAAAAGATGATGGAGATCTTTTAGAAACGATTAAAGTTTATTTAGAATGTAATTTAAACGTATCTCTTGCTGCTAAGAATTTGTACATGCATCGCAACAGCTTGCAGTATAGAATTGAGAAATTTATTGATCGCACACACCTTGATATCAAACACTTCACAGGAGCTGTGTCTGCTTACTTAGCTATTCTTGCGTTAAAAAATTCACAGGATAAAAAATAAAATGAAAGGGTTTTCGTAAATAGTGCACGAAAACTCTTTCTTTTTTTGTGCATGTTTGCCATTTACCGTTTCATTAAAAAAAATTACACTAGAGTTGAGAAAACGGTTTCACAGAGTACATACAAGGGGGAAATGGAAATGGCTGAATTACGTTTAGAACATATTTATAAAATGTATGATAAAGATGTGACGGCGGTAAAAGATTTTAACCTTCACATTCAAGATAAAGAATTTATTGTATTTGTTGGGCCTTCAGGCTGCGGGAAATCGACAACGCTTCGTATGGTTGCAGGGCTAGAGGAAATTTCCAAAGGTGATTTTTATATTGACAGCAAGCGTGTAAATGACGTTGCTCCAAAAGATCGCGATATTGCAATGGTATTCCAAAACTACGCATTATATCCGCATATGAGCGTATATGACAACATGGCTTTCGGCTTAAAACTTCGTAAATTACCAAAAGATGAAATCGAACGCCGCGTAAAAGATGCCGCTCGTATTTTAGGACTTGAGCAATACTTAGAGCGCAAGCCAAAAGCATTATCCGGCGGACAGCGTCAGCGTGTAGCTCTAGGTCGTGCAATCGTTCGTGATGCTAAGGTCTTCTTAATGGACGAACCTTTATCAAACTTAGACGCGAAATTACGTGTGCAAATGCGTTCTGAAATTGCGAAGCTTCACCAGCGTTTGGGTACAACGACAATTTACGTAACACATGACCAAACCGAAGCAATGACAATGGCTTCTCGTCTGGTTGTTATGAAAGATGGGATTATCCAGCAGGTTGGTACACCAAAAGAAGTATATGAAAAACCTGAAAATGTATTTGTAGGCGGGTTTATTGGTTCTCCTGCTATGAACTTCTTAACCGGAACGTTAAAAGACGGAAAGGTTCAAGTAGGCGATTCTCTTCTTGCAGTTCCGGAAGGTAAAATGAAAATACTTCGCGAGCAAGGATATTTAAATAAACAAATTATTTTAGGCATCCGTCCTGAAGATTTCCATGATGAACCTGTATTTATTGAATCTTCACCCGGCACAAAAGTTACTATTAAAGTCGATGTATCCGAGTTAATGGGAGCTGAAACCATGCTTTATTCTAAACTCGGCGGACAAGATTTTGTAGCACGCGTAGATTCAAGAACAGATATTAAACCGCTTCAGTCTCTAGACTTAGCATTAGATATGAACAAAGCGCATTTCTTTGATGCAGAATCCGAACAGCGCATCCGTGCTGAACACGAATAAAAAAGACCCTTAGGGGTCTTTTTTTATTCCTGTATTTGCTTCAATTCCTCACTGTGACAAGTAGAGCAGTAAAAGAGATGAATACATTGGTGATTTGCTAAATCACTAGAATACCCATTTTCTACTTTTAACTGATCGATTTCCATGTAAGCACTGTAATCATCAAAATAATCGCTGACTTTTCCCATATCCCCTAGCACTTCTCCACATGCTTTGCACGTCATTTGTACATCACTAAACCCATTACATAAAGAACAAATCGACATCCGCACACCTCGCTTTACCTGATCAATATGTACCTATAATATGCACGGAATAAAACTCTCTTACTCTTTATCAAACTCCACACAAAAATTTCTATAAATTACCAATAAAATTCTATGTATATGTTTTTTTCCCTTTCGCCATAATACTAGTAACAACCGAGCACAACAGCTCGCAAACATTGAGTTACGCCGCGGTAGGCAAGCAGATCTAATCGATGCATCTGCTCGGCTGGTTCAACTCCAGCTAACTCAACCATTAAATCTATTTTATCTAACGAGGAGATGAATACACATGGCAAATTATCAAAACGCATCAAACAGAAATTCATCAAACAAGTTAGTAGCGCCTGGTGCTCAAGCTGCTATCGATCAAATGAAGTTCGAAATCGCTAGTGAGTTTGGTGTAAACTTAGGACCAGATGCAACAGCTCGTGCGAACGGATCTGTTGGTGGCGAAATCACAAAACGTTTAGTACAATTAGCTGAGCAAAACTTAGGCGGCAAGTACTAATATTAACTAATTTCATATTATGGCTTTAGCGCTCCAAGATCTCTTGGAGCGCTTTCTAATTTCTTTTAATCAGCTTCCTCATTCTTATTCGCAAATGATTTTACAGAAACTTTGCGAATGCGTCGATTTTCTACTTCCTTAATGGTAAACAATATCTCTTCATATGAGAAAAAGTCTCCTTTAGCAGGAATATGATCAAACTGCTCATATATCCATCCCCCTAAGGTATGGCACGTACTGTCAGGAGAACTAACTGCTACATAGGTTAAAAATTCATCAATAGGGATGTCTGCGTTAAATTCGTACTCCTTTTCCCCTATCTGATGTACATACTTAACAGCTTCATCATGTTCATCCCAAATCTCTCCCACAATTTCTTCTAATATATCCTCTAAGGTCACAAGACCGGCCGTTCCACCAAACTCATCAACTACAATTGCCATGTGCACCTTACTTTTTTGAAGCTCTGGCAATAGTACAGATATTTTCATGGATTCTACTACAAAAATAGGTTGTCTCAACAAATCACGAATAAAAATCTCTTTTCTTTGGACTAAACAGGTTAAAAATTCTCTTTCTGATAAAATGCCAATAATGTTATCAATATGATCTTCGTATACAGGGACTCTCGAATATCTCTCTTCAAGAAACATTTGACAAACCGAATCAATATCAGCATTTACGTCAACTGCTGTGACATCTATTCTAGGTTTTAAAATTTGCCCCACCACAATGTCATTAAAATTGAGTGAGCGATGAACTAGCTCTTTTTCAATATTATTAATCGTTCCTTCTTCTTCGCTTAAATCTACCATCACTTTAATTTCATCTTCTGTGATCGTTGGTGTGGGAGCAGACGCTAACAAGTGAGAAGCTCCTTTTCTCACCTGTAAAAATAAGAAGGAAATCGGGGTTAATAATTTAATAATAAGAAATAACAAGGAAGAAATCATCAGCGCAAAAGATTCGGCATGCTCTTTCGCTAACGATTTCGGTAAGACTTCACCAAAAATCAAAATGATGATGGTCATAACGATGATACTAATCACAAGTGCTAGGTTTCCTTTAAACACATCGAGGGCAATTTTAGCTGCCAAAGAGGACGCAGCAATGTTTACGACAACATTTCCTACTAAAATTGTCGATAGCGTCTGCTCAAAGTGTTCAGCAATATGCAGCGCTTTTTTACTTCCTCGATATTTTTTCTCAGCGTAATGTTTTAAACGAATTTTATTTACGCTTGAAAAGGCTGTCTCAGCAGATGAAAAGAAAGCTGATAACATAAGCAAAACGACTAATATCATCATTTGATTCAGAGGCAAGTCTCCCAAAAGACATTCACTCTCCTATTTTTTTGATTTTTCTGTCTTTTTATCATATCAAATTTTTTTGATGTTGAATATTTTCTTCATCAACTTTGTATTACTTTATGCTACGCATGCTTTTTATTATGAATAAGTATACAAATTGTATATTCTAAAGAATAGATACTATCTTTTATAGAGGGGTGCAACCAATGAAAATTTTACTATTAGGCTCAACAGGACGAGTTGGACAGTCTTTATTAAAAATGATGCTAAAAGATGAAAACGACGTTACGGTACTTGTTAGAGACCGCAATAAGCTAAAGATTAGTCATCCAAACCTACATATCTTACAAGGCGATGTCCTTGATCAAGAAAATATCAGCTTTGCCCTCAAGCACCAAGATATCGTAGTCAGCGCGTTAAATACAGATGGTGCAGAGACCATTTCAAAAAGTATTCCGCTTATTATAAACAGCATGAAGCATTACGGCGTTCATCGTATTCTTACTATCGGAACTGCAGGTATTTTACAGTCACGAACAGAACCGGAAAAGTATCGTTTTCAATCAAATGAATCGAAGCGTAAAACGACCAGAGCAGCAGAAGATCATTTAAAAGGATACTTACACTTGAAGGAAAGTGACCTAAACTGGACCGTTATATGCCCAACCTACTTGCCTGATGGTGAAGTAACAGGCACATACCGAGTGGAAAAAGATATTTTGCCAGCAGATGCCGTTAAAATTTCAACGGGAGATACCGCTCACTTTACCTACCATGAAATATGGGCTCAAAAATTCCCAAAATGCCGCGTTGGAATTGCTTATTGAAAAATCAGGAGAACTTTTCGTTTTCAAAACGAAAAGTTCTACATCCAAAAAATACCGATTATAGCTAATCCACCTAGAACAAAACCTCCTATTTGACCAACGAGAGCCGGTGTCAAAACAGGCTTTCCTTTTTCTTTCTCTAATGTGCTAATATCAAGCTTCATCTGATACATTTCTTCTTTTAAATCTTCAATCTGACCGTGCAGCGCTTGAATCTGACGTTCTTGGTCACTCATCCACTATCTTCCCTTCCCTTTTTTATTTTTATCATATGCGTAAAAAAGTTAAAGCTTTACTTTTCAGCATCACTTTTTCTAAATGTTAAAAACTCCTTTCCCCGGCTTTAGGATAAAAAACACTTTCCTTCTCATAATAAAAAAGAATAGAGTCCTTAGTCACTGTTGAAAGGAGAACATGATGATAAAACTTGTGTTGATTAGGCATGGACAAAGCGTATGGAACCTTGAAAATAAATTTACAGGCTGGACGGATGTAGACCTTTCTAAAAATGGATTGCAAGAAGCGCGAGAAGCCGGAAAAGTGCTAAAGAAAAACGAATATGCTTTTGATATCGCCTATACTTCTGTTTTAAAACGATCCATTCGTACTCTATGGATTGTCTTACATCAAATGGACTTCATGTGGATTCCTGTATATAAATCTTGGAGACTGAATGAACGACACTACGGGGCTCTTCAAGGTTTGAACAAAGAAGAAACCGCAAAAAAATTTGGAGAAGAGCAGGTGCATTTGTGGAGAAGGTCGATGGACGAACGCCCTCCTGCTTTAGAGACAACAGATATTCGCTATGAAGCTTCCAACCCTAAGTATAAGGAATTAGCTAAGGGACAATTTCCTGTAACGGAAAACTTAGCCGATACAGAAAAGCGGGTTCTAGAATATTGGAACAAAACTATTGCTCCTTCTATTAAAGCTGGCAAAAAGGTTATTATTTCCGCTCACGGTAATACGATTAGAGCTCTGATGCAGTATTTGGATAACATTTCACCTGATGGCATTGCGAACTTGAATATTCCCACAAGCGTACCGCTTGTGTATGAGCTTGATGATAATTTAAAGCCCATTAGACATTATTATTTAGGCATCGATGGAGAAATTCCGACACATATTCCTTCTTCATAAAAAACGTGCCTAGATTGTAGGCACGTTTTTTTATATATTTGAACGAAAGTATTTTCTATACGCCCAATGATTAGTAGGACCGTGTCCGGAACCAAGTTCAAGCGTATGCTTAATCGCATAGTGAACAAAATCCGAAGCGGTTTGAACTGCTTCAACTACGCTTTTGCCTTTCGCTAGTTCAGCCGTGACGCAAGCAGCAAACGTGCATCCCGTCCCGTGTGTATGCTTTGTATTCATCTTTTCATGCTTGATTTCAACATACGTATGACCATCATACACTAGATCAATCATATCCTGATGAGATTGGTCATGTCCGCCTTTAATTACCACGTGCTTTACACCTAGCTCATGCATCTGTTTTGCCGCTTCTTTTCTGTCTTCAATCGTGTGAATTTCTTTCCCCGTGATGACTTCCGCCTCCGGTATGTTCGGCGTAATGACTTCACAAAGGGGCAATAATTCTTTTAGCGCCTGTATAGCTTCTCTTTGAAGAAGAGATTGACCGCCTTTTGCAATCATAACGGGATCAACTACAACATTTTGCAGTCCGTGCTGTTTGATTTTACGAGCCACTGCGTAAATAATATCAGCACTGAACAACATACCTGTCTTCACTGCATTAGGAAATAAGTCAGTCGCAATTGAATCTAACTGCGTTTCAACTGCTTCTACTTCTAAAGGATAAACTCCTTGAACGCCAACTGTATTTTGTGCAGTCACAGCTGTAATAACAGACATGCCAAAAACGTCACGCTCTTGAAATGTTTTTAAATCTGCTTGAATGCCCGCTCCTCCACCGCTGTCTGATCCAGCAATGGTTAATGCTTTTGGTACTGTCATGCTTGAAACCTCCATCTCTTTCTTACCCAATATACCGATGATAAAGTGACTTTGCTTCTACTATATCGTTTGTTCCATGGACAAAGACGCGCCCATCTTGAAACATCACTAAACGGTAATCATCTACATAAAAAGAAAGCAGATACGGATTTTGTTCAATTTTATATCCTTTTTCTTTTAATCGTTCACCTAAAGACTGCAGCGGCTGCTTGGCTGATTTGCCCGGACGGATTTGTACCGTGTTTCTTCCGCATAGCACAGCTGTTTTCGTTTGATTTTCATATTGTAAAAAGGGATACGTTTGTTCACTGCCGCATGAGCGGCAAGCAGATTTGCGAAATACGTTCACATTGATGCTCGTATACTCATTTTTCCATACGTCAAACGAAACAAGTTCCCTCCTGAGCGCATTCCAGTCTCCAACTAATATTTTTAACACCTCTGTTACTTGATGAGCGACTACCATTTGTACAGCAGGACTAATAATCCCCACTGTATCACATGTTAACCCTCCAAGCGGTACAGATTCAAGCAAACAGGATAAACACGGTGTTTCACTTGGTATGATAGTATAACTAATTCCGTAACTTCCTACACATGCTCCGTAAATCCACGGAATATCATATTTTTGTGATAAATCATTCATTACAAGGCGTGTGTCAAAATTATCGGTTGCATCAATCATAACATCTACCCCCTCAACAAGCTGTTCTAAAACTTGAGGGGTACCGTCCGCTACGTGGGCTTCTACTTTTACATCATGATTAATATCGTGAAGCCTTTTTTTAGCGGCAACTGCTTTTGGAATTCTTTTATCAGCATCTTTTTCACTATACAATTGCTGACGCTGAAGGTTGCTCCACTCTACATAATCGCGGTCAATGAGCGTTATTTTCTTTACTCCCGCTCGTGCAAGGGCCTCAGCGTTCCCTGTTCCAAGAGCACCTGCTCCTACAATCAGAACATGCTTTTCTTGAATTTGCTGCTGTCCGCCTTTTCCAATAGGTTGAAACAATTCTTGGCGGGAATAACGATTAATCAACCGATACTCATCCCTTCTGTTGGACTGCTTGCCGTTGCATATTGTTTCTTTTCAATACGTCCTGCTTCAAATGCTGCTCGTCCTGCTTCAATCGCTAGCTTCATAGCACGAGCCATTTTCACAGGATCTTTTGCTCCTGAAACAGCTGTATTTAATAACACACCATCTGCTCCTAGCTCCATAGCTTGAGCTGCGTCTGAAGCCGTTCCAATACCTGCATCTACAATTACTGGAACAGTTGATTGTTCAATGATAAAACGCATGTTCAACGGATTAATAATACCTTGACCTGAACCGATAGGCGAAGCTCCTGGCATAATGGCATGTACGCCTAAATCCTCTAAACGACGCGCAAGTAAAACATCATCTGATGTGTAAGGTAAAACGGTAAAGCCCTCTTTTAACAGTTCTTCACTAGCTTTTAATGTTTCAACTGGATCAGGAAGCAGCGTCTTATCACATCCAATTACTTCTACTTTCACCATGTCACAAAGTCCAGAAGCCTTTGCTAATTTAGCAATACGTACGGCCTCTTCTGCATTTTTTGCTCCAGCAGTGTTAGGCAAAAGAGTGAAACGCTTCACATCAAGTGCTTCTAATAAATTAGGCTGATTTTGATCAAAAATATCCATTCGTCTAACAGCAAATGTTAAAATTTCTGTTTCCGACTCTTCTACCGCTTGACGCTGAGTCGTAAAGTCCGGAAATTTCCCTGTTCCTAATAATAAACGTGAATTAAATGTATATTGTCCAATTTTTAACATACTCTTCATCCTCCTCCAACAAATGAAACAACTTCTAATGTATCTCCATCTTTTAAGCATGCATCGCTATGTTCTTCTTTTTGCAAAATATTCTTGTTTAATTCAACAATTACAACTCGCTCATGCAGACTCTGAGCCTGCACCAAGTGCTCTACCGTTTCAATTTCATCTCCGACAGTGACGGTCTTACCGTTAATAATTAGATTCAATGAACTCCCTCCATTGCTCTCGTTAGCTGAAATGATGTAAAAAATGAATGATTTGGCTTTTTCCCTAACAAAGCATCAGCCATAATTTTTCCAGTTGCAGCGCTTAATAAAATACCGTTTCGGTAGTGGCCAAAAGCCATGTGCAGATTCGCTATTTCAGGGTGCTCTCCTAAATAAGGCCAGCCATCATTTGTTTGTGGACGAAGACCAGCCCATGCTTTTTCAAATGTGGCTTCTTTAATGGCCGGCAGAAGCGCAGAAGCTTTATTCAGCAAAAATTGAATACCTTGTGCAGAAACGGTCTTAGTAAAATCATGCTGCAGCTTAGTTGCCCCGATTACGATTCTTCCACCAGTCTTAGGGACTAAGTAAAAACCTTCATCTAAAAAAATCGTTTTAGAAAGCAGGGGCTTATGACTTTGCAGAGCAATACACTCTCCTTTTACAGGAAACACCTCGCCTAAATGTTCAGAAGAAATAAAGCGTTTAGCCCATGAGCCTGCTGCAATCACTACTTTTTCTCCATAAAAAGAGCCTTTGGACGTCTGTACCCCTTTTACTGTTTCATTTTCCATAATAAGAGAGTGAACGTCACAGTATTCGAATACATCTGCTCCGTGATACAAGGCTCCATGAGCAAGAGCTTGTGTTAACTTAGCGGGAGCTAGCTGGCCGTCTCCCGGTATTGTAATGGCTCCGTATATGTCTGGAGAGAGCCCGGGTTCTAACAAACGCGCTTCTTTTACATCGATCCATCTTACATCTTTGTCCCACCGGTGGTGCTGAGCGGCTTTTTTCTTTAATACGTGTGCATCTTCTTCTGTTACAGCGACTTTTAATAAGCCTTTTTGAATGAGCTCTACGTCGATAGCCGTTTTTTCTTTTAGTTCCTTCACCAGTTCAGGAAACATGCTTCTGCTCTTAATAGCAAGGTCTAAAAGAGGACCTTCTTCATCAATTTCAGCTTGAGCACCTAAAATACCAGCGGCTGCACTTGAAGCTTCACAACCAACTTGATTGCGTTCAAGAATAGCTACTGACGCTCCTTGTTTTGACAAATGATAAGCGATAGAAGAGCTGATTATACCTCCTCCGATTAACAGTACATCATAATGCTGCTTCATTTTCTCCACCTCCAGATGTCCATATATGAGAATATTGTTTAATCGCTTTCAGGGGATCTTGCGCAAGCATGACACCAGACATCACGGCTATACCGTGTGCTCCTGTTTGAAGTACCTCTTTGGCATTTACAGGTGTAATTCCTCCAATGGCAATAACCGGTATCTGCACAGCGTCTACTACTTCTTTTAGTGCCGCTATCCCTCGACTTTTTAATTCTTTTTTTGAATGTGTTGAATAAATATGTCCGTATAAAATGTAGTGAGCACCATCTTTTTCAGCTTCTAAAGCCTCTTCCACAGAGTGAACTGACTTTCCAACAATAAGAGAAGGAAATGCGTCTATAACAAACGAAACGTCTAAACTATGATAGGCAAGCTGTACACCTTTTGCTTTTAAAGCATGCGCTACATCAACTCGGTCATTCACAATAATTTTAGAGCGACAAAATGGTAGGCTTTCTAGTAAACATTGAATCTGCTTTGCCGTTTTCTTTTTTTCTCTAATATGAATGGCGCCCGCAAAAGGCGCGATAGCCGTTAAAATTTTTTGAAGCTCTTCGATTGGCTGCTTATCTGTTGTAATGACATGAAATTTAGGAATATCCACATGATCGAAACCTTTCCATTCAGAATAAAGAGAAATTTCAATCACTTCATCTTGTGCAGAGGGCTTTATTACATACAAAAAACCACTCTACAACGTAGAGTGGTTAGCATGCATCGTTATGTAAACATGATCGCCACTTCCCTACGCTGGTCCAAACCAGATCAGGTTCAAAGGGTCCGAAATACATCCGTCTCAGCTTCAAAAAGCTCCCCTAGTGATTGCTATTTATTGATTTTGTTTTTGCACTTAAAATTATAACACAACTAGATGTAAATACAATATCTCTTTATGCTCTTACGGCTCTCTTCCTTTTATAGATGTATCTTTTAAGCTTCTTTACTAAGAGGCCCGGCGCACCGAATCATTCTGCTTTTTATATAGTTAGTAATCGGTATAGTCGTCAAATTCTTCTTTGTCTTTTTCCTTTTTCCGATCCCATATAAACAGCAGGAGTAACATAATAAAAGTTAGAATATAAAAACCGTAAAAAATAAAGGCCGCCACAACATTTATAAATAAAAATAAAAAACCAATGATCTGACCTGCAACAGCTACAATCAACAAAATGTATTTCCAAACTTCTGCTTTTCTATCCATTCTCTACTTCTCCGTCTTTTTGTTTTTCCCTACTAGAAACGTTCTCTTTACTTATAATAAAAACGTTCCTGCCAGTAAACCGACTGTAAATAAACCAACTGTTCCAAATGCTGAAATCCCCACGTACGCCAACATTTTCCGATAAGATTTTTCCCGAATTAACTGTACGGTTTCCACACTAAACGTTGAAAAAGTGGTAAAGGCACCAAAAAACCCAATGCCAATTATTAAAAATATTGAATCATCATAAGCATGACTCGGAACCTTTCCATAATAACTACCGTAAAAAAGACCAAGCCCAAACGCACCGAGCAAGTTTACAAACAGCATTGAGACTGGAAAAGGAGGGTTTGAAACTGTTTTTGTAACTTTTAAACCCAAAAGATAACGGCATATTCCTCCAGCTGCCCCGCCAAGTGCCAAGCTCACTATGCTCATTTACTTCACCTCATGTACTTTCACTAAATTTTTCCCTGCCGCTTCACCGCATAGATAGCCTGCTAAAGCAAGAAGGATTCCACCTACTAAAGAGACAATGACATAAATGGCTCCCCAAAATAAATGGTGCTGAGTGAGAGAAATGACGTCTCCTGCAAAGGTTGAATACGTTGTAAAACCGCCGCACACGCCAACTCCTAGTCCAAGCTTTATCCATTCTTTTGGCTTTTTCCACGCAAAAAATCCTGTTAATAGGCCTAGTATGAAGCTTCCTAATAGGTTTTCAATTACCGTTCCTATTGGATAGCCCGTATATAATAAGGAAAGATTTAGCAAATAACGCGCATATGTACCAGCGATAGCACCAAAGGCAATTGAGATTAAGTTTATGGCTTTCATCATATCGCTCCGTTTCATAAATTCTTCTTTAAGTGTACCATAAGGAATTTATTTCTACCTTAACATTTAACTATATGTTTATTGCACCAAAAGTCATGAAAAAATGAAAGAGAAAATCGTCGCATGAAACTTCCTTTTTACTCCTCAAATATCCCTTAAAAATCCACTTAATCCAAATTTTAAAATCTTTCTGTATCCTTATGACAAACCGTGTATAGAAGGTATATTTCCCTTATTTTAAGTCACATTAATCGTATAAGTTTTTTTTGTTGACTTTTGCTGTGTTCTTGTTTAGTATCACAGAGTATCATTTCCTATCAGAATACTAGGGGGTTTAGAAAATGAAGAAATTTGCTGCACTTTTGTCGCTACTATTAGCTTTCACAGTTGTGCTTGCCGCATGCGGTTCTAGCTCAAAAAATGAAGCAAACAATGGAGACAATAAATCTTCACAAGAGGATTTATATAATAAAGTGAAAAAAGATGGCGTATTAACAATTGGAACTGAAGGTACATACCCTCCGTTCACTTTTCATGATGACAAACAAAAGCTAACTGGGTTTGATGTAGAATTGGCTCAAGAAGTAGCTAAACGTCTTGGCGTAAAAGCTGAGTTCAAAGAAACACAGTGGGATGGCATGTTTGCCGGATTAGATGCTAAACGCTTTGACATGATTGCTAATGAAGTGGGTATTCGTGAAGATCGTCAAAAGAAATACGATTTCTCTGACCCATACATCCAGTCAGGCGCCGTATTAATTGTTCGTAAAGACGAAAAAGATATCAAATCATTTAAAGATTTAAAAGGAAAAAAATCAGCACAGTCATTAACAAGTAACTACAAAGACATGGCTCAATCTTATGGTGCAAACATTACGAGTGCTGAAGGTTTTGCTCAAGCAGTAGAACTAATGAGCGCAAACCGTGTTGATGCTACAATCAACGATAAATTATCGTTCCTTGATTATAAGAAAAAGCACCCTAACGCACCTATCAAAATCGCGGATGAAAAATCCGATGGTGCTGCAAGCGGCTTTATGTTTAGAAAAGACAGCGGTAAGTTAGTGGATAAAGTAAACAAAGCATTGAAAGATATGAAAAAAGACGGAACATACGCAAAAATTTCCAAGAAATGGTTTGGCGAAGATGTTTCTCCTAAATAATATTTTTCCTGATGGAGAGCGATTGAATCAATTGATTTCAATCGCTCAGTCATCTCTCTTACCAATGCTAAAGGGAGCTATTCAATATTCTATTCCACTAACATTAATAAGCTTTGCCATAGGCATTGTGTTAGCTGTTTTAACAGCACTTGCTCGCTTGTCTTCAAGTAAGATATTAAACATAATTGCACGTGTATATGTGTCAATTATTCGTGGAACGCCTTTGCTTGTGCAATTATTTATCATTTTCTACGGATTACCTAACTTAGATATAACAATTGATCCATTCATCTCTGCTGTTATTGGATTTTCATTAAGTGTAGGTGCGTATGCATCTGAAATTATCCGAGCAGCGATTCAATCTATTCCTAAAGGACAGTGGGAAGCTGGCTACTCACTCGGTATGACCTATTCCCAAGCGTTAAGACGGATTATCTTACCGCAAGCAGCACGTGTATCGATTCCGCCATTATCTAACTCTTTTATTAGTCTTATTAAAGACACGTCACTTGCATCGCTTATTCTTGTTTCTGAAATGTTCCGTCAAGCTCAAGAAATTGCTTCAACTAACTATGAGTTTTTACTTCTTTATAGTGAAGCAGCGCTCTTGTACTGGGTTATGTGTACAATCTTATCCATTATCCAAGGACGTATTGAAATAAGACTAGATCGTTACGTGTCTAAATAACCGTTTCGAGTAGCTAAAGGAGTTTTTTATATGATTAATATCAAAAATTTGCATAAATCATTCGGTGATTTGCAAGTATTAAAAGGGATTGATTTGGAAGTTGAACAGGGCAAAGTAATTGTATTAATCGGCCCTTCTGGATCGGGTAAAACTACTTTTTTACGTTGCTTAAATCTGTTAGAAATCCCAACAGACGGTACAATTGAACTTGATAAAAAAAGCATGAATTTTACCAAACCTGTTCGTAAAAAAGACATTACTTCATTTCGAAGCCTAACAGGTATGGTCTTTCAAAACTATAACTTGTTTCCTCATAAAACTGCGCTTGAAAATGTTATGGAAGGTCCTGTAATTGTAAAAGGCATTTCTACTCAAGAAGCAGAAAAAAGAGGGAAAGAATTATTAACACGAGTTGGTTTAGGAGATAAGCTTGACTTTTATCCTTTCCAACTATCAGGCGGACAACAACAGCGTGTTGGCATCGCTCGAGCAATGGCGATGGACCCAAAAGTTATGCTGTTTGATGAGCCTACTTCAGCTCTTGATCCTGAGCTTGTAGGAGACGTTCTTCAAGCCATGAAAGACCTGGCGAAAGAAGGAATGACGATGGTTGTGGTAACTCATGAAATGCGCTTTGCCCGCGAAGTAGCAGATGAAGTTATTTTTATGGATCAAGGTGTCATTATGGAAAGAGGTACACCGGATCAAATATTTTCAAATCCTCAACAAGAGCGAACACGTCAATTCTTGAATATGATTCATTAAAAAGGTTGCACATTTTCACGTGCAACCTTTTTCTTTATTTGGCTACTGCTTTTTTCATTAACTCTGTAATGTACGTAAAGAATGCTTCAGCCGTGACGTCATACACGACGTCTACAGGTCGCCCCTCTTCAGAAATTTCTGTTCTTCCTTGTCTTGGTGTTTCCGTATACACAATACTCGAAACGGTTTTTACCTTCACAAGTGTTGAATTCCCTGTAAATGCTGTTGTGAGTACATCCCACAAATAATAAGTCGAATTGGTTTCAACATGCACAAGCGGCGGGCAAGCCGCGTAGCACTGCCCTACAAAGTCTACTCCTTCATACCTGCGAAGTGAAGCCCACATTTGGCGAATAGCCGGCGTTAATGGAACTTGATTCGTGCTCTCTAAAGCAACCATCTCAATTTTAATGCTGCTTTCCCATACTGTTGCTACTGCTTCTGGATCCCAAAAAGCATTCCATTCCGCCGTTCCATCATGTTCAGGCTCCTGCACATTTCCTACTTCTTGAAATGTACCGCCCATCCACACTAACTTATCAATTTTCTCTTCTATTTCCGGCGCTTTTTCAAGTGCTCTTGCTAAATCAGTTAGCGGTCCTGTAAATAATAAAGTCGTTTTTCCGTCTGTGTGCTGCAATGTTTCAATTAAATGATCATGAGCAGGCAGCTGACTTATTTTTGTTTGCACTTTCCCTTTTTCATTTAAAATCGGCAGTGCATCTACATAAAACGTATGCATGCGCCATTCTTTTGGAAATGGGTTCATACCACGTGAAGTAGATTTGGCTACCTCGATATCATAACTTCCAAAACGATCAATAATTTTTTGGCTTGCGCTGATACCTGGCTCTAAGTATCCGTCAGCAGGAATGACAGATACCCCCGTTACCTTTACATCATCCATTTGCAGCAGTAAAAAAAGGGATACTAAATCATCAATCCCTGCATCATGGTTAAAATATATGTTTGTGCTCATGTCTCTTCTCCTCTTTTCTATGTATCGCTACGTAATAGCTGTACCACTATTTTATAATGAAATGGCCTCTTTGGTAATCAAAGTATTATGAACTTCTTTTACTATTTTCTATAATGGGTATAGAAATAAGGTAATCTATGTATAGGCATATACATCTCAGTATAGAAAGGAGAAATAAAATGAAGCAATCATTTTCAGCATTAGTAGTAGATAAAACAGGTGAAGAACAAGTGGAGGCGTCTGTCCAAGAACTGACGCTAAACGATTTGCCAGAAGGCGATGTACTTATTCGCGTTCATTATTCAGGGGTGAATTATAAAGATAGCTTAGCCAGCATCGCAAACGGCAATATTGTGACAAGCTATCCGTTTGTTCCAGGTATTGACCTAGCAGGAATCGTTGTATCTTCTGACAGCCCTGATTTTAAAGAAGGTGATCGTGTCATCGCAACAAGCTATGACATTGGCGTATCACACTTTGGAGGCTACAGTGAGTATGCGCGCTTACGCAGCGAATGGATTGTCCCTCTTCCTGAAAATTTGACGTTAAAAGAAGCAATGATTATCGGAACAGCTGGCTTTACAGCTGCTTTATCTGTGCATCGCTTAGAGGAAAACCATACTAGTCCATCTAACGGCTCTGTGCTTGTAACAGGGGCTACGGGAGGTGTAGGAAGCTTTGCGGTTGCCATTCTTTCAAAATTAGGCTACACAGTGGAAGCAAGTACAGGAAAAAGCTCGGAAGCAGCTTATTTGAAAGAGCTTGGCGCTTCCTCTATTGTAGCGCGTGAAGACGTTTATAACGGCAAATTAAAAGCATTAGGCAAGCAAAAATGGGCCGCTGCGGTGGATCCTGTGGGTGGAGAGCCCCTAGCTTCTGTTCTCAGTCAAATTCAGTACGGAGGCTCTGTAGCTGTCAGCGGGCTAACAGCTGGAGGTAAAGTGCCAACAACCGTCTTTCCCTTTATTTTAAGAGGGATTAATTTACTCGGCATAGATTCTGTTTACTGTCCAATGCCTACTCGAAAAGAGATTTGGAATAGACTCGCTAATGAATTTAAACCTGAAAGCTTCGAACCTTTCATTCAGCAGGAAGTTTCTTTACAAGATCTCCCTCAGGTTCTTCCTACTTTATTAAAAGGACAAGCTCGAGGACGAACAATTGTGAAGCTATAAAAAAACGGAGAAACCTGGGTTTCTCCGTTTTTTTACGAACAGACGCATGTTATTATGCATCTATTTTTGCTGTTAAATCCGTCACTAATTCTTTCATCGTCACATCGGCTAAGACTTGTTCCATGGCATCTTGAGAACGTTTTAAAATCAATTCAAGGACACTTTGAATATTGGCTCCTACAGGACACTCCACATTCGGATTTTCATGCATTTGAAACAATTCTCCTTCTTCCACAGCCGCTACCGCTCGATAAACGTCTAACAACGTTATCTCTTCTAAATCTTTCAATAGATAAGCTCCGCCAGCTCCGGCTTTTACGCCCACAAGTCCAGCTTTCTTTAACATCCCAATTACTCGTCTTATAACAACAGGATTTGTATTTACACTGCTAGCAATCCACTCTGAAGTACTAGGATGACTGCTATCTACTTTAATTAAAGACAGTATGTGAACGGCCACGGTGAATCGACTGCTAATTTTCATTACTCTCACTCCTATTATGTTGTAATCATTATAGTTACAACATTTATGAAAGTCAAGCGTGCTTTTTTAGGAAAGAATGTCTCCTTCTACCGCCTCATAAAAACGCAGCGTTTTCTTGATTTCCATAGCTTCAGAAAATGCTTTCGTTTTCTTTTTATTCGCTTCTTTATGTTCATTCACATGTTCTTCTCTTGAAATCCAAGCTTGAAAGAACTGTTTTTCTTCCCACTTGGATACAAAGATATATTCGACATTATCCGCGGAATCTTTTTTCCAGCATTCGAACGATAAATTTCCTTTGGCTTCCTCAATTTCTGTTTTGTTTTTCTTAGCTTTTTGCTTGAGCAGTTCTTCAAATTTCTTTTCCGTTTCAAAACTTGCGTTTACAACAAACATCTTATCTCCCTTTCTAAATGAAAATGATTCTCACTAAATTATTGCATAGTAATTTTATTTTTTCAATTTATATGGATAATAAAATTACAGAAGCACAAAAAGACCGCTATTTAAGCGGTCTCCTTTTTATAAATGTTTTCGATGCACTGTCTTCCCATCATACGTGAAGGCAATTGGCTTGCCTTCCATCATCGTTTCTAAATGAACCGGTCGGCCCCAAAGCTGATGAACGTACGGTACCACTTTTTCTAAGTATTTAACATCTAATTCAATTCCTTCATACCAGTGTTTTAAATAGAGCTCTCCATTTTTTAAATAGTCTCCATTGGTTACTGTGATGTAAGGAAATCCTCCGTTTACGCGCATATTAACAAGCTGATCTCTAACTTCTGTCCACTCTTTATCGACGATTTTATAGTCTTTTCCTTGTTTTTGGAATAAGTACATATCCTCCCGCATAACTAAATCTTTTGTTAAGTAATTGCGGATAAAGGAAATATCTGATTCAACCTCACGTACCTCAAACATCTTCTCTCTTCCTGACCCGGGCTCGACGCCCCGGCGAATCATATCTTCGGTTGGATTGTTGTAGCGTTCTTCAATGTCTTCAAAGATTTTTAATCCCAAATAATATGGATTGATTCCCGTCTTGGACGGCTGCACAACCCCTGCATTTAGCTTCGCGAATTCTATCGCTTCATCACTCGTTAAGTCCATTTCTCGAATAATGCGTTGATGCCAGAAAGAAGCCCAGCCTTCATTCATAATTTTTGTTTCAAGCTGCGGCCAGAAATAAAGCATTTCTTCTCGCATCATCGTTAAAATATCCCGCTGCCAATCCTCTAAATAAGGACTGTATTCTTCAATAAATAATAAGATGTCTTTTTCAGGCTGAGGCGGAAATTTTTTAAAAGACTTTGGAGGTTTTGGTTTTTTCTTTTCTTTATAATCTAAATTCCATAAATCATCATAAGGAGAAGTGATTTCTTCTTCCGATGATTCTACATCATCTATGCTCCAAGAAAGCTTGGCACGCATAAGAGACGGATCAATATGTTCCTGAATCGATAAGACAGCATCCAAAAACTTTTCTACTTCACGCTTACCGTGCTTTACTTCGTATTCTTTAATTCGATCAGCGGTCGCTGCCATACTTTCTACCATATCCCGTTTCGTGTTGGCAAAACGGCTGTTATTTTTAAAGAAGTCACAGTGAGCTAACACGTGAGCTACAATTAATTTATTCTGAATAAGCGCATTGGAATCCAATAAAAATGCATAACAAGGATCTGAATTGATAACTAATTCATAAATTTTACTCAAACCAAGATCGTAGTGTAATTTCATTTTGTAAAATTGTTTTCCAAAGCTCCAATGTGAAAAACGAGTTGGCATCCCATATGCACCAAACGTATAAATAATATCTGCCGGGCAAATTTCATAGCGCATCGGATAAAAATCCAAACCGAAACCGCTAGCTATTTCCGTAATTTCATCAATCGCACGGTATAATTGCTTATAATCTGCTTCTTTCACGACAGCTCCCCCTTTCACTCCTTACTTCAATCTATGTACAAACATGTCAATTCATGTGTTTTCATCAAAAAGAAGCTTTATTTTTTCAAGAAAAGGGGATTTTTATTTAGTTGTCTTAAATAATGGATGTAATGTAACTGTTACGCTTCGTTATTTTTTACCTTTCTTATCATTTATCCGGTGCTGTACGTTTATTCTTCTTACATAATGACTACAACCTCTTTTAATTATGCACTGGTCTTTTGCCCAACATTTACAGCGTAAGAATTCCCGCAAATATCATACACTAATTTCAACTCCTCAAAAGGAGGAACGTTATTAATGGATGTAATTGATTATGATCGAGCTTTATATTACACACACCGTTCACAATGGGATAACTTATTAATTTTAATGGTTCGAACAGACGACGATTTTCTTTCAAAAAAGATTGAACATTTTTTGCACGCCTACAATTTTGAACGAAACTACCGCATCATTCAAGAAGAGCTTTATTCTTTACTACGCTACATTGATCATGCAACGGAATATTCGGAGCACAACCCGGAGCTTCTGGAAGAATCATTGTACTAGTATTTTTGATACACACACTTGGACAAAGAAGGGATGAATTCCCTTCTTTATTTTTTTATGTTGCACTAAAAATATGCATATTTCATTTCAAAAAACATCAAATAATATATGTAAACATATTTATTTTTATCGTTGACATAAAAGTGAATTCGACGTACAATCTTCAGTACATACGCTAAGATATTTCAGTACATACTGGGAGGAACATATATGAATACTAAAAGGTTTCGCACATTAGATTTAACATTAGCCGGTATGTTTGCAGCTCTTATGGCTATTGGTGCAAACATTACTTCTTGGGCACCTTTTTTACAAGTAGGCGGCGTGCCTCTTTCGCTTCAGCCTTTTTTTGTTATATTAGCAGGACTTTTACTTGGGAGCCGAATGGGTTCTATTTCGATGATTGTATATGTATTAATTGGCATTGCCGGCGCTCCGGTATTTGCTCAATTTAAAGCAGGAATTGGTATTTTATTTGGAAGCACCGGCGGCTTTTTGCTTTCTTATATTGTCGCTGCATTTATCACAGGAAAAATTATGGAAATGCGCGGCAAGCCGACTTTTTCTATCTTTTTAATTTCATCGCTGGTTGGTATTGCCGTTATTTATTTAATTGGTACTACGTATATGTATATAGCGGTTAACTACTGGCTTGAAGCTCCTGCAATGACATATGCAGCTGCTTGGAAGATTATGTCGTGGTTTGCTGTAAAGGATCTTATTTTCACTGTTCTTGGGGCTATGCTTGCTCCGAGAATTTATAAAGCTCTACGATCTTCTTCATATTTGTCAAATACGCAATCAAATAAAGTATCATAAAAGAGCCTGCTCAAGTTTGAGCAGGCTTTATTTTTATACCGTTTTCACTTTATCTAGTACACGCTCCACTTCACCCATTACAGCTGTTTGTACAGCTTCTAAATGGGCAATGCTCGTTGCTTCATCTTCTGACACAACGCCAAAATAGAACTTCACCTTTGGCTCTGTACCAGACGGACGAAGGCAGAACCAAGAACCGTCCTCTAAGATATATTTTAATACATTTGATTTTGGTAATGTAATCTCTTCTACTTTTCCTGCTTTAATATGCTGGCGCTCACTTAATGTATAATCCTCTACAACCGAAACATTTAACCCTGCAATGTCAGTAGGAGGCTCATTTCTAAATGTAGCCAAAATATGCTGAATTTGCTCAGATCCTTCTTTTCCTTTAAGCGTTAAAGATTTCAGACCTTCACGATAGAAACCATATTTAGTAAACACTTGCTGAAGCGCTTCATATAGAGTCATGCCCTGCTTTTTATAATAAGCACAAGCTTCTACCGCTAGAATGGCTGCTTGTACAGCGTCTTTGTCACGAGCAAAGTCACCAATTAAATAGCCGTAGCTTTCTTCATAACCGAATTGGAATGTATACTCGCCCGTTTGCTCATATTGCTTAATTTTTTCACCGATAAATTTAAAACCTGTTAGAGTGTCAACAACTTGCAATCCAAATGAACGAGCAATTTGTGCGCCGATTTCTGACGTTACAATCGTTTTTAACACAACGCCATTAGCAGGCAGCACGCCTTTTTCTTTCTTTTGAGAAAGCAAATAGTGAAGCAATAAAGCACCGGTTTGATTTCCTGTTAATAACGCATATTCGCCGCTTGGATCTTTGACAGCAATTCCCAAACGGTCTGCATCTGGATCCGTTGCGATTAAGAGATCTGCATCAATTTCTTTTCCTTTACGAACAGCATATTCAAATGCAGCCGGCTCTTCAGGATTCGGAGATTTAACCGTCGAGAAATTTGGATCAGGAAGTTCTTGTTCTTCAATAACCGTGACATTTTCGTAACCGATTGATTGAAGCGCGTTGCGAACTGGCTTATTAGCTGTACCATGTAGAGGTGTAAAAACTACCTTTAAGTCTTTACCTGTTTCAGAAGCTAGCTCTGGATTAATTAAAATCGTTTTTAGTTTCTCATTGTATGCTTCGTCAATCGCTGAACCAATCATTTCAATAAGACCTTTTTCTTTTAGCTCCGCTTCAGATTGAACAGCTAATGTAAGTTCATTTTCCACAGCATTTACAAAGCCAACTAGTTCATCAGCTTCTTTTGGCGGCAGCTGACCACCGTCTGGGCCATATACTTTGTATCCATTATATTCAGGAGGATTGTGGCTCGCTGTAATAACAATACCTCCAAATGCGTTTAACTCACGCACTGCAAATGAAAGTTCAGGTGTTGGTCTTAGCTCTTCAAATACATAAGTTTTAATTCCTTGACTTGCTAATGTTTTTGCTGCTTCCATCGCAAATTCAGGCGATTTGTGGCGAGAATCATATGCAATGACTACGCCTTGCTTGATAGCTTCTTCGCCAGCTTGTTTAATGTACTCAGCAAAGCCTTCAGAAGCTTTTCGGATTGTATACGTATTCATACGGTTTGTACCCGCTCCAATTTCTCCACGCATTCCGCCTGTTCCAAATTCCAATGTTTTGTAAAAACTATCTTCTAATTGTTTTTCATCATCTTTGATTGCATCCAGATTTTGACGTAATTCAGGATCTAAATTTGGGTGATTAATCCAAGATGTATACGTTTCTTTCCAACTCATAAAAAAAAGCCCCCTTATATAAATGTAAATATGTATGAAAAGAGAAAAACGAGTAATCGTCTTTCTCTTTTTTTAACGGTCATATTATATTTCTTCGTCAAAATTTGACTTCCTGCTATTATATTATGGCTGTATTGACAAATTTTGAGGTACTTTTTTATTTTATCATGAAATACCTGTCATACGGTTAACTTTTTCATCTACTGGTACAACTGCGTCATGAAGGTGCTGTTCTAATTCATCGGTATAAGCTTTTGTTTGCTCAGGCGTCCACTTTAACTCTTCGGCCATATGAGCAATCACTTGTTTTTTCCAGCTTCTTACCCAGTTGATATCAAAGAATAAAGCGCCCGTACGTCGAATGAAGAAGTCCACTGGTTTTGAAACCATTTCTTCTTCTATGCCATATTGAATTTGCAAAAATACACTAGCTGGAAGGTCGCTGTTTTTTAGCTGATCCGGACGTTCAATCATGTAGCGGTATACTTTGTCTACGTTTGAGCCATAGCGTTTTACAAGCTTTTCAGCAGCGTCACGTGATAACCCTAGTTTGATGCCTTCTTTGACTTTTTGCTCTACAAACGTTGGGAACCCGCCTGAACCTCCTACATTACCTCCAGAAATCGGTAAATGTTTAGTTTGACAGCTTTCAAATTCGCGTCCTTCTGCTTTAAAATCTTCAGCTACGCGATTTACGACAATTTCAGCCATTTTACGGTACCCAGTTAATTTCCCTCCAGCGATTGTAATTAAACCTGATTCTGATGTCCAGATTTCATCTTTACGCGAAATTTCAGAAGGATCTTTTCCTTGTTCGTGAATAAGTGGACGAACACCCGCCCAGCTTGATTCTACGTCGTCTACTGTAATATCAACCGTTGGGAACATATAGTTAATCGCATCAATAACATATTGACGGTCTTTTACAGTCATACGCGGATGTCTAGCGTCTTCTTTATAGACCGTGTCTGTTGTGCCTACGTATGTTTTTCCATCACGCGGAATTGCAAATACCATACGTCCGTCAGGTGTATCAAAGTAAATGGCTTGTTTTAACGGAAAGCGCTCTTGATCAATAACTAAGTGAATTCCTTTTGTTAATTGAAGCTGCTTGCCTTTTTTTGAATTATCTTTTTCACGCAGCGTGTCCACCCATGGACCTGCAGCATTGACGATTTTTTTTGCATAGACATTATATTCTTTATTCGTAAGCTGATCGCGAACAACAGCCCCTACTACTTTTCCTTTATCGTAGATGAAGTTTTCCACTTTTGTGTAATTGACTAAATCTGCTCCTCTTGCGGCAGCTTCTTTAGCTACTTCAATCGTTAAACGTGCATCATCTGTTTTATATTCAACGTAGTAACCGCCGCCTTTTAACTCTTTAGATTTCACTAGTGGCTCGCGTCTAAGCGTTTCTTCTGCGCTAAACATTTTGCGGCGCTCTGCACGTTTTACTCCTGCTAAGAAATCATATACGCGCAGTCCAATTGAAGTTGAGAATTTCCCAAATGTTCCACCCGTATGGAAAGGTAACAGCATCCACTCCGGAGTCGTTACATGAGGGCCATTTTCATATACAATGGCACGTTCTTTACCAACTTCGGCTACCATTTTAACTTCAAACTGTTTTAAATAGCGTAGACCGCCGTGAACAAGCTTCGTTGAACGACTAGATGTTCCTGCTGCGAAATCCTGCATTTCAACTAATGCCGTTTTCATGCCTCGATGAGTCGCATCAAGTGCAATACCTGACCCAGTAATTCCCCCACCAATTACTAGTAAATCATATTGATTTTGTGTCATGTTTACCAATTTATTCGAACGTGTTTGACTTGAAAACATACGTCATTCCCCTTTCATTTTTCAAAGATATCAAAATTTTCCAATATACAAAAAGAGAGACCACAAATCACATATATAGTATGCCTACATATGGATCTGTGGTCTCTCCGATTCTCCAACCAATTTATTAACTTGAGTACATTATATCATACATGCGCTTTTAATTAAAGGATTTTCATCAAATAATTACTTAAAAGCCATTGTTGCATGTACGGCTTTTTTCCAGCCGCTATATAATTCTTCACGTTGTTCTTCTTCCATATTTGGTTCGAAAGATTTTTCCATATTCCACTGCTGCGCAATTTCATCACAATCTTTCCAGTAGCCGACCGCAAGACCCGCTAAATATGCTGCCCCAAGAGCGGTTGTTTCATTCACTTGAGGACGCTCAACAGGAACATCTAACACGTCACTTTGGAACTGCATTAAGAAATTATTTTTAACTGCTCCTCCGTCTACACGCAATGTTTTTAATGTAATTCCAGAGTCTGCTTCCATCGCGCTTAATACGTCTCTTGTTTGATAAGCTAATGATTCAAGCGTTGCACGGATAAAGTGTTCTTTTTTTGTACCTCGAGTTAATCCAAACATCGCTCCACGTACATCGCTGTCCCAATAAGGTGTTCCAAGTCCTACGAAAGCTGGCACAATATATACGCCGTCTGTAGACTCTACTCGTGTTGCATAGTTTTCAGTTTCAGCCGCATTTTTAAACATTCTCAAACCGTCGCGAAGCCACTGAATAGCAGATCCTGCTACAAAAATACTGCCTTCAAGCGCGTATTCTACTTTGCCGTTGATCCCCCATGCTAATGTAGTTAACAAACCGTGATCCGACTTAACTGCTTTTTCACCCGTATTCATTAACATGAAGCAACCTGTTCCATACGTGTTTTTCGCCATTCCTTTTTCATAGCACGCTTGTCCAAATAAAGCGGCTTGCTGATCCCCTGCTGCTCCAGCAATTGGAATGTTTTGACCAAAGAAATGATAATCTACTGTATGAGCGTATACTTCAGAAGAAGGCTTTACTTCCGGAAGCATAGATTTTGGTACTCCTAAAATATCTAGTAGTTCATCATCCCATTTTAAATCGTAGATATTGAACATAAGCGTGCGAGAGGCATTTGAGTAATCCGTTACATGCGCTTTTCCGCCTGATAACTTCCAAATTAACCATGTATCAATTGTTCCAAATAACAATTCACCGTTTTCTGCTTTTTCTCGTGCACCTTCTACGTTATCTAAAATCCACTTTACTTTCGTTCCAGAGAAGTATGCGTCAATTAATAACCCCGTTTTGTCGCGGAACGTATCGTTTAATCCTTTTGCCTTTAATTCTTCACAAATACCAGACGTTTGACGAGACTGCCATACGATAGCATTATACACGGGTTTTCCTGTTGCTTTTTCCCATACTACGGCTGTTTCACGCTGATTCGTAATCCCAATTGCTTCAATTTGGTCCGCGTGAACGCCTGACTCAGATAAACAAGATGCGATAACAGCAAGGATAGAACCCCAAATTTCACTTGCATTATGCTCTACCCAACCTGGTTTTGGAAAGTACTGCGTAAACTCTTTTTGAGCTACATGCACAACTTCACCTTTTTTATTAAATAACATTGCTCGTGAGCTCGTTGTTCCTTGGTCTAAAGATAAAATAAATTTTTCCATATCAATATCCCCTATTCTCTATATAGTGTCGTTTCTTTATTGTACATAGTTAGATGGTAAAGCGCATTCATTTTTTCGGTACTACTGCTGATTGAATTTGCGCTGCTTTTTGTTTAGAAACCGCGTAGATAACCGCTAAAACAATCACTGCAATACTTAAGACAATCCATAAGCTGTTAGACATTTTATTTAAGAATGCTGCTTGATAAAAGACTGCGCCAATTGATCCCCCTAATAGAGGCCCCACTACTGGCACCCAAGCATATTTCCAGTTCGAGCTGCCTTTACCCGGTATCGGCAAGATAGCATGAGCAATACGAGGTCCTAAATCACGAGCAGGGTTGATAGCATACCCTGTTGTTCCTCCTAATGATAAACCAATACTTACGATTAAAAATCCTACTACTAAAGGATTTAATCCATCTGTAAATTTATTTGCTCCAATTGCTAAAATTCCTACTACTAATACAAATGTTCCAATCGCCTCACTTAAAACGTTTGCAAATGGATTCGCAATTGCTGGCCCCGTTGCAAATACGCCTAGTTTTGTACCAGCATCTTTTGTTTCTTTCCAGTGTGGAAGATAGTGTAAATAAACAACTGTTGCACCAAGAATCGCTCCAATAAACTGAGCTAAAATGTACATCGGTACTTGCGACCATGGAAAATCACCTGTAATAGCAAGGGCTACGGTTAACGCTGGGTTTAAGTGTGCCCCACTCATATTACCAACCGCATATGCTGCCATCGCTACCGCCATTCCCCATCCCATTGTGATAACGATCCATCCTGAATTAGCAGCAAACGATTTTTTTAAATTGACGCCCGCACATACACCAGCGCCAAGGATAATTAGTATCATTGTTCCAATTATTTCTCCTAAGAATGCCTGCATATAAATAACCTCCCCTTTGTATGAAAACAATTATAATGACAAGAAAATAAGAAAATCCACCATACATGCCCCTAATAAAATCATTAAAAGGCTATATCGTGGATCTCCTATTCTCCCTCACATCTATTAACTTATCTAGAAGTTTACTAGATGATGAAAGCGTTGTCAAACAGTTTTTTTAAGTTGAAATACTCCACAGTTCTCTATTTGATGTTGTAACAGCAGAAGCCCCGGCTCCTAAAGCATTACGAACTTCTTCTTCGGTTCGTATTAAACCTCCGGCTAACACTGGAATCCCTGTTTCAGCTTTGACTTCTTGGATTAAAGTTGGCACAATTCCAGGAAGAAGCTCAATATAATCGGGTTTTACTTTCTTCATTAACTCGTAGCTTTTCTTCAAAGCCGTGCTGTCTAATAAAAAGACTCGTTGAATGGCATAGATTCCTCTTTGTTTAGCTTTTAAAATGACGTTTGTTCTTGTCGAAATAATCCCCGCAGGCTTAAACTCCTGACACAAAAAATCAACCGCATACTCATCGTGCTTTAAGCCATGAATTAAGTCTAAATGAATGATTAGCTTTTTTTCATGCTTATGAACCTCTCTCATAATTCCTTTTAGCATGCCCACTTGATTGTCTAAAAGAACTCCGTACTCGTAATTGCTTACTAAAAAATTTTCCAATTGCTTCATATCTCGAACAGCGGGTAATACCGATTGTCCATGAAAACTCATGTTTTCCCCTCTTTTCCATGGTTAGTCCACAAAATTCATTGTAATAGTTTTTATTATGGCAAAAGTTGAAATAAAAAACACCATGCATTTGCATGATGTTTTTAGAAACTGCGTTATTTTTTATATTTAATATTGTAAACGTCATGGCGTCGATCTTTTAATTGACGAACCGTTCCTGATTGACGCTGGCGACGAAGAATTTCTAAATCTACATCTCCAATAACCACCATTTCAATATTAGGGTTACATTCTCCTACAATACCGTCTCGTGCAAATTCAAAGTCAGACGGTGCAAAAATAGCAGACTGAGCGTACTGAATATCCATATTTTCTGTTTCAGGCAGGTTTCCAACCGTACCTGCGATAACCGTATAAATTTGGTTTTCGATCGCACGAGCCTGAGAGCAGTATCTTACGCGCAGATAGCCTTGACGATCTTCCGTACAGAATGGTGTAAAAATAATATTTGCACCTTTATCTGTAGCAATACGAGCAAGCTCCGGAAATTCAATGTCATAGCAAATTTGGATCGCAATTTTCCCGCAATCTGTATCAAACACTTCAACTTTATCTCCTGGGCTAATTCCCCACCATTTTCTTTCATTAGGTGTAATATGCACTTTGTACTGCTTTTCAATTGTTCCATCTCGGCGGAATAGATAGGCAATATTAAAGATATCTCCATTATCTTCTTCGACGAAGTGGGATCCTCCAATAATATTTACGTTATATTTAACCGCTAAGTTAGTAAATAACTCAATGTACTCTTCCGTATATTCTGCTACGCGCTGAACCGCTTTGCTTGGAATTTTTTCATTCAAGAAAGACATGAGCTGAGTTGTGAAAATTTCCGGGAATACGCAGAAGTCGGCTTTTGCATCATAAGCAACATCTGTATAATATTCTACCTGTGTTGCAAACTCTTCAAATGAATTGATCTGTTTCATCATATACTGAACAACACAAATACGCACTGGGAATGATGTTTTAAAATGGCGTTTTGAACGGCGAACATAATCTACGTTGTTCCATTCCATCAGCGTTGCATACTTATTAGAAGCTAGGTCATCAGGAAGATAACCAGGGTTTATACGCATAAGCGTAAATCCGTTCATTAGCTGAAAAGATAGTACTGGATCATAAATTTTATGATGAATAACTTGCTCTACATACTCTCTAGGCGACATTTCAGCTGAATGCTTATGGTAATTAGGAATTCTTCCTCCGATGATGATACTTTTAAGGTTCAATTCACGTGCTAAATCTTTACGCGCTTCATATAAGCGGCGTCCTATTTTCATGCCGCGATACTTTGGATGAACCATTACTTCAATTCCATACAGATTGTAGCCTTCCGGGTTATGATTTGTAATGTATCCTTCGTCTGTAATATCGTCCCACGTATGCTGATCATCGTACTCATCAAAGTTCACAATCAAGCTGGAACAAGATCCGATAATTTCCCCGTCGTACTCTGCACATATTTGTCCTTCTGGAAAAATGGCCAGATGACTTTCAAGCTGTTCTTTTTTCCACGGATCCATTCCGGGGAATGATAGCTTTTGAAGTGCTAAAATTTCATCTATATCGTCCGGTTTGATGTTACGAATAATCATTTTTTTCTCGAATTTTGATAAGTCTATTGTAGACATACGCTCAAACAACCCTTTCTCTCTCTTCATTAGGCAATTAGTTTCCCTGTTTTTTATTATAATAAACATTATTAAAAATTCAAAAAATGAGGGTGAGACATAACGAAATAAATCCAATCTAAAGACGAACAAATGGATACATTAGCTTGTGACACCACTGTTGACTTCCGTGCAAGACTTCGCTTTCCGCGGGCTGCCGCAGGAGTCTTCACCCTCCCATCAACTGCTAGAAGGAACGAAACAGATGAAACCGGCGTTCACCATAATAAAAAAACGAACCAAGAATCAAAATTCTGATCAATGGTTCGTTTTTCACTTAGGCTAAAATACTTTTGTCCCAGCCTCATTTTCTATTTGCAAATATCTAATTTTATGGATGTTTTTTTATTAGGGTAATTTTCAATAAATCCTGGTCCTAAAGAGACTTTAATGCCATCTATTTTATATACATTATAACGTTCACCGCGATTTAACGTACGAATCTTTACCCATTTTCCTTGTTCTTCTTTTAACAAAACCATCGGTGATTGAATCGTTACAAAACCAATTTGGCCTTTTGAGAGCTTTTTCGTTTTACAAAGATTCTGGGCAACTGGAGTACTGCTTATTTTGTATTTGTTTTTCATAGCGATTGAATCAAAACTTTGAGAATGAAATTGACCAATAACCACTTTTGTACCGGTTTGAACGCGGTCAAACAGCCAGCGTACCTCTTCATCATACATACGAATGCACCCTGAACTTGCGTAGGTCCCGATAGAACTTGGATTATTATTTCCATGAATAGCGTACGTGGTGCCATACGTTCCGCGCGCATTTAATCCTAGCCAGCGATCACCTAGTGGATTCCTAGGATCTCCTCCCCGAATGTTGTCTTTATAATAAGGCCGGTTTTTAATTTTATTCACAATGCTAAAAGTACCCTCTGGTGTATAACTCATCTGCCTCCCTGTCGCAACTTTGAACGTCTTTACTAATTTCCCTCCATTATAAAAAGCAAGGGTGTTAGTAGATTTATTAATGATAATAAGTTGATTTGACGCCGCAGAAGCATTGCCTGTCAGACCCATCCCTGCGAGTAAAAAAACAAGCCCAACAAAAAAAACAGCCACCTTTTTCATTTATCGACTCCCCCAATTTCTCTTATATCTATATAAGAAAAGTATAGGATGAAAGGCAAACCATCAGAACACTTTTTACCTTATAAGTCAAAATACATTAAAATCTTTCACGCACCCCTTTTTACTGACAAGAAGCAATAAATGTACATAACAAAAAAACGGCCCTTTAAAGGGCCGTTTCATTTGTATTTAAAGCTTCACTTCAACTTTTGCATTTTTCTTAAGTTCTTCAACTTTTTTCTGTAATGCTTCTTGTTTCTTTTGTTGTTCAAGCTGCTGCTTAATTTGAGGCTTTACGTCTTCAAGCTTTGGCATTTGAGATTGTTCTTTACTGCCGCTTGCTTGACTTTGGCTTTGTTTTGCAAATTGATCGTAATAATCTTGAATTTCCTTATCTGTTACTTCAGGTGTTTGGATATCTTTATCTACGTACTGCTGATATTTAATGCTGTCAGCCAGCTCAGACTTTAATTGTGATTGAGTGATTCCTGCATCTTTTAAAGCCGCTTTGAACTGTTTATCTGTTTTGAACTGCTTTTTCGTTTCTTTTAACTTTTTATTTACTTCTTCATCAGTTGCTTTATAGCCTTTGTTTTCAGCTTCTTGCAATAGCAGCGTTTGACCTACTAAATTGTCAATTGTTTGCTGCTTTACTTGTTTAGCTGCTTCTTTAGAAGTTGGGTCTTGTCCCATTTGTTGGTACTGATTTTGTGATGTAGCCAGGGCTGCATTATATTCTTCACCCGAAACTTTTTTACCGTTTACAACTGCTACGGTTTTATTTTCATCTACTTTTTGTTTATCTAATTTCTTCTGCATTTCTTTTGCTTGCTTTTCCTGCTTTTCCTGAGCCTCTTTTTGCTTCTCAGTTTGTGCAGTTTTTTGATCATCATTCTTTGATTGCTTTGCATCATCGTTTGAACCACAAGCTGTTAAAGCTGCAGCAATTAACCCAATGAGCAATGTATACATCAGTTTTCTCATGATTAATCTCCTTTCATAATCCCAAACGATTATTAGCTATTCGAAAAAATCATCTAGGGGGCATTGTATATGATATAGGCGTAAAAAGAAACCATTTAGGCTAATTTTAAACATATGTAATAAGATTGAAACGTTTTGTAATCTTATGAAAGGTAAATGCTTTCGTTTATACGACCTGTCTAATCATAACATTATTTAGTATGATTTACATAATTTACAGTAAGCTATTCATCATACATTCTTTTCTTTAAAGCTTTCTTTACATTAAAGATGACAGTATTTGATCACATAATCTCATCGTTTTTACATTGTCGCTCCCACTGGAAAGAGGTTCTTGGTCATTTGTACAACACTCAATAAAATGAGCCATCTCTCCAACAAAACCACGAAGGTAAAGATCTCGATAAGCTCCCGACATCGGTGAAGCAGAAGGTGTAAACACACGATCGTTTTCTTTTAATGATTTCCACGGTAATTCATCAAAAGTCTGGGATTCGTGAATAGTTAATGAATTTATTTCGTCAACAAAAGCAAAGCCATCGTCAAATGTCACTAATAAGTTTTCACTTTCTCGAGACCATGCTGTCATGCCAGTAAAATACAGGCTCCCTACAGTGCCATTGTCAAACTTCAGCGAAATACTATTTGAAATATATTCACCATGATTATTTCTGAACCCTGTCACGTGAACGACTTCGCCGAACAAGTGACGGACGAGATCAACAATATGTATGGCAGCAAGCTTCATAAACTGCTCTTCATCTTTACAAAAAGGGGTACTGTCTACAGCAAATCTTGCTTGAAATGAACGGACACTTCCTAGGCTACCTTCTTCAATTAATTCTTTTAACTTCATATAACAAGGCGCATAGCGCTTCATAAAACCTACCATAACTTTTACGCCAGCTTGCTTAGCAGCATCTGAAATCTCTTTTGCTTCTCTTTCATTCATCCCCAAAGGCTTGTCCACATAAACATTTTTTCCTGCTCGAATGCAATCCAGCACCAAAGCAGGATGATCTTCAGGCTGTGCCACAACCACTACTCCATCGCACTTTTCTTGCTTTAGCATTTTCTTATAATCATCGTACGGCGTACCGCTGCTCCCAAATCGTTGAAGAGCAGTTTTTGATCTTTCGATACTGCGTGTGGAAATTGCTTTAATTTCTGCTCCCGCTTCAATAACAGAGGGGTAAATGTTCGTTGATGCGTGAAAGCCTGCACCGATAAAACATAATTTTGCTTTTGTCATGTTTTCGCTCCTATTTATTTTTTGATGGATTTATACAAGTTTGACCATATCACAAGCTCTTTTTGAATGTCCAATAGAAGTCTGAAATATATGATTAAAAAGAGGCCGGTACAGATGAAGTTGTATTCACCATAAAAAAAAACGAACCACTCATCAAACTTGCTGATCAATAGTTCGTTTTTCACTTAGGCTAAAATACTTTTCTCCCAGCCTCTTTAATTTATGTATGAATTATAAAACGATTCATACGAATACGTAATCAAATTGTTTTCTTTTGCAAAACACTCAATGGAAACAGGAAATAAAAACCCGTATTTTTTTAAAATTGCAATATTTTTTTCGAATTGCTCGCAGTCGCTTTCTTCAATCGGCCGATGTTGAATCGCTTCAATTACGGCAATTATTGTCTGAAGGCTACTAATGACTTGCAATGCTTCATCGAGTAAGCCATTATATAAATGGTCTGTACAATAATCTGGATTTAATAATTCATCAGGATTAAGCTTATCTACAGATACATACCGAGGTAACAAGTCATAGCGAAGCTGTTCAGTCAACTCTTCTATGTAATTCTCCATTTCTGGCGGAGCTGCTTGGGCAATTTTCATGGTTACCCCCCCTTTTTTCTCTTAACTTATGTCTCTTTATTTAGCATAACATAAACATAAAACGAGAACTTCAGGTAGTTATTTCCTCCTAATTATTTACAAGTTCTTTTTAAAGATTAAAGGATATTTACTAGTATGTAAGGAAGGGATTAAATATGAGTATACACGGCCAATGGCTAGAAGATAAAATCGCAAAAAATGATGCAGGGCAAACAATTGAAGATTATTTAAAAACGAAATGGCGTATTCCTAAAAAAACGCTGCATCAGTTTCGGATGAATAAAAATGTGCTTATAAACGGTGAACCTTTACCATGGAGGAACACTCTTAAGGAAAATGATAGAGTGTCACTCCCTTTTTTTGAAGCAGAACCTGATGAAATAACACCTTACAATGTTAATATAGAGATTTTGTTTGAAGATGAACACGTGCTAATTGTAAACAAACCAATAAACCTAAATACTCATCCTTCATCAGAGCAGGACCAAAAAACTCTTTTAAATGCTGTAGCTGCTTATTTTCAAAAAATAGGCCTCAAAACAAAGCCTAGACACGTTCACCGTTTGGACAGCGATACATCAGGTGCTATCTTATTCACGAAGCATTTTGTAGCAAGCTCTGTGTTTGACCAGCTGCTGGCTGAACGTAAAATTGACCGGACTTATGTTGCTCTTGTCCAAGGACTCATGAAACAAGAGCAAGGAATCGTTAATGAACCTATTGGACGCGATCGCCATCACGCTACGAGAAGAAGAGTATCTAGAACGGGACAAGCTGCCAAAACATCTTATCGCGTGTTAAAGCGCAATATGGCAAAAAATGAAACGCTTATTGAACTTTCGCTCGAGACCGGACGCACTCACCAAATACGTGTTCATATGAGTCACATCGGCCATCCATTACTTGGTGATACGCTTTATGGCGGAAAGAGATTAAAAGATCAGCAGCAAGCTTTACATGCCATTAAGCTTTCTTTTATACACCCGTTTACACATCAGCGCGTGTCAGCTGTTGCACCTCCAGATCAGCAGGTTTTTTTACCGTACAGCAACTTGTTTTCCTATTAAATAAAGAAGAGCGCCAATATGTTATTGGCGCTCTTTTTTATTTAATTTTAAATTGACGAATCAAGTTCGCCAATTCTTCACTAATCTCTTGCAAATGTTCAGCCGATTGAGAAACAGTAGAAATAGCTCTAATTTGTTCTTCTGTAGAAGCCGTAATTTCTTCCGTTCCTGCTGCTGATTGCTGTGCAATAGCTGCTATACTTTGAATGGCCGCTACCACGTCTTCCTTATGCTCATCAATGCTGTCCATGCTGCTTGTTACATGTTCGACAGCCGCTGCCACCTGCTCAATGGTAGTAGCAATTTCACGAAAAGCTTGTTCTGTGTCTCCTACCACAAAGTCTTGAGATTTTGAAAGTTCTTCTGTCCGGTTGCATTCTTCACGAGCAGCCGCGACTTCCCCTTGAATCGCTGCAATCGTGTGGCGAACTTGTTCAGTAGCCTGAGAGGACTGTTCAGCAAGTTTTCGTACCTCTTCAGCTACTACCGCAAATCCTTTGCCATGTTCTCCTGCACGAGCTGCTTCAATACTAGCATTTAGTGCAAGTAAATTTGTCTGATCTGAAATGCTATTAATTGTAAAAATAATAGATTCAATTTCTTTCATCTTACTTGTTAACTCTTCCATTACCGTTTGAACACCGTGAATCGTCTGAGATGATTCGGTAGTTTGGTTGCGAAGCAGCTGCATTTGTTTTAAGCCTTTTTCATTGATGGTTACAGCTTCAATCGTCATTTTATTAATCTCGGCGTTTTGTTCAATGACTTCTTCAATTTGTGAAGATAAACTCATCGTTTTTTGATTAGTAGAGTCAGCGTCAGAAGCCTGCTGCGTGGCGCCGCTGGCAATCTCATGGATAGCCCGGCCAATTTCTTCACTGGATGCAGTTGCTTCTTCAGATACAGCACTCAAGTCTTCAACAGACGTTTTTACTGTCTCAACAGACGTCTGAACCGTGCCAATCAATGTTTTCATTTTAGCTACCATATCGTTAAATAAATGAGTAAGTTCACCAATTTCATCTTTTGACTTCGTCTGAACCTGAACTGTTAAATCGCCAGCTGTTACTTTGGCTACTTCGTTTTTCAAGCGGCGAATTGGATTCGTAATGATTCTTGAGAAAAAGATGGTTAACACCACTGATAATAAGATGCCAATTAACGCAATCCAGACAATCACATTCAGTAAATGATGAGCGCTTGAGAGCATTTCATTATAAATAAAGGCGTTTCCTATCTTCCAATTCGTTCCTTCGAGAGTATCATATGCCATCACTCTCTCTTCACCTTGAAAGGTATACTTCATGAAATCTTTATTCCGGTCTGCTTCGTACATTTTTTTCATAAATGGCTGATTCGTTAAATTTTTTCCAGCTTCTGTTGGATGAACGAGCGCTGTGCCATTTTGATCAAATAAAAATGCATATCCACCGTGATTTACTTCTGCTTTACCTACAATGTTTTTTAATGCATCTAAGTCTAAATCAGTAGCTATAACGCCCAGCACATTTTTAGTATCTGGATCTAAAATAGCCTTTGCAATCGTCACAACCGTCTTTTTCGTTGCTGCATCTTCATATGGATCCGTGTAAATTACTTGATCAGGTAATGCCATTGCTTGTTTGTACCAAACTCTTGAAGTCGGGTCATAACCTGATCCGTACTCTTGCTTAGGAACAGAATACATTCCTTTATTTTTTGTGCCTATGTATTCAAGTGCCAGGTTCGGATATTTTTCTTTAAACTGCATAAACTCTTTTTGAACCGTATTCCATGTAAAATAAGGATTTTTCTCTTGGTTTGTTTGATTTCCTTCCTGCTTAACAAAATTAACGATTACATCATTTTCACTATACGTCAGCAAAGAACGACTATACATGTCTAAGTACGTATGAATCGTTTCTTTTAACTCTTTCACTTGACTTTGAGACTGAATCTCTACATCTTTTTCTATTTGTGTTTTGGTAAATTGATAAACAGCCCCTGAAACAACTAATAATAAAATAGCTATAAAAATACTAAAAAATACTACGAGCTTTGCACTTAACCTCTTCATTCCCTCACCCTTCTACAAAAATCTTTATATTACTAATAACGGCTTTTCATTTTCATTTTTGAAGAAGTTTTTGTGATTTATTTCAAATTTCTCCAAAAATAAAACCAGCCCATCCTTTCATAACGAAAGAACGTGCTGGTTTTATTTTTGCTTTTCGTATGCATCAGGTTCAATATGAACAAGCGTATCTTTAATCTGATGCTCATCGTTCATCATATGTTCAATTTGATCAGCAATTTCATGGCTTTTAATAACATTTAAATGGGGATCTACTTTAACAGTTACATCAATCACGACTTGATTACCAAGCTTGCGCGCTTTCACATCTTCTACTTCTTTTACACCTTCTACAAGCCCAATGCTTTCTTTGTAGTGCCCTAACTTTTCTTCATCAAATCCGTCCGTTAAGGAGTGAGCCGCTTCTTTAAAAATCTCGATGGCTGTTTTACAAATAATAATTCCCACAGCAAAAGCAGCTACCACGTCCAGCCAGGGCAGGCCGAATTGTGAGCCGAAAATTCCCACAACAGCCCCTATACTCACAAGTGCATCAGACAAATTATCTTTAGCAACCGCATATAAAGACTGGCTATCAAGTTTTTTAGCAAGCTTAATATTATACCGGTAGACACCACCCATAACAGCAGCCGCTCCAAGACCTACCCAAGCAGCCAGTAAATTAGGCGCTTCAGATTTGTCCATAAATAATGACTGACCCGCGTCGACCAATACTTCTAGTCCGATGACCATCATGATAAAAGAAGCAATAAGTGAAGAGATATGTTCCGCTCTGGAATGTCCATAGGGATGATCATTATCGCGAGGTTTTTTAGAGATTTTTAAGCCGACTAAGACGGCAATTGATGCAATAATATCTGTAACATTATTAAGACCGTCGGCTTTTAAAGCAGAGGAAGCGGTGACACCCGCAATAATAAGTTTACATGCTGATAAAAAGATATATGATAAGATACTAACCCAAGCGCCTTTTTGGGCTTGCTCATAGTAGTTCTCCATCCCTTCCACTCCTTTATTCAAAATAAGCAAACTTAGTGTAACAAATGGATTTCGTGTGGGTCTATAGAAACATTATTGGCTGTTAACATACAAATAGAGAATGTTAAACTCTTTAGCTTTCTGCAAAACAAGTTGCCTTTACTCAACACTTTAAACGTTTAAGATCTTTCTAAATGTGGCACTTCATGTAGAAGAACCCTTTTTTAAATCGCCCTGTAAAATTGTTTACTATTTTTTTAAGGGTGTGATTTTTATCACAGCCGAGGGTATTTATTCTTGTTACACTAACATTGTGAAAAACATCACAAAATAAAATTCAAAGGATGATACAAATGAAAACACAATTTACACCAAAGACACGAAAAGTTGCCGTTATCGGAACTGGTTTTGTTGGCTCAAGCTACGCTTTTTCAATGGTCAATCAAGGTATTGCCAATGAATTAGTGTTAATCGATATGAACAAAGAAAAAGCAGAAGGCGAAGCACGCGATATCAATCATGGAATGCCATTTGCCACACCGATGAAAATCTGGGCTGGAGATTATAAAGACTGCGCTGATGCTGATTTAGTAGTTATTACAGCGGGCGCTAATCAAGCTCCAGGGGAAACGCGCTTAGATCTAGTTGAAAAAAACGTTAAAATTTTTGAATGCATTGTAAAAGATATTATGAACAGCGGATTTGACGGCATCATTTTAGTGGCAACAAATCCAGTTGATATTCTCGCACACGTTACACAAAAAGTATCAGGATTACCAAACGAACGAGTAATTGGTTCAGGAACGATTCTTGACACAGCTCGCTTCCGCTACTTGTTAAGCGACTATTTCGAAGTAGATTCTCGCAACGTCCACGCTTATATTATGGGGGAACATGGAGATACGGAATTTCCTGTTTGGAGCCACGCGCAAATTGGCGGTGTGAAGCTCGAACATTTTATCAATACTGCTACTATTGAAAAAGAGCCGGATATGCAGCATCTATTCGAACAAACACGCGATGCGGCTTACCATATTATTAATCGAAAAGGAGCGACTTATTACGGAATTGCGATGGGACTTGTACGCATAACCAAGGCTATTTTAGATGATGAAAATTCTATTTTAACGGTATCTGCTTTATTAGAAGGACAATACGGTATTTCTGATGTGTATATCGGCGTGCCGGCTATCATTAATAAAAACGGCGTGCGCCAAATTATTGAATTGAATTTAACTCCTCACGAACAGCAGCAGCTCGAGCACTCTGCTAGCATTCTTAAGCAAACTCGCGACAGAGCTTTTGTGTAACATCAAAAGATTTTTGCGGGGGACTCCCCCGCTCCCTTGTTTTAAATATGTAGTAGAGGTGTATGAATATGACGTGGACTCAAGTATATAATCCGTTAAATAATATTTGGCTTTCTGCACTAATTGCACTCATCCCCATCATCTTTTTCTTTATTGCTTTAACTCTTTTGAAATTAAAAGGACACATTGCTGCTGGTATTACGGTACTTCTTTCTATGATTATTGCTATTTATTTTTATGATATGCCTGCCTCAATGGTCTTAGGAGCCACAGGCTATGGGTTTTTGTATGCACTTTGGCCCATCAGCTATATTATTATCGGCGCGGTGTTCTTATACAAGCTAACTGTCAAAAGCGGACAGTTTACTACCATTAGGCAATCTATTATTTCAATAACCGATGACCCCCGCTTGCAAATGCTGCTTGTTGCTTTTTCCTTTAATGCTTTTTTAGAAGGAGCAGCAGGATTTGGAGCTCCAATTGCCATTACAGCAGCGCTTCTAGTTGGACTTGGATTCAAACCGTTAAAAGCAGCGGCGCTATGCTTAATTGCTAATACAGCTTCAGGAGCTTTTGGCGCCATGGGGATTCCTGTCATTGTCGCAGGACAAGTATCTGGCATTGATCCAAAAGAAATTGCTCATTTTCTTGGCACGCAGCTTCCGATTATTTCTTTTCTTATCCCTTTTTTACTTGTCTTTATTATGGATGGGATAAAAGGATTAAAAGACGTATGGAAAGCAACGAGCATCACAGCCATTTCCTATGCACTGACGCAGTATTTAACTGTTACATACATCGGCCCTGAACTTCCAAATATCACATCTTCTATTGTGAGTTTGCTTGCTCTTGCTTTTTATATTAAAAGAACAAGCCCGGCAGCAGCTAAAAGCTTCAGCCTGTCACCAAAACAAATTTTAAAGGCTTGGTCTCCTTTTATTCTATTAACGATACTCGTTACGGCTTGGAGCATTTCTTTTGTCAAAACGGCGCTTGAACATCTGAACCTGCTTATTAACGTCCCATTTTTACACAATCACGTAATTAAAGCAGCGCCTTTAGTAAAAGATCCTACGCCTTACGCTGCTGTCTTAAAAATAGACTTATTTGCAGCAACAGGTACGGCAATTCTTATCGCTTGTATCCTTTCAGTTTTCTTGCTTAACGTATCGGCAAAAGTGGCATGGACCACTCTTTTGGAAACCGTAAAAGAACTATCAAGACCTATTATGACGATTATGATGGTCATTGCTTTTGCTTTTATTTCAAATTATTCAGGACAGTCCTCTACACTTGGATTGGCACTCGCTACATCAGCTGCTTATTTTCCATTTTTATCTCCATTTCTTGGCTGGATTGGCGTATTTCTAACGGGGTCTGTCGTATCGAATAATGCGCTGTTCGGCAACTTGCAGCTAACTACTGCTCAGCAAATTAATGTCTTGCCAATTATTCTCGTAGCGGCTAATACTGCCGGCGGCGTGATGGCTAAAATGCTTTCTCCTCAATCAATTGCTGTCGCTGCTGGAGCAGTAGGTTTAGCCGGAAAAGAGGGTGAACTGTTTAAATACACGCTCAAATACAGCATGGGATTTTTGATACTAGGAGGATTTGTTACCTTTTTATTGGCTTGGTGGTTATGATAAAAAACTGCTAAAAATCCTGTTATTACCTTGTTTCTTTCATTTAAACAAACGTTTGATTATATAAAAAAGTCCCCAGTTAGCGCCGGGGATTTTTTTATTCTGAAATAAGTAAACCTATATTGCCAAATTGTTTTCCTTTATCTAATCGTTCGCAAGCTGCAGCTGCCTCTGACAGCGGATAGAATCTATCGACGATTGGTTTAATTTGATGTTTCTCTATAAAATCCATCATGTCCACAAATTCTTCCTGACTTCCCATAGATGTGCCAAGTATATTGAATTGAGGATAAAAAATAGTTCTTAGAGGCAATTCAACTTCATTTCCAGAACTCGCACCAAAATTAACAATTCTTCCATTTGGCTTTAGTATTTCAAAATACGTCGGAAATAAAGCTGCCCCCACACTATCAAGTATGATATCTACTTTTCTATCGTTGATTTCTTCTTTTAGGTTACTTCCACTGTCTAATGCATAATCAGCTCCGTACTCTAGGGCTTGCTTTCTTTTTTCATCACTTCTAGAAGTAACCGTTACGTCAGCTCCGATAGCTTTTGCGAATAACAAGCCATAAGTCGCGACTCCGCTCCCTATACCAGGAATAAGTAGATGTTCTCCTTTTTTTAACTGCCCTTTTGTAAAGAGAGCTCTATACGCAGTTAAAGCTGATAATGAAAGAACTCCCGCTTGTTTCCAAGATAGATAAGGCGGCTTTTGCACAACATTATCCGCTTTTATGATTACATACTCTGCAAACGTTCCATTCGATGGACCACCTAAAATTTTAGGCGTAAACGGAATGTCCTCTATACGATCCCACTCCAGACTTGGATTAATGATCACTTCTATTCCAATTTTTAAACCTTTTACGCCTTCTCCCACTTCTTCTATAATACCTGCACCGTCTGAACCGGGAATAAACGGCTTATCTCCTTTGCCTCTATTATTCATAACAAATAAATCTCTCCGGTTTAAACCTGCTGTTTTTAACCTTACTTTTACTTCTCCTCTTTCAGGGGGCATCTCCTGAAGATCTCTGTAATTCATGCCTTCTATACCGCTTTTCTCACTATGTATAATGACTTTCATGATTTCGCCTCCTCTTAATCTACTCTACTAAAAAGCTCAAAACCGAAAAAGAAATATGCCCAAAAAAAGGAAAATAAACTTTTAAAATCGCTTTTTCACCGTTTTATCTTTATTTTTCTGTATCCTAAAAGTATTCAGCTTCTTTTATTACAGTTTTGTTACAAAAAAGATTATTTGTAACAAAACGAATATAAAATAGAAAAATCGGTTTGAAAATCCTAATAAATCAACATTTATCCGCAATTTATTTACTATATCTATTTCAGAAACTAGTAAAAATCTAAAAAAATTTAAGAAAAAAAGACAAAACACTTTCTTTTATTACAGATTTATTGTAATATAAATGTAACAAAAGAAATATAAAGCACATAATTGTTACATAAATAAGGTTAATTAATTAGGAGTGAGTTAGAAATGAAAAAAATTGGACTAGTTTTATCATCAATCGCTATTTTCTTTACACTAAGCACTGGAGTTACAGCACAAACAACATCTTCAACACTAACGGATGCAAATGCTGTCAAAATTGCAGCTAGTGCCAGCAATCATTTCTGGAGTGCTCTGCACGGTTATAAAAACAAACCATGTACAGAACGTACATTTGAATATAAAGGAACTGAGTACGTGTACCTTTGCCCTGAATTTGATACAAAAGCTGAGCTATCAAGCTACTTATCTGAAACGTTTACAAATAGTGCAGTAGAAAAAGGATTAACAAATTACGGCTATATCACATATAACGGTAAACTTGCACATCCAATCGGCGACGGATTCAGCATGTTAGAGTGGTCAAAAGCAAAAACAAAGCTTGTGTATCAAACAGCAACAGTTCGCTCTTATGAATTCACAGTTCCAACTGTAGATGGCGGCAGTGTAAAACGAACTGTCACATTCTATAAATCTAATTCTCAGTGGAAAGTAAATAAATTTGACGCTGTTCAATAATAAAAAAAGCAGGCCTGCTTGAGCAGACCTGCTTTTTTCTTTTTGATCGATAACATAAATAAAACTTCTACTTACAGCGCTCTAATAGCTGTAAATAGAAGTTGAGATCACAAGTTTAAGTAAATCAAATTTTGTCGAATTCTGTAGAAATAGTGATAAGTTACGTTTTATATTACAGGCTAAATTGCTTATTGTCAACATAATTCAGCAAAAAGATAGGGCAATATATTCAGAGCATAATAAAGACATTAACTTGGATTTTGTTCATGTTCCTCTGGGTTATCATGTACAGGATGAGCGCCTGGAAATAATCTTTGCGCTTTTTCATGAAGATTTTTGTTTTCATAATTAAATGCGCTATACGTTCGCTGCCCTTCTTCCCATGAAGTAGATTTCCCCAGTTTTTGATTAACCGGAGAGCCGAAGGGACCGTCTGGAAATTCTTCAGCGGTTATATACTCGTGGCTTTTTTCTACTGTAGAGAAATCACGATACGAGGGCTGTTTGTCTTCTTTCAATGATTTCACCCCTTCTTTCTAGAAGATTTTCTACTAGTATGCACACTTCTTTGTAAAAAACCCTCTTAAATTAGTCTAAATCAGGGTATGATAACTATACATTTACTTTTTAAAGGAGTTGAACAGCTTGGAACCTAGACCTCAGAAAGGAACTTTTTTCCGAGAAAAAATCTTAAATAATAAATTTGTTGTATATACAATTATTATTTTTATTCTCAGCATGACTATTTTTTCGTTATCAAAAATCGGATTTATTTTAATTCCTATCTCTATTTTTATTAAAACAATCGCACTGCCGATTATCTTAGCAGGAATTTGCTTTTATTTATTTAATCCGCTTGTTGACTTTTTAGAACGAAAAGGTGTAAAACGAATTATTTCCATTCTTGTTTTATACATAGTGATTATCGGCGCATTAGCCATTATTATTTCATCGGTTATTCCGCCTCTAAAAAATCAAGTTGACCGTCTTATTGATAATATCCCAGAGCTGACGCATGACGTTCAGCATGCGGTGACGAACCTTTCGAATAACCGATATGTCGAACAAGGTCTTCAGTCGGCTAACACGGACCTAGATAAGATTTCAAAAGATGCATCAAAACACTTGAGCAAATATGTTTCTGGATTTTCAAGCGGTATTGTGAACTTTGTCGGCACCATTACAGAAATTATATTATCGGTTGCCGTTTTACCCTTTATTCTTTTCTACTTATTAAAAGATGGGAAAAACTTACCTAATTACATTGTAAAACTGCTTCCAAACCGCTCTCGTTCTGAAGCTAAATTCATTTTAGCCGACATGAACCACGCATTAAGCGCATATATTCGCGGGCAAATTTTTGTTGCGATTTGTATAGGTGTACTGCTTTTCATTGGCTATCTGATTATTGGGTTAGATTATGCATTACTTCTAGCGATTATCGCCATGGTAACCAATGTTGTCCCTTACCTTGGTCCGATTATCGCCATTATTCCAGCCATTATTATTGCGTTTATTACGTCTCCTTTCATGCTTGTAAAACTGGCCATTGTCTGGGCAGTTGTTCAATTGCTTGAAGGCAAAGTAATCTCTCCGCAAATTATGGGAAGAAGCCTGGATATTCACCCGATTACGGTCATTTTTGTCATTCTAACCGCCGGAAACTTATTCGGAATCATCGGTATTATTTTAGCCGTTCCTGGATATGCCGTTTTAAAAGTTATTATTACGCATATTTACCAATTCATCCGTTTGAACTCTACTATGTATCCAGATAAAAAAGCATAATAAAAAGCCCATCGATTTTCGATGGGCTTAACTTTTTACTTTTGTTCTTCTTCATCTTCACGATCAAACCAAAGGAGCTCTTGATCATCTTCATCTCCATTATAGTTGATGAGAATTTCTTCTCCTGCTTGGATATCCGTATATGCATAAAAATCAAAGGTATGATTGTCAAAATTAATTTCATACGTAGCATTGGGTGTATACGAGTGATTAAACAGCATACCGTATCCCAAAAGAATAGCCGTATGATTCACTCCATATTCAAAAGCATAATCCGCTAGTGTTGTTTTCTCAATAAAATCATGCTCTTTATTAGGATAAGCGATAACAGGAGCTTCGTGAATAAGCGTTCCTTTTTTAATATCTTGCTTAGCAAATACACCTCTGTTAAATTCTCCATCGCTTATCGTAGACATTTTTATTTCGATCATATTCGTCACCTATATATTCTTTCATCTAAGATTTTCTTCTTCCCTAAGCTTGACAGTTTCTAATGGGGAAATCAACTGTTTTTCATAACCACTTGAATATAAGCTGAAAGAGTGCTTATCATGCACACTTGTGTAAGCACTTACCTTGTTAGAAACACGCAATTTGATTTTATTTTAGACATAGAAAAGCAATGACCTGGCGCATAGCGCTTTTTTGAGCCATTCAACATGTGAAGAATCGTTTTTCTCTGTGATATAATCGTTTATGCTGCTTTTTTATGTTAATCTATGACTTTTATTACTGATTTTATCTTATGTTAGAAAGAAGGTTTCACATGAACTTAAATCCCGACAGAGATGGTGTGATATATGCGGTCCTTTCTTATCTTATGTGGGGGCTCACGCCAATTTATTGGAAGCTGGTTCACCACGTAGCACCAGGTGAGATTTTAGCTCAGCGCGTTTTTTGGTCTTTTATTTTTATGCTTATTCTTTTATTAATGACAAAGAAATGGCGTACATACATTACGTTTATAAAAGAAATAGTGAAAAAACCATCCTTATTCTGGTCCCTTTTTACTGCGTCTGTACTTATTAGTGCAAATTGGGGCATTTTTATGTGGGCTGTCATTAATGGAAAAATAGTAGAAGCGAGCCTTGGACAATATATTAATCCCCTAACAAGTGTTTTATTAGGTGTTATTTTCTTAAAAGAGAGATTAAGCGGGGCTCAAATTTTTGCATTTATACTAGCAGGAATCGGCGTCTTAACGCTTAGTCTTCATTATGGTGTGGTTCCTTGGATTTCGCTTAGCTTAGCTGTTACCTTCGGATTATATGGTTTGGCAAAGAAAAAGATTAAAGCTGATTCAACGATTGGATTAACTCTTGAAACGATGGTCATCTCCCCTATTGCATTAGCATACATAGGCTACCTTACGTTTCAATCACACTTGCAGTTTTTTGATTCTTTTTCAACAAGTCTTTTATTAATGGGCAGTGGAGTAGTTACAGCTTTACCACTCCTATTATTCACAAAAGGTGCTAAAAAAGTATCATTATCAATGCTTGGTATTCTTCAATATATTTCACCAACCTTGTCTTTACTAGCAGGAGTCATTCTATACCATGAATCGCTAACAAAAGCTCATGTTATTGCTTTTAGTTTTATTTGGTTAGCTTTTATTGTTTATACGTTCTCATCTATTACTAAATGGGGGAACAGAAAACAAATAAGAAATAAAGTGGAGGCTTAACAGAATCATACACTCTCTTACGTATTATTTTTAAACAAAATAGGCTGGGAGGAGCATTATTTATGAAACGCATTATTGACTCGCATATTCATCTAGATCAATATGAACAGAAAAGCTGGAAAGACATAGTTGAGCAGGATCCTTCGTTACAAGCGCTTATTTCTGTATCTTCTACATTACACTCTTGCCAACTTAATCAAAAAATCAGCAAGTTATATTCCTGCGTGAAACCTGCCTACGGATTTCACCCTGAACAAATGCTGCCTTCTTCAAATGAATTAGCGGAGCTGTTTGCTTGGATTGATCAAAACAATGAAGAAATGATCGCTGTTGGGGAGGTTGGTCTACCTTATTACTTAAGTCAGACCTATACTCTTTCTCTAGAGCCCTATTTGGAGCTGCTTGAAGCTTTTATTATTCATTCAAAAAAATGGGGGAAACCGTTAATTCTTCACGCTGTATATGAAGATGCTGAGATCGTGTGCGACTTACTAGAAAAACATTCTGTGCCTAAAGCTCACTTCCACTGGTTCAAAGGAGCTAAAAAAACCGTTGAACGAATGAAAAACAACGGCTACTATATTTCCCTTACACCTGATATTGTATATAAACCTAAAATCCAAGCGCTTGCCACAGATTACCCTCTTGACTACTTGATGGTCGAAACAGATGGTCCGTGGCCATTTGAAGGACCTTTTCAAAACCAGACAACGGTTCCATCAATGATGCATCAGTCCGTTCAGGAAATAGCACGTCTCAAAAGGGTTTCTGTAACGGAGACATATGATTTTTTATATCGAAATACAGCTCATTTTTATAATCTCTCCACATAAAAAGCCTTTCCCTAAGGAAAGGCTTTTTATATCTAAATTCGTTTCACAAGTTTTACGATCAGCACAATCACTGCAATGACAAGAAGAATGTGAATGATGCCGCCGCCAATATGAAAAACTAATCCTAATAACCAAAAAATAAATAAAAGTCCAATAATCGTCCACAACATAATTTTTTCTCCTTTTTTATATGTAGTATTTGTTATAATTTTATATTTCCCTAAATGTGCATAAATAAACGCATTTCATATACATCTTTTCACTAAAGAAGGTTCACATAATGTACAAAAAGCAATCACGTTCTCTGTGGTAAAATAAGTATGTAATCTTATTTAATTTAAGCGGAGATGATTAACTATGACATGGATTGTATTACTTTCCATCATTCTTGTAAGTGCACTCAAAATATTAATAACGTGTCTTCCAACTCCAGTGGTCAAATGGCTTATGACTAAATTTCAATTACACCCAACACTTGATGATCAAAACGCTACTGTCACAGTTGATGGGAAACATTTAGAAGGCAAAGACAAAATGCAAGTGATTGATTATTTTAATAAAGCAACATTTTTAAAACAATATTATGTCCATGAAGGAAATAAGGACTATTATAAACACCTAGAAGACAGTGAAACTCCACTTGTTATCGATACGAAAAAAGGGAAAAACGATGTTCGACTATGCGTATATAGCTATCATGATCATGTCGACGTCGTGAAACAATACAAAAAGAAGATTATCGCCTACAGCCTGCTGTCTGATCACCTTCAAAAGCAGTCCATAACAGCTGACCTAGCTTAAACCAGTCGCCTACAAGGCGGCTTTTTTAGTTTTTAGGTTTAGTTTGAAGTTACCTTATTTAAAAATACCAAACTTTAACATTAATTCTAATGCTATAACATAAATTAATAGAATTTTCTAATTTTTTAAGAGGTGATGGATAATGCTTTCTTTGTTAGGGTTTGGAATGATTGCTACTTTTCTTTCTTTTCAAGTGGGCCTTTGGGACAACTATTATCACGACAATTACAGCCATTTTAACGAACGCTGTTTCCCTTTAGACTTCTACTATAAAAAAAGGAAGCCGACTACCATAAGGCAATCGGCTCACACATGTAGGATATTGATTTAACACTAACAAAGTACAACACAACACTAGTAATTATATAATATATTTCATTATTTTGAAAGCGATTTCATATATATTTTTAAAAATATTTTGTTACTTGTTTTTTACAGAAAAGAACCACGTTTCAGCCAATTCGAAACGTGGTTCTTTTCTGTAAGGACTTGCCCTACAGGCTATAAATGTAAGTTACGTTCATTATAGCATGAGCCCATATACAGATTCCATGGTAATTACTGTATGATCTCGTTACGTTACGACTCGTTGTATTTTTCTGTCCATGTGCAGCGTATTCCATGGTTCATCCTGTTCAGCTAGCCTTTTGATAAAGCCTTGTGAAGCCCAAAAAGGAATAGCGCCAGGTAAAAAAGGATGAGTATGCAGATACAGCGTGTCATAAAAATGACTTTGGGCAAATTGTTCAACTGCTTTTAACAGCTGCTGTCCAATGCCTAGACGCCGGTACGCTGGATCGACATAGCATTTTACAACCTCAGCTGCAGTTCTATGTTCATATCGCTCTTTTAATGCATGAAACCGTCCATCGTAAGCGTATAAACCAATGGTTCCAATTACTTGTTGATTTTCCGTAACAGCTGCAAAAAAAGCAGCGTCTTTCGCTTGAACGTAATGTTCATTAAAATGAAGCAAATCCACAGGAAGCTGATTTTTTTCCAGCATAGGAAATAGCTCATTCCGCATATTCATGACAAACTGAAACACTTCAGCATCCTTTTCTTTTACTTCTTTAATTTGATACATTTGTACTTCTTGCACGTTTACTGTCACATCCTTTTAGCGATCATTGTATACTTTTTCTTTTCTCTGCTTATGCTGCAATGTTAACTACGGCGTTACGTCTAAATGCTGAGTCAGCATATAATACTCGCTTGGATTTGTTGTCCAGTTTTTCACTTTTTGATTATAAGCAACAACAATGTTTGGATGTACAATCGATGACGTCAGCATTTTTCTATTAATCAAAGCGGTTGCTTGTTTGGCTAACTGATCTCGTTTTGCGTCATCTACTGTTGAATTTAACTGTTCTATCATTTTTGTTAGCGTATCATCATTAATCCGGCTGGCATTTAAACCACCGCCGGGCAAATAGTTCGTACTTAAATAATAGCTGGCATCTCCTCTAGGTGCTGTGATAAGGCTGTACAATGCTAAATCCCAATCATCTTTTGCCATTACATATTCATCGCTATCTTCAACTAGGTGAATCTTAATAGTAATTCCTAACTCTTTGGCATTAGACTGTAGAAGCTGAGCAATTAAAGGCAGTTCTGGCAAAGAACTGTATGTGACAAGAGAGAGCGATAGTGGCTTTCCATTTTTGATTGCTTTGTCATTTTTGATTTGATAGCCTGCTTTCTCTAAATATTTTTTAGCAGATGTCATACCTCTTTGCTCATTAGCAGTACTATCAGCAAAAGGAAATTGGGGTAAAAATGGACCTCGAGCCGCTGCCGCTTGATTGTTCATGATGCTGCTAACAATTTCTTTTCGGTTCAATAAGGTATCGATAGCTTTTCTTACATTTTCGTCTTTTAATGCGTCATTGGTTTGATTGTAAAGCAATAAATGGGTGCGCACACTAGGTACTCCACTTACTTTAAAAGACGGATCTGTTTGTAAAGTGCCCAAGCTTTCTAAAGGCGGGCGATAAATAATATCGGCTGTTCCAGATTGAAGAGCAGCAACTCGCGCATTAGCATCTTCGTTAAATCCAAAGATCGCACTTTTCAATTTCACTTTTCCACCCCAATAATTTTCATATCTTTCTAATTTTACTTGATTTCCTTGATCAAAAGACAAGACGCGAAATGGACCCGTACCAATGGGCTTCTTAGCTATATTAGAAGCATCAACATCTATAATAGCTGTATTTGGATGCACTAATTCAGAAGGAAATTTAGGCATTGGTTCTTTTAATGTAATTGTCAGCGCATGACTGTTCGCTTTCATTTCTTTAATATTTAAAGCGTTTTTCATCGCATAACTTTGGTCTATCGTTCTTTGAAGAGAAGACTTAACGGCATTTGCATCCAGCGCTTTTCCGTTTTGAAACATGATGTTCTTTCTTATCATAAATGTCCATGTAAGGCCGTTATCTTTCGTTTCCCACTTTTCAGCAAGCCAAGGCTTTATTTTTAAATCGTCGTTGATTTTAACAAGCGTCTCCCCTACTCCCCCACGAACTGCTGTATAATTATCGTCCGTATGAGGATCAAGCGTTGCAGATGTAAAATTAAATAAAAACGTCACACTTTTATCCGTTTTCTTTCTTTCTTTTATACTTACGCTCTCTTCATTAGGAGCGCAAGCAGTGAGGCAAAGTAACACGAGAAATATCATAGATACAAGTTTTTTATTATTTATCATTCATTTTTCCACCTTCTATTTTAATACACAAAAAAAAGCACTTCTAAAAAGAAGTGCTTGCCTTCACAACAAATTCAGATAAACGTATCCCTTGTTTATCGTATTTTTGATTCTGCCAAAACACCTCCCTATCCTCGTAGGTTATTGTGTGCTGCGATTTATGGCAGGTCTCCTGGCTTCAAGTCATTGCCTTATACCGCCTTCCCGTCTCTAAATAGACAGTGGCTTTTTGACATAAGGCTCCTTGTTACAGTGGCGGGACCGCTCCGGATTTTCACCGGATTCCCTTTTAAGGCAATTGAAAAACAATTGCCACCATAAAAGCTGGTTATTTAATTTAGTAGCGTGCTCTTGAAACTCTAGAAGTGGAAGCTGATGGTGAAATATCTTCATCATCAAATCCAGTGGCAATAACGGTTACCATCATTTCGTCCTTTAAATCTTCATTAATCACAGATCCAAAAATCATATTTAAGTCCTGATCAGAAGCGGACGTGACAATATCTGCTGCTTCCTGTACTTCGTAAAGACTCAGGCTGCTGCCGCTCGTAATGTTCAGCAGCACGCCTCTTGCTCCATCAATCGATGCATCTAGCAGCGGACTAGAAATCGCTTTTTTCGCTGCTTCAATTGCTCGATCTGATCCCGAAGCTCGTCCGATACCCATAAGCGCAAATCCTTGATTAGACATAATTGTTTTTACATCAGCAAAGTCAAGGTTAATCAGCCCCGGAACAGCGATTAAATCTGAAATACCTTGAATACCTTGGCGAAGAACATTATCTGCTTCACGGAATGCTTCAAGCATAGGTGTCTTTTTATCAACGATTTCAAGCAAGCGGTCGTTTGGAATGACAATAAGGGTATCTACCGATTCATTCATCGCAGTAATACCGCCTACTGCTTGCTTGGTACGTTTATTTCCTTCAAACTTGAAAGGGCGAGTAACTACTCCAATTGTTAAAGCATTTAGTTCACGGGCAATTTGGGCAATAACCGGAGCTGCTCCAGTACCAGTGCCTCCCCCCATGCCAGCTGTTACGAATACCATATCTGCGCCTTGCAGTACTTCTTGAATTTGCTCTCTGCTTTCTTCTGCAGCTTCTCTTCCTACTTCTGGATTAGCTCCTGCACCTAATCCTCGCGTTAATGCCGCACCAATCTGCATTTTCACATCTGCTTTAGATAAATTAAGCGCCTGAGCATCCGTATTAACGGCGATAAATTCTACCCCTTGTACACCATGTTCAATCATACGGTTAACGGTGTTATTTCCTCCACCGCCGACTCCAATTACTTTAATTCGCACTAATGGCGATACATCTGCATCAAATCCAAACATTCTAAGTTCCTCCTCAATGATCAAAATTACTTTCTCTTATTATCCGAAAAAACACGTGAAGAACCTTTTACTCCTATGTTTAACGCGTAACTGTTCTTTTGTTTTACAGATTTTATACATTTCTCTTTTAACCTTTAAATCTTTACATCTTTATGTAAAATTATTGTTGTTCTGAAGTTAGTACGCCGAACTCTTTTTTGGTTTTCCCACTCAAAACGGCATATAAGCTTATTGTATCATTCATTTGACAGATGTCTGTATTTAATTTTGAGTAAGATGTGACTAAGAGAATAATATTTTTATAGACAAAATGAGAAAAAGCCCTTAGAAATAAGGGCTTCTCTAGATAATAAACCATTTTATAATTTCCCAGTTAAGAATTGAGCTTCTCCCATACCAAAGCTCCAGTCAGCATTACCGTTTTCAACAATTGAAATCATAATGTCGCTTGGCTGAATTCCGCAGCTTTCTCCCAGCTCTTTTACAATTAATTTGTAAAGAGCTTGTTTTTGCTCTTCTGTTCGCTGTTTGCTCGTCACACTTATAATAACCAAATCCTTGCTTCTCTCAAAGCCAAGACCTGTATCTTCAATAATCATTTCATGAGCAGGATGCTGATGTACAATTTGATAACGATCGCGTTCTGGGACGCCAAAGGCTTCTAGCATCGCTCGATGAGTAGCGTCTAGTAATGCTTTTAACTCTTTTTCGTCTCTTCCTTCTATTACATCAAATCTAAGTAATGGCATACTAAGTAACCTCCAGCTTTTTGTCTAATGTATTATTGCTTTATCATATCACAACTATCATTTGTAAAAAAAAGATATGCTATTCACAATGTGCTCTCTAGTGAAAGAGACCTCAAACTCTTCAATAAAAGCTGAACCTAACAAAAAGAAATGAGCAGCATAACGGCTCATTTCATTAGTACAAAAATATTTATAATAAGAGCTAAAATACATACAGATACAATGGCAATGAGTACGTTCATCACAAGGTTTTGCGAGGATGTTTTAGCTTGTTTTTTCATATCAGCCCGACTCATCTGTTGCTTTTCATGATCACTTTTAGACATCACGTAGCCTCTCCTATTCATCAAAATGTCAGCAGTGTATAAATGATTTTTGAGAAACCTTGATCCAGTTCTTTTGTATAAACAGCAGCACATGCAGGTTATCATCAGTTATTTTAGCATGTTTTGTCAAATAAGTGGACTATGTAGCGCTTCAATTTAGTATTCACAGCCAAATATATTTAAATTCGTTGCTTTTCTCTTCTTTTCTCGCTATTGTTTGAGAAGAAGGATAATTAGATACGATAAAGGATGATACGATATTGAATAACCATACGCAGCTGCCTCAGTATATCTACACATACGCATGCAGCGAAGAGGAACTCTCACTATGTCAATTAGAGAGACGCTCTCTTTTTGAAATTGAAACTGAGAAACCTATCATAAGAAGCGCCGTTAAACTTGATCCAAGCAGAAGCCCTTTTATCAAAGAGCGATTAGATATTATGTATGAATCAGATGACCTTGCAGATATTTGCAAACAAGTAGAAGATATTGACCTTGGAAATCAAACATTTAAACTCATTTTTATGAAAATTAATGACTTAGAAAAAGATCAAAAAATAAGCTATAAAGGTCAGCGTGCGATTGAACGTGATGTGGGTTGGCATTTTGTAGCAGAAGCAGACTTGCATAACCCTGACCATTTGTTTGGAATTGTTCCATTTGAAGGACGCTGGTATTTTGGAAAATATCAAAAAAGCGAAGCTGTATGGCTGCATCATTTGAAGAAACCGCGTGAATACTCTACGGCACTCAGTACCCGCCTTGCAAGAGCTGTAGCTAACATTGCCGTTCCAAAGCCTGAAGGAATCAAAGCGATTGATCCATGCTGTGGTATTGGTACAGTCCTCGTAGAAGCTCTTTCAATGGGCATTGATATTGTAGGACGCGATATCAACCCACTTGTGACCGACGGATCTCGTGAAAATATTGCGCATTTCGGCTTAAAGGGTGATGTCAAAACCGGACCGATTTCGGATGTTACCACTCACTATGACGTAGCGATCATCGACATGCCTTACAATCTCTACACCCACGCGACGCCTGAAGATCAGCTTTCTATTTTAAAACACGCTCGCCGCTTTGCGGATAAAGTAGTCGTGATTACAGTAGACACGATTGACCATATGATTCATGAAGCTGGCTTTTCTATTTCAGATCGCTGCGTAGCGCGCAAAAGCGTATTTTCTAGACAAGTAGTTGTATGCGAATAAAAAAAGACACCAGTCTAACAGGCTGGTGTCTTTTGATTTACCACTCTTTAGGTTCATAGTCTAATTCTTTGAATAGCTGCGTACGCTCTTTTTTCGTTAAATCTCTCCATTGCCCAACAGGCAAGTTGTTTAAGTGAATATTCATAATACGCGTACGCTGAAGTCGGTATACTTCATATCCGAGCACTTCACACATACGGCGAATTTGACGATTTAAGCCCTGTGTTAAAATAATTTGAAACTCGTACTTAGACAGCTGTGTCACTTTACAAGGAAGCGTTTTTGTACCTAAAATTTTTACTCCCTCAGACATGTTTTTGATAAACTCGGGTGTAATCGGCTTATCTACTGCAACAATATATTCTTTTTCATGCTTGTTTTCTGCACGTAAAATTTCGTTAATAATATCGCCGTCATTTGTAAGTAAAATTAAGCCGTCTGAATCCTTATCTAGTCGTCCGACATGATGAATACGCAAAGGGTGATTGACTAAGTCAATGATGTTTCCCTTTACTTTTTTCTCACTCGTACTTGTAATGCCGACCGGTTTATTAAGTGCAATATATACATTATTTCGAGCAATCCGAAGCTGTTGGCCACTTACTCGAATATCATCGCCAGGCTTAACTTGATCTCCGATTTTTGCAACCTTTCCATTAACGGTTACTCTTCCTTCACTAATTAACTTATCTGCCCCGCGTCTTGACGCTTTGCCAGATTCGCTAATAAATTTATTCAGTCTCAGGTGAATCACAACCTTACATTTAAAAATTTTAAAATTTGTCTCTTCTATTAGAAACCGATATGTGTCAATTTCTATACCGTCCCTATCGTAACATGCTATACGCTTCTCGTCTTCTTTTAATTTCATTACTTGACTATATTTTTTTAACAGCAATAGAAGTATAGATCCAAAATACTTTGTAATCTTATTCTTAACATTTCAAGCAATGCTTACACCTGTCAAACTAACGTCAATCTCCACTTCTATGCAAGACCTAAACGTCTAGATTGACTGATCAGTATAGAGTTGCTACCATCAGGTTTTCTTATGCTTCCAGGAGGAGTAACGCTGGCTCTAACAGCTATGGTCGGAGGAAGTTTGTTTGATAAAATTGGATTTAAACCGCTGCTTTTAACAAGTTTAATTCTTTTAACGTTTATTTTAAGTTTGTTCACTAACATTTCAAGAGAAACAACTACGATGACTGCAGCTATTTTATACGCTGCCTTTACAATTGGCGTAGGTTTAAGCATAGGACCCGTAATGACGCTTGCTTTAAATCAAGTACCTAAGCCGCTTCACGCTCACGGTTCAGCCATTTCAAATACGATTAACCAAGTTTCAGGCGCAATTGGACCCGCTTTGTATACAAGTATTATGACAATGGCTTCTCAGCACTTTATTCAACAATCAAATGAAACGAATAAAACGCTGTTACAAATAAAAAGTATGACAAGCGGGGTCCATACCGTCTATTATGTAGCCATCGCTTTCGCTATCGTTTCGTTCCTGCTCGCTCTTACGTTAAAGAAAAAAGACCAGCAGCTGGAGACGCAATAAATAAGAAACTAACAAGAGCTGCTCAAGTCATGAGCAGCTCTTGTTACATGCCGAATTTATATTACAAATGTAAAAGCAATCATAGATACTATGAAAGCAAGAATAATAATACCTCTCTTTTTTTCTGTTTTCCATGCTTCAATAGCGCCCGCGATACCACCAATGACTAAAATAAAAGTACCTATAATGTGCAGAGGCAGCAGCGATAATACTCTACCTAAACTCGCCATCACTCCTCCAATCAATATAAAGCCTGTTGTTATAATCGATTTTAATGATGTTAAGTCTCGTATAGCTTCTTGTTTTTCAGTCTTACTCAGTTTAAAGTACTCTATTATACTAAAAGCAGCGGGTGTTCCCCATAAAATAAAGAAGCTAACTAATCTATCCGTGTCTACATTCACTGTTTATTCACCACCGCTATTAGTTTCTTATACACTTTTCCTAACCCATTTTTTAGAGATAAAAAAAGCGGCTGTAGCTGCTACAGCGGGAATCATAAAAGCAAAGCTACCAGAATAACTGCCAAACGTTACTTTACTTGATAATCCTTCGATTGAGCTCCACATAGTCGAACTTTCTGGAACATATAAGAGCGTAAGAATCATTCCTGATAGCAGTTGAAAGCTACCCAAGAAAACGATGAAACTAATGATAAATAGTCCATATCTCTTCAATAAAATCTCCCCCTTGATTTATATACGATTTCACGCTTCATAAGTTCCATTATTTAACAGATCCATGTGTTATTCTCGCTTCAAAGATCCTCCAAAAGAAAATTGATGGTAGTCATCGATCTTATTCCAATATCCTATGCACTTTACGTCAGGCTCATCAATAGCTAACGCTTCTTTATTAATTCCTTTATAAGGAAGAAATGCAGTCAACTTTACCTTTTGTTTTGGCTTAATATTTAACTTATTGCCTTCTGCTAACACCTTAAATTTATTTTCAGAATAACCGTTTTTTATTTTTAGTGGATACGATAAAAATACGTCGTTTTGTTTGATGGTCAAATCGCTCTTGTTTACGAATTCCAATTCATACGAAATCCCTTGCTTCATCTTTTGTTCTTTGATGACGTTAATATGGATCTTTTCTAGTTCTCTTAAAGGAACGTTGTCTTCTTCTTTTGAACACCCGGCAAATAAGATAGCTAACACTAATAAAACAAGAATTCCTAACTTTCTATTCAAAAAATAATCCCCTCTCTCGTAACAAAGATTATTTTACAATTATAACTCAAAAAAGTTATTTAATGGTAAAAATACACAATTAAAAAAGCAAACCTTGTCGGTCTGCTTTTTTAATTGCTACGCATAGGTAATGTGTTGTTGTGCGAAAAACTTTTCGATAAGGAGTTTGCCAACTATATGTATATCGTAACAAAAGAAAAAAGAACGCGCTGTGAGATTTGTCACTTCTTCTTTCAAAATAATCTAATTGAATACTCGCTATTGCGTTACGCAAAAAGAGCAGAACGCAATAGCGACCTGCTCTTTTTACATGCTAGATATGGGTAATTTTTCCATGCGTGAAAAGCTCTTCAATAATAAGGGGTTTATCACTACACTTATAGAATAACAAAGAAAAAAAGATGCGGCTGTGAGATTTATCACAGCCACATCTTTTTATCCAACTAGCTTATTAAATTGTACACGTTTATTAATTGCCGCCATAATTGGTGCTCCAACAAGCATAACCACAAACTCACCAACAGCTGTTGTTAACCATGTAAAGAAAAATGGTAAATCAAATGCTAGGTGCAGTTCAAACGCAATAATAAACATCGTAAACGTAAACACAAGTGTATTAATAAGCATACGGGCCCACATATTTTTAATATAGCGCATAGAAAAAATGGTAATGAGTAATGATAGTACAGATTGTCCTACCCCAAACACCAGATCATAAGCGACCATTGGTGAAAAAAACAAATTCGTCAGAAATACCCCTAGTACAATGCCGTACACGTACTTTTTATTAAATACAATCAAATGATTGAACATTTCTGATATACGAAATTGGATATTGGTGAAGCCAAACGGCTGAATTAACATGCTAACAGCAATATACATAGCTGCTAAAAGACCGTTGACGCAAAGTGTTCTTATATTCATCTTACTATTCTCTCCTTAGTTTTTTAACGTGGGATGGTTACGAACCACGTAAACACTCAAAGAATCATACAGCAAGCTTAAGCTTTCGTCAATCTAGCTGTTTGCAAACTACTGCTGCTTTCATGTCTTCCATATTGACTGCTCTTTTTTCTTACTTTTCTTTATTATAAAATAGAAGACGTATCCGTATACATAGGTGACATAAAGTAGTTAACCCTTTTGATTTGAAATACGAAAGGATTTGTAGCGATGTTAGATAATACAGATAAGCGCATACTAGAAGAGCTATCAAAAAATGGACGTATGAAGATGAAAGAATTAGGAGAAAAAGTGCATTTAACCGGACAAGCCGCTTCTGCTAGAGTATTAAAGTTAGAAGATGAAGGCATTATCAAAGGCTATACAATTAACATTGATGAACGAAAACTTGGCTACACCGTCCATGCATTTTTAAATATCTATACGCAGAGCATTCATCACCACCCCTACCTTACATTTGTAGAAAGTCAGAAGAAGTACGTCATCAACAACTTTAAAATCAGCGGCGATGGCTGCTACTTACTAGAATGTAAATTTCATTCGAATGAAGAATTAAATGATTTTTTGACAGAGCTAAATCAGCATGTGAATTACAAACTTTCAATCGTCATTAACAAATAAATTTTTTAAAAAAATAAAGGTATATTAATTTATGAAAATGGCAATTCTAATAACGTATTCCCCCTATTCCAATAAATTTGAAAATCCTTTGCGCCGTCGCAAAGGATTCTTTTTTATACAGGAAACCGCCTTCTATTTTTTGAAAAGTTGAACATCTCTCATAGCGTTGACATAGCGGTCAGAGGTTTATATAATCGGTGACATCGAAGCATAGAAAAGCCGGATCAAGACCTATACAAGTATCGTAATTCTTCGTCTTAGAAGTTGATCAGTTTTATAACTAGACAATTTCTAAGACGTTTTTTATTTTATCATTTGTGAAACACTAGTAAAAACAAGATTCCACGTGAAAATATCCTAATGATCAGGGAGGTTTGCATATTGAAAACAATCTATAAAGACATCATTTTAATTATTGCCGGAGCGCTTTTAGTTGCTGCATCCATTGATTTTTTCGTCATTCCAAATAAATTAGGTGACGGAAGTACGGTTGGTATTGCTCTTGTTTTATATTATTTATTTCATATCCCTACAAGTATCAGCACATTTCTTGTGAACCTTGTATTCATTGCCTTAGCTTATAAATTTCTAACTAAAAAAACCATTCTCTATACGATTCTAGGAGCTGTCATGACGTCCGTTTTCTTAGGTCTGGTCAGCTATATTCCTTTTCACGTTCACGACATGATTTTAGGAATTGTATTCGGGGCTTTACTAATGGGAACAGGACTGGCACTCATTTTTATCGCGGATGGATCTACCGGCGGCACAACTCTTTTAGCTTATTTATTAAACTACACAAAAGGCTACAATATCTCGAAAAGCATGTTCTACATGGACAGCGTCATTATTTTAGCATCTGTTTTTGCTATTGGCGTCAACAATACCCTCTATACTTTTATATTCGTCTATCTTTGTGCTAAAATCGTCGATGTTGTTATCGAAGGTTTCCACAACAAAAAAGCAATGACGATTATGTCTGATCAGTACAAAGACATTGCGCAAGTGATCACCAGTGAATTTGGAAATGCAGCTACCATCTTTTATGGATATGGCTACTACGCCAACAAAGATAAACGCATTATCTACGTTGTTATTAAAAAGAACGAGTTATTAAAAATTAAAAAGAAAATCCAGCAAATTGACCCGAATTCTTTTATTGTCATCCACGAAGTAAAAGAAGTTGTCGGCGGAAAATTTGGATTTATCGGCAATTCGCCTCATGAAACAAAAGCCGCTGCTAAATAAAAAAATCCACCTCTTGGTGGATTTTTTTATGAAAAAACCGTTAAGAAAAACGAAAAGATCCCTGCTAAAAAGTAAACTGACCCTAACGCAATTGCTCCTGTAACGACCGTAAATACACTTAATCCGATAGCCACCTTCATTTTCATCCACATCCCTTTTTAGATTAGTAGTATAAGTATGTCCAAGAATAGAAGATTTATAACTATGCCACCCTATTTATTTCATATATCGATGCAACAATTGTCTATTCAACGTGTTCTAAAACCACCCCTGGCGGCATAATGTATAGGAAGGATTTCATATACACATCTTTGTATCACACATATCATATGAAATTAGGTGAGATAAAATGGTGGCTGTCCACTTTTTTGAAAACAGAAAGCTTCTATTAAGCCAGCTGAGGGAAAACATTCCTTCTACGGGTGATGATTTAAAGATTAAGGGACGAAAAGGAACCGTCGTGCTTGTGAATGACATCGATGAAAAAAATGTTCACGTGGAAGTTGCTTTAGAAAAAGTAGTGAAAAAGAACTTAGCGTTAGATAATGCTAAAAAGAAAAGGAGATAAGCGGCTACGCTTATCTCCTTTTTTTGATTGACATACGATCTCTTGCTTCTGTTTAGAAAAAAAAGAGACTCCTAAAAAAGGAATCTGCCAAAAAGAGCGATATCATCGCCTGAATATTAATACAAGCTATACTTTAACATATAAAAACATATTTTACAAAAATAAACTATTATTTTACGCATAATTATTTTTTTATTCGAGGCTTTTCAACATTTGAAACCCATTTCGTATAAAGAGTTTTATTTATTTTTCAGGCCAAATTTTTGCATCCGGCTCTAATAACCACTTATGCTCTTCTTCCATAATACGGTCTGTCCATGGATTATTGTCAAGATGGCGAATCATCCAGCAGAAGTACATCGCATAGCCGGGAGCCGTTGCTTGAGGATGATCTAATTCACCTGGAATTGTAATAAAACTATTATCAACTACACGGTATGCATCTTCTCCAACCATTGCACAGCCAAATCCTTGCGGCTTGTCAAAACGATAGTAATATACTTCAGGCTGATCATGATGATGAGGCGGATAGCTCGACCATCTTCCTGGATAAGAAATAACTTCTCCAATAACAAGGTTAGAATAAGGAGCGTTATTATAATCAAAGATTGTCCGAATGACACGCTGAGCGGTACCTTCCCATACTCCTTCACCAGCTACTGTATTTTGACAGTCTTCAGGCGTATATAATTTTGATGAAAATTCTTTTTCATTATCCGTTTTTTGAACTAGTACTTCACTATTGGCAAGCGCGGTAATTTTAACCTCCACATTTTTCGAAACGTGCAAACACCAAGGCTCTTCTTCAAAAAGAGACTCACGCTGAATTTCTTTCGAATGTCCTTCCCACTCTAGCTTTACCTTTCCTTCTAGTAAAAGAATAGCCGTTTCATTGCTGCTGTCTAGTAAAGTTTCCTCTTTTCCTTGAGACATATTATAAATCCCAATATCCATCAGCATATCTTTGTGCTGACCGGCCATTTCTGTAAGTACGTTGTATCCTTTATTTAATTCACCTAATTTACCTAGCATGTTTAACTTCCTCCTTTATGTAGTAGCACAATCAGAATTTACTAATCACTCATTTTTTCTTCATAGACTTTATACATTCTTTTGAATATGTGACTGTGAAGAGTTTTTATTAACAGCAATACTCTTGATTGTATTCAATTATTTGCAGATGCTGTGGCGTTTCTTCGTAACGGAGCCGTCGATTTCCGGACAATCAATTTCGGCTCAAGAAGTAAATGTTCTTTATGCATCGTTGAGTATTCCATTTCTCTAACCAGCAAATCCACTACGTTTATAGCCATTTCTTTTGTCGGTTGTGCTACCGTCGTCAACATGGGCGTGATGGTAGTAGAAAGGACGGTATTATCAAAGCCAATCACTGATAAGTCATTCGGCACATCAATGTTGAATTCTTTTGCCGCTTGTATGACGCCAATAGCCAGTAAATCGTTACAAGCAAAAATAGCCGTCACTTTCTCCTTCATTAAAAAAATTTGCTTAGCACTTTCATATCCTTTTTGAATACTTGCTTCGGTCGTAATAACGTGCTGAGGTAACACAGTGATTCCATTTTCTTGCATGGCATCTCGAAAAGCATCTAAACGGGCGTGATTACTTTTTGCATTTTCTGTAATAATCGCAATTTTTTTATGATGCAAAGATAGCAAATAATCAGTCGCCAAATAGCTTCCCTTATAGTCATCCACTGTCACTGTATTAACAGATATGTGAGGGATTTCTGAAGCAATAACGCTAATGGGTATATCTTGCTTCAGCATATTTTTTAAAAGATTAGCATTGCGAAAAGCAGATGCTACAATTAAACCGTCGATTCTCTGACGAATTAACAGCGATAGATATTTTTTCTCTTTTTCCGCATCGTTATCGGTATTACACATTACAACATGGAAACCTCGCTCATGACTTCGGTCTTCTATGCTTCTTGCCAAATCGGCAAAAAAAGGGTTGGAGATGTCGGGTACGAGAAGCCCAATCGTTTTAGTAGGCTTTCCTGTTAAAGCAGATGCTACGACGCTTGGATGGTAATTCAACTGCCCCATAACCTCAATTACTTTTTGTCTGGTTCTTTCACTAATGTGACCGGTTTGATTGATAACTTTTGATACGGTGGAAATTGATACACCTGCTTCTTCAGCCACACTATAGATGGTTGGCTTCATTTCATCTCCTCCTTTCCTTTCATAAACATATAAAAGGCGTAAAACCTTTTACAATAGAAATTAAAGACCGCTTTTTTCTTTAATAAAGTTTCTTGCTTTTAACGCATATTCAAAAGGATTAGCAAGCGCTGGATCCTGTTCTGCTTCTACGACAAACCAGCCGTTATAATCAGAAGCGGCAAGCGTAGTAAATACTTCATCAAATTCAATAACTCCGTCGCCTGGAACAGTAAAGGCTCCTTCTTTTACCGCTTGCAAGAAGCTCAGGTCTTGTTGTTTGACTCGATCAACTACTTCTTGGCGAATATCTTTTAAATGAACATGTTTAATACGATGAAGATATTTTTTTAAGATATAAAGAGGTTCTTCGCCTGAAAAAACAAGATGACCGGTATCAAATAGGAGCGAAACAAGCTCTGGATTGGTAAGCTCCATTAGCTGCTCAATTTCTTCTGTTGTTTGGACGCCTGTTCCCATGTGATGATGATAGACAATATGCATATCTTTCTCTCTTGCTAGTTTCCCAAGATAGTGCAGGCCTTCTATAAGGCTGCTCCACTCTGTTGGCGTGAACACGGGCTTTTCTTTGAATAAAGGTACATCCATCATCCCTTGAATGCTGTGTCCTTGTTCAGATACAACAATTACTTTTGCTCCCATTTCGTATAAAAAATCGCGATGTTCAATAAATGGCGTCACCGTTTCTTCCAGCGGCTTTGTCGTTAAAAATGTACTAAACCATGCGCTTGCAATTTCTAAATTCCGAAGTGATAATGCCTTCCTTAAGATCGAAACATTTCGCGGATATTTGTTTCCTACCTCACTTCCTTTAAAACCGGTTAAAGCCATCTCACTGATACACTGTTCAAAGGTATTTTCAGCTCCTAGTTCAGGCATGTCATCATTTGTCCAAGCGATTGGAGCAATCCCCAGTTTGACCGTGTTTTCCTTGAACATGTCTTCCTCTCCCCTATATCAAATTGAAAACGCTATTATATTCACCGAATGTTTCCCCTCAACATCGGCCATTTCTCTTGCTTGTTAATAACCTCTGGCCATTTCAAGATTTTTCACTTTATCCTTATAGGCTTCTTGTACATGGTGATTTTCAGATACCTCTGCTACTCCTACATGCCACCACGATTCATAACCGTTTGTCATAGTTTTGGGTAGCACTTTAATATCAATTAATGTAGAAGTCTCTTGTTTTTGTGAATCTTCCATTGCCGTTTTTAGTTCTTCAAGAGAGCTTACACGATATGTTTTTACACCGTAGCCTGCGGCGCTGGCTGCAAAATCAATTTTCATCACGTTTCCGTTTAATTTTCCTGTTTCATCGTTTCGATAGCGAAACTCTGTTCCAAAACTCCCCATTCCATTTGACATTTGAAGATTATTAATACATCCAAATCCGGAGTTATCAAACAGTAAAATATTTATCTTTTTTCTTTCTTGAAGGCTTGTAATGAGCTCTGAATGCAGCATTTGATAGCTTCCATCTCCAACCATCGCATACACTTCTTTAGCTGGTTCAGCCAGCTTAACTCCAAGTGCACCTGATACTTCATATCCCATACATGAATATCCATATTCCATATGATAGGTATTGGCTTTATTAGACTTCCACATTCTCTGTAAGTCACCTGGAAGACTTCCAGCTGCACCAACAATGACGGAGTTGTCATCAAGGAGCTTATTCACCTCTCCAATTACTTCTGTTTGCGTTAATTGAGTACCAAGTGATTCTGCATATTCAGCTAAGCTTTCATCTAAATGACCTTTTATTTCTGGAATAAAATCTGCCCCTGTAAAACGTATGCTATGTAGACGCTCTAATTCTGCTTCCCATGCGTCTTTTGCACTTGCAATTTCTGTCGTATAACCAGACTGATAGCCAATTGACATGAGCTCTTTCCTAAGAGCAAACAACCCTTCTTTTGCATCAGCTACAAGCTTCACGGCATCCAGTTTATTTGCATGAAATTCAGACGTGTTAATAGTAAGAAATTGCACGTCGGGATGTTGAAAAAGCTGTTTAGATGCTGTTGTAAAATCAGTAAATCGAGTGCCTACTCCAATTACTAAATCCGCATCTTTAGCGATTGTATTAGCAGCTGAGTTTCCTGTTACACCTATTCCGCCAAGATTATAGCGATAGTCGCTTTCAACGGCACTTTTCCCAGCTTGAGTTTCTCCAAATGGAATATGGAACTCACTAGCAAATTGTTTTAACTCTTTTGCAGCTTCTGAATACCGAACGCCTCCTCCGCAAATGATGATTGGCTTTTTCTTTGTTTTTATTGCTTGAATTGCATCTGCTAGACTGTCCCTAGTCGGAAGGCGACGCTCAATGCGGTGAACGCGCTTTTGGAAGAAATAAGCTGGAAAGTCCCATGCTTCTCCCTGCACATCTTGAGGCAAACAAATAGTTACAGCTCCCGTATCTGCAGGATTCGTTAACACACGTATCGCATTAATCATAGCTGTCATCAATTGTTCAGGGCGGCTTACGCGATCCCAGTACTTACTCACTGGACGGAAAGCATCGTTTGTAGAAATAGATAAATCATATGACTGTTCAATTTGCTGCAAAACAGGATCAGGCTGTCTAGTTGCAAATACATCGCCGGGAAGCAACAAAACTGGAATGTTATTAGCTGAAGCTGTTGCTGCCGTTGTAACCATATTTGCCGAACCTGGTCCTACTGAAGATGTGCAAGCCATAATCTGCTTTCGATGTTTTTGTTTTGCAAAAGCCATCGCTGCATTGGCCATTCCTTGTTCATTACGTCCTTGATATACATCTAGATTTCCTGGTTCTTCTTCCAAAGCTTGCCCAAGACCTACTACATTTCCGTGCCCGAAAATTGTAAAAATCCCTTTAATAAACTGATGCTGCTTTCCATCAAATTCAACATACTGCTGATTTAAAAACTTCACTAATGCTTGTGCCGTCGTCATTCTAACTGTTTCCATGCTTCTTTCTCCCTTCTAATACTAGATTGCGATTTTAAAAAAGGAAGCATAAGGAATATCTTTAATTCCTGATACCTCCTTTTAAAATGGAATGCGATTTTTAATGAATCACTTACCAGCGCGTTGTTACCATTTTCTTTCTTGTATAAAACTCCACGCCGTCCGTACCATTTGCATGAAGATCACCGTAAAAAGAATCTTTCCAGCCAGAGAATGGGAAGAATGCCATAGGTGCCGGTACCCCTACATTTACTCCTAACATACCAGATTCAATATTTTCACGGAACTCACGTACGCTTGCGCCGCTATCTGTATAAATACAAGCACCGTTTGCAAATCGAGAGTTATTAGCTACTTCAATAGCTTCTTCTAATGTTTTCACACGTACAATAGACAGCACAGGTGCAAAAATTTCATCTTGCCAAATTTTCATTTCTTGCGTAACATGATCAAAAATCGTTGGTCCGACAAAGTAGCCCTTGCCATTTACTGCTGCATCTGTGCGACCGTCACGAATAAGCTCCGCTCCTTCTTGCACGCCTGATTCAATATAGCTGAGCGTACGCTCTTTATGATTTTCACGAATGACTGGTCCTAAGAAGACGTTTTCTTCTAAGCCGTCGCCAATTACAATATCATTTGCTTCCTCTACTAATCTTTCAATTAGCTGATCCGCAATTTCTTCTTGTACAGTAACAACAGATGCTGCCATACAGCGTTCACCTGCTGAACCAAAAGCGGCTCCAATAATTTGTTTTGTTGCTACGTTCAAATCTGCATCATTTAATACAATTGAATGGTTTTTAGCACCGGCTAAAGCTTGAACACGCTTTAAGTTTTCCGTACCTTTTTTGTACACGTACTCAGCTACAGGCTGGGAACCTACAAACGAAATAGCTTTCACTAATTTATGTTCAAGAAGACCGTTTACCACATCATGCGCGCCGTTTACAATATTTAATACACCTTTTGGCAAACCAGCTTCTTCAAACAGCTCAGCTAATCTTGCAGCTAACAGCGGCGTACGCTCAGAAGGCTTTAACACAAATGTATTGCCGCAAGCGATCGCAAGCGGGAACATCCAGCAAGGAACCATCATTGGAAAATTGAACGGTGTAATTCCTCCAATGACGCCAATTGGATAGCGGTACATGCCAGACTCAATATCTGTTGCAATATCAGGAAGCTGTTTCCCCATCATTAACGTAGGAGCTCCTGCCGCGAATTCTACGCATTCAATTCCACGCTGCACTTCACCTCGCGCTTCGTTAAAGCTTTTTCCGTTTTCAACTGTCACTAACTTTGCTAATTCATCCCAGTTATCTACTAATAGCTGCTGATACTTGAATAAAATTCGTGCACGTTTAGGCACAGCTGTTTTTGCCCACCCTTTGAACGCTTCATTTGCTGCTTGCACCGCTTGATCTACGTCTTCTTTTGTAGAAAGAGGTACCTGTGCGATTAATTCACCTGTTGCTGGGTTATACACAGGTTCCGTTTTTGATGCAGCTGATTCAATCCATTGTCCACCAATATAGTTTTTTACTGTTTTTACTGCTGTTTGCGTCATAGAATATCTCTCCCTTTATCTGATTTTAATAAGCTTCTATTCCTTTAATCTCTCAAGATTTTCCCTTTGTTTATTAGGCTTCCTGCAAAACTTCAGTTGCTGTCTCCATAAAGTTGAAGAGCTCAACGCTTGTCGGCATAGCATCTGAACAACTGTGTCTTGAAATGACAATCGAAGCGGAGGCACCCCCCAATCGCATTGCCTGTGGAATTTCCAGTCCTTGCATCAATCCATAAATAAAGGCTGAAGCATAGGAATCACCAGCACCAAACGTTTTCAGAACTTTTGTTTTAAATATTCCTCCACGGTGAGACTTACCATCTCTTGTATAGGCAATAGATCCTTCTCCACCATGCTTAATCACGACGATTTGAGCATGGTGAGAAAACCAGCGCTCTGCTGTTACTTGATCATTAGATTCTTCATAATTTAAAAGTTTTTCCATCATGTCAAACTCTTCTCGCGTACCAATAATCACATCTGATTTTTCAGCAGCTAAATTAAAATAGACTGCCGTTTCAGCTTCCGATTCCCATGTATATGGACGATAGTCAATATCAAAAAACACTACAACTTCATGCTTGCGTGCGTATTCTAATGCTAGAAATACAGCTTCACGAGAAGGACTTTGTGCAAGAGCGGTTCCAGATATTAAAAGAGCCTTTGACTTCTTAATATATTCTTCTGATACTTCTGTAGGATCTAGTTTTAAATCCGCTACGTTATCTCGATACATTAAGATGCTGCAATCTGTAGGGCTCTTGATTTCCGTAAAAGCAAGCCCCGTTACAGCCCCTGTTTTATCGACAGCAATACTATCTGTATTAATCTTATTTTTTTGAAGATACCCAGTAATGAAGCGGCCCATTTGATCATCTGATACTTTTCCGATAAAACCGGTTTTTAAACCTAGCCTTGCTGCTCCAATCGCAATATTAGCTGGAGAGCCTCCTACATATTTAGTGAATGTTTTAGTCTCTTCCATTGGACGCTGTGTTTCATTTGCATTTAAATCAATACATAAGCGACCGATAGCGATAAAATCTAACTCACGATTTTCTTTAAAAACAAGCGGATTCATCTTTACTCCTCCTTAGTTAAGCGCTTTCCTAAAAAGGCGAAAAGAGCAAGATATTCTCTTTCAGCCCACATTTCTATCATTAATTCACTGCGTATTTTTTATGTTCAATCTTCACTGGCTGCCCTGATAGTAAAGATTTTTTTGCTGCTTTAGCAATTCGTTCTGCCTGTAATCCATCGTTACCTGTACAAATTACGCTTTGATTTTCCATAATTGCTCTTGCAAACTGTGTTACTTCATCTATATATGCTTGTGTATAGCGTTCAAGGAAGAAATATAGCGGCTTCTCTTTCACTACACTTTCGCCTGTTGATATTTCTACTGTAGTTGGACGGCAATTATCAGCAGTAGCGGAACCTTTTTCACCAAAAACTTCAAGGCGCTGGTCGTAACCGTAGACAGCTTGACGACTGTTATCAATCACGCCTAAAGCTCCGTTTGCAAATTTTAATGACACAATTGCCGTATCTATATCCCCTGCTTCTTCAATAGCAGGATCGATGAGCGTCGTCCCGTAAGCCGATACTTCAATTACTTCACTGTCCATTACATAACGAGCCATATCAAAATCATGAATCATCATATCCATGAACAATCCTCCTGAAGCGCGGACGTATTCTGGACTCGGAGGCTGAGGATCTCTGGAGGTGATTTTTAAAATGTGCGGCTGCCCTACTTCTCCCTGCTGTACAAGATCATGCACTTTTTTAAAGTTGGGATCAAATCGTCGGTTAAAGCCAACTTGAAGCTGTACGCCGTGTTCTTTTACTACTTCTAACGCTTGGATTGTTTCTTCTACTGAAAAACTAACGGGCTTTTCACAGAAAATATGCTTTTTCGCTCGAGCAGCTTCTTCAATAATCGATGCGTGCGTATTCGTTGGCGAACAAATGAAAACGGCATCAATTTCTGAATCTGCTAATAAATCTTGATAATTTGTTGTTAACGTTGAAATTCCTTTACTTGCAGCCCACTCGTGCAAATGATCTACCACTACGTCTGAAACCGCTTTAATTTTTATTTGCGGCATTAATTTTAAATTATCAACATGTAATTTACCTATTCGTCCAGCACCAATTATTCCAATTGTAAGAATCCCCATCTTATTTTCCCCTTTAATTAAAAGTTAAGAAAACATTCGCTTAAACCTATTTTTAGGTTAAGCGCTTTCCTATTTCCAATTATACATACTGTTTTTTGAAATGCAACATTTTTTATAGATTATTTAGAATATTTGTTTTTTATTCATCTGATTGTACAGTATGAAAAACCTTATTTTTATCTATTTATGCTTAAAATTAAGGGAATTCTCTATATTTAAGTATTCTTATAATAAGGGCAAGTTATTATAATCTTATCTACTACTATTTCCACTGTTGAAATCATTTAATTGAAAATTAGATATATTTAAAATTTTAATTGACGTTTAAAAAATGTAAGCGTATACTTTTTATCAAATAGATTAAGCGCTTAACCAAATTAGTTTGATGTTTTCAACAAAATAATCGATCTGGTGGTGTGGAAAAATGAATGAATTTATTTCCAGAAAAACAGCTCTTGACAGGATTGGGATCCCTTCTCATTTAACGTGGGGATACATAGGTATTATTGTTTTTATGATTGGCGATGGCTTAGAACAAGGATGGTTATCTCCTTATCTTGTAGAAAGAGGTTTAACCATTGAACATGCTGCTTTACTTTTTACCGTTTACGGTATTACGGTCTCTATTTCTTCCTGGTTCTCCGGCGTACTGGTTCAGCTGTGGGGTCCTAGAAAAGCAATGGCATTCGGCTTGATATCCTTTATTATTGGTTCAATTGGATTTATAGGTATAGGACTTCATATTATGAATTACACAATTATATTAATTTGTTATGCTCTTAGAGGATTTGGCTACCCTTTATTTGCTTACTCATTCTTGGTCTGGGTGTCTTACCGCACGCCCCAGGAAATGCTTTCAAAAGCAGTAGGCTGGTTTTGGTTTGTCTTCCAGCTTGGTTTAAGCGTAAGCGGAGCTTTTTATTCCAGTTACATGGTTCCTAAAATCGGCGAAATTGCTACCTTGTGGAGTGGTTTACTTTTTGTTTTGATCGGCGGAATCTTTTCAATTATCATGAATAAAGACAGATTTACCGTTCAAAAAGTAAGCGATAACAAAACAAAAGAATTAATGAAAGGGATTACAATTGCATTTGAGAACCCTAAAGTAGGAATCGGTGGAGTTGTAAAGATTATTAACTCCGCTGCTCAATTTGGATTTGTTGTCTTCTTGCCAACCTATATGATGAAACACGATTTCACAATGAGCGAATGGCTTCAAATCTGGGGCACTCTGTTTTTTGTGAATATGGCTTTTAATATTATTTTTGGTATTGTTGGAGATAAATTTGGCTGGGTAAATACAATCAAATGGTTTGGTGGAGTAGGATGCGGAATTGTAACACTCGCTCTTTACTATGTACCTCAATTCGTAGGACATAATTATTGGGTAATGATGATTGTCGCATGCTGTTACGGTGCAACACTGGCAGGATATGTCCCTCTTACAGCGTTAGTGCCTTCCTTAGCTCCGGAGAATAAAGGAGCTGCGATGTCCGTATTGAATTTAGGATCTGGACTTTCTGCTTTTGTAGGCCCTTTAATTGTAACTATTTTCATAGGTCTTTTAGGCACGGGCGGCGTAATCTGGATCTTTGCTTGCCTATATTTCTTTGGAGCTTTTTTAACGGGTTTCCTTACAATTCCAACAGAAACAACAGTCAAAGGCGAAACAATAAACGAAGTCAAAAATCCGGTCTCTCTATAAATATTATTAAGTAAAAAAGCTGCATGTGCCTGGGCACATGCAGCTTTTTCTTTTCTCTGTTTTATAGCTTTTTTACCGACGCACGTTCTACTAGTTCTGGAATAATTGTTATTCGCTGCTTTGCATGCTCTTCTTTTTTCATAGACTTTAACAGCTGTTCGAACGTACTAGTTGCCATCTGCGAAATAGGTTGTTCAATCGTTGTCAAACCAGGCTCAGCAATATCCGCATAAATTGTATTATCAAATCCAATTACCGACAGATCTCCTGGAATTGAAAGCCCCTGCTTTCTTGCCTCATTTATGAGGGATATTCCAATTAAGTCCGTACATGCAAAGACTGCTGTCGGCCTATTAGGCAAAGAAAGCAGCTGTTTACTTGCTCTTCTGCTATCTTCTACTGTTGAATAACAGCTGATAATGGACTGATTTTCTAGTGATAAATTTGCCTCTGTGAGCGCTTGTTTAAATCCTGCTAATCGCCCCTCACTGCTTTTTCTATCTTTTTCAGTGATAATCGTTACCGATTGATGACCTTTTTCTATTAAATACGTACCTGCGATATATCCTCCGCGAACGTTATCAATTGTCACTACATGCGTTGAGATAGAAGGATGATCAACTGAAAACAATACAAGTGGTACATCATGCTTCACAATTTTCTTTACGAGCTTCGTATCATTTAGTTCGGTTGCGATAATAATTCCATCTACTTGCTTTTTGAATAAAAGATCTATGTATTCATGCTCACGTTCTGTTTGATGATCCGTACTGCATAAAAAAAGCGTGTATCCCGCTGCTCTGGCACTATTCTCAAAAGCTCTTGCTACCTCTGCGAAAAAAGGATTAGAGATGTCAGGAACTAGCACGCCAATTGTGTATGTCTTTTTCCCAGTTAACGCAGCTGCAACACTGCTAGGCTGATAATCTAATTCCATCATTACTTCATTTACTTTTTTTATCGTTTTTTCACTAATACGGCCTGTCTGATTGATTACTTTGGATACAGTGGCTATCGATACCCCTGCTTTTTTCGCAACATCGTAAATGGTTGGTTTCACTTTCACTGTTCCTTTCTTCGTGATCTCTTTCCTTATTTTATCACGAAAGTATTCAATCGTTTATTTTAGATATATGCTTTAGCTTTAAAAGAGACATAAAAAAAGCTGCTCTACTTGAAACAGCTTTTTTATAAATGATTAATTGTTGTTCAACGATTGCTTGCTCATCCATTCCATTATGGTTGTTGTAGCTCCATTTATTTTAGCGTTGGGTTCATTATTATACAGATATATCCAAGATGAATGCCCGTTATACTGATAGGGCGAACCATCATTATTTTTGTATAAACCCGTGGTGTCATGCACATCTTCAAATAGTGATAAATAAGCATTATTTGCATGGCTTTTCACCAAACGTTCATAAGTTGGAAGAGTGTTAATCGTTGGTGGAAGAACCGTATCATTTTTAGCGGCTACGAACCAAATAGGCGTTTCTTTCATCTTTTCAAGATCTTGATCCGTAATTAATCTATCATTTAGTCCTTCACATACTGGAAATGCTGCTGCAAAATAGTTTGGATAATCACGAATCATAAGCAAAGTCATATATCCGCCGTTAGATGCTCCTCCGATATAGATTCTATTGGGATCAATATCAGGATTTTTAGCAACATATTCTTGAATTAGTGCCATCAGTGATTCTTTATAAATAGAATAGGAATATTAAAATTCTCATTCTATTTCGAATAATATGTAACCGTTTACTTAATTGTGTTCTATTTTACGTGACCTCTCTCTCTTTCTACACATAATTATTTTCCGTTACCTAGTGGAAAACTTCGTAACTATATTCCAATAAGCATATTCTATAAGTCCTTGAAAAAATTTTTTTATTTTATGTATAAAAACTATCTATTAATCAAATCATAATCTTAACCTTATAAAAGGAGTTGATTATGATGGCAAACAGCAGAAATAAGAGCAGCAACGAATTAGCAGTACACGGTGCTCAACAAGCAATCGATCAAATGAAGTATGAGATCGCTAGCGAATTTGGCGTAACTCTTGGTCCTGACACAACTGCACGCGCAAACGGCTCAGTAGGCGGAGAAATCACAAAACGCCTTGTGCAAATGGCTGAACAGCAACTTGGCGGCGGACGTTTCTAAATCACTATCATAAGCAATACGGCTGGAGGAAGAGCGAATGACCGTTCTTCCTTTTTCCCATTTTTATATAATGTCTTATCGCGTTCCTTCTCATCTATATGTATCTAAAACAAAATCACTACCCCCATAACGTTCACATCCGGTTATATAAGATTCTCTTTCTCTCACAATAGACTGTGTATAATAAAACATAAAAAGAAGTTCCTTTTATAGGAACTTCTTTTATCTCACTTTATAAATGTGCAAGCTCTTCAGATATCTTTTCGGTCTTTGCTTTGAGCTGTTCTTGCTGACCTTCTAAATCAGCGATTACAGCTAACACTTCTGTATTGGTCGGTTCTTCTTCATACTGTTTTAACGTAGCGACAAGAGACTGTGAAACTTTGATGAGCTCTTGATTAACTTCTTGCTGCTGTTTTAAATAGTCAAGTTCATATTCCGTTTTTTCTAGATTTCTCATCGGTCCCCTTCCTTTCGTTAACTAGCTTTTATTTAAGAACGCAGTCTTTTATTATCTTATTTAGTTCCTTCAACATTACCTTATTTTATTTTCGTGATTGCCGTATAACATTTTTTCATTCATTGGTTCAGCTGATTTTTCAGCAGGTGTCACGGTTTGTCCTAGAGCTGAATTGTGTTTATCATGCTCAACTGCGTCTATCATCAGCAAAACTTTTCCGTTTTTAAGATCAGATACATACGAGGAAGCTTCCGCAGCAGGTACACCATATTCGGTTAATTGATTTTCGATTCGATTAACATCTTGATCCATTTTTTCTTCAGACGAAGTAAAAGCATTTTTTATTTTCTCCATAAAGGATTGATGGTGCTTTGAGTGTTGATCTGTATCAACTGTTTGCACATCGATTCCTGCAGAACGCTCAATCACTTCTGTATTTTCATGATGCGGACCACTGTTTGTCAAAACAGAAAGTGCACTGTCCGGATATCCCTGTGTTTTTAAATTTCGAATCGCTGTAATAACGGCCTCTTCTGAATCATACGTACCTACTACATTTTTTGTCATTTTCTATTCCTCCTAGGTATTATCATTTTTTAGCTTGTTATAGTATTAATACCCTTGGATTTTTTGGTAAAACTTTTTAACTTTATCTCTAGCTCTCCTTACAAGGAGAAACCAATAAAACAACAGACCTGAATCTAAAAATTCAAGTCTGTTTCATGATATCAATGATTTTTATTATAAAATTGGTGACAGTAAGCGAGATACCGCTTCTTTAAATTTTATAAGAAGAGAGCGCTCTTTATATCGTTCAAACGTTAATTTTGAACTGCATTGCACATCTTCAAGAAACAGGTTCTGCAACTTTTTGGAAATAGGTTGGTCATATACAACTGCATTCACTTCAAAATTAAGGCTGAAACTTCGCGGATCGATATTCGTCGTTCCTACAGAAGACACTTCATTATCTACTACAATCGTTTTAGCATGCAAAAAGCCTTTTTCATAGAGATAAATATTCGCACCGTATGCCAGCAGTTCCCCTACATGAGACCACGTAGCCCAATAAACAAAAGGATGATCAGGTTTGTTTGGAATCATAATATGAATCTCTACTCCAGATAATAAAGCAATTTTACAAGCATCCATAAAGCTTGCGTCAGGAATAAAGTAAGGCGTTTGAAGGTATACACTTTCTTTGGCCGACATAATCAATGAGATATACATGTTTTTCAGGTGCTGGGTAGTCGAATTGGGACCGCTTGCTACAATTTGTACAGGAACTGTTCCAGAATGAGTTTCTGTACGATGCAAAAATTGTTCCAGTTCAATTGGCTGCTTTGTTGCTTGATGCCAATCTAAAATGAATCGCCCTTGAATATCGTTCACTGACTCTCCTTTAATGCGAAAATGAGTGTCTCTCCAATAACCCATTTTTGGATCTAACCCTAAATATTCATCTCCTACGTTAAATCCTCCTATGTATGCTACTTCACCATCGATAATACAAAGCTTTCGATGATTTCGATTGTTAATCCGAAAATTAATTAAGCGAAGAATTGAAGGGAAAAATGCCTGTGCTTCGCCACCATATGAAATAAGCTCCTTAAAGAATGATGGCGTCATTTTTCTAGATCCTACTTCATCATAAAGAACGCGAACCTTTATGCCTTCTTTTGCTTTTTTTGTTAGCTCATCTCTTAATTTTTTCCCAAGATTATCTCGTTGAATAATATAATATTGAATATTAATTTCTTTTTTAGCATTTCGAATATCCTCAAACAATGCCTCAAATTTTTGATTACCGTCACTGAAGATATCAATTTCGTTGTCGATGCGCACAAGTGACTTAGAAGAATTTAAATTAGTGAACAGCAGTTTATTATGTTGGATTAATAAATCATTTCGATATTCATGGGTCGCTTTAAGCTCTTTTAATTGCTCTTCCACTGAAGATCTTAAATATTCCCGCTCATCAGATGACAATTTATAAAAGTTTTTCTGTTTTAGCTGTCTTCCAAAGAATAGATATACAATAAAACCGACAATTGGTATAAAAAATAAAATAAGAAGCCACGCCCATGTAGATCCTATATCTCTTCGTTCAATGAAAATAAGAATACCGGCTAATAAAATATTAATAGCTGTTACAACAGATACACTTAGTGTAAAGATATGGGCAAATTCCATCCTTTTACTCCTTTCTTTCTACTACATCACTTTATTAACTCATTCCCTTTTTTAACGTTCTCATTCACTTTACTATACATAACACAGATGGCTTTCTTTTTCATCTTTAGGATCCAAATTTTATTGTTTTTTCTTTTTTGCTACACTAAAAATGTGAAATATTTCTTTTTATTGTGTATTAAAAACAAGGAGGGAGATAATTTGTTTTTTTCGTTTATTTTTCTTAGCCTCATCAATGTATTTGTCAGTATTAGCCTGGGGTATACGGCTTATCAATTATTTAGAAAAGCATTTATTGGAGGTATTCTTACGTGTATCCTTGCTTGCAGTGCTCCGATCTTATTTGTATGGCCTTCCCTGTTTTTATCAACGGGCATATCACTTTTTCTCTACTTTCTCATTATTTACTCAAAAATGCACATATCATCTAATATGTAAATAAAAAACACGAAAATCTAAGATTTCCGTGTTTTTTATCTACAAGCTGTATACGTAATAATCCTGCACGTGATATGAATCGAAGCCGCATGTTTCGTAAAGTTGCAAAGCGCGTTTGTTTTTTGCTTCAACCTCAAGAAATACATCATATCCTAGCTGATGCTGCTGTAAAACGACTTGTTTTAAAGCAGCCTTTCCTATTCCTAATTTTTGATAGGAAGGTAAAATACCAAATCCATAAATCCATGCTTCGCTTTTATCATAAGATACCCTTAACTTTCCAACCGCCTGACTATTGTACTCTACGATAAAATGATTTTGCTGTTCTTCCGTTTTCATTTGCTCATAATAAGCAGCTGGTTCTGTTAAAGACATACCAAAGCATTCCATATCAACTTGCATTTCCATTTTCATATCGGTATCTAATAGGGAAGAGCGAAATGTAACAAAGGGATTATCATCTTCTAATTCTTTTTTCACCCACTTCATTTGATATTCTGAAAAAGTAAATGAACATGGAATCTTCTTTAAGAACTCCCTGCCTGAAATCGAATCGCCAGGAGCATTTAATAAAATCTCTGTATACTCACGCTTCTTACACATATGTAAAGCTTGAGAAAACAGCTTTGAAAAAATCTTTTTTCGGCGATAGCTAGGATCGACCATTCCGCATATTTCTACTGTATTCCCAAACCCATAAAGACCAATAAATCCAACAAGCTGATTATTTTCATAATAAAAAAAATCGTTAACTTCATTTTGTTTTCGACTTCGTAACATGTCAAAATTCAGCTTCAGCTCTATTTTTTCTTCTTGTTGGCAAATAGACTGTAGCTTTTGTATATCTTCTAGTACATGTTGTTTTAACATACGTATCCTCCTGCATCTCTCTTTTTATTATAAGTTCGGCTTTGTTTAACTTTTTCCTTTCATCTTTAGCGCAATGACCGAATAATTATAGGGTAAAGCACGATCAAAAAGCGTATAGAGTAATTAAACTAAATAGGCGGGGTGCTTATGAAAAAGACCATTTTAATAAGTTTTATTGCACTAGTTGCTTTAACCATTATTTATTGCCTGCAGAAAGAATTTATTTTTGCTTTAGCTTTGTGGAGTATTTATGGGACAGTATTATCAATTTTTGTATATTTTTCTTTTCATAAATCAACGGAAGATCGCGAGGATGAGTAACAATAGCGCTATTAAAAGGTCTGTGAAATAAACCTTTTTACAGACCTTTCGTAAATTTACAACTAGGATGCATGTTGGTAACAATTTAGAAACAAGTATTCTTTATTCTTAGTGTTATAGAAAAAGATATAACCTATTTCACTAAGGAGTTGGATATTCGCATGAAGACAATTACAAAATCTATATCGGTTTTTGCATTAGCAGCTGGCTTTACTTTTTCATCTCTATCTGGAACACTGCCATTCACTCACGAGCAAACAGCAAGTGCAGCAGAAAAAATAAACGCACCGTTCAGCGTATATGAAGTGACAGCAAACGTACTCAATATACGTTCAAAACCTAGCACTCAGGGAAAAATTCTTGATACATTAAGAAAAAAAGATCAAATTGAAGTAGTCAAGTTTGTAAATGCAGACTGGGCTGCCATTAAAATAATTGGCGGCACCGGATATATCAGTACTTCCTATTTAATGAAAGTCCCTACTACTGTTCATACAGCTGCTAACCTTAATTTACGCACAGGGCCTAGCACAAGCAACAAAGTTGTAACAACTGTTCCTAAAGGAAAAAGCGTCAGCTTCTTAGCTTGGGGCTACTCAAAAGATAACAAGCTTTCATTTGATTGGGCTTTTGTAGAATACAACGGCTTTAAAGGATATGTAAGCACTTCGTACTTACAGTTACCTAGTTATAGATAAAAATAGATAACTCCCTTGAATTATTTCAAGGGAGTTTATTTATGGACACCTTATTAATAGTGCCCTGCCCATGAAGCACCGATGATGATTAGTAAAATAAATAGCACAACGATTAACGCAAAGCTACTTCCGTGACCTGCTCCGTATCCATAACCATAACCATAACCTCCGTAAAAACTCATTTTCTTTCACCTCCCTTTTTTGTAGAATATGTGAAGGGAAATGAAAACGAACATGAGTATTCTTTATCACAAAATTCATTATAATTTATAAGCGTTAACTCTTTTACTAGTAAGGCATAGGATATAGCATCCCGTGGTTCATCTCTACATCTTTCCCTCGTTCCAACTTTTAAAGTAAGGGTATATTCCAGCAATACAAAAAAAGAAGAGTTTATATAACTCTTCTTTTTTACTGAACTGGATTATCAACTTGCATGTAGTCATTATAATATTCTTCTAACGTAATTCCTTTTTTATACACTTTAGAGGCAAGTTCTTTTCCGACAAATCGTATATGCCACGGCTCATATTTATAACCTGTAATCTGCTGCTTTCCCTCTGGATAGCGAACAATGTATCCATATTTATATGAATTTCTTTCAATCCATTTGGCTTCAGGAGTATCTTTAAAACAATCTTGGGCCGCACACTTACCTGTGCTGCTTGATACATCTATACTTAAACCAGTCTGATGCTCACTGCTGCCTGGATGGGCGCTATAATGACTAGCTGCCGCTTCTCCATCTTGCTTTATGTACGCTTGATAAAGAGATTCCTGGCGAATTTGAGAACGATAAGCGGAAACACCGGCTAGGTAAATCCCTTCTCGTTCAGCAGCTGAAAACATTCTTTCTAACGCTTTTGCTGCTTCTGTACGCATTTGTCGCTTTTCAATTTTTTCTTTAAATATAAACCGAACGTCCGGGTATACAAGGTCAGCGGGTTCATAGTGATCAGGAAGAAGATTTTGTTTATTTACTAGCACGGAAATGGATTCGGGGTTCCCAACAACTTCTATGCTATTTTGCTTCTGTTTAGAAGAAGATAAAGGATTATGATCAGACGTGTTCAAATGATCGTCGTGCCGAAATAATCCCTGATAGCCTAGATACGAGAATCCTGCGATCACACCCAGCACTATTAGTAATGCTATTTTTTTATAAAATTTCATATTTCTATACTCCTGACATAATTTAAGCTTTTTAAGACACTCAAACATTGTATATAAATTAAGAAATAATTACTAATATAACAAACTAATTCCTACTATAAATTTCAGTATGCCCCGACCTATTTTTTTCAAACGTTTATTTTAAGCATAAAAAAAGAGATGTCTTCTAAAAGACATCTCTTCTTACTTCTATTCTATAATACTAGTATTAGTCTATAACTGTAATTTTAACTGATCTTCTGCCCCAGTCTTGTGCAGCACTATCTGAAGAAACGAATACGTCAATTCGATTTCCTTTAATTGCGCCACCCGTATCTGCCGCTACAGCTTGACCATAACCTTCAACGTATACTTTTGAACCTAATGGAATAACGCTAGGATCAACCGCAATTACTCGTTGATTTGGATTTGATTTTAAATTTACTCCAGTAGCTGTCGTACCACTGCATCCAGCACAGTTAGCTGTATAAGCTGTTGCTTCAACAGTCATAGACTTGCCGCTAGCTTGCTGTTGAGACTGCTGTTGCTGTTGAGACTGCTGTTGAGCTTGTTGTTGTTGCTGTTGAGCTGCTTGTTCTTTTTGTGCCTGCTCTTGGGCTGCTGCTTGAGCTTGCTCTTGTTCTTTTTGTGCCTGCTCTTGGGCTGCCTGTGCTTGTGCTGCTGCTTGAGCTTGCTCTTGTTCTTTTTGTGCTTGCTCTTGGGCTGCCTGTGCTTGTGCTGCTGCTTGAGCTTGCTCTTGTTCTTTTTGTGCTTGTTCTTGTGCTGCTACTTGAGCTTGCTCTTGTTCTTTTTGTGCTTGTTCTTGTGCTGCTACTTGAGCTTGCTCTTGTTCTTTTTGTGCTTGCTCTTGGGCTGCTACTTGAGCTTGCTCTTGTTCTTTTTGTGCTTGTTCTTGTGCTGCTACTTGAGCTTGCTCTTGTTCTTTTTGTGCTTGCTCTTGTGCTGCTACTTGAGCTTGCTCTTGTTCTTTTTGTGTTTGTTCTTGGGCTGCTTGTTCTTGCTGAGCTTGTGCCGTTTGAGACTGCTGCACTTGTGGAGCTGCCTTTGCTACTGGCGCACTAGCTGTTTGAGATTGAGCTGCTTGTGCCGCTTTAATTTTAAATTGTTCTCCAGGGAAAACTAAGTCTGATGTTAAACCGTTCCATTCTTTAATTTCTTCTACTGTTACGCCATAATGTTGACCGATTGACCACAAAGTGTCACCACGTTTTACAGTATGTACGATTTCTTTTATGCTAGATAAGTTTAGTGTCTGATTTGGATAAATTAGTGTTGATGTTAAGTTATTAGCATCTTTTAGCTCGTCTACGCTCACATTATGATTTTGAGCGATTTTCCATAAAGTGTCACCTTTTTGCACTTCATACGTTCCGCTTGTAGAGGCAGATGCTGCACCTACAAATCCTGCTGAAAGAATTGCCGTTGTCCCTAGAGTAAATACAAATTTCTTCATTTTCCGAATACCTCCTTATTTACTCAATGACTGAATGATACCACCTGTTCATTTCACTTCCATTACAGGAATATTTTACTTTTATTACGGATTTAATTAATTTTAAACATTTTCTTGTAATATTTCTGACAATTCATTTTTGAATAATGATTAAATTTCATCAAAATCATGTCAAAATTTGAAGAAAACTCTATAAAAAGTTGGAGTTGTATTCGGTGATAAAAGTAACTTATCAGCAAAAAAAAACCTTCTAAAAGCTAACTGCTTTTAGAAGGTTTTTTTACTTATATGAAACAGTTAAAGTTGGAGCATATGCATGATTGTCGCCCCCATAAATTTCAACTACGTCACTTAAAAAGTCCGCTGAACCTGAGCTTGACAAGCGAAACTGAGTTTTGCCGTTCCTATTCATATATCCCAAAAGTGAGGAAGGAAGTTGAATAGTTGTATATCCATTATCGAGTGAAGGCACTGACATTTGGAAGTCCGCTGAAATAGATGGTGAGGCCTGGTAATCTATTTGTTCTAAAGCACTGCTAGTTCCAAATACACCGCTTTTAATATCGCCTTTCAAAGATGAAATATTACCAGTTGAAGATTTGCGATAAATTTTCAAAGATACATCCGTAATACTTGCATCATCAGGTAAAGAGCTTGTATCAAAAGATAAAATGGTTCGGTATGTGTCGGTATTGTACATTCCCTTATCCCCAATTTTATGAATGGAACTACTCATACCGTCAGCTGATAAATTTCCGATAAATCCATCTTCAGCAGCAAGCGAAGAAAATACTGAGGATTTCTCTGAAGTTCCAGAAATTTGATAAACTTCCGTCTTTACTCCCTCTTGATTACCCGCAGCGTCTACACTAAAAAATTTTATTGTTTTGCTAGAGTTGATGCTAATAGGCTCAGAATACTTTAGAGAATTAACAGTTGGTGTACTTCCATCTAATGTATAGTAAGTGGTGGCAGGTTCATTGGGTGATAATGTGACAGAAACAGAACTTCCATACGTTCCTCCCGCTGGTGAAGCAGCTGTAACCGGCGGGGATATATCTCCTGGATTAGGAGCGTCACCATTCTTCGGATGATTTTTAAAAAAGTTCCAACTTAATTTAGTTGCATTTGGCCCTTTAGGATCTGTATAAGAACCGGATGTACTTCCCCCTGACCAAGCATGTCCCATTCCTTCTATCATGTACTTTTCCATTACTGTTTTTCCTGCTGTATCTTTGTAAATATAGTGCGTATAGCTTCTTCCACCAGATACTGTACCTGGTAAAGTTTGATCTGCCGTATCATCAATATTGTTATTATCCAGTCCATCAGACGCTCTATCATTTGTTTGAGCCCATTGCGATAGTATTTGATGCGCATTTATAGGGGCAACAGTGTAGTCAGCTGTCCCATGAAACAAAATAACCGGAACCACTCGCTTATGCTCTCCCATGGCTGAATAGGCTAAATCTCCTTGTTGGATAGGATTAGGACCTCCACTGCTCATTGCTGTATAAGCACCTGTTACACTAGTGGCTGCTTTATATTCTAAGCCCGCCCCAACGCTGATAGCCGCAAATATGTCTGGATAAGTAGCTCCCATAATAACACTCATAGCTGCACCAGCAGATAGCCCTCCAACAAAGACTTGGTCGGCATCTATTGAATAACTGCTTTTTATTTGATTAACCATTCCAGCAATTAACGCTGGTTCACCGCTTCCCCTTGATTGATGAGCAGTATCAAACCAGTTCCAACACTTATTTGAATTAGCAGAAGAGGGCTGTTCTGGATAGAGGACAAAGAACTTCTCTGTTTCTGCCAGTGCATTCATTTGTGTTCCTGCTGCAAATTGATCAGGGTCTTGAGTACAGCCATGTAGCATAACTACTAGAGGTAAGGCAGCACCTCCCTGATAACTGCTAGGTACGTACAGTTTGTATGTTCTTCCGTTATATGTTTTAGAGGTAAAACTTCCTGCGGCTGAAGAAGATACAGCACCTAAAGATAAAAAAAGCATAAAAATCATCCCTGCTATAAATAATCGTTTCATCTTCCTGCTTCCTCCTTATATTGATATGGTTATACTTAGCAGCAAACGTACATATCGGTATGGTATGGAAATGAATAAGAGTTACTAGTAAGATGATAGCAAGGTTTTATGTAATAAAATTTATATTGACTGCGCGATTTGCCTACAGGTATGAGGACAAATAAAAACATTCATCTCCAAATAAAGAAAACGCTTACATAAAATTGTAAACGATTGTGTCGATAAATACTATAAAAAAGACATACCTTTTAAAAATAGACCGGTATGTCTTCTATGGATTGCTTACTTAAGTATTCATATTGTGACTCGCTGCAATTTACCATAGCAATGGATTGAGGATAACGCTGTAAATGAGAAGGGAGCTCCTTAAACCCAAACTGATGATAATATTCAGGAAGAATATCGCTATAAAGCATAAAAATAGCGCTGCGCTTCTCTATCTTCATCTTTTTAAAAAAGTCTTCAAGCATATCTCGGCCATAGCCCATTCGTTGATAAAGCTGATGAACAACAACGGACCCAATACCATGCAAAGCAAACTTTAATCGAGGAGTTTGTAAAAGAAGCAAAATAAATGAACCAATAATTTGATTCTCTTCATTTACATATACATACCGAATTCCATATGTTTCTTCTTTTTGATTATCTCTAACATACTCTTTGTACGTCCTGCCTTTAGGCCATGCCGCATATCCCATTTGATAGACTTCTGCCAATTCTTCAGACTTTATTTTTCTTAATAACATGAACATCCCCTCTTTATTTATAATCCCATACGTCAGCAGACATTTTTTATAGAGTTAAAAATAGTTCCTGTATGTATATATTATACTTCATCCTACGGAAGCTTTCTTGCTCGGAGTACTATTAACAGCTAATATGTAGGCTGCTTTCTCAAAAAACTAGAAAGATTCCTGATAGTTGTTCTTCACCCATATCAGTCATATATGTAAAGATACTCTTTATCATTCCATAAAAACATAGAGATGTAAATATATTTCCAGCTTCACTTAGCATTCATTATGTATCACCTATCAAAAAAGAGATTGGGCCATAACGAAATGAATGCAATCTAAAGACGAACAACCCGGATAAATAACCTGGGATGCTTGTTCCGCCGCTGTTGCTTTACGTGCAAGGCTTCGCTTTCCGCGAGCGGGCGATGGAGCCTTGCCCTCCAACCAACAGCTAGAAGCACCTCCTACTGAAACCTACGTTCACCATGACCATTAAAAAACACGAACTATCTATTTTTGATAGATAGTTCGTGTTCAACGCTAACTAAACTGCTTTTGTCCCAGCATCTTTATAGTAAAAGTAATCATCATTTTTAAGCTTTTTCGTTCTCTACATACTCCACTAGATGAAAGAAAAAGCGATATGTAAGAACAAGAGCTTCACCTATTGACATTTTTTCATCAAACTCTTTTATAGCATCTAACTCAATATTCACATCCCATAATCCATCTTTATCATTAAATAAAAGCTGGACGCTTGTTGGGCCGTCATTAAGCTCTTTAGCAAAAAATTGTTTTAGTACAGAACCGAATTTTTTTTGCATATGTAACCCCGTTAATACTTTATATGTGCCAAACACATCATCCACTTCAAAAGAACATCCATCAAGCTTAATAAATTCAAACCATTTTGATTCTACATATAGAAATTCACTTCTGTGTTCTTTCAAGTAAGAAAGAGGAGTATCTAAAAACGAAAGAGGAGATTCTTCTGCGATCAGCTCGTCCGTTTCTTTGTCTACTCTTTCGATATAAGAATCTTTAAAACGTGAAGATGCCTCTTTTTCTTCTATCATCAGGTTTTGCGGCACCAACTCTTTTTGCAACGCATATTCCTTTTCTTCTTGATATAGAGATAAAGATTGACCTTGAACGTTCATTTCTTTTTCAATATAAGTTTGAATATTACTTTGTAACATAAAAAACCTCCTGATTAATCTGCATCACTATCTTATATCATAACCTAAACAAGTGTTTATAAATATAGCCAAACAAAAAATCCTTAGGCTATGCCTAAGGATAGTAATAATATATTCAAGTATGTATAAAAGATAATTTGGTTGCGGGGACAGGATTTGAACCTGCGACCTTCGGGTTATGAGCCCGACGAGCTACCGAACTGCTCCACCCCGCGATAATAAAAATGCCTGGCAACGTCCTACTCTCACAGGGACAAAGTCCCAACTACCATTGGCGCTAAAGAGCTTAACTTCCGTGTTCGGTATGGGAACGGGTGTGACCTCTTCGCTATCGCCACCAGACAAGAGATTGC
>NZ_JBLTIR010000006.1:0-270991 GCF_053345675.1 Priestia sp. D51 | reverse complement strand
CATATACTTTTATAATAATGAGCGTTTACAAAAACGATTAAACGGCCTTAGCCCCTTAGAATACAGAGCTAAAGCCGTTTAGAAAGTTTTATTTATTTCCACTGTCTATTTGACAGGGGGCAGTTCAACACCTGTTACGGGATGCTTTTTTGTAATTGAAAAAAGAAATTAAACATCATGTACGCATGTTTTTATAAATGAGAGGAAAGTCATATTTTTGAAATTCTCTATCGCTTTGAAAAATTTTATAGTAAAATAATTATTTGGCTGCATATGGCAGTAACTATATGCGGAGCATCACATACATATAAAGGCTAAAAGGGTATAAGTATATTGAAACCGCTTTTATCTTCTGTAAAAAAAACGATGGTATGCCCGCAGTTGCAAGGAGAGAAAGAGATGAGGAAACGAATCATGACAGCGCTGCTGCTTGTCACTGTTTTAGCTGCAATGGAAGGAACCATTGTCAGTACGGCTGTTCCAAGAATTACAAGTGATTTGTCGGGTATTGAGCTAGTTAGCTGGGTATATGCCATTTATATGCTGACAACCGCTGTATCTACACCTATATACGGAAAGTTAGCGGATTTATTCGGCCGAAAAAAAGTTATGCTTATTGGAATTATTATTTTCTTAATCGGATCTATACTTTGCGGGCTTAGCTTTTCGATGCAACAATTAATTGTCTACAGAGCAATCCAAGGGCTAGGCGCCGGGGTCGTTATGCCGCTTACAATGATTATTATTGGCGACTTGTATGAAGAAGCAAAAGAAAGAGCCAAAGCCCAAGGTTGGATTAGCGCAGTTTGGGGAGTTGCTGGAGTTCTCGGTCCTCTTCTTGGGGGATTTTTAGTCGATACGCTGTCTTGGCGCTATATTTTCTTTTTAAATATACCGTTTGGACTAATGGCTTTTATTGTTCTTCTAGTAAACTATAAAGAAGAAGTGGTAAAAGAAAAACGCTATATCGATTACATTGGAGCGGTGACGTTTTCAGTTGGAACCATTGCATTTTTATACGCGCTTTTAACCGGAAGTCAGCATCAAAACTGGGGAGATCCGATCATTATAGGATTATTTGTTCTAGCTGTTCTGACATTCATTGGCTTTATTTATATCGAAAAGAAATCGCCGGAACCTCTTATTCCGCTTGAGCTGTTTTCTATTCGAAGTGTATCTGTTATAAACTTATTAACACTTCTTGTCGGGTCAGTAGTTATTAGTATTACGGTTTACCTGCCAATTTGGAGCCAAGGAGTGATGGGAAAAAGTGCAACCGCTGCCGGTTTTGTGTTAATGCCCATGCCAGTATGCTGGACAATTGGTTCACTGCTTTCAGGGAATTTAGTAGGGCGTCTTAAAACGCACTCCATCCTTACGCTAGGAACGGCAATCGTAAGTACGGCATGTTTTATGCTGTTTTTAGTCTCCACGCACTCACCCGTATTTTTAATTTATGTAGCCGTTGGGGTTCTTGGGTTAGGAATGGGGATTATTACGCCTATCTTTATGTTAGTTATTCAATCAGCAGTCCCAGCCAGCAAAAGAGGAGTAGCGGTGGCTCTTAATACGTTTACAAATACATTTAGTCAAACACTAGGTTCCGCAGTGTTTGGTACAATCTTTAACTTAGTGACGCTTTCACAGGCAAAGAAATTAGGGCAAGAAAGTTTGAATGCTTCGTTTGAGACAGGCGGGGTACCGGCAGAAGAACTGTCAAAGCTGCATGAAATTCTTGCATCAGGTGTTCACATTATTTACAGTGGAACGTTTTTAGCTGCTTTACTAAGCTTTGCTGTCTCATGCTTATTAGTAAAAAACGGCCATAAAAAAATAAAAAACATATCTGTGCAAAAGTAACGGAAGAGACTGTTACAAAAGTAGTTTAATTGAAGGACGATCCGAACGAGTTTGATTAAGGACCAAACTCGTTCGGATTTTTTTATTGGTAGGTGAATGTAGGTGCTTTTAGCTGTTGAATTAGTTATGCATTAGTCTCTTTTTTAAAAGAATTATCAAAGAGAGAAAAGAAAAAAGATATTGTCTAATAACGTTCGGGAAAAATCGTTAACAGAAGGACGGATTTTTATTATTGCCGAAAATTTCTTATTTTTTGTTTTTTTAGTATGGACATTTACTTGGTTGTTGATTATTATAAATTCTATAAGTATTGAATTTTAAGCGCTTACAAAAGAAACATTTGTCTTTCTCAGGAATACACTTGATTTTTAATTCATATACTACAAGTGCTTAGATTAATCTTTTAATGGGGAAAAGAGAAGTTTATAAGACGTGTTGAACAACAATGAGGGGGTATGGAAGATGACAAGCAGACGTTTAAAAGAATTCTTGAATAATAATTTAGAAGATTTAAAAGATAAAGGGCTATACAACGTCATTAATCCAGTAGAGGGACCAAATGGACCTGTGATTCAAATTGATGGAAAACAATTAATTAATTTATCATCCAACAACTATTTGGGGCTTGCTACAGACGAAAGGCTTATTAACGCGTCCAATGAAGCCACTGAAAAATACGGAGTGGGAGCTGGAGCTGTCCGAACGATTAATGGAACTCTAGATATTCATATCAAGCTAGAGGAAAAGCTTGCCGAGTTTAAGCATACGGAAGCAGCTATAGCTTACCAATCTGGCTTTAACTGCAATATGGCAGCTATCTCCGCGGTTATGGATAAACATGACGCGATTTTATCAGATGAGCTGAATCACGCTTCAATTATTGACGGATGTCGGCTATCAAAAGCAAAAATTATTCCTTACAAGCATTCGGATATGGAAGATCTTCGTGCAAAAGCAGGCGAAGCACAAAAGTCCGGTGCCTATAATAAAATAATGGTAATTACCGACGGTGTATTCTCAATGGATGGAGACATTGCTAAGCTTCCGGAAATTGTAGAAATTGCAGAGGAATTTGATTTAATCACATACGTAGATGATGCTCACGGGTCGGGCGTATTAGGTAACGGTATGGGCACAGTCAAACATTTTGGCTTATCTGAAAAAGTAGACTTCCAGATTGGAACCTTGTCAAAAGCGATTGGAGCTGTAGGCGGATACGTAGCTGGAAAAAAAGACTTAATTGACTGGTTGAAAGTACGAAGCCGCCCTTTTTTATTCTCGACTGCTATTACACCAGGCACGGCTGCTGCATGTATTAAAGCGATTGAAATTCTAAGCACAAGTACAGAGCTGCAGGATCAAATGTGGGAAAACAGCCGTTATTTAAAGCAAGGGTTAAAAGAGCTGGGCTTTAATACCGGCGAAAGTGAAACACCTATTACTCCGTGCATTATAGGCGATGAAAATCAAACGCAGGTTTTTAGTGAGAGATTAATAGAAGAAGGGGTATACGCTAAATCAATTGTTTTCCCTACCGTTCCAAGGGGGACAGGACGCGTTCGCAATATGCCAACGGCTGCTCATACAAAAGAAATGTTAGATGAAGCACTTCGTATCTACAAAAAAGTAGGCAAGGAAATGAAATTAATCTAAACGTTGAATCTAAGCAGTACATGAGGAGGATATTGAGATGAAAAAAGTATTAATAACGGGGTCTCTAGGACAAATCGGTTCTGAATTAACAATGAAAATGAGAGAGATATATGGTTCAGAAAATATTATTGCCACTGATATTCGCAAGACGACGAGCGATGTTGTGACTTCAGGTCCATTCGAGATTTTAGACGTAACGGATCAGACTGCGTTATTTACGATTGCCGAAAAGCATAAAGTCGATACGGTTATTCACTTGGCTGCGCTGTTATCAGCGACAGCCGAGCAAAAGCCGCTTCTAGCTTGGAATCTAAATATGGGCGGATTAGTAAACGCGCTCGAAGTAGCTCGAGAGCTGAAGTGCCAATTTTTTACTCCAAGTTCAATTGGTGCATTTGGTCCAACGACTCCAAAAGACTGGACGCCGCAGGATACAATTCAACGTCCTACCACGATGTATGGTGTTAATAAAGTAGCGGGTGAATTACTTTGCGATTACTATCACCATAAATTCGGAGTAGATACACGAGGGCTACGTTTTCCAGGCTTAATTTCATACGTAACGCCTCCAGGTGGAGGGACAACGGACTACGCTGTTGAAATTTATTATGAAGCCGTTAAACATAAGCGCTATACGTCTTATATCGACAAAGGAACCTATATGGATATGATGTATATGCCTGACGCACTAAACGCTGTCATCCAACTAATGGAAGCAGACGGTTCTAAGCTAAAGCACCGAAATTCATTTAACGTTTCTGCCATGAGCTTTGATCCAGAACAAATGGCAGCGGAAATTCGAAAAACGATTCCGGAATTTGTGCTGAATTACCAAGTAGATCCTGTTCGACAAGCAATTGCTGAAAGCTGGCCTAACCATATAGATTCCAGCTGTGCGAAGGAAGAGTGGGGATTTAAAGCAGAATATAACCTAGAAAAAATGACGAGAGAGATGCTGGGAAAGTTAAAAGTTGAATCACAGCTTGTCTTAACGTAAGTAGAGAAAAATGATTTCTTCCTCGAAAATAAAGTAAGCGCTTACTAAAAGGCAGGTTGCTTGTTTATGCAAGTTCTACTTCGTAAAAGTGGTGGACAGTACACATAGATCTTCTGCCCCTTTAAGTGAGCGCTCGTTCGTTGAATAATCAGCACCCTTTTAGGTATTCGTCTGTTAAAATAATAAGGGGATAGAAGGGAGAGAATGACAGTTGAACAATAAATTTCAACAAGTTAATGATTTTTCAATGGGAAGATTAACATCTTTACTCGTTCTTTTACATAATACGGAACTAGCTGAAGGTATTGAAAAGGAAATCAATGAGAGAGGATATAGCTACACAGTAGGAAAAGTCGGAGCGATGGAACTGTCTAAAGTCGTGGCGGCAATTGAAACGAGCGCCAAGACAAACAAAATTATTAATGCCCAGTCGTACCGGGAAGTTCACGCTCTTTATCATGCTATACTTGAAGCCATTCAAGGAGTGAGTCGAGGAACGCTGCAGCTAGGTGATATTTTACGGACAGTAGGACTCACATTTTCAATTGTACGCGGAAAAATTGAGTTCTCAGGATCAAGCGAGGAATGGATTAGTGTTTGTGTGTATGGAACGATAGGTGCGCCTAAAAAAGGCTTTGAACATGATACATTAGGCTTTGGTTTTAACCATATCTAAAGAGTAATTGATGAAATAGTATGATAATAAAAAGCGAGTAGTAGATGTACATAGCTGCTTTAAAGAAGATATTTTTCTTATTGAAAGGTTCTGTGCGGCGTGTTAACATAGTGATTAATATAATAACTGCCTTTAAGACGGTCCAGAGAGGCCGAAAAGGACGGATAACTTGTTTACTGCTTCTATGCCTATCTGTGCCCTTTTGCCCTCTGCGACAAAAGGGCTTTTATGCGTTACTTACCTCTTTTAAACGAAGTCCAGAGAGGCTTCAAAAGAGAATGGACATATGTTATTTATCCATTCCTTCAAAAAAGAAAGAGCGTTTATACAGAAAGAATACAGTGGAGGGTGGAACAACATGAATTATCGTAACAAGACAGTTGTAGCATCAGTAGCAGGTTTGACGTTAGAAGGGATGGACATTATGTTTATCTCGTTTGCTATGTCAATGATTATCGCTGAATTTCACATTGATTTAGCAACGGGTGGACTTATTTCTTCTATTACGAATATAGGAATGCTGATAGGCGGAGTCATCTTCGGAATTTTAGCAGATAAATTTGGAAGAGTGCGGGTTTTTACCTACACGGTTCTTCTATTTGCAGTCGGAACGGCATTAACAGGTTTTGCAGCAAATGTTGAACAAGTGTATGCTTCACGATTTATTGCCGGAATTGGGGCTGGAGGAGAGTACGGAATCGGTATGGCTCTTGTTGCAGAAGCGTGGCCGAAACATAAGCAAGGAAGAGCTTCATCTTATGTTAGTATTGGCGCACAATTTGGAGTTATTCTTGCGGCGCTTTTAAGTTCTCTGATCCTGCCGATTTTCGGATGGAGAGCGCTGTTTTTTGTCGGAATTATCCCCGTCATTTTTGCTTTTATCGTACGAAAAAATTTAAACGAATCTCCTGAGTGGCTAAAAGCTCAAAAAGAGAAAACAGCCGTTGTTAAAAATAATGGCAAGCTACGTCAACTATTTGCTACGCCTAAGACGGCGATGACGACTATTTCTCTGGCAGTGATGGCTACCGTTCAAATTGCAGGCTATAACGGACTCATGATATGGCTTCCGTCTATGCTTCAGCAATCACAAGGACTCTCTGTTTCAAGTTCAGCTCTTTGGACAATCAGTACAGCCGTTGGAATGATTATAGGCATGCTAACATTTGGTCAATTTATGGATCGTTTTGGTTCGAAACGTACTTTTGGAATTTTTCTTCTCGCTTCAGCGTGTGCGGTATTTTTATACTCGTATGCCGAAGGAAGTGCAGGGCTGCTTATAGGAGGAGCTGTTGTCGGATTTTTCTCAAACGGAATGTTCGCAGGATACGGAGCCTTGATCAGCAGTCACTATTCGGTAGAAGTTCGCAGTACTGCAACGAACACTATTTTTAACTTCGGGAGAGCGCTCGGAGGGTTGTCACCCATTCTTGTCGGCTATCTTTTGCAAAGCTATGATATGACGGTAGCGATGACGTACTTGGCGGGGCTGTACTGTATTTCGTTTATTTTTATGATGAGTCTTAAAAAAACGGGAGAAAAAAAAGTAAAACAAATGAACGCTCAGTCTGCTCTTTAAAATAAAAAATAGATTCTATGCTTTTCTGGAAAAAACCGCGCTTACTCAAAAGGGCGGTTTTTTTGAGTGGATAAAAAAATAAGTTTAGGTGTTGTACGGTTGTTTTTTTCGCAAATGCTTCATTAACAAAGGCGTCTACATTATCTATAAAAATATTTATGGATAAGCAGATATTTTCTAATTTGTATTATAGTAATTCCTCTCTTACAATATGGTGTGTAAGGCGGAAACAGAAAATACTATCTTTATTTACAGGAGGACGTTACTATGTCTAAACATATATTAATGGTCGTAACAACGGCTGACAAAATGAAAGAAAATCATCCAACAGGCCTTTGGCTTTCAGAATTTGGTGAAGCGTACGTAGAGTTCGAAAAAGCTGGATTTACCATTACTGTAGCAAGTCCTCTAGGAGGAAAAGCGCCGGTGGATGCTCGCAGCCTTGAAGGAGAGACTTCTCAAGAAATCTTAAATACAGCTAAGCATCTAGAGAATACCCTAAAACTTGATACAATTACAGACAGTGCTAAATTTGATGCTGTCTTCTTACCAGGCGGTCATGGCACAATGTTTGATCTGCCAGATAATCAAACGCTTCATGCTTTAATTCGTGAACTATATGAAGGAGACAAAGTAGTAGCCGCTGTATGCCACGGACCGGCAGGCTTAGTAGGTGTTACATTATCAGATGAAAAGCCGTTGGTGGAAGGAAAAGATGTTGCTGCGTTTACAGATGATGAAGAACGTGAAACAACATTAGACCGCTTCATGCCGTTTCTTTTGGAAACACGTCTGCGTGAACTTGGTGCAAATGTAGTAACTGCTCCAAACTGGACAGATAATATACAAGCAGATGGCAACCTAATAACAGGTCAAAATCCTCAGTCAACAATCAGTGTAGCAAAAGCAGTCGTGAAACAATTATTAAACTAAGATGTAAAAAAGCCTGTAGGACTACAGGCTTTTTTATTAACAGCATCAACAAAGACCGCCGTAGATAATGTGTATGTTTTGCTGTTTTGGACTAGAGAGATCCATCATCATACAAAAAATATGATGGTCAGTGTAATAAATACAAAAAGAGGGAAGCTTTTTATGGAGAATATTTTTAAAGAAATGAGGAAAAACGATGTCAGAAATTATTATTAACGCCATTTTACAAGCAAAGCCAGGAAAAGAAGAAGAGCTTCGATCAGAGTTAGTAAAAGTTATTGAACCATCAAGAGAAGAAAAAGGATGTATTCAATACACTCTCCACCAGGATACAGACAAAGCAGGCACATTTGTTTTTTATGAGAAATGGAAAAGCAAAGAAGATGTTGAAGCTCACATTGAAACACCTCACTATCAACAATACAGACAGCAAACAGAACCGTTAATTGAAAGCAGAGCGGTACATCGTTTACAAGAAGTACGTTAATACAAAAGAAATACAAAAGAGGCTGGAGCAAAAGTGTTTTAGTTGAAGGAAGGTCCGAACGAGGAATCAAGATTCTTGATGGAGAATCTTGATTCCTCGTTCGGATTTTTTGTGGTTATGGTGAATATGAGTTTTATTTAGTGAGACCAAGCAGTAGAGTAAGCGAGGAGGCTCATCGACCTCCTTGCACGGAAATCCACAGCGGTATCGTAAATAATCCATACTAGCTCCTTTATCCGATTTGTTCACCTTTAGATGGGATTGATTTCGCTATGACTCCATCTCTGTTTGTTATAAAGAACTAAAAAGCTTCAGGGGAAAAATCATTTCAGCTGCGAAAAGCCGATTGGAAAAGGGATAAGGCAGTGAAAGAAACAAAAAATAATAGAAGCGGTGTTTGAGAAGCAGACAGGCGGGTAGATAAAAACTAGATGACATAGTTCAACAATTAACAAACTAAAAGTAACAAACTAAAAGGAGAGATCAAATCAATGCGTACAAATTTAAAACACTTTATTAACGGAGAATGGGTTGAATCAACAGGAAACGAAACGTCAGATGTGATCAATCCTGCTACTGAAAAATCAATTGGTAAAATTAGCTTAGGTACAAAAGAAGATTTAGATAAAGCCGTGGCAGCAGCTAAAGCAGCGCTTCCCACATTTTCAAGAACAACAAAAGAAGAGCGAATTAAAATGCTTCGCAATATTGCAAAAGGGTATGAAAAGCGTAAACAAGAGCTTATTGAAGTCATGACTGAAGAGCTTGGCGCTCCTTTAAAAATTTCAGAAGAAGTGCACTATGAAATGGGACTTAGCCACTTTAAAGAAGCAGCTAATGCGCTTGAAGATTATACATTTGAAAAAGATCATGGAAGCTACAAGGTCGTAAAAGAGTCTATTGGAGTAAGCGGACTTATTACACCATGGAACTTCCCAACAAATCAAACGTCTACTAAAATTGCAGGAGCTATCGCAGCAGGAAGTCCAATGGTATTAAAACCATCAGAACTTACACCGTATGCAGCGATGATATTAGCAGAAATCATTGATGAAGCTGGTGTACCAAAAGGTGCCTTCAACCTTGTAAACGGAACGGGAAGCACAATCGGTGACGGTATTAGTTCTCACCCGGACATTGATTTTGTATCATTTACGGGGTCAGGTGCTGTAGGCGAGAAAATTATGCAAAACGCGGCTAAAACAATCAAAAAAGTAGCTCTTGAACTAGGCGGGAAATCACCGCTAGTTGTATTAGAGGATGCGGATGTAGAAGAAGCGGCTAAAATAGCAGTTTCACACATTGCAATGAATACAGGACAAGTATGTACGGCAGCAACGCGCATTATCATTCCTGCCTCTATGAAAGAAAAATTTGAAGAAGCAGTGAAGAAGGTTCTACCATCATTCCCAGTTGGCGATCCGTTAAATAAAGACAACGTAACTGGACCGCTCGTAGCGGAAAAACAGTGGGATCGCGTACAGGATTATATTAAAAAAGGAATGGATGAAGGTGCAAAGCTTCTTACTGGCGGAACGGGCAAACCAGACGGCTTAGAAACAGGATACTTTGTTAAACCGACAGTCTTTACTGACGTTTCAAACGATATGGTTATTGCACAAGAAGAAATCTTTGGACCTGTAACTACTATTATCACGTATGATGATCTAGAGCAAGCTCTTGAAATCGCAAATGATACAGTCTATGGACTTGCAGGCTATGCGGTCGGAAAAGACCAAGAAACACTTGACTATGTTGCTAAAAATATTAGAGCTGGTCAAATCATCGTCAACGATGCTGAGCAAGACAGAGCTGCACCATTCGGTGGATTCAAACAATCTGGTATTGGACGCGAGTGGGGAGCATTTGGTATTGAAGAATATCTAGAGCCAAAAGCGATCATGGGCGTTAAAGTTCCGGCAAAAGTATAATTGATGTAAAAAAAGAAAGGAGTTTTTCTCCTTTCTTTTTTTATGGGTACATAAAAGAGAGCCAGTTAAAAAAAGAATAACGAAAGCAAAGGTGGATAGCATAAACGTGTATCACGCATATGAAGTGACACGTTAAAGGAGGGAATTATAAATTGAATAGAGAGATGCACGGAAGTTCATCAACGGAAAGTTTCATTCCCATGAGCTCTATAGCCAGTGGAAAAGGAGTCGAAGTGGCGCCGGATATCTACAGCTATACTACACAGATTGTTAACGTATGTTTTATAGGGAATCCAGCCAAGAACGATCGCTTTGTCCTTATTGATGCAGGCATGCCTAACTCGGCTTCTATGATTATTAATGAGGCAGAGGAAAGGTTTGGAAAAGAAAAAAAACCAAAAGCAATTATTCTTACACATGCACATTTTGATCATATTGGATCTATTATTGAATTAGTGGAGAAGTGGAAAATACCGGTATATGCACATCCGCTTGAACTTCCATATGTGACGGGTAAAAAAAATTATCCCACACCAGACGGCACAGTCGAAGGCGGGCTTGTAGCAAAGCTTTCTCCGCTATTTCCAACGGAAGCCATTGATTTAGGTTCTCATGTGCAAGCTTTACCAGCCGACGGCTCTGTACCTCATATGCCGGAATGGGAATGGATTCACACCCCTGGTCATTCTCCAGGACATATTTCTCTTTTTAGAAAGCAGGATCTTGCGCTTATCGCTGGGGATGCTTTTGTTACCACTAAGCAAGAATATTTACTGGATGTACTAGAGCAAGAATTGGAAATTAGCGGTCCTCCTCGTTATTTAACTACGGACTGGGCCTCTGCCAAAAGATCAGTTGAAGTGCTTCAGTCATTGCATCCGTCTGTGGCGGTGACCGGACATGGAAAACCGGTTTCCGGAGAATGGCTTTCAACTAATTTATTGAAGCTTGTTGAAAATTTTGATACAATTGCCCGTCCGGATTACGGAAAGTATGTATAAGAATAAAGGGATAACTCTAATCTTTACCCAGGTCTTAAAAGTTGCAGATGAAGATCAAAAGCTCTACGAACTCACTGAGTTCGTAGAGCTTTTTTAGTTTTTTTATAAAAGTAAGAAAAGAGCTATTTTTACTTTCATTAAAAATTTTGCTGAATAGCCTGATGGGCTTCGCGTAAATGTCTTAAATGCTCTTCTATTCGTCTTAATTCTTTATCGCCAGACGTTGCTTCTTTTTGTTCATTAATTTGCTGCTGAACGATGTTCAAATGCATTTGAGCATTTTGAAAATTAGCTCCATTCAAATCCATCTGTCCTTGATAAACAGCTTGTTCAGCTAATTGTAGTGCTTCTTTAATATGAGTGTATGAATTCATGCCTCTCATCCTTCTGTATAGTATTTACAGTTAACATGCGCTGGTTTTTCGCAGGTATACAAACGGATTTAGAAATAAAATAAAAATTACGTAGTACAAGCTAAGCAGGCTGCATACATTTATCATAGTTCAATTTATAAAACCTCAGAAGCAGGGAGGGATGCATGTGGGAGCTTTTTTCAGCTATATGTTATTAGGGCTATCGTTAGCCGCACCAATCGGTCCTATCAACGCCGCTCAGCTTGATAAAGGAATCAAAAATGGCTTTTTACATGCTTGGTTCTTAGGGATAGGAGCAACATCGGTTGACGCCCTTTATATGCTTGTAGTTTACTTTGGGTCCGTTCATTTTTTAAGCAGCGATTTTATGAAAACGTTTCTTTTTTCGTTTGGATGCTTTGTATTGATTTATACCGGTATTGAAGGGTTAATGAGCGCAGGGAAAATTACACAGCATCGGAATGCAAAAGGAGATTCGATCGTAAAGTGCTTTTTTTCAGGTTTTTTAATTTCATTAACAAATCCGCTTACTATTCTTTTTTGGCTCGGTATTTATGGCTCTGTTTTAGCCAAAACAGCTAATACATACGAAACAGAACAGCTTATTTTATACAGCTGTGCTATTTTTACAGGGATTTTATGCTGGGATATTGCTATGGCAGCTTTAGCAAGCACTTTTCGCAGGTATTTAGCAGCGACGTTTTTGACTGCAGTTTCCGTTATATCCGGCCTCTCTCTAATAGGATTTGGTATATATTTCGGCTGGCAAGCTGTGCAGCAATTCATTATTTAAAAGGGGAGAAAGCAGAACTGAATTTAAAGCGTTTTCTATCTGCTGAAAAATAGTAAAAAGCTGCCTCTTTTTGCGCATAAATTTTTCAAACTATCACACACTACATCGAGGTGTAAGGAGTGATAGTATGAAAAAGAAAATAGGCTGCGGAAGTCAAGTTGAAGGGAAATTAAAATGGTGGCAGCTGTCTTTAATCGGAGTAGGGTGCATCATCGGTACAGGCTATTTTTTAGGATCAAGTATTGCAATAAAAGCCACGGGTCCCTCTGTATTAATTGCTTTTTTACTAGCAGCAGTATGTACATTTATTGTATTTGACGCTCTTGCTAAAATGAGTGCTCAAGATCCTCAAAAAGGTTCGTTTCGCTCCTATGCTAAAAAGGCTTATGGAAGATGGGCAGGCTTTAGCAGCGGATGGGTATACTGGAGTTCAGAGATGCTGATCATGGGGAGTCAGCTCACGGCTTTATCTCTTTTTACACGTTTTTGGTTTGACGGTATTCCACTGTGGGTCTTTGCCTCTATTTATGCTGTTTTAGGCATTGCTGTTGTATTAATAGGAACAAAAGGCTTTGAACGAATGGAAAATGTATTTGCTGTCACAAAAGTGGCTGCTATTTTAATGTTTATTGTATTAGCTAGTCTCGCTTTATTTGGATTTCTTGACGAAGGTGCCAAACAAGGAGTGCCGCGAACGATAAGTGAAGTATTTCCTCATGGATTTTTAGGTTTATGGGGCGCTTTGCTTTATGCCTTTTATGCTTTCGGCGGCATCGAAGTCATGGGAATCATGACGGTTCGTTTAGAAAAAAAAGAAGACGCACCGAAAGCGGGAAGAAGTATGCTTATTCTTCTTGGAATTATTTATATTGTTTCACTGAGTTTAGCTATTTTAATTGTGCCATTTCATGATTTCCATGGAAATCAAAGTCCATTTATAAAGGCTTTAGAAACATATCATCTTCCATTTTTTCCTCATGTTTTTAATGGAGCAATGATTATTGCGGGTTTCTCAACGATGTCAGCGTCTTTTTTTTCCGTAACAACAATGATTGTCACTCTTTCAGAAGATGGAGATGCTCCTGCATTGTTTTCAAAACAAAAACAGAAAAAGCTGCAGTTTCCTTTACCGGCTTTGCTTTTAACAACGGCAGGATTAATTGTTTCTATTGTCCTTTCCTTGCTATTGCCCGGGAAAATTTATGAGTACATTACAACAGCAGCGGGACTGATGCTGATTTATAACTGGTTCTTTATTTTAATTTCGTTTCATCGCTTAATCAAACAAACCGTTTGGGATAAAGTAAAACAAGCTGTTGGCCTCTTATTAATCCTGCTAGCAGTAAGCGGTACGCTGTTAGAATCTGCAAGCAGACCAGGTTTCTTTGCAAGCTTATGCTTTTTAATTGTTATAAGCCTTGTTATTTTAAAACTGCGCCATAAGTGGAAAGAAGAAGAAGCCGCTAGTTAACATATATTTAATCTTTATGAGGGACACTATGCACGTTGTACAATTACAAAATAAAAGGTGGTTATGATCATGCCAAAAAACAAGCAGACTCCTTCTTCACAAGTAGATCAAAAACAAGTAGTAGATAACAAAGCAAAAGCGCTACGAGAAAATAATTATGAAGATGGTCATATTCGCAAGATAACTCAAAGCGGGGCAGACGGCCAATAACAAAAAAAGACGCGTTCGCGTCTTTTTTTTGTTGAAGTGTATCCTTACCAACGATGAGCTTTTGCATTACTTCGCAAGATGATGTTCGTTTGAGACATCTCTGTATGTCCATTTACTTGGGACTTTGAACGCTTCGGTCTCGTCCAGTTGTGGCGGAATAGTTCTGAATGCTGATCTACTTGATTTTTATCATTCATCATAATCACCTCAAGGATAGGATACTTTCACGAGATATTTACGGTGAAATATCTCTCTTATAGAATGGGGTAAAAAAGAAGAAATACACCTAACACTTTTAACCATACATATAAAGGGAGTGCCTATTCATAAACTATAAAGGGCAACTTCTAACTTTGGACTAAGCTTCGGATTTATAAAGTAAAACTGCCTTAGTGGGGACTAAGGCAGTTTTTTAGTTGAGTAATCAAACTTCAATAATGATGGGAAGAATCATAGGTCTTCGTTTCGTTTGGTTATATAAGAACTGTCCAAGGGTGGTCTTAATTTCTTTTTTCATGATGTTCCATTGGTGAACGTGCGCTTTTTGCAATTGATTTACAATTTTAGTCACTTGTCGATTAACGTCTTTTAATAGCTGCTCTGAGTCTCTTGTATAAACAAAGCCTCGCGAAATTGTATCTGGACCCGACACAATTTTTCCTTCCGTTTTATTTAAAGTAATCACAATAACCAGCATACCATCTTCTGAAAGCTGTTTGCGGTCACGTAAAACCGCATTTCCAACATCCCCAATGCCAAACCCATCTACATATACATTGCCTGCAGAGATTTTTCTTGTTTGAACAGCTGTTCCGCCCTTGATGTCGACAATATCACCGTTATTTATAATAAAAATGTTCGCTTTTTCCACCCCTACGGATTCTGCTAATAAGCTGTGGTGATGAAGCATTCGAAACTCACCGTGAATGGGGATAAAATACTTTGGCTTCATCAATGTAGCCATTAATTTTAGCTCTTCTTGATAGCCATGTCCTGATACGTGCATGCCTGTTGCGCTTCCTGAACCGTAAATCACATGAGCCCCGAGTGTGAAAAGACTGTCGACAATACGAGAGATATTACGTTCATTGCCAGGAATAGGCCCTGCTGATAAAATGACCGTGTCTTCAGGAACAATCTCTACTTGTCGATGATTTCCGCTGGCTAATCTAGATAAAGCGGCCATCGGCTCGCCTTGGCTTCCAGTACAGAGAATAGCGACTTGTTCAGGCGCAAGTGAATGTACTTCATAAGGTTCAATCAGCATCCCTTCAGGAATGGTTAAATACCCTTTCTCTAACGCAACTGATACAACGTTAACCATGCTTCTTCCTAGCAGCGCAAGTTTTCTGTTCGTTTTAATCGCTGCATCTACAATTTGCTGTACGCGGTTAACATTTGAGGCGAAAGTAGAAATAATCACTTTTCGCTTTGCTTTACGAAAGGCCTCTTCTACATGTTTGCCAACTAGCTTTTCTGAAGGCGTAAATCCAGGGCGCTCCGCATTTGTGCTTTCTGATATTAAAGCGAGTACACCTTCACTGCCGATTTTCGCCATTTTATGAAGATCTGGATATTGGTCGTTAACAGGAGTTAAATCAAACTTAAAATCCCCGGTATGCACAACAGCTCCTTCAGGCGTATGAAAGACAATTCCAAGACAATCTGGAATGCTGTGATTCGTTTTGAAAAAAGAAAGCGGAATATTGCCTAATGTAATTTCTGACTCTTCGTCGATTTCAATAAGCTCCGTCTCTGCAGATAATTGATGTTCCTGCAGTTTAATGTCGATTAATCCGAGTGTAAGGCTTGTTGCATAAATGGGGAGGCTTAACTGTTTTAAAAGATAAGGAATACCTCCAATATGATCTTCATGACCATGCGTCACAACCAGTGCTCGAACTTTTTCTTGATTCTCTTGCAAGTATGTAATATCAGGTATAATCAAATCAATTCCTAATAAACTTTCGTCAGGAAATTTAGAGCCGCAGTCAATTACAATGATGTCATCATCATATTGAACGGCATACATATTTTTTCCTATTTCATTAATGCCGCCTAAAGCAAAAATGGATAGTGTGTTTCTATTTGTACTCACACTTATTTCCTCCTATATTTTCAAAATGGATATAGAGAATTTCTACTCTTAGTATGAACATTTATTTCTGGTGCATTCTGTTAAATATGGAAATTTTATTTTTTATTGGATATGGGGATGCAAGTAAAAAGAAAAGAAGGTCATTTTCCTAATACTACCTCTTATTTTCTTTTTATAACTCCATAAAATATAGACGTTACACATGGAGGTGGATGGAATGAGTAAACAAAATAAAAGCAAAAACCAAGGAGTCAGCAGCAGTGCAGCAGCTGTCGATAATGTGAATAAAAGTATTTTATCAAACGATATTCATACAGATGAGCTTCAAAAAGCAAAAGTAAGTCGTCATAATAAGTAAAAGAATGACAGACAAAAGAGCAGCTTTGAGCTGCTCTGAATAAAATAGAGATAGGGAAGTGAAAAACGTGTCAGAACACAAAAATTCTCAGTATAAAGAAGAAAATAAGTCAACGCCTAGTCGTCCTCTTGAATATAAAGAACGGGCGAACGAATCAAAAAGTACACGTCAAATGCTGCGCAGTATTCTCGAATATTCAAGTCGTTATCGTTAACAAATTTTACATATAATTATGGGCATATTTAAAAGGGAATGTCTCGACAAATATAAGGTATAAAGAACCTTTTTTGAAAAAATATATATTATTTACAATAAATTTAAAAAAATCATAAATGAACCTGCTATAATCCTCTTGAAAAGACAAGCGTTGCAAAAATTTGAGGGGAGCATTTTATATGCGGAAAAAATATAATCGCGTAGGTTATGCCGTTTTGACAATGTGTACAGCTTTATCTATCTCACTGCCTTTTACTACTCATCCAGCATCAGCAGAAAGCGCTGCTGACCCTGCACCAGAAATTAAAGCTTCTGTTGTAAATAAAAACAATGGTAAAAAAATCTTGTTTGATAATACCCATGGTCAAACGGCGGGTACAGCAGATTGGGTTATTGACGGAGGTTTTTCTGATTTTGGGAAAGGGCTGGCTGGCAGCGGGTTTGATGTAAAAGAGCTGCGGAAATCTACGCCGATTACATACAGTGACCTTAGCGGCTATAGTGTGTTTGTTGTGCCAGAAGCAAATATTCCGTATAAATCTTCTGAACAAGCTGCCCTTTTACAATATGTTCAGAACGGGGGAAGCGTCTTCTTTATTGCTGATCATTACAATGCAGACCGAAACAAAAACCGCTGGGATTCTTCAGAAGTTTTTAACGGGTACCGTCGTGGAGCATGGACAAACCCAGCAAAAGGCATGACAACGGAAGAAGCAAACTCTGAGGCAATGCAAAACGTAACAAGTTCTGACTGGTTAGCAAGTAACTTTGGTGTTCGCTTTCGCTATAATGCCATTGGTGATGTGACAGCCAATGATATTGTATCTCCTTCTCAAGCGTTCGGTATTACGCTAGGTGTTTCCACCGTTGCTATGCATGCAGGTTCTACGGTTGCAATTACGGACCCAAACAAAGCAAAAGGAATTGTGTATCTTCCTAAGACAACGGCAAAATGGTCAAATGCTGTAGATCAAGGAGTGTATAACGGAGGGGGAAGAGCAGAAGGTCCTTTTGCTGCTGTTTCAAAAGTAGGGGCAGGTAAAGCTGCTTTTATAGGAGATTCTTCACCGGTTGAAGATGCTACACCAAAATATAAACGAGAAGATACAGGATCTTCTAAAACCACATATGACGGATTTAAGGAACAAGACGATTCTACACTGCTTGTAAATATGGTCAATTGGTTAGCGAAGCAAGAAAGCTATATTTCTTTGAATCAAGTATCAGGACTTCAATTGGATCAAGCTACAGCATTACTTTCGTCGGAAACGCCAAGTCAGTCCACTGAGCCTCAGCCAGAACCATGGTCAGCACCTACAGCAGGGTATAAATGGTATGATACGTCAACTTTTGCATCTGGTTCATATGGTTATAAAGGTGGAACTACGCAACCACCAACTGCTAGTGCTTACACATTTGAACATCAAGCCATTTTACCAACGAGCGGCGTATTCCAAATACGCGTAAAGGTAAGCGGGCTTTCAGCTAACACTGCGTACAGCACGTTTAATCTAGGTGTATATAATGGATCGGGAACTCAAATTGCTAAAGTCCAAAACGCAGATGGAAGCTGGCCGTCATCCTATGGATACAGCAGCAATTTTTCAATTACAACGGACGCAGCTGGAAATGGAGAAAAGGTTGTAAATGTCCAACTAAATCCGAGTGCAGCGGGGAGTGCTAATCTCCGTTTACGCCAAAGCAGTACGAACGCATATACAGAAGCTGTAACGGTAGGGAACGTAGCGGTTGAACCACTGCCTTAATAATAGTGAAAGCAAGCACTTGTGCTTGCTTTTTTGTTGTTGTATTTCCTATCTTTGAGGTTAAAGAAACGTCAGAGGAGAGGCTTATCCATAAAGGAGAAATATGATATCTTAGAAGAAAGAATGAAGTAAAAGGAGTCAGCTAATATGTCTAAATATAAAGAATTAGAGACAGGTTATCTAATGGATAAAATTAAAGAATACAAAGAATTAATTTGGAGAGTAGGGCCAGGAAGTGAAAGAACAATAGAAGCTGTTCAAGAGATTCAAGGAATGGAAAAAGAGTTAAAAGCACGGGATGCGGAATTTGAAGCTACGGATTGGAAAGCTTTTACTCAGGAAATAAGAGAGAACTACGATTTTATTTATTAAGAAGACACATTTATCATAATGTGCTTGAGATAAATATCTCCAAGTAGAAGGCTTTCTGTTTTCTACTTGGAAACGATAAAAGTAGTATGAAGACGATTAAGAAAAATGATCCAGTATCAATGAAGCAAGTAATCCAAGTGCAGCAATCAATCCTGTAATAGAACCTCCTTCTTCATAGGACTCTGGCATCATTGTAGAACCTACCATAGCAATAATACCACCGCCGGCAAAAGCAGCAATAGCAGCCATAAGTGTCTCAGATGCATGATCTAAAAAAACAAAGCCTGTCCATGAACTAAAAGCTGAAATGAACAAAACAGCTGCCCATAGTAAAAAAATTTTCCTCTTAGAGAATCCGCTTTTTACTAGACCGGTCGTACTGGACAGTCCTTCGGGAATATTACTTATAAAAATAGCGATAACAAGAAGCCAGCTAACGGTTGCATTTTCAATTAAGCTAGCTCCAATCATAATGGACTCTGGGATTGCATCCATTACGGTCCCTATAAATATAGCAATTCCAGAACTATTCGCGGCCATTTGTTTTGTAGACCTCTTTCTTTTATTCGCTCCTTGACGTGAAATTAGATAGTCTAAAAAAGTAAAAACGACAGCCCCCGCAAGGAACCCAAGAGAAGTAGCTTTTAACCCGCCGCTATGAACCGAGTCTCCAAGCAGCTCATAGGTAGATGCTCCAATTAATACACCCGTCCCAAAAGCCATAATATAACCAATTATCTTTTTGCCGATAGGCAAAAAAACTGCTGCCAAAGCACCAAGAAGGACAGCTGATCCTGAAATTCCGCCCCACATCGCAGCTTGCCACATGAAAAATCCCTCCTCATCTCTATTTTCTATGGATACTTTCCCTAAGAAAAGAAAGAAAAAACGTAAAAGTAGAAAAAAGGAATTTATTCGATTAAGTAATGGTTTTATTTCGTTATCCTTGAGAAAGAGAGTGTTCCAGCATCCAAGCTGAGACTATATTTATTTTAATATTCATAAAATTTTAATTATACTGAAATAAAAAACTATTTTACGAAGATGACTGATTTGACAGAGGTAAATGGTTTACTTAAGTGTTTTTCTGAAAAAAACAATTGTATTTCTGAGGAAAATTCATTATTATAAAATAAGTAATTATACAGTCGAATAGCTAAAAATAGAAAAAATAGTTTAGTTGTAAAGGTACTAGGTAAAAATGGAATGATTTAAAAACGACAGCTGTTCCATCAGACACAAAAAGTATCTTTCCTAACAGAGCTATAACAAGTTTAGGAGGAGGAAATGGAATGGCAGACAAAGAGTTAAAAAGAGGCTTAGAATCTCGTCACATTCAAATGATCGCGCTTGGTGGAACAATTGGCGTTGGATTATTTATGGGATCAGCAAGTACGATTCAATGGACAGGTCCATCGGTATTGCTTGCTTACGCAATTTGCGGAATGTTTATTTTCTTTATTATGCGTGCTATGGGCGAAATGCTGTACATGGAACCAAGCACAGGTTCATTCGCTACATTTGGCCACAAATATATTCATCCATTAGCAGGTTATATGGCTGCATGGAGTAACTGGTTTCAATTTGTAATCGTAGGGATGTCCGAAATTATAGCGGTAGGAGCATATATGCATTACTGGTTCCCTCATTTACCAGCTTGGGTGCCTGGTATTATCGCCATGTTGATTTTAGGCACAGCAAACTTAGTTTCAGTGAAATCATTTGGAGAGTTTGAATTTTGGTTTGCGATGATTAAAATTGTAACAATTATTTTAATGATTATCGCGGGACTTGGATTAATTTTCTTTGGATTTGGAAATGATGGAGACGCAATTGGGTTATCAAATCTTTGGGCACACGGAGGCTTCTTTGCAGGCGGATGGTCAGGCTTTTTCTTCGCGCTATCTCTTGTTATTGCAGCTTATCAAGGAGTCGAGCTAATTGGGATTACAGCTGGTGAAGCAAAGGATCCTAAAAAAACGTTAACAAGCGCGATTCAAAGCATCATCTGGCGTATTTTAATTTTTTATATTGGAGCTATTTTCGTCATCGTGACGGTATATCCTTGGAATGAGTTAGATTCTTTAGGAAGTCCATTTGTATCTACATTTGCTAAAGTTGGTGTTACCGCAGCTGCAGGTATCATTAACTTTGTAGTCATTACGGCAGCGATGTCAGGCTGTAATAGCGGAATCTTTAGTGCAGGACGCATGCTTTATACGCTCGGTGTAAACGGTCAAGCACCTAAATTCTTTACAAAAATTTCTCGCAACGGCGTTCCAATTTACAGTACGCTCGCTGTTATGATTGGATTAGTAATTGGTGTTATTTTAAACTACATCGCTCCACCTAATGTATTTGTTTATGTATACAGTGCTAGCGTGCTTCCTGGAATGATTCCTTGGTTCATTATTCTTATCAGCCAAATTCGTTTCCGTAAAGCTAAAGGTGCTGAAATGGATAGTCATCCTTTCAAAATGCCTTTTGCGCCTGTAACGAACTATGTAACCATTGCTTTTCTACTAATGGTGCTTGTAGGCATGTGGTTTAATGATGAAACGCGTATTTCACTTATTGTAGGGGTTATTTTCCTCGCTCTCGTTGTCATTAGTTTTTACGCATTCGGAATAAATAAACGTATGATACCTGATACAGAGAACGGTCAAATAAAGAAATAAATATGCTTTTTCATAATCGAAAAGCAAAACAAAAAAACGGCTGATAAAAGCCGTTTTTTTGTTTTGCTTAAATAAAAGACATAAGAAAAAATGTCATTAAATGCACAAAACGAAATACTCGTTCAAATGCAGGAGGAGAACGAGGAAGCAGAAGATGTTATTGATGTATTTATGAAAGAGTATAAAACAGAAGAAATTATTGAATAGCACGTAATTGAGAAGAATATTGAGTGGTTTTGTTGAATAAATAAAAAGAAAACAACTTTATTTTTTATTGAAAAAGAAACGGACGTAAGAAAACTTCTTGTTTATCAAGAAGTTTCTTTTGTATCTGAACATTAGTTTGTATACGCAGGTAGGGGAGAGGTGATGAAGGTGAAAAAAATTGGTGAAGGTCACGTCTTTTTTATTATTCTCGGAGGCCTGTTTATTTTAATAGGTACACTCTTTGCAAATACTTCTGTTTATTTTCTCATCTCCGGATGGATAGCAGCTGTCTGTTGTTTAGGAATCAGTGCTGTACTAAAGAAAGGAAAAACAAAATCAGTCAGTAAAGAAGATGAGCAATAATAATTTTTATATAAAGATGGAAATTAAATATATGAAAAGGAAGAATGGATATCCATTCTTCCTTAAGTCATGGTGTGTATGAAATTGTCTTAGAAACGTCCGCCGCCAAGTTGTTGCTCAGCTAATTGTACAAGACGTTTTGTGATTTCGCCGCCTACTGATCCGTTTGCACGTGCAGTAGTGTCAGCTCCTAAATTTACTCCGAACTCGCTAGCGATTTCATATTTCATTTGATCGATTGCTTGTTCAGCTCCGTATACTAATAATTCATTATTATTGCTGCTTTTATTGTTTGCCATTGTATTCAACTCCTTTCTGTAACGTTAAGGTGTGAATAAAGGAAGAAGAATATGCAACAAACTGATATTTATTTTATAAAAAACATATTTTTACGTCGTTTGCCCTTCTAGAAGCTTAACAGGAAGACAGATTTCACGGGGGACATTACTAAATTCTCCTTCAATTTCTTTTAGTAAAATATCAATGGCTGTTTGAGCAATCGATTCGATTGGCTGTTGAATTGTAGTTAGGCCAGGTAACAAAGTCTTACTGGCTTCTGTTCCATCATAGCCCACGATTTTTAAATCTTTTGGGATACATTTTCCTCTTTTTTGTGCTTCAGCAACTACTAAAGCTGCAAGTAAGTCATCGCTTGCAAAAATACCATCTACTTCCGGATGTTCTTCAAAAACCTTAGAAATAGTTTCTCGCTGAATGTTGCGGTCAAAGGTATTTGAAATCTCATACGTGATAGGCTGTTTTCCGTACTGTTTCATCACGTTTTCATATGCTTTCCTTCTTAAGTTAGCTGGAGTTTCAAGTTTAAGGGGACCGTTAATATGAATAATATGCTTACAATCTTTTGAAATAAGCAATTCCGTGGCTTGTTCTCCTCCAGAATAGTTATCAGAAGATACGGTTGGAATATCTTTGGATAAATAATGATCGACTGCTACTACAGGAAGGCTTTGACTTTCGGAATCAAAAATACCTCTATTATAAGTAACGGCAATAACCCCGTCTACCTGATTTCTGATAAGCATTTCTACATATTTTTTTTCTTTATCAATGCGATTCAGACTGTTACAAAGAAGTACTTTATAGTTAAGGGAAGCACATATACTTTCAATATGAAAGGCTAACTCTCCGAAAAAAGGGTTGCTCGTTTGCGGGACAATCATCCCGATTAAATTTGTTCGCTTATTAAATAATGATCGCGCAATATCATTTGGGAAATAATTAATTTCTTTCATTGCTTTATAAACATTTTCTCGCGTTTCTTTGCTTATGTAACCACGGTTATTTAATACACGAGAAACTGTAGTCGGTGAAACACCTGCAATTTTTGCTACATCACTAATTTTGGCTTTCATCTAGTTTCCTCCTAATTTCTCCAAAACCTTGCTTTTATAGTATATATCTGCTGTGGAAAAGCCTTAAAATAAATGCAATCAAGCGAGCAGCTTTCCAGTCGCTACGTTTTATTTTGATAAATAAAAATCTATGTAAGGATTGTAAACGGTTTATTGAACAACTTAAACATACCACAAAGCCCACTTTTACGCCTAATACAAGCTTTTTGCAATATAAAATGTGAAACCGGTTGACATATGAAACCGGTTGACATAAAATCAAGTTGAAAGTGCTTTCATTTTGTTAGATAAAAGATTTTATATCTTAAGCTAAAGGGGTAACTAAAATGAAAAGTTCAAAAAGCTTATATTGGAAGCTGAGTGCATATTTTTTCTTCTTCTTTTTTACGTGGTCGTCGAGCTACTCTTTATTTTCTATCTGGTTAGGGCAAGAGATTAAGTTGAACGGATCAGCTACAGGCTTAATCTTTTCTGTAAACGCTATCTTTGCATTGTGTATGCAGCCTTTGTACGGATATATATCTGACAGGATAGGTTTAAAGAAACACATTTTATTTTTTATTAGCTGTCTTTTAGTGTTTGTAGGACCATTTTATATTTTTGTTTATGGGCCCTTACTTCAATACAATGTGTTGATAGGAGCTATTATTGGAGGCTTATATTTAGGAGTAGCGTTTTTGGCGGGCATCGGAGCGATTGAAACATACATAGAGAAAGTCAGCCGAAAATATAAATTTGAGTACGGGAAATCTAGAATGTGGGGGTCATTAGGCTGGGCTGCAGCTACATTCTTTGCAGGACAACTATTTAACATTAATCCTCATATTAATTTTTGGGTGGCATCCGTTTCAGCGGTTATCCTAGTGGCTATTATTTTTTCTGTGAAGGTAGAAATGAGCAGCTATGAAATGGAAAAAGCTGAATCCGTCACGCTGAGAGATGTAGGTAATTTATTCTTATTGAAGGAATTTTGGTTTTTTATGATTTATGTTGTTGGCGTTACGTGCGTGTATGGGGTATACGATCAGCAATTTCCTATCTATTACGCATCTTTGTTTCCTACTGAATCGATAGGTAATCAAGTATTTGGCTACTTAAATTCGTTTCAAGTGTTTTTAGAAGCCGGAATGATGTTCGCAGCACCGTTTATTGTAAATAAGATCGGTGCAAAAAATAGTTTGATTTTAGCAGGATTTCTAATGGGATTTCGTATTATTGGGTCAGGACTTGTGGTTGGTCCAATTGGAATATCTTCGATGAAGCTTATTCATGCATTAGAACTTCCTATTATGCTCATTGCCATCTTTAAATATTTGGCAGCTAACTTTGACACGCGCCTATCTTCTATCCTTTATTTGGTTGGATTCCAATTCGCTTCACAAATAGGTGCTTCAGTTCTTTCACCCATAGCGGGAGGATTATATGATAGCGTAGGCTTTTCCCGTACCTATTTAATTATGGGAGGTATGGTTTTGGTATTTAACGTTATTTCCATGTTTACACTACTAAACTCTAAAAAACATAAGTTTATAAGAAAAGATGTACAAGAAAACACGCAGATTATATAGGGGGATATGATGATGTTAACGATAAATAAAATCGAGCAAGTTCAACGTTCATTAAATGAAGCAGAGAAAAAGGTAAATCATCAATATCGGTTAGGGTATCATATTATGGCGCCAGCGAACTGGATTAATGATCCGAATGGGTTGGTTCAGTATAAAGGAGAATATCATGTTTTTTATCAACATCATCCGTATGACGAGAATTGGGGACCGATGCATTGGGGACATGTCAAAAGCAAAGATCTTGTTCATTGGCAGCATTTACCGATTGCTTTAGCTCCTGGAGATACATTTGATAAAGATGGATGTTTTTCTGGAAGTGCCGTGGATAACCAAGGAGAGCTTACGCTAATTTATACAGGACATAATTATATAGACAAAGAGCTGGATACTTTTTTTCAAAACCAAAATATAGCTGTTAGTAAAGACGGCATTACCTTTGAAAAAGTAGAGGTCAACCCAGTTATTGCGGAGCCGCCGGCAGATAGTTCTCATCATTTTCGAGACCCTAAAGTATGGAAGCACGAGGATTTCTGGTATATGATTCTAGGAAACTCAACAAAGAAACAAGAGGGACGCGTTATTTTATACCGGTCTTCAAATTTACGAAAATGGGAATATGTTGGCGTCCTTGCTAAAAGCGATGGAGATCTAGGATATATGTGGGAGTGTCCGGACTTCTTTGAGTTAGACGGAAAGCATGTGTTAATGATTTCTCCTCAAGGGATAGAAGCAAAAGGTGATTCCTATCACAACCTTTTCCAAACGGGATATTTAGTTGGAGAATATAGTTATGAAACCAATACCTTTCATCATGGGTCATTTACTGAATTAGATCACGGCCACGATTTTTATGCTGTTCAAACGCTTTTAGATGATAAAGGAAGACGAATTGCAATCGGGTGGATGGACATGTGGGAAGCTAATATGCCAACGAAAGAGGATGGATGGTGCGGTGCGCTAACGCTTCCGAGAGAACTAACTTTAAGAGAGGATAAAGTGTTAATGAACCCCGTCCAAGAGCTGACATCACTTCGGAAAACTCAATATAATATGCTAACCAATAAAGCTCTTTCTGAAAGCTATGTAGTAGAAGTAAATGAAGATTTGCTAGAGATACAAGCTGTATTTGATTTAGCGGACTGCCAAGCTTCATCAGTAGGAATAAAAATTTGTGGAATAAACAATGAAGAAACGCTTATGTGTTATAACCTTAATGAGCAAAAGCTAGTGCTTGACTGTACTCACTCGGGAAAAGAAGATGGCGTGAGGAAAGTAGCGTTGCAAGCAGGTGAGACACTAGCTTTACGAATATTTGTGGATCGTTCTTCCATCGAAGTATTTGCAAACGAAGGACAAGCTACCATGACAAGCCGCATTTATCCAAAAGAAAGCAGGCTTGGAATTGAGTTATTTACTGAAGGAGGAGACGTAATCGTAAAAGAGTTAACGTATTGGAATTTAAAAGATATTTGGGGGTAAAATACAGAGGAAGAAGTATATTAATACTTCTTCTTTTTTGAGCATTTAATAGCTCGTCAACAAAGTGGCGGTATATAAATGGATAAGGCACTTTAGATTAAAAGTACGAGCAAATACGATATAATAGTAAAAGAGATAATGAATGAAAGAGAAACTGTCCTGCTCTAAGATGCCCAAAAGAAAGCAGGATAGAGCAGGGCTGCTGCACTTATAAAACCACGATCAGTAAAGAAAAGAGTTATGTTTTAAGACACAAGAAGAAAAGGAGATACGATGACTAATCAAAAAGAAACAGGATGGAATTTACGTAATAGCTATGCGGAGTTACCAAACATTTTTTTTACGCCTCTTGATCCTAATCCAGTGAGTTCACCTAAAATAGTCAAATTTAACGACTCTTTAGCCGCATCTCTAGGGTTGCAAAAAGAACAGCTGCAAAGCCAAGAAGGAGTTAGCATTTTGGCTGGAAACAGTGTTCCAAAAGGTGCTTTCCCACTTGCACAGGCTTATGCAGGACATCAATTTGGCCACTTTAACATGCTAGGAGACGGACGGGCTATGCTGATAGGGGAGCAAGTTACGCCTTCGGGTGAACGAGTGGATCTTCAGCTTAAAGGCTCAGGCCGAACTCCTTATTCCCGGGGTGGAGACGGTCGTGCAGCTCTTGGACCTATGCTGCGTGAGTATATGATTAGTGAGGCGATGCAGGCCCTTGGTGTTCCGACTACTCGGAGCCTGGCAGTCGTAACAACAGGCGAATCCATTGTTCGCGAAAAAGAACTGCCGGGGGCGATTTTGACGCGTGTAGCTTCCAGTCACCTTCGTTTTGGCACATTTCAATTTGCTGCAAAATGGGGAACAGTCGAAAACCTTCAAGCTTTAGCTGACTATGCATTAGAACGTCACTTTTCCCACATAGAAAAGAATGAAAAAAAATATTTATCATTTCTTCAAGAAGTGATTAAGCGTCACGCTACCCTAGTTGCTAAATGGCAGCTTATTGGTTTTATTCATGGCGTCATGAATACGGATAATATGACAATTAGCGGAGAAACAATTGATTATGGGCCATGTGCATTTATGGATACCTATGATCCAGAAACTGTATTTAGTTCAATTGATGTACAAGGGCGCTATGCATATCAAAATCAACCGGGCATTACAGGGTGGAATCTTGCGAGGTTTGCTGAAGCTTTATTACCTCTGTTGGATCAAGATATAGAAAAAGCAGTTGAAATAGCACAAAACGCCGTGACGGAATTTCCAAAACTCTATCGAGAAAACTGGCTGGCGGGTATGCAGGCTAAACTTGGACTTTTTAACGAAGAAAAAGAAGATGAAGCATTATTCCAAGAGCTTCTTACCATGATGAAAACCTATAAAGCTGACTATACAAATACATTTCGTGCATTAACTTTCAATAAGCCAGGAAAGAGTGACCTGTTTGAAAGCGAAGAATTTGCACAGTGGCAGGAGTTATGGCAGAAAAGACTAGGCAGACAAAAACAATCTAAAGCAGAGTCGGAAGAGCTTATGAAACATAACAATCCCGCTGTCATTCCTCGAAATCACCGAGTAGAAGCAGCGCTAGATGCAGCACAAAAAGGAGACTACAGCGTTATGGAAGATCTTCTAGAAGTGCTTTCTAGCCCATATGAATCGCCGGATCAGTCAGAGTATTGTACACCGTCTGCTCCGTCTAATCAGCCTTATCAAACGTACTGCGGCACTTGATTTATTTAGATAAGAACAGCTATTTAAAGACAGCATAAATGAAATCAAAAAGAGCTCTTTATAAAGAGCTCTTTTTGATTTTCTGAAAAATGTATGATTGATTAATTGAAATGATAGCGATTCCTTGGGAAGAGCTGCATAAAATTTAACAGTATAAAAGAATCAAAATAAAAAGAGATTACCTAATTCTTTTGTCTCTTATTATTACCAGTAGAAACTATTATATAATAAATTATTCCACTATTTCACAAAAAATACATTAACGATATTTTCTTGAAGCTTGGGTACTTTAACAGCTGTAGAAAAGCTTATAAAAGAATAGTAGGTTAAATATGATGATGAATTTGCCGATTTAATTAAAAAGTTAAAGATTTAAGACTTTATAACTAAATTAAAAAAACAAAGGGATAAAAAAGGGTATGATCACCCCATTTTACCTATTTGACTTTTCAATATTATGCAAGTAATCTTGGAAAGGTAATGGAACCGGTTCTGTTATTTCACCAGATGGATATGACTTCTCGATACATAGAAAATGGATCACTTGTGAGTAACACAAGAAAAAGTATGATACAAAAGGGAGAAAACAGATGAACATTAAGAAAATCGCAAAGCAAACAACAGCATTATCTTTTGCTGCAGCTATGTTAGTAGGTGCTGGATCTCAAACATGGGCAGCTGAAAGCAATCATAAAGATACAAATAATAATTATAGAGTTTCTCATATTACACGTGATAACATGCTGAAAATTCCTCAGCAGCAAAAAAGCGAACAGTTTAAAGTTCCAGCTTTTGATAAAGCAACAATCAAAAATATTGCCTCTGCAAAAGGGTATGATAAATCAGGTAATTTAATTGACTTAGACGTATGGGACAGCTGGCCTCTGCAAAATGCTGACGGAACAGTAGCCAACTACCATGGTTACCAAGTTGTATTTGCACTAGCAGGCAATCCTAAAGATGCGGATGATACATCTATTTATGTGTTTTATAAAAAAATAGGTGAAGAGTCGATTGACAGTTGGAAAAATGCAGGAAGAGTGTTCAAAGACAGTGATAAATTTGTACCGAATGACCCTCATTTGAAAAAACAAACACAAGAATGGTCAGGATCTGCTACTTTAACATCAGACGGAAAAGTACGCTTATTCTATACTAATTTTTCAGGTACAAACTATGGAAAACAAACTTTAACAACAGCTCAAGTAAATGTATCTCAGCCAAGTGCAGATACGTTAAAAATTGAAGGTGTTGAAGATCATAAATCCATTTTTGATGGTGATGGTAAAAAATATCAAAATATTCAGCAGTTTATCGACGAAGGCGCATATGGTTCAGAAGATAATCATACGTTGAGAGATCCTCACTATGTAGAAGATAAAGGGCATAAATACCTTGTGTTTGAAGCAAACACAGGAACTGAAGATGGTTATCAAGGGGAGGATTCTCTTTACAATCGAGCTTACTACGGTGGAAACAATCCATTTTTCCAATCAGAAAAAGAGAAATTACTGCAGAGTTCTAATAAAAAGAAAGCCTCTTTAGCAAACGGCGCATTAGGCATTGTAGAACTAAATAACGACTATACCTTAAAAAAAGTAATGGATCCATTGATTACCTCAAACACGGTAACAGATGAAATTGAACGCGCAAATGTATTCAAAAAAGATGGGAAATGGTACTTATTCACAGATTCTCGCGGGTCTAAAATGACCATTGATGGTATCGGCCAAGATGACGTATATATGCTAGGATACGTATCAAATACGCTGACAGGAAAATACAAACCGCTAAATGATACAGGACTTGTTTTACATATGAACCTCGATCCTAATGACAAAACGTTCACGTATTCACATTTTGCAGTTCCGCAAGTTAAAGGAGACAATGTCGTGATTACAAGTTACATGACAAACAGAGGCTTCTATTCAGAGGAACACTCTACGTTTGCTCCTAGCTTCTTGTTAAGTATTAAAGGATCAAAAACAACTGTTGTGAAAAATAGTATTTTACAACAAGGACAATTAACTGCAGATAAATAATTTTTAAAAACGAAAGAGAATGGCGACAACTGCTGCTGTTTTCTTTCGTTTTATTATGTAAGCAAAAATATGCTGTAACTGCAGTGCTAAGTAAAATGAAAAAGTAGTATATACAGATTCACAGTTATTCAAAGAAAATGAAACATTCAGACAGACTATAACTTTAAGAATGAAACCGGTTGACATGCAAGGTTGACTAACTTAATATATTTACATATAATGGCTTGAAACGCTTTCATAGATTAGTATGACATGATGGTACTTATAGGTGAAATAACTTGTAGTAGTAGGGAATGTCTCATTTCTTTGAAAGAGAAACTTCCGATCGTGAACTGAAAATAAAGAAGGTGCTTCTAATGAAACGAATTGATAAGGTATACAATCAGCTGTTGAGTAATTTTCAGGAGTTTACAGAAGTGGAACTTTTACATAAACAAGGAAGCTCAGCGATTGAAATTGCTGAACAGTTAGATTTAGAGAGATCTAATGTAAGTCTTGAACTGAACAAACTTGTCCGCATGCAAAAAGTAATTAAAATTAAAATGTTCCCCGTTCGCTACGCTCCGCTAGAGATTGTCGAAACCATTTTTCGTCAAAAGTGGGATACGAATAAGATGGAAGTGGAAAAACTAGAGCAGCTATCTAATGGGGGAAAAGAAGAAGCACTTTCTGCTAATCCTTTTGAATTAATGATTGGAGCCACAGGCAGTTTGAAAAAATCGATTTCTCAAGCAAAAGCTGCTATTCTTTACCCGCCCAATGGGTTACATATGCTGCTATTAGGTCCCACGGGATCAGGCAAATCTCTTTTTGCAAAACGAATCTATCAATTTGCTATATATTCAGAGAGGTTAAAAACAGGGGCCCCGTTCATTACCTTTAACTGCGCTGATTATTACCATAATCCTCAATTACTTCTTTCTCAGTTATTTGGTCATAAGCAAGGGAGTTTCACTGGAGCAACTGAAAGTAAAGTAGGTTTAGTAGAACAAGCAAATGAAGGCATTCTCTTTATGGATGAAATACACCGGCTTCCTCCTGAAGGTCAAGAAATGCTTTTTTACCTCATTGATCAAGGTACGTACAATCGCCTAGGGGAAACAGATCATAAGCGAACGTCTAAAGTATTAATTATTTGTGCTACAACTGAAAATCCCGGTTCAGCCTTACTGCAAACTTTCTTAAGAAGAATTCCGATGACTATCCATATTCCGTCATTAGAAGAGCGATCTCTCAAAGAAAAGATTCATCTCACAACGTTTCTTTTAGAACAAGAAGCTAAACGAATTAATAAAAAGCTAAGTGTCCACATTGATGTATTAAATGCTTTAATCCACACTGAAAAATTTGGGAATGTAGGGCAGTTAAAGTCCAATGTACAGCTCGTGTGCGCACACGGATTTTTAAATAACCTTGATAGTAAACATATGGTGGAACTTACAGTGAGAGATTTGCCTGATAATATTAAACGAGATTGGATTTCAAATAGTAAAAATATGGAGCGCAGCAGAAAAATTTCTGAATATGTAAATCTCAAAACGATCATTTCTCCGGCTATGGAGAGCCAAGAAATAAAAATAGAGGAAGACGTATCATTTAATTTATATCAGTTAATAGAAGAAAAAGTAGATGTTTTAACAAAAGAAGGTTTATCTCAAGAAGACATCAATCAATATATTCTTACCGACATTCATTTGAATGTTCGGAGCTTTTTTAATCAAAAAAATGGCCAGAGTTCTAATTTAATGAAATTCGTAGAAGACGACGTGATTCAGCTTACAAAAGAATTAAAACATTTAGCAGAAAAAGAATTGAACTGTAAATTTGATCGCAGATTTATTCATTTTTTGAGTATGCATATGGAATCCTTTTTAAAGCGAAAAAAACAAGTAGACGTATTAAATACAAAGGAGATAGATGAAATTCGCGAAACGTATCCAAAAGAATATGCGGTAGCCCTGCTTTTTAAAAATCGAATCGAAAAGTGGTTTAACATTGTCGTGCCAGAAATAGAAGTTATTTATCTCACAATGGTTATTCAATCCATTCGAACGTTAGAAGAAAATAAGCGAGTGGGGATTGTGGTTGCTGCACATGGAAACAGCACGGCAACTTCTATGGTAGAAGTGGCTACGGAGCTTTTAGGAAGTACTCCTATTATAGCTATTGATGTGCCTTTGACGGTATCTCCAGTCGAAATTGTAGATAGATTAATCCAGGGAATTAAGAAAGTAGATGAAGGAGAAGGCGTATTAATGCTTGTAGACATGGGCTCGCTTGCCATGTTAGAAAGCAAGTTAGAACAAAAAACAGGGACTAAGATTAAAACAATCAGCAACGTGACGACGTCTATGGTGTTAGACACCGTTAGAAAAGTAAATTATTTAGACTTAAATTTATATGCCATATTTGATTCGGTGCAAAAAGACTTTATGGAATTTATAGATAAGCAGCAGCATGTGTTTGGGAAAAAGAAAGCCCTTGTTTCTATTTGTACAACAGGAAGCGGTACAGCAAAACAATTAGAAAAAATCTTAACGATTATTTCACGGAAAGTATCTCAAGAGCCTATTAAAATTCTAACCGTTTCTTCTATTAAATTAGCAGCAAACATTCGGGAAATTCAAAAAGAATATGAAATTGTCGCAACAGCAGGTACCAAAAACCCTAAGATTGATGCGCCTCATGTATCACTAGAAGTCCTTATTGAAGGGCAGGGAGAGCGAATACTTCAACAGGCAATTACAAAAGAAACGATACGCTATGATGAGGAGAAGACTGAAGGGAATATTGTAGTGCGTGAACTTTGCGAAGAAAACTTGCGAAAGTACCTTCTATTTATTAATCCGTATCTCATAAGTGAAATTCTGTTAGAGTGGTTAAGTCACGTACAAGATGAGTTAGAAATGGAATTAAGCAACACCGTTATGATTCGAATTGTGATGCATACAGCCTTTGCTTTAGAAAGAATGATAAAAAACGAACCCCTTGCTTTTCCGAAGGATGAAGAAATCACTCATCAGTTAGAAAGTATTTATCAAAAAACGGAAAAAACATTACAAGCCGTCGAAAAAAAGCTTAAACTTACCTTAACAAGAGATGAAAAATTATTTATTGCCACCATTTTTGCGGATGAAATGTAAAAATCATATGATAATCCCAAGAAACTAGTTTAATTTATATGCCGCTAGTTTCTTTTTTTATCCCCTTTTTTAAATTACAGAAAAACCTGTATTAAAACGCATGACGTTTTGATACAGGTTTGTTTATTTTAAGGAACCTGTATCAACAACATAGAAAAAGGTATTGAAAAATAAATGAAAGCGCTTAATACTCTTTGTTGGCACGATACTTGCAATAAATAAGTGTAGAACGTAAAAGAGAGGAGCAAGTGTACATGATTTCAGTCATTATTAGTGGGCATGGTGATTTCGCACCAGCATTAGAGGGGGCTTCCAAAATGATATTTGGTGAAGAGAATCACGTAGTAGCCGTACCTTTTCTAAAAGGAGAGGGTATCCAAACGCTTGAAGCAAAATATAAGCAAGCATTAGAGGAGATGCCCTTAGAAAATGAAGTGCTTTTTCTAGTCGATATTTTTGGAGGTACACCTTACAATGCGGCTACTCCATATATCCTTAAAAACAAAACAGCGGATATGGTATCCGGAGTTAACTTGCCTATGTTATTAGAAGTGTTAGCCATGAGGGAACACGTTACATTAAAAGAGATGCTAGGGAGATTAAAGCAAGTGAATGAAGAAAGTTTTCAAGTGTGCAGTGAACATTTGGAGAAAGTCCAGCAAGCAAACCAAATCGGAGAGGATGGATTATTATGAAAATCGTTTTAGCAAGAATTGATGACCGCTTTATTCACGGGCAGGTATTAACAAGATGGATCAAAACAAATGCAGCAGATCGAATTATCATTGTTTCAGATGAGGTGGCAGCGGATGAAATGCGAAAAACGCTTATTCTTTCTGTGGCTCCTTCGAATGTAAAAGCAAGTGCTGTCTCAATTTCTAAAATGACAAAAGCATTTCACAGCCCTCGTTATCAGGATACAACAGCCATGCTGCTGTTTGAAAGTCCCGCAGATATTGTTGCTCTTGTTCAAGCTGGAGTGCCTATTGAGACAGTAAACGTAGGCGGCATGCGTTTTGCTAATGACCGAAAACAAATCACCAAATCTGTAAGCGTTACCAAAAAAGATATCGATGCTTTTGAGAAACTGCAGGAACTAGGCGTAAAGCTTGAGCTGCGCCAATTACCTTCAGATTCTAGCGAAAATTTTATTCAACTACTGAGAAATGAAACAAAAATCAAATAAGGAGATGAGTTTATGTCTTCCATACAAATTATTTTATTATTAGTCATTGCAGCGGTAACTGGCATCGCAAGCGTATTGGACGAAGGGCAATCCCATCGTCCTCTCATTGCCTGCACATTAGTAGGCTTGGTGCTTGGAGATTTAAAAACGGGCATTATTTTAGGCGGAACGCTGGAATTAATGGCTCTTGGATGGATGAATGTTGGATTGGCGATGGCACCTGATACGGCTATTGCTTCTGTTATTTCAACTATTTTGGTTATCACAGCTGGTCAGGGGATTGGTGAAGGCATTGCGGTAGCTATAGCTTTAGCAGCTGCAGGGCAAGTACTCACCATTTTTGTTCGTACCATCACAGTATTTTTAATTCATCGAGCTGATAAGTACGCGGAAGAAGGGAACTTTAAAGGAATTGAAATTATGCATATTACTGCTATGGGTTTTCAGGCTCTCCGCGTTATGATTCCAACGTTAATTGTTACATTAATCAGCGTAAGCGCCGTGCAAACTTTCCTCGGAAATATTCCGGAAGTTATTACAAAAGGTCTGCAAATTGGGGGAGGCATTATCGTGGTCGTAGGATATGCCATGGTTATCAATATGATGAACATTCCTCATTTAAAGCCCTTTTTCTATATCGGGTTCTTATTAGCGGCATTTACAGGGTTTAACCTGGTAGGATTTGGGGCGTTAGGTCTTTGTTTAGCCCTTCTTTATCAGCAAGTAATGCAGCAGCGAAATCAAATGCAGCCGGCAGGCGTTCCCGCAGCTACAGGGAGCGAACAAGTATATGACGACGATGATGATTTAGATGCCTAAACGGCGAACTTAAGGGAGGGATAGAGATGGAAAATGAAAAAAGATTAACGAAAAAAGACATCTTTAGCATGTTTATTCGCTCGAATTTTTTACTCGGTTCATTTAACTTTGAGCGTGTTCAGGCAATGGGCTACTGTTACGTGATGATTCCAGCAATTAAACGTTTATACGGACCAGGGGCACAGCGAAATGCAGCACTAAAGCGTCATTTAGAATGGTTCAATACACATCCGTGGATTTCTGCACCTATATTCGGCGTCACGGCAGCAATGGAAGAAGAAATGGCAAACAAAAAAGATTTTGATGAAAAAGCCATCAGCGGAATGAAAATTGGATTAATGGGCCCGCTTGCTGGCGTAGGAGACCCTATTTTCTGGGGAACGCTGCGGCCAGTTCTTGCGGCACTAGGCGCATCTCTTGCGTTAGGCGGGAATATTGCCGGGCCACTGCTGTTTTTTATCTTAATTAATGCCATTCGATTAAGTACAAAATATTATGGATTAAAATATGGCTATTTAAAAGGAACAGAAATTTTAAAAGATTTAGTAGGGAATCGAATTCAAAAACTGACGGAAGGTGCGTCCATTTTAGGACTCTTTGTAATGGGAGCATTGGTTTCGAAATGGACCACTATTAATATACCAGTGGTTGTTTCTAGGATCAAAGACGATTCTGGTAAAGTTGTCGTGAAAACCGTGCAAGACGTACTCGACAGTATTTTACCGGGACTGCTTCCTTTAGCGCTAACTTTATTAGTAGCATGGATGCTTCGAAAAGGTACAAATCCGCTGCTTATTATTTTCGGTATTTTCTTAATCGGTATAGGAGGTTATTGGATCGGCTTTTTAGGCTGATAAATAAAAGGGAGTCATCTATTCTTCTAGCATCTGCTGGTGGACATGTTTTACATAGCCAGTATGCCAATAAAGGAGGAAAGGAAGATGAAAAGAACCGTCAAAAAGTTATTGATGATTGGAGTCGCTTGTTCCATAAGCTTGTTTTTTGTATACCCTGTATTAGCTGATAATACAGGGTATTATCAAGGAAAATATCGGAATCAATTTCATTTTTCTCCAGAAGCGAACTGGATGAACGATCCAAATGGAATGGTCTACTATAACGGGGAGTACCACCTTTTTTATCAGTATTATCCTTACGGTACCACCTGGGGACCTATGCACTGGGGGCATGCAGTTAGTACAGACTTAGTGAAATGGAAACACTTGCCGGTTGCTCTTTCTCCAGATGAGAACGGAGAGATCTTTTCAGGAAGTGCCGTTATCGATTGGAATAATACTGCAGGGTTTGGAAAAGAAGCGATGGTAGCTATCTTTACGCACTCGGGCAGTAAAGGGCAAGTTCAAAGTCTAGCATACAGCACGGACAGCGGAAGAACATGGACCAAATATGAAGGAAATCCTGTTATGCCAAATCCCCCAGTTCCTGACTGGCGCGATCCAAAAGTCTTTTGGCACGAGCAAACCAAGCAGTGGGTGATGTCTTTAGCTGCTAAAGATAAAATTATGTTTTATACATCACCTGACTTGAAAAATTGGAAATACGCAAGTGAGTTTGGATCTGACGGAGGGATTCAAGCAAACGGTCAAAGCGGTGCCTATTCATATACTTTGTCTGAACAAAAAGGTCAATCTTTTACTCTAGAGGGAGAAATTATGCTTGTAGAAAAGAATGGACGCGAAGGTGCAGGAGGCCTTGTTTTTCGTTCTAATAAAGATGCAACAAACGCATATACCGTCAATTTAGATGCTGAAAAGAACCTCTTAACACTTAACAAAGTAGAGAAAGGAAGCGTAACGACCGTTGTTTCAAAGCCAATGAGGCTGGATACGTCACAAGCGTATTACGTGAAAGTAGAAGCAAACAGTCACCACTTTAAGATACTGCTAAATGGAAAACAGGTTTTAGAAGGCAGTGATGCATCTTTTGAAAACGGTCAGTTTGGACTAACAGCATGGAATTCCACAGCTGTCTTTCGTCATGTTAAATTTACGAATCAATCTAATTTCATAACCAATCTATCTAACTGGAAATCTATTACTGGAACGTGGAATGATACTGCTGCTGGAAAAATCGGTAAATCTAACAGCGACGGATATATTATGAGTGAAGAACAGGGAGATCAGTTCATTTACGAGTCAAATATGACATTTTTAGATGAAAACCATGGTTCAGGTGCACTACTTTTCCGAGCAGACGCTGAAGCCAAAAACGGATATATAGCTAGCGTAGATGCTTCTAAGGATACAATCAAACTAGTCAAGCTTCAAAATGGCATTTCAACTGTCCTTGCTGAAACAAACGAAAAAATTGATACGAGCAAATCACATCAAGTAAAAGTAACTGCATCGGGAAATGAACTTGATTTGCATATAGACGATAACTTCACCCTTACTGCAAAAGATGAAACTTTTTCAAAAGGATTGTTTGGACTACACGTTAATCAATCTTCAGTCCGGTTTCAAGACGTTAACATGACAAAGTTTATTGATACAGATGAAAAAGAAATTAAAAATAAAAGTTTTGAAACAGGAGATCTCACCGGCTGGAAAACGATAAAGGGAAATGCATTCACAAACGATCATGTAACGGATGCAACCGCAAATTGGAGCGGTCTTTTTGAACAAAAAGGAAAGTATCATTTATGGGGTTTTTCTGATAAGCAAGATGGCGATAATGCCACTGGAGAATTACATTCGTCTTATTTTAAATTGAGCGGTTCAGGTGAAATTAATTTGTTAATGGGAGGCGGAAACGACCCCACAAACCGCTATGTAGCCTTAGTCCGGGCATCCGACGATAAAGAATTGATTCGTCAAGCGAATACAAAGTTTGCAGATGAAAAGTACCAGCGCTACGTGTGGGATGCTTCTAAGTATATAGGAGAAGTACTGTACATTAAAGCCGTTGATCAAGCTGTAGGAGGATGGGGGCATATTAATCTAGATGATGTGAATGTATTTAATACAGAAAAAATGCCGGAGAAAGTAGATAGTGTAGCAAAAGAACCAGAGGAAGCTAAACAAAGGGAAGGCGGAGAGCTTTCGGATTGGAACACAGTGTCAGGAGAATGGGTGAAATCAACTCACGGAAGCAACGGAGGGATTTGGGAGTGTCCTACTTTACTTGAACTGCCAGTTGATGGAGACAGCACAAAGAAAAAATGGGTGCTGCAGGTCAGCACCAATGATGGAGCGGCAGCTGGAGGTTCAGGTATGCAGTACTTTGTTGGTGATTTTGACGGAAAAACATTTAAAAATGAAAACCCGCCAGAGGAAGTGCTTTGGACAGATTATGGTGCCGACTTTTATGCCGCTGTAGATTGGAGCGGAGTTGAAGGAGATAACGGAGAAAAGTATTGGCTAGGCTGGATGAGCAACTGGCAATATGCCAACAATACCCCAACTACTACTTGGAGAAGCTCTATGTCAATCCCAAGAAAAATAGAACTCACCAACACAGCAAAAGGGCTTCGTTTAAAACAAATACCTGTTTCAATTGATTCAATTCGCAATAAGCAAGAAAAAAAGGTGTTGAAGAATCTGATGGTTACTGAAAACAAAAATCTTCTTTCAGGCATACAGGAAAACAAATATGAAATCATTGCAGAATTCGATGTTTCAAATACGGATGCACAAGAATTTGGTTTTCAAATTCAGAAAGAAGGCAGTGAAAATACAAAAGTCAGCTATAACGTAAACAAGCAGCAATTATTTGTTGACCGAACAAACTCTGGAAGTTTTGATTTTGGTGAAAATGTGAAAGGCAAACACTCTGCTCCCATGCTTCCAAAAGACGGAAAGGTTAAGCTTCATATGTTTGTAGACCAGTCGTCTGTAGAAGTATTTGGAAATGACGGCACGGAAGTAATAACAGACCAGCTCTTTCCAACGCTTTCAAGCAATAAAATAAAGCTTTACAGCAAAGGAGGGGCTGTAAAATTAAATTCTCTTAAGATGTATCCGTTAAAATCTATTTGGAATAAAAGTCCTGTTGATACAAACTTATCTGAATGGAAGAATATTAGCGGACTATGGGCCGATACGATTAACGGAAAACAAGGACGAAGCAAAGAAGATTCCTTTACCTTATCATCAAAAGAAGCAAAAAATTTCACATATGAGGCAAAAATAAAGGTGTTAGACGATTCTGTTTCAAATTCTACAGGAGCAGGAGCGCTAGTATTCCGTTCGGATGAACAGGCAAACAATGCTTATGGTGCGAATGTAGATGTGCTGAATAATCAAATAAAGCTCATTGCGTTTAGAGACGGAATAGGAAAGGATCTCATTATTTACGACGATGGGGGAAAGCTGGATTTAAAACCAAATACGGATTACCATCTAAAAGTGATGGCTGAAGGAGAACACATTCAAGTTTATCTCGATGATAAGCTTGTGATTAATGCAGTGGACCATACCTTTTCAGAAGGCTATGCGGGGCTGAATGTGTGGAATTCTACTAGTTTGTTTAATGAAGTGAAGCTTGAAATAGTGGATTAAGGGATTGTGAAAGCTGCCGTTTACTAAGGCAGCTTTCTTAATCAGTTTATAGCAATTTTTCTAGGGAGACTAAGAAGCTGAACGCACTTCTTCTCTTAATTCATAATAACTAAGCTTTTTCTCAATGACTACAAACAGCCTTTCAAAGAAAAAGCAAAGAATCCAGTAAATAAGTGAAGCGACCAGATACATTTCTAAATATCTATACCCATCATTGGCGATGACCTTAGATATCGCCATAATTTCAACTACTTTTACCGCAAAAGCAAGAGAAGTGGCTTTAATTAAACTAATAAAAATGTTTCCAAGGTTAGGAATAGCGGCTACTAAAGATTGGGGAAAGATAATTCTTTTAATAGCTTGAAAAGTAGTCATTCCTATTGAATATGCAGCTTCAAATTGACCACGGTCAATGGTTTGAATAGAAGAACGGAATACCTCTGATTGATAAGCAGAGGTATTTAATGTGTACGCAATTAAAGCATAAATTAAAGGTGAAATAGTATCCCCGCCTAAGTGCCATCCTTGAGTCTCGTTTAGAAATTCTATAAAAATAGGGATTCCGTAGAAAAATACATAGAGCTGTACGAGCAATGGAGTGCCTCTCATAAATGAGACGTATATAACAGCTATTTGCTTTAGCAGTGGAATTTTATATATTCTGCATACCGCAATGAAAAGACCAAAAATACTTCCTAACGCCATTGAAATGATCGATATTGTTAGTGTTAAAGGCACACCTTTTAAGACTTCAGGAGTTTGCTCCAAAGCAAATCGCAAATCAATAATAGGCAATCATGTTCACTCCTTTACTAGTGCAGGTTATTTAGAGATGCTGACCCTGCCTTTTTTAAGATGTTTCTCTAAATAACTGACTATGATTTCAATTACGATACACATGCTCCAATAAACAAGTGAAATCGTAACATAAATGTCAAACATTCCTATTCCATAGTTGTTGCCCAAAATAAGGCGAACTTGCCCCATAATATCAATAATCCCAATGCTAAAAGCAAGTGCAGTATCTTTTAATAATGAAATCGTAGCATTTCCTAAATTAGGTAGTGCTGCTACAAACGCTTGAGGAAGGATAATTCTTCTTAAGGATTGAAAATAGTTCATGCCTATACTATACGCTGCTTCGAACTGCCCTTTATCAATCGAGAGATATGCTGAACGAATAACTTCTGATAAAGGAGCGGCAGTATGTAAGGAAAAAGCAATTACCAAGAAAGTGATGCGACTCCAGCTGTTAATGTCGATATGGACAAGGAGCAGCAGCTGAGGAAGGCCAAAGTATACAAGAAACAGCTGAACAAGCAGCGGTGTACAGCGCATAAAAGATAAATAGATGGTAGCCATTTTAGAAAAAACAGGCTTTTTTTGAATGCGTATCAGAGCAATCACGAAACCTAAAAGCAACGAAAAAAGTAGAGAAAGGCCTAACATAAATAATGTTAAAGGAAGTTTATCTACCACTTGCCACAATAGTTTTAACCAATCATGAAAATCAGTACTAATCATATCTCACCTCGCCTTAATGAGGAATTCTTATACTCATTTAATCTTGAAAATTGAAGTTTTGTTGATTAATATACTTTAAGTCTTTAAAGAAATTTACTTTAAACCATTTTTCAGCCAAGTTTTCTAGCGTCCCGTCATTTTTTAATTTGACTGTCGCTTTATCAATTTCATCAGCAAGTTTTTGATTATTTTTATCAAAGACTAACCAAGTTGGCTCTTTTGATACAATGCCTCCTACTTTTAAATTTAATTTGAGCTGTTTTTGTACTTCGTTAAATGTTGTTACGTTTAAAAAAATAGCATCCGCTTTACCTTTATCCACTAACTTTAAGTTTTCTGCCGTAGAAGGGTTATCAATGCTTTCTAATGTTAAAGGCTTAGTGGCATGTTCTTTGTTATAAGCATTTAAAATAGCGCGCAATCCACCCGTAGCCGATACAGGTGGAAACTTTTGACCTACCATATCGTCAAGTGTTTTGATATCGTTTCGTGATTTTTGTGTGACTAAAGCTGTTAAAGAATAACCATATTCATGTGCAGGATAAAGAAACTTTTCTTCACGTTCAGGGTTTTTAAAGAACCAGTTGATGGCGAAATCATATTTTCCTGTCGAAACACCTACCAAATTTGTTTCTTCTTCTCCAAGGGTGTATTCAAATTTGTACTCTGGAAGCTTTTTTTCAAGCTGCTTTAAATAATCCATATCATATCCAATAGGTTCATTCTGGTCGTTCGTAAATAGAAAAGGCGGATTTACTTCATCACTCAAAGCAACTTTGATTACTTTTTTATCGCTATTTTCTGAGCTAGAGCTTTGAGAGCATCCTCCTAAAGCCATAATCAGTCCAATTGCCAAAGTTAAAGTAAAGCATAATTTTTTCATCGTTTTATTCCTCCCCATACTAATTTCTGTTTGACGAATAATAAAAAAGCACCGAAAAAGCTGCTAAAAAGCTTTTTCGGTGCCATTGGTGATCCAGTAGGCGGTGAACATATACTTACTACCACGGTAGAGGAAGTATATTCTAACAGTAAAAAATAAGTAAAACTCCTTACAACTTTCATAAAATATATATTACCGATAGAATTAATGTGAATTATATCGGTGTATTCCTATTTTTGTCAATATCATAAATACAAAGAAAAACCTTCTCGCTTAAGTAATAGAAGGCTATTCACTATATAAGAATAAGAAAAGAGAAATCATAAGTTATACAAATCATCTTTTAATTGAGTTTTTATTATACGAATCTTTTGTTATTCCTATACTAAAAATTATATTAAAAATAAACATTGACAATTTTCGGATAATAAAGTTAAATTAATGTAAATAAAACTTTATAAAAACAACTCTTATCAAGAGCGGTGGAGGGACTGGCCCTTTGAAGCCCGGCAACCTAACAATACATGTATTGTTTTGGTGCTAAATCCAGCAATGTGCATGGTATGTACATTGGAAGATAAGAGAACCGATCGTAAACTATCGCTTCTCTTAATCTTTGAGGGAGGCGTTTTTTTATGGAGAAAATAAAGGAGAGAATAAAAACATGAAAAAAGTAACAAAAGCAATTGGCCTTACCTTAGTAGCAGCATCCCTGTTGGTATCAGCAGCCTGCGGCAAATCAGAAGCACAAGCATTAGATTCGAAAAAAATTACAATTGGTGTAACGGGTGGACCTCACCAGCAAATCACAGAGCAGGTGAAAAAATTAGCCAAGAAAGATGGCATTGATATTACGGTAAAAGTCTTTAACGACTATAACACTCCTAATACAGCATTAGATCAACATGATTTAGATAGCAATAACTATCAAACTCTACCTTTTCTAAAGCAGCAAGTGGAAGATAAAAATTATAAGATTACAGATGTGTTCAAAACAGTAGCCTTCCCGATGGGTATTTATGCAAATAGTATTAAAAATGTTAGTGAGCTCAAAAAAGGAGATAAAATTGCAGTACCAAACGACCCAAGCAATGAATACCGCGCGCTAAAACTATTTGAATCTGCAGGAGTTATTAAGTTAAAAGATGGTGTGAAAACAACGGCTACTAAAAAAGATGTTTCTGAAAATAAGCTTGATCTTCAAATCGTAGAGTTAGAGGCGTCTCAACTTCCGTCTCAGTTGGATGAAGTAGCTGCAGCAGCCATTAATACAAACTTCGCAATGGGAGCGGGCTTATCGATTAATAATGATGCAATCTATCATGAAAAAATAAAAAATAATCCATATCCAAACTATTTTGTTGTCCGTACAGAGAATAAACAAGATGAAATTATTGATAAATTGGAAAAATATTATCATTCAGATACAATTCGTACATACATAGAAAAAGAATTTAAAGGTTCTGTTGTACCGGCATTTTAAGGAGGGGCTAGAATGATTGAACTGAAGAAAACTTCTAAAACCTATAAAGTGAACGGAAAAGCAGTAGAAGCTGTTAAAGATGTTTCGTTAACGATTAATAAAGGTGAAGTATTCGGTGTTATTGGCTATAGTGGAGCTGGAAAGAGCACATTAATCCGCTGCATCAATTTATTGGAAAAACCAACTTCTGGAGAGGTCATCATTGATGGAAAAAATCTATCAAAGCTAAGTAAGCAAGAGCTGCAGAAAACGAGAAGAAAAATCGGCATGATTTTTCAAGGCTACAATTTATTAAAAACGGCAACAGTTTACGACAACATAGCGATTCCATTAAAGCTAGAAGGCGTAAACAAAAAATTAATTCAGGAGCGCGTAGAAAAATATTTATCAATCGTAGGACTTTTAGATAAACAAAATCATTATCCTTCACAGCTTTCCGGCGGGCAGAAGCAGCGTGTTGCTATTGCTCGTGCGCTAGCGCATGAACCTGAGATTTTATTAAGTGATGAAGCAACTAGTGCACTTGATCCCGAAACGACCGAAGCCATTTTGAGCTTACTGTTAAAGATTAATAAAGAGCTTGGATTAACAATCTTTTTAATCACGCATGAGTTAAATGTGGTACAACGCATTTGTGACCGAATTGCCGTTATGGAAAATGGACACGTCGTAGAAGAAGGTACAGTCGTTTCCCTTTTTACTAACCCTAAGCATCCGACAACAAAACGCTTTGTAGAATCTGAAAATACCTTCACTATTCCGTCTGAAATAATGGCGTCTTATCGCAGTACCGGTAAGCTGGTTTCTTTGCACTTTGTTGGAAATGAGCTTTCAGAAGAACCAGCTTTAGCTTTAGTTTCTCGGAAATTTAATGTATTGCCAAGCATATTAGCAGGGGGAATTGAACAGCTAAAAAACCACACTCTGGGTAAGTTACTCGTTCATTTACGCGGTGAAAAGGAAGAATATGAACAAGCGATTACATACTTAACAAATCAAGGCGTAATTGTAGAGGAGGTAAACTAAATGGCTGCTTTCTTTAATGAGTGGGGAAGTGTAATCTGGGAAGGTTTATTGCAAACTGCTACGATGACCATTATCTCGTTAATTATTGCCATCATCATTGGTTTACCAATGGGAATCTTTTTAGTAATGACAAGACCAGGTGGTCAAGCTGAAAATGTGTGGGTATATCGAACGTGCAACTGGATTATTAATATTATTAGATCCATTCCTTTTATCATTTTATTATTTTTCATCCTTCCATTCACTAAACTAGTTGCTGGTACTACAATTGGCGTACAAGGTGTTATTGTCCCTTTAGTTGTGTATACAGCCCCTTATATAGCTAGGTTAATGGAATCTGCATTACTTGAAGTAGATAAAGGTATTATAGAAGCTTATCAATCAATGGGAATCTCAACACCAAAAATTATTTGGTATGTTGTTGTTAGAGAAGCACGTTCAGGTATTATTCTTGGGCTGACAATAGCTACTATTGGTCTTATTGGAGCGACGGCGATGGCAGGGCTTGTTGGAGCAGGAGGGCTTGGAGACATAGCTTTTCAATACGGACACTTACGTTTTGAGCCGACTGTTATGTATACAACCATTTTAATTTTGATTATTATTGTTCAGTTGATACAATCCTTGGGGAATTATTCAGCAAGGAAGTTAAAAAAAGACAGCTGACTATAAAAATAAGAAGCTCACGCATTATAGGTGCGTGAGCTTTTTATTTAAATGAAACACATTTTTAGTTCTTCTATAATTAACGGGTTAATGACCGACAAGTGTTCAGTACTATTTCTGTTGATTGCTGAATGGTTCTAACGGATTTTCCTCATTTCATCTTAAAATTTTATTGCTTGTCTATAAAACAAAAGAGGCTCTTCCAACGTTATTGATACGCTTGAAGAGCCTCTGGTTGACCAGAAGGGCTGTAGAAACACTTTGTCTAGATTTTTTATCTAATGCTTGATTAAAGCACCTAAGTATAGCGAGCAAGCATGAAATATGTAATCTCACGGTTTAAAAATACTAAATTGACAGTCAAAAAGATGTTTGGTATATTTTTCAAAAGATTTAAAATTCTTATTGGAATTATCGGATTTGAAAATGTTTGTTAAACATATAGTTTAAATAGAACAGTCGACCAGACGAATGGAGACAAAAATGACGGGGGTTACCTGAGAGTTTTTGTCTTTTTTAGTGGCAGCAGATTAACGCTATATGTTTAATGCATCACAAATAGTGGAGGTAGAGAGAGAAATGAAGAAATTTGTATGGCTTTTTGCATTATTAGCAGTGATTACTGTTGTGGGAGGGTGTGGAAATAAAGAAAAAGCATCTGGTCAAAATAGTGACAAGAAAGAAGATATAGTTCTTAAAGTGGGAGCAGCTTCCACGCCGCATGCCGAAATTTTAAAGTATGTGGAACCTGATTTAAAAAAAGAAGGTATAAAGTTGGACATTGTAAATATTAAAGACGGCATACAGACAAATGAACAAACAGCAAATGGAGAATTAGATGCCAACTATTTTCAGCATACGCCATACTTAGAGCAAACGAATAAAGACAGTGGATTAAATCTTGTCAGCGTGAAAAACGTTCATATTGAACCTTTTGGAGTGTATTCAAAAAAAATAAAATCAATTGACGATTTATCCAAAGGAGCAAAGGTTGCTGTTCCTAACGATCCGGTGAACTTTTCACGTGCACTAGAGCTTTTCGAGGCTAATGGAATCATTGAATTAAACAAGAAACCTAGTGGTAGCTCTTATACGGTTGAAGATATTTCGAAGAATAAAAAGAAGCTAGACTTTGTTGCAGTAGACGGCCCGCTTCTTGTACGCTCTCTTGATGATGTAGAAGCTTCAGCTATCAATACAAATTACGCTCTTGAAGGCGGGTTCAAACCAACTGAAGATGCGTTAATTATTGAAAAGAAAGAGTCTCCTTATGTGAATATTTTAGTGACTACGAAAGAGAAAAAAGATGATAAAAATATTCAACGTTTAGCAAAAGCACTTACTACAGATAAGGTTAAAAAGTTTATTAATGACAAATATGATGGCGCAGTCGTTCCAGCTTTCTAGTATAGGAGTAAAAAAGAAATAGGAATAACAGTTTGAAAGAAAAGGAGGGTTTCTTTTGATAAAGTTTCAATGTGTTTCAAAAATATTCGAGAGTGGCTCAAAGAAAGTTGAAGCTCTAAAAGACATTGACTTAACGATACAAAAAGGAGACATATTTGGAGTAATTGGATTAAGCGGGGCGGGGAAGAGCACACTGCTTCGAACGATTAACCTGCTGGAGTACCCGACGTCAGGTGAAGTCATAGTAGATGGAGAAAACTTAGCAACGTTATCTGAAGTAGAGCTAAGAAAAAATAAAAAAAGAATCGGCATGATCTTTCAACACTTTAATCTATTAAATTCAAAAACAGTGTTTGAAAATATAGCAATGCCCCTTATATTAAGTGGAAAACCAAAAAAAGACATAAAGATACGTGTAGAAGAGCTGCTTCATTTTGTAGGTTTAGAAGACAAAGCAGGTGCATATCCCGATCATCTGTCAGGAGGTCAAAAACAGAGAGTGGGCATTGCACGTGCATTAGCCACAAACCCTTCTATTTTATTATGTGATGAAGCAACTTCCGCATTAGATCCGCATACAACAGAATCTATTTTGAAATTGCTGAAAAAAGTTAATGAAGAATATCAAATTACGATTGTAATAATCACACACGAAATGGAAGTCATTAAGCAAATCTGTAATCGTGTCGCTGTGATGAAGGACGGGAAAATTATTGAAACAGGAAATGTATTTGATATTTTTTCAAATCCACGTACTGAAATTGCTAAAAATTTTGTTCAGTCCGTTGTTCGAGATGACATTCCGCAAAACATGTATGAATTAGTACAAACTACAAATTCAAATCAGAAGATTTTTAAGATTAATTTTCTCGGCAGCAATTCCGGTCAATCTGTGATTTCCACCTTATCAAAGCGCTTTAATGTACAGGTGAACATTTTACTTGGAAACATTACGGAGTTACAGGGCATTCCATTTGGGCATTTAATTATTGAATTAATTGGCACACAAGAAGAAATAGACAGAGCTGAACTATATGCACTGCAGCAAAATATAAAAATGGAAGAGGTGGTTGCAAATGTTAGAAGTAAGCCAAGAGTTGATATTAGCGGCTTTGTGGGAAACACTGTACATGGTTAGTGCTTCCTTGCTTTTCGGGGCCTTAATTGGCATTCCTTTAGGGATTTTACTCGTTGTAACACGCAAGGGGCATATCCTTGAAAATCGAGTTGTTTTTTCAATTTTAAATCCTATTGTAAATATTTTTCGTTCGATTCCGTTCATTATTTTACTTGTAGCGATTATCCCATTTACAAGGTTCGTCGTCGGAACGACTATTGGTACAACGGCAGCTATTGTTCCGCTAGTTTTACATATTGGACCTTATATGGCTAGACTCGTTGAAAATTCTTTGCTTGAAGTAAATGAAGGTATTATTGAAGCAGCGCAAGCGATGGGTGCTTCTAAAGCTCAAATTGTATTCCGTTTTTTAATTCCAGAGGCCTTTCCCTCTCTTATTTTAAGCTTAACAACTGTCACAATTGGGTTAATTGGAGCAACGGCAATGGCCGGTGCTATCGGAGGCGGCGGACTTGGCGATTTAGCTATTACTTACGGCTATCAGCGCTTCAGCACGATTACCATTGTAGTCACCGTTGTGCTTCTTATTATTATTGTTCAAGGTATTCAATCTTTAGGAAACGTTATAGAACGCAAGATTAGAAGAGTGTAAGAACGTATTAGAAGCAAGTTTTTTAAAAGGAGAGTTATAAATGAAAAAACCGATATTCCTGCTTCTGCTGTTGTTCATCCTCGCCATAACAGGATGTTCTAATTCCTCATCCAGTGCCAATAGTAAAGAAGCTAAAATTAAAGTAGGCATTCGAAGCTCTGAACTTAGGACGTGGGAATTTATAAAAGAGAAAGCAAAAAAACAAGGGCTGGATATAGAACTTGTAAATTTTTCTTCAGCTTATGATCCTAATCAAGCCTTAGTCGAAAGAGAAATAGATGTAAATGCGTTTCAGCACGTTGCTTATTTAGATTTGTTTAATCAAAAGAACGGAACCGATATTGTGCCAATTGGAACGACGATCATTGCGCCTCTAGGTCTTTATTCTGAAAAATATAAATCATTAAAAGACATTCCAAATGGTGCTCAAATTGCTGTTCCAAATGACCCTTCCAACTGGGGAAGAGCACTAATTTTGCTGCAAGAAGCAGATTTGATTACAGTGGTCGAAAGCTTTGATGGTAACGGAGGAGAGGATAAAATTAAAAGCAATCCTAAAAATTTAAAGATTGTTCCCGTTGATTCTGCAAGCACCCCCCGCGTTATGCAAGATACGGCGGCTTCCATTATTAACAACGGTGTAGCTGTAGAAGCAGGTCTAAGCTTAAAAGATGCACTCATTCATGAAAACAAAACAGCGAAGCCCTATATTAATGTCATCGCTGCAAGAAAAAAAGATCAGGATAAAGCGTATTTAAAGAAGCTAGTAAAAGTGTATCAATCCAAAAGTACGGCTGCCTTTATTAAAAAAACATACAAAGGAAATTATATTCCGACGTTTATTAGTTTGAAAGAATTGAATACGTATAAAGACACGTATGAAACAAAATAAGGACTAAATAGGGGTGGGAAAATGGCCAAGGAACGAAAAATGAAACTTGCCGCTTATTTGATTGGCACAGGTATGCATGTAGCTTCATGGCGTCATCCTGATTCAAAGCCTAACGCAAGTATCGACGTTTCTGTTTATCAAAAACTTGCACAAACCGCCGAAAGAGGGAAATTTGATATTGCGTTTATTGCCGACAGTTTAGCAGTAAATGCAGAGTCACATCCTCAGATTTTAAATCGATTTGAACCTGTTGTCATCATTACAGCAATGGCAGCAGCTACTGAGAAAATTGGCGTTGTTGCCACATCTTCAACTACTTACAATGAACCTTATACACTAGCACGCCAGTTTGCCTCTGTCGATCATGTAAGTGGAGGAAGGGCCGGGTGGAACGTTGTGACTACAGCAGATGCAACAGGTGAAACGGCGTTAAACTTTAACCGTGATACTCATTGGGAACATGATCACGGATACGAACGGGCAGAAGAATTCATTGATGTTGTTCAAGGGTTATGGGATTCGTGGGAAGATGAGGCCTTTTTATATGATAAAAAAAACGGAGCGTTTTTTGATGCTAATAAGGTACATGAGCTTAACTATAAAGGGAAGTATTTTTCTGTAAAAGGGCCGTTAAATATCGCTCGTTCCGCTCAAGGACAGCCAGTTATCGTTCAGGCCGGTTCTTCAGAGCCGGGACAGCGCTTAGCGGCAAGAACGGCAGAAGTGGTATTTGCTCACAGAGATAATATAGAAGAAGCCAAAAGTTTTTATAAATCCCTTAAATCAAGGCTTTCTGAATACAATAGAACAGAAGCGGATTTACATATTCTTCACGGCATTTCCCCTATTATAGGAGAAACAGAAGAAGAAGCGGTTCAAAAATACAGCGATTTACAAAAGCTAGTGAATCCGTATGAAGGATTAAAGTTCGTTTCTGGGTATATGGGGAACGTTGATTTTACGAAGTATGCCCTAAACACTCCTGCCTCAGAGATAGAGTTTCCATCCGTGAATGGCATCCAAAGTCAGTTTGATGAGATGCTAAGAATTATAGCAAGGGAAAAACTTACCGTAGGAGATCTTTATACGCGATTTTTCGGTGCTGCAAGGAAAGATAACTTTGTAGGAACCCCCATTCAAATTGCGGACGAAATGGAAAGATGGTTTCAGGAAAAAGCAGCGGACGGATTTATGCTGCAGTTTCCTTTGCTTCCATCTGGCTTAGATGATTTTGTAAATCTTGTTGTACCAATCTTACAAGAGAGAGGTTTGTTTCGATTAGACTATGAAGGAAACACATTAAGAGACCATTTGGATCTTAAAAAACCTGGAAATAAGTTTGTTGATGAAGGTGTAAAGCCTATCATGTAGAAACAAGCCAAATAAAAGTATTTTAGTTAAAGGTAAATCCGAACGATTAATAAAATTTATTAATCGTTCGGATTTTTTTGTTGTTGTGGTGAACGCAGGTTTCAGGTATGCAGGTGTTTCTAGCTGTTGATTGGAGGGCGAGGAGTGCAAGCGACGAGGAGGCTCATAAGCCGCCCGCGGAAAGCGAATTCTTGCACGGAAATCAACAGCGGTGTAACAAGCGGTTCAGCTCATGTATCCAATTTGTCTGTCTTTAGATTCATTTGATTTAGGTATGTCTCAACCTCTTTTTTGAGCATTTAATTGGTTAAGAAACAAAAATTTAGCATATAATAAATATCTTACTAATCTAATTAATCATACATTTTAGTTCTTAAAAGGTCTTTTGAAAAATCCTCATAAAAATATGATAAAATCGGATAGGATATATATTTCGAGGAAGGAAAGTGTTTTTTTATGATTATTGGTAACGAACAAGATTTAGAAAGTTTACGCAAAATTGGACGCATCGTTGCACTTGCGCGCGAAGAGATGAAAAGCCAAGCAAAAGCAGGTATGACAACAAAAGAACTTGATATGATCGGTAAAAAAATATTGGATGAACACGGTGCTATTTCTGCACCTGAAAAAGAATATGATTTCCCAGGTGTAACGTGCATTAGTGTCAACGAAGAAGTGGCTCACGGTATTCCGGGAGATCGCGTATTAAAAGATGGCGATTTAGTAAATGTGGATGTATCTGCCGTACTTGATGGCTATTATTCAGATACAGGCATTTCATTTGTTATCGGGAAAGATGAAGAAAAAGAAAAGCTGTGTCAAGCTGCAGTAGATGCATTTTGGGCGGCTATGAAAAAAGTAAAAGCTGGTTCAAAACAAAACCAAATTGGTCGTGCTGTTTCTAACTTTGCACACCAAAACGGATACGCGGTTATTGAAAATTTAACGGGTCATGGTGTTGGCCGCAGCTTGCATGACGCTCCTAACCACATTTTAAACTATTATGATCCAATGGATAAAGCACTTTTGAAAAAAGGTCTTGTTATTGCTGTAGAACCGTTTATCTCTATGAAAGCTGATCATATCATTGAACGCGGAGACGACGGCTGGACGTTTGTTACACCTGATAATAGTCTTGTAGCACAATGTGAACATACGATTGTTGTAACAAACGGTGAACCGATTATTTTAACTGAACTATAATCAAGTTTCTCTATAGATCTCGGTAACAAAAAAGCTACTTCACTTAGCAATGTTTTTTCATTGTATCAATAGTGAGGTAGCTTTTTTTATTATTGTGTAATGAATGAATTTCATATTGAGTCGCTTTGTTTATACAACGTTTGAAAGATAGTGTAATTGAATATGCTCAAGGGAATGCTAAGTATAAATCAAAATGAAAAGGGGTATGAAATGTGGAATATGTAGGAAGAGAAGCGATTGTAAGTGAACTGACTCATCATATGGATGACATTTTAAACAAATATAACCTTCAAGGCGTTTCTGTATATGAAGAAGAAGGAGAAGGAAATCATTATTATCTTGGCTATACAGTAAAAAAGAATGATCAGGTGTTTATGGTTAACAAACCTTATATAAAAGATAAAGACGGGAAACTAGCAGTAGAAAAGCAAGAATGGACTCTTCAAGGTAACGAAGGAGAAACAAATGGATATACTTCACTTGAAGATGCATTTCAACAAATTGATCAAATGATACATTAAATAAATTTGATCAATTTCACTGCGGATGCTTTTCTTTACTTGCGTGAGAATGAGTAGAAGAGGCACTGATAGCTGGCGCGCTTTTTTCGCTTATAGGATCTAAATTTTCTTTGCTATAAAGTCTAAAAATTTGTTTTTTTAGGTTTTACTATATAAATACGGGGTACACATATAGTACAGCAGCTATCATGCAAATGGTTGTTGTGGAAGGTTAAATACTTAGCGTTTGAAGGGACTGATTAGTTTTGAAAGGCTTAACAGCGACTTCAGCAAATGTATTACCGCAAATTGAAAGCAGATATTCGTATCTGACACAAGGCACTTTGGTTATGAACCGATATACGTAACGAAAGGGCCTGACTAGGCAAACAAAGGAAAGACTGAATCAACGAGAAGAAGCCTGCATCTAAACATGTAGGCTTCTTCTTTTTTACAGATGAAAATAAGGCGATGAGTGCGTACATAACGGGTATAAATTAAAAAGATTCACATTCAGTCCATTTTTCGTGCACGTTTTTCTTGAAAAAAGGTCATAAGTTGAAGATACTGTATATAACTGTGTAAAAGAATTTTTGAAGAAAAAATAGTAAATCTGCTTGAGGTGAAAATGGTGAGAAAAGCAAATAAAAGTGAATTTCTGTGGAATACGTTAGACGGCTGGCTTTTTATCCCTAGGAACATTCCTTTACTATTTCTTTTTGTATTTCTCTTAGGGGTTTCTTACCTAGGTTGGGTTAAGCTGTTTCATAAATTCGTTTAGATACACCAACAAGCTGAAACAAAAAATTGTTTCAGCTTGTTGGTGTACTGATTGATTTATTTTATGTATATCTGTACCTTAATTTACCTAAGTTATTCATTCCATCCTTTGCACACATCAACCCATTTTAAGCATTTCGAAAATTCTTCTAGTTCGGGTATTGTTAATTCAATTGCACTATTTCCACTTCCACAGGCAGGGAAAACGGTAACAAAACGTTTCAGAGATTCATCTAGATACACGTGAACACCTTCATTAACGGCAAATGGGCATACTCCGCCTACGGCATGACCAATCAGCGTTTCTACTTCACTTGCTCCAAGCATTTTTGCTTTGGTTCCGAACTCTTCTTTATATTTTCGGTTGTCAATTTTTGCATCTCCCGCTGCCACAATCAATAAAACGGTTCCTTCTGTGTTAAAAGAAAGACTTTTTGCTATTCGTTGCGGCTCGCATTTTAAAGCTTGCGCTGCCAGTTCTACAGTAGCACTGGACTCATCCATTTCAATAATTCGATTCTCCATGTCATATTGTTTAAAATATGCTTTTACTTTTTCAATCGCCATTTTTTATATCCATTCCTTTCATTGAATCTCGCAAATATGTATGATTGCCTTACAGAGGATGTACAGTTTCTCTTTGAAATAAAAAATTCTTATTATTTTGTATATACGGAAATTATACACAACTTATCAGTTAAAAGCACATATTCGTTTTAATTAAAAAAGTTACGTAGGTAAAGTATTTTTAGCTGATTGAAGCAGGATTACGGAACCCTTTGACGAATGTAACTATGTCGGCTGCGAAAACATAGGCATTAGAACAAAAGATAAATGATGAAATTGAAAAGGCGCAAATGTTCTAGTGAAATGAGGAGAAGGAATGCCAAATTTACACACTATCGTCAGTTTCTTTAGCAGTACATGTATGGCAACGATGAGTATGATTTATTTGTTTTCCCTTGTACCGCGGGCATGGTCTTTTAAATTTCGATTTGGAGCCATGATTGTAGGAATCCCAGTCGGCATTATAATGGGCCAGGTTGCTATGCTGATCGGCTGGCACCATCATTAAAACTTTGAACTTTTTAACAAAAAAGGAGACATGTAAAATGAATATTGTCACATTAAACAACGGCTTAAAAATGCCTCAGCTTGGATTTGGCGTATGGCAAGTAGAAGATAACAAAGCAGCAGCTGCAGTGTCAAAAGCAATTGAAGTTGGATATACCTCTATCGACACAGCTATGATTTATAAAAATGAAGAAGGAGTAGGTCAAGCGATTAAAGAATCTTCTGTTCCTCGGGAAGAGCTGTTTATTACAACAAAAGTTTGGAACAGCGACCAAGGCTATGAAAATGCACTACGTGCGTTTGATGAAAGCCTAGAACGATTAGGACTTGATTATGTGGATTTATATTTGATTCACTGGCCTACTCCTCAATATGATGAGTATGTGGAGACGTATAAAGCATTAGAAAAGCTTTATCACGATGGCAAAGTAAAAGCAATTGGCGTCTGCAACTTTGAAATTGAGCATTTGGAGCGCTTGTTAAATGAATGTGACGTAACGCCTGCTTTAAACCAAATTGAGTGCCATCCGTATCTTGCTCAAAATGAATTAAAAGAGTTTTGCGCCAAACATAATATTTTCGTGGAAGCATGGAGCCCTCTTGATCAAGGAGGAGAAGTGTTACAAGACGAGGTTATTCAAAAAATTGCTGAAGTACATAGCAAAACTCCGGCTCAAGTTGTATTGCGCTGGCACTTACAGAACAACACAATTGTCATTCCTAAGTCAGTTACACCGTCTAGAATAGAAGAAAACTTTAACGTGTTTGATTTTGAACTTACTGCTGATGATATGGCAGAGATTAATGGATTAAACAGCAACCGCCGCAAAGGTCCGCATCCAAGCGACATGAACGTCCGATAACGTTTGAAAAATAAAATTGTGCAGCCGTGAATCATCGCTGCTATAAGAAATAACGATTTTATTTCAGATTATTTAAAATTTTCTTAAATAATAATTGACAAATGATTAATTCAGCGTAATACTTAGTGTAGGTACCCTAGTTGCTTTAAGTTGTACAGCTTAAAGTGTATAGTGATTTAGTCATTTAGCGATTGTATGTATAAGTGAAATACTGATTATTAATAAAAGCCCATAGTGTAAGTAGGTTAGTTTATAGGGGGCTATATCAAAAGGAGCTTGTTTCCTCTTTGATATAGCCCCTTTTTGTGTTCAAAAAGAAAAGGCAGTCTACAGTTTAACAAGGGAGCGGGTATGATGTTTATTCAAATTGATGGAAATTCACTGACGTTCGACCAAATTTACAAAGTTATTTACCAAGGATACTCTGTGAAAATTAGCGATCACGCAGTTGAACATATACAAAAAAGCAGAACGTTAGTTGAAGAGAGCATTACGAACAACAACGTAATTTACGGAGTGAATACGGGATTTGGAAAGTTTAGTGATACGGTTATTTCAAAAACAGACTTAGCCGATCTGCAGATTAACCTGATTCGCAGTCATGCCTGCGGACTAGGAGAGCCATTTTCGTTAGAAGTAAGCAGAGTCATGCTGCTTTTACGAGCGAACGCATTAGCTAAAGGGTATTCCGGAATACGACTGGAAACCTTGCAGCTTCTTATCGATTGCTTAAACCAAAACGTAGTACCGGTTATCCCGAGTCAAGGTTCGCTTGGAGCTAGCGGTGACTTAGCCCCGTTATCACATCTAGCGCTGCTGCTAGTTGGCGAAGGAGAAGCTGTATATAATGGTCAGCGAATGCAAGGAGAAGATGCTTTAAAGCTAGCAGGGCTTGAACCTATACAATTACAGGCAAAAGAAGGGCTAGCTTTGATCAACGGCACTCAGGCAATGACGGCTGTAGGAGTAGTTTCGTACCTTGAAGCTCAAAAGCTCGCTGATCTTGCTGACGGAATTGCAGCACTGACATTAGAAGGTCTGCAAGGTATTGTAGAAGCATTCATGCCTGAGTCACATGCAGTAAGACCTTACCCGGAACAACAGCAGGTAGCTGCCCGAATTCTTTCGTACTTAGAAGGCAGTCAATTAACTACTTCTCAAGGTCAAATAAGAGTGCAAGATGCTTATTCACTGCGCTGCATTCCTCAAGTTCATGGTGCTATTTATCAAGTTTTAAATTATGTAAAAGAAAAGCTGTTAATTGAGATTAATTCAGCAACTGATAACCCGCTCATCTTTGCTGACAGCGGCAAAGTAATTTCTGGAGGGAATTTTCACGGGCAGCCCATTGCGTTTGCTATGGATTTTCTAGGAATTGCAATGGCGGAGCTTGGGAATATTTCTGAACGGCGCATTGAACGAATAGTAAACCCTCAGCTTAGCGGGCTGCCCGCATTTTTAAGTGCAGATCCAGGTCTGGAGTCCGGGCTCATGATTACTCAATACGCTGCGGCTTCATTAGTTTCCGAAAATAAAGTATTAGCGCATCCATCAAGTGTTGATTCTATCCCATCTTCAGCGAATCAAGAAGACCATGTCAGCATGGGAACGACTGCTGCACGTCATGCTTATCAAATTATCCAAAATACAAGAAGAGTTCTATCAATCGAAGCAATTTGTGCGGCTCAAGCAGCCGATATTCAAGGAGTGGATAAACTTGCTTCAGAAACAAGAAAAATTTATTCAAGAATTAGAAAAACCGTACCAACCATTATGAAAGATCGAATTTTCTCACGTGATATTGAGGCGTTAGCAGCTGATTTCAAAACTTTTGTGCAAGATACGAATTATGAACTAGCACTGTAATAAAAAGTTAGTTTAACAGTTTTTCATTTTTATAAAGGAGGAAAACGAAATGGAGACAAAACAAAGTGGAATAAAAGCACCTCGTGGAACAGAACTAACGACAAAAGGCTGGGTACAAGAAGCCGCTCTTCGCATGCTTCTAAACAATTTAGATTCCGAAGTAGCAGAGCATCCGGAAAAGTTAGTCGTATACGGAGGGATCGGAAAAGCAGCCCGTAACTGGGAGGCGTTCGATCGTATTGTAGATACGTTAAAAGAATTAGAAGAAGATGAAACGCTTCTCATACAGTCCGGCAAGCCGGTTGCGGTTTTTAAAACGCACAGTGATGCTCCGCGTGTTTTATTAGCAAATTCAAATCTTGTTCCTGCTTTTGCGAATTGGGAGACGTTCCATGAGCTCGATAAAAAAGGGTTAATGATGTACGGGCAAATGACTGCAGGAAGCTGGATTTATATCGGAAGCCAAGGCATTGTTCAAGGAACGTATGAAACATTTGCTGAGTGTGCCAACCAGCATTTTAACGGAACTTTGAAAGGAACCATTACGTTAACAGCTGGATTAGGAGGAATGGGAGGTGCCCAACCACTAGCCGTTACGATGGCAGGCGGCGTTGTCATTGGAATTGATGTTGATCGCACGCGTATTGAAAAACGTATCGAAACAAAGTATTGCGATACGGTAGTCGAAAGTGTAGCTGATGCAATCAAGTTAGCTGAAGATGCAAAAAGATTGGGCAAAGCGCTGTCCATTGGATTAGTTGGAAATGCAGCCGAGATTCTTCCTGAAATGATAAAGCGAGGATTTATCCCAGATATTGTGACAGATCAAACATCGGCACATGATCCGCTTAACGGATATTTGCCGATTGGAGTCAGCTTAGCAGAAGGAGAAAAATTGCGGAATACAAATCCAAATGAATATATAAAACAATCAAAAGCAAGTATGGCTATTCACGTTCAAGCCATGTTAGAGATGCAAAGAAAAGGCGCGGTTGCTTTTGACTATGGCAATAATATTCGCCAAGTGGCGCTCGATGAAGGTGTCGCGAATGCATTTGATTTCCCGGGATTTGTCCCAGCGTACATCCGTCCGCAGTTCTGTGAAGGAAAAGGACCGTTCAGGTGGGTCGCTTTGTCAGGAAACCCAGAAGATATTTATAAAACAGATGAAGTCATTTTACGTGAGTTTTCGGATAATACGCATCTTTGCAACTGGATTAAAATGGCGAGAGAAAAAATTGAGTTTCAAGGGTTGCCGGCGCGTATCTGCTGGCTAGGCTACGGAGAAAGAGCGCGCTTTGGAAAAATTATTAATGACATGGTAGCAAACGGAGAGCTGTCAGCGCCTATCGTTATTGGCAGAGATCATCTAGATGCCGGTTCTGTGGCTTCGCCCAATCGTGAAACTGAAGCAATGAAAGATGGCAGTGATGCAGTAGCAGACTGGCCTATTTTAAATGCATTAGTCAATACGGCAGCAGGCGCAAGCTGGGTATCCGTTCACCACGGAGGAGGAGTAGGTATGGGGTATTCTCTGCACGCTGGAATGGTTGTAGTAGCAGACGGGACAGAAGATGCCGCCAAACGTCTAAAACGTGTTTTAACAACAGACCCTGGCATGGGTGTTGTTCGTCATGTAGACGCCGGCTATGATAAGGCCATTCAAACTGCAAAAGAAAAAGGGATACAAATTCCTGCGTTACATGAATAAAAAAGGAGGGATACGTATGACTATTACGTATATCAAATGCGCTGAACAAGTCATTACGGTTAAAGGCGGAAGTCAGCCTAGACGAGAGGAAGAAATGTCAGCTCTAGGAATCATTGAAAATGGCAGCGTACTCGTGAAAAATGGAAGAATTGTATTTGTTGGACCTGACGTCAAAGCGCAGGAATACCTTGAGCATATCCATGAACCTATTAATATAATTGATGCCGAAGGAAAAATCGTAACGCCTGGGTTAATTGATCCCCACACTCACCTTGTGTTTGGAGGCAGTCGTGAAAAAGAATTAGAAATGCGCTTAAACGGGGCAAAGTATATTGATATTTTAAAAGCGGGAGGAGGAATTTTACAAACAACCGTTAGTACACGACAAGCAACAGAAGAGGAGCTAATCAAGCAATCTACAAAACGTTTAAATAAATTTCTGCAGTACGGAGTTACAACTGTCGAAGCCAAAAGCGGGTACGGTTTAAATCTTAAAGATGAAATCAAACAATTAAAAGTAGCGAAGAAACTGAATGAACAGCATCCAGTAGATGTTGTTTCAACCTTTATGGGAGCTCATGCGGTGCCAGTTGAGTACAAAGGAAATGAAGATGCGTTTGTTCAACACGTTATTGAAGAAATGATACCAATTGTTGCAAAAGAAGAGCTAGCGGAGTTTTGTGATGTATTTTGTGAAGAAGGCGTGTTTACAGTTGAACAGTCAGAGCGTATTTTACAAGCTGGAAAAGCATACGGACTAAAACCTAAAATCCACGCCGATGAAATTGTGTCTTTTGGCGGGGCAGAATTAGCGGCTAAAGTGGGAGCTGTGTCTGCGGATCATTTATTAAAAGCATCCGATCAAGGAATTAAGCAAATGGCTGAAAGCGGAGTTATAGCCGTTCTATTGCCGGGTACTGCATTCTTTTTAATGGAAGAGCCGGCGCGTGCTAGAAAAATGATCGAAGCAGGGGTACCGGTTGCTTTGTCTACAGATCGAAACCCAGGGTCTTCTCCTACGGAATCGCTGCCGTTTATTATGAATTTAGCTTGTTTAACGATGAAAATGACGCCAGCAGAAGTTTTAACAGCCTGTACGATCAACGCGGCTCATGCCATTGGCAAAGAGAATCAAATCGGAAGTATTGAAGTAGGTAAAAAAGCCGATTTAGTGCTATTTGATGCGCCCAATTACCAAACGCTGCAGTATAACTATGCCGTAAATCTTGTAGACACGGTATTAAAAGATGGGAAAGTTGTGGTTGAAGGCGGTGTTTTACATGAACTATCCGTACCCACAGCTTGATCGACCGCCTTTTTGCTGGCAGCGTCAAAGTACTTCTGACCCAAAAGTAAGTGATTGGATTCAGACAGTTGAAGATGGGTGCAACGTCGACTTTACATCGATAGATATTACGGTCTTGGGCGTGCCTCTTTCAAGATCTTCCGTTAGCGCTTCTGGAGCAAGTGAGACGCCAATGGCCATGAGGAAGCTTTGGAAATCCTTTAACCCGTATCATATTGAGTATGATACGGATTTGACTTCCTTGTCAGTGTTGGATTTAGGAGACGTAAAACAGCACGTCACGGATATAGGGAAGTCTCATCAGTATATAAAAGAAGCGATGACGTCTATGCGGAAATGTCATCCGCACGCGCTGCCTATTATGCTTGGAGGAGATCATTCCATTACAGCTATGTTAGTAAAAGGGTGGAAAGAGTCACATCCCGAACAGAAAATAGGGATTTTACAGTTTGATACGCACTTTGACTTACGTAGCTTAGAAGATAACGGTCCTTCTAACGGAACCCCTATACGAAATTTAATCGAAAGCAACACGATTGATGCAGCTCATGTATGGAATATCGGACTTCACGGGTTTTACAACTCAAAATCGTTAAAAGAATATGCGGATAGCAAAGGCGTTCATTATGTAACGCTACTGCAAGCAAGACAAGCGGGAGTAACTCATACGGTGAAAGAAGCACTAAAACAGTTGAGCAAAGAAGTAGACATGATCTATTTAACCGTTGATATGGACGTGTTAGATATTGCTTACGCACCTGGAGTTCCAGCAGGAACCACAGGGGGAATGAGAACGGAGGAATTGTTTGAAGCGGTATACACGGCTGGGAGTCATCCGCTTGTTCAAGCAATGGATATCGTTTGTCTAGATCCACTGCGTGACGTAAGAGAAATAACTGTAAAAGCAGGCGTACATGTATTTTTGAATTTTTTAACGGGAGTTGTAAACAGAAAGTAAGGGAGTATACTTCCTTGCTTTTTTTATTGTTAAATAGCTGCTTACATAGGATTAATAAACTTTTTTTAGAGTGAGATAACATAACTTTAGAAGTATGTATAGATTTTAGTAAATATATTTTTACTAAAATAAACGATTTATATTGTTTTTATTTAAAATTAGTAATAATATATTTACTAAAGAAGGTGAGTATCTTATGGAGGAAAAACTGGCTAAGGAATATATCGCTTTAATACCGATTTTATTTGAAAACTTCAAGAACTTAAACAAGAATGAAGTGAAATTAACACATTTACAAAATCACGTAGTTGAATTCATGTATATGAAAAAAAGAGATTTGAATATTAAGGAAATTAGTAATGGATTAAATATTGCCAAACAACAGTTAACGAATGTTATCAGTGAATTAGAAAATGAAGGATATTTAATCAAAATGCCCGATTCGCGAGACAAGCGTGCAGTTTTAGTCTCATTAACATCTAAGGGAAAAAGTATTCAAGAGGAAAAGTGGAGAGGGATTTATAGTAATTTTCATACAAATCTTGCGAAGTTAAATGAAGAAGAGCAATTAGACCTGCAGTTTGCTCTTCATAAATTAAATGTTTTGTTAAAAAAGATGGAGGGATAAATCATGAGTCAAAGAGAACGAATTTCACTTATTAGTGTAGGCGTTATAGGCGGGACAGTAATGGGAGTAATTTATAAAGATATATCCAACTGTTTGATTACAGGTGTTATTGTTGCTTCAATCATTACTGTAATGCTCAATCAAAAAGCGAAAAAAACAGCTAGATAGTATGAATAAAAGTAAGTCAGCACCACCGAGTTGCGAACTCGACGTTCTGGTGCTGATCTTACCTATCTTCTAGATGAACATTACGAAGCCGAATATGTGTTAAGAGCCTCAATCATTAAATCCCAAAAACCATCTGCATCAAGGGTTAAACCAAACTTCGCATTTGCTGTCCTTCCTGTAACTCCAAGCAAATCAACTGAAGTCGTTCCAGCCGTGTATTCTCCGCGTGTTTCTACTACAATATTAACTTCTTTGAGCGTAAATAGTTCGGGAGCTATGCAATAAGCAACGGTTAATACATCGTGAACAGGCGGACCATCAAAGCCAAACGTTTCTTTATAGGCAGATTTAAAAAACGCTAATAATTCACCCACCTTTTTTGCTACGTTATTATCAATGTTCATCACTTGGTTAATAACATTATCTGTTGCAACGGCTTGATGCGTAATATCTAACCCCATTACTACGAGTGAAATACCGCTATCAAACACTTTTTTAGCCGCTTCTGGATCTGCCCAAATGTTAAACTCAGCCGTTGGCGTCCAGTTCCCGAAGGTTCCGCCGCCCATAAGGATAATCTCTTCAATGTTTTCTTTAATTTCTGGAGCTTTTATTAAAGCTAAAGCAATGTTCGTTAAAGGACCGGTAGGCAAAAGCGTAACGGGATCTTCTGACTCTTTGACCATTCGTATAATAGTATCTACTCCGTGTTCTTCACTCCAGCTGCGAGACAGAGGAGGGAACTCAGGGCCGTCTAACCCTGAATCACCATGTATGCTAGGAGCGTTTTCACGCGTGCGAATCAATGGTTCACCTGCTCCTTTTGAGACAACCACGTTATGTAACAATACTAAATCACACACTTTCAAAGCATTCATCGTCGTTTTTTCAATTTCTGCGTTTCCCGAAACAGTTGTGATCGCTAAAATATCTAATTCCGGTCGTGCGGCAGCCAAAATAATAGCAATAGCATCATCATGACCTGGATCACAGTCCATAATAATCTTTCTTTTTTTCATTATGATCACCTCTATAGAATGGATAAATTGCTGTTAATTCTGCGTGGATTTTATTTTCTCTAAAATAGCTTCTGTAAACTCCAATGTAGAGGCATGTCCGCCTAAATCTTTCGTTTTCACTTCATCTTGAAGCGTTTGATAAAGTGCGTGTTCTACTGTAGCAGCCACTTTTGTAAGTTTGTGATCAGCATGTTTTTCAGCCAACCATTTCAGTAGCATGGCTGCTGAAGAAATAATACCGGTTGGGTTTGCTATGTTCAAACCTGCGATATCTGGCGCAGAACCATGAGCTGCTTGTGCCATAGCGATATGTTCATTTGCATTAAGAGAAGGGGCTAATCCTAAGCTTCCTACAAGCTCGCCTGCTAAATCTGAAAGAATATCACCGTACATGTTTTCTGTCACAATGACATCAAAATCGGCTGCACGACGTACGAGATGAGCAGCCATGGCATCGATATGGTAGTCGTCCACTTTTACTTCAGGATATTGCTCAGCTATTTCTCGACAAACGTTTAGAAATAGTCCGGTACTTAATCTTAAAACATTTGCTTTATGTACGATTGTTACTTTTTTACGACGCTGCATAGCCAATGCAAAAGCTTCATGTGCAATTCTTTCTACGGCTTTTCGCGTAAATACCCCCGATGTCACCACAACGTCTTTTGTAATCTGCCATTCCCCGTGTCCAGAATACATATTACGATCGGCATAAAATCCTTCTGTATTTTCTCGAACGATCACTAAATCGGCTTCTTTCACGACGCTTTTAATACCTGGCATTGTTTTAGCAGGGCGAATATTTGCGTAAAGATCTAAACTGTGACGAAGCTCTCCGCTAGGATTACGCTTTTCTTTGTGTTCAAGAGGGTAAGCCACAGAATCATGCGGGCCAAGTATCCATCCATGCGTATGTTTTAAAGCATCTATCGTTACTTCTGGAAGAGGATCGTTATATTGTTTAATTCCTTCCCATCCCATAGGCAGATAAATCCATTCCATTTTTACTCCTGCTTTGCAAGAAGCAGTTTTAACTACCTTAACTGCGGCATCGACAATCTCCGGCCCGATGCCATCACCGGCCAATACCCCGAAACGATAAACAGTCATTGTTTTGAACACCCTTTCATTATGCGCAATGCTTTTATAAATAGATTGAAGGTTTATAGTATTAATCTACTTAAAGAAAAGACAATAATAAAATAGTATTTTTTTATGTTTATAGATTAAATTCTTTTATCTTTCTTTTTGCAGCTTTTTAAAAAAGAACTAGCTAATGCTTCGTGCTCCAAATTTTCTATCAACCAACATCTTAATTGGCGGTGTTAATTTTTTAAAAACACCCAATTAACACCTAAAACACGATTTAATTATATCATAATTCAGAAAATTAAACGGTTCTACGTTGGCACGAAAATTGCTTGTACTATATATGAGGAATACAAAAGAAAGGAGCAATATATAGTCGCAGATAAGGAAGCTGCTTTTAAAGAAAGAGAGGTTTGTCTAAAGCTATTATTTCACAATAAAGGGGAGAAGAAGAATGAGTGAACCGCAAAAGGAAATGAGTTCATTAAATCAAGTACGGAAAAAAGAGAGGAAAATAAACGTTTTTGCTTTATTGTTAGGCTTTCTTGTGATTGCTACCATTTTAACGTATATCTTGCCAGCTGGAGAATATGCGCGTGTAGAAGTAGACGGGAGAACAACGGTAGATCCTCAATCGTTTAAATGGATTGATTCTACACCAGTTGGATTCTTTGATATGGTCAAAGCGATACATACAGGAATGGTAGAAGGAGCCGACATTATCTTTTTTGTATTAATTATTGGCGGTTTCTTTGGTGTACTAAGTGCTACGGGTACAGTAGATGTATTAATTACAACGATGGCTAAAAAGCTCGCTACCCGAGAAAAGCTATTAATTCCTGTTATGATGCTATTTTTTGCGGTAGGAGGATCTTTAATGGGAATGGCGGAAGAAACGCTAGCCTATATTCCTCTTTTAATTCCGCTGGCACTTGCTCTTGGGTTCGACGCATTAACAGGGACTGCTATTGTGTTAATTGGAGCATCAGCTGGTTTTACTACGGCCGTTATGAATCCATTTACAGTAGGTGTTGCACAAGGAGTAGCAGAGCTTCCTATGTTTTCTGGAATGGGCTTTCGTCTCATCTTATTCGTAGTTGTTTACGCTGTTTCAGTATGGTTTGTCTACCGATATGCAATGAAAGTTAAAAAAAGTCCTTCGATTGGAACATACGGAAAATACAGCATAACTAATGCAAATAAACTTTTAAACTCCGATGCCAAGCTAACTAGAAAGCATAAATGGATTATGGCAGCATTTCTTGTTAACTATGTAATTCTTGCTTTTGGGGTTATTAAGTATAAGTGGTACATTACTGAAATTGCTTCTCTGTTTGTGATTTTGACAGTTGTGATTGGGATTATTGGAAGACTCTCTGTTGAAAATACGGTTAAGTCGTTTACAAACGGGGCAGCAGCACTGGTTGGAGGAGCGCTTGTTATCGGAGTTTCTCGCGCAGTTCTTGTTGTTTTAAATGAAGGTCATATTGTAGACCCTATGCTTCATCAAGTATCTGGAGCGATTCAACATATTCCGGGATATTTAAGCGTCATCGGAATCTACAACTTCCAAGCGCTGATTCATCTTATTTTAGCATCTGGAACGGGTCATGCGATGCTGACGATGCCAATCATGACGCCGCTTGCAGATTTGCTTGATATTACGCGACAAACGGCAGTATTATCTTTTTCTTTTGCAGACGGCATCGGAAACATTATTTTCCCGACGGCTGGAACATTAATGGCTGGCTTAGCAATTGCGGGAATTTCATGGACAAAGTGGGCAAAATGGGTGTTGCCGTTAGTCCTTATTCAATATGTGATTGGTCTAATAGCCGTTGTGATTGCTTATTTTATCAATTACGGGCCATTTTAAGAGATAGAAAAATGTAATTTGTAAGTTGAGCTTACTAGGAGGAATAGAAGTTGTTAACCTTAATCAAAAACGCAGAAGTATATGCACCACAGCACTTAGGAAAAAAAGATATATTGCTTGCAGACAGCAAAATCATCCTTATAAAAGATTGTATTGATCATGTAAATACGTCCATTCCTATTGATGTTGTAGATGCCGCTAATCACATTATAGCTCCAGGCTTCATTGACTCACATGTTCATATTATTGGCGGAGGAGGAGAAGGTGGATATAAAACACGCACTCCTGAACTAATGTTAACCGATGCAACGACTGCCGGTGTTACAACTATTGTAGGTGTACTTGGAACAGACGGTACAACAAGAAGAATGGAAAACCTTCTGGCCAAAGCAAGAGGGTTAGAAGAAGAAGGGATTAGCTGCTTCATTCACACAGGTTCCTATCAAATACCGGTAAAAACGTTAACTAATAGCATTGAAGAAGATCTTATTTTAATTGATAAAATTATCGGAGTAGGTGAAATTGCCATTTCCGACCACCGTTCTTCTGAACCGACATTTGAAGAACTGGTGAAGGTGGCTTCCGCTGCCCGCAATGGAGGGATTTTATCAGGGAAAGCCGGAATATTAGAGATTCACGTAGGAGACGGAGAACGAAAATTATCTTTAATGAATCAAATCGCAGATAAAACAGACCTGCCAATTCGTCAGTTTCACCCTACACATATTAATAGAAATGAAGAGCTGTTTAAAGAAGGAATTCAATTTGCAAAGCGAGGCGGATATGTAGATTTTACGACTAGCACGATCCCTCACTTTTTAGAAGAAGGCGAAGTTAAGTGCAGCAAAGGGTTACGCATCATGCTGGAAGAGAAAGTGGCGATTGACAGCATTACGTTTTCATCAGATGGAAACGCGAGCCTGCCGTTTTTTGATGATAACGGAGATTATAAAGGTCTTCAAGTTGGAAAAGTGTCTTCTTTATTTCAAGAAGTACGAGATGCAGTATTAGAGGAATCAATACCGTTAGAAACAGCTCTTCAAGTCATTACTTCTAATCCTGCCAAAGTATTAAAACTGTCCAATAAAGGGCATATTCAACCCGGAAAAGATGCAGATTTAGTCCTTTTAGACAAAGAGACGCTAACAATTAAAACGGTTTTTGCTCAAGGTAAAGTAATGGTAAAAGACGGTGTCCCTGTTGTGAAAGGAACGTTTGAATAACAGGTTTTAGATATCATTTATCGAAAGTATCGCGGAAAGGATACGAGCTAATTAGAGAAGGGTATTAAAATTTGCGTGGAAAGGATCTTTCAAATGAAAAAGAAACTGGTTTCATGTCTCATCAGCTTTACATTACTTTCTTCGTTGAGTACACCCCTGCTTGCAAAAGCACAAGAAAATACTGAGGGCATTAAAGGCAGCCTTGTTATTGCGGGCGGAGGTGTAGGAACATCCAATCACGATATATATGAAAAATTTCTCTTGCTTGCTGGGGGAAAAGAAAAAGCCAAAGTAGGGATTATTCCAGCTGCTAGCACAACGCTGCAGTCTTCTGAAAAGTTTAAGGAAGACCTCGTGAAATACGGAGTAAACTCAGATTCTATTCAAATTCTTCCCGTTTCCAATCACGATTTTTCTGACACACAAAAAGATGAATCGACTTGGAAGAATCAAGTGAACGACAAGAAGTTATCCCGTACGATTAAAGGACTAACGGCAGTTTGGTTTGTTGGAGGAGACCAAACAAAAATTGTGGATTCCCTTCGTGAAAATAATGGAAACGATTCTGAAGCGTTAAAAGCTATCTGGGATATATATCGTAAGGGAGCAGTTATCGGAGGTACAAGTGCAGGAGCTGCAATTATGAGTGACGTCATGATTACAGGAGGAGACAGTCTAGGAGCTTTAAAAGAAAGTATAGGAAACAAGGAAAATAAACATGTAAACGAAAACCAACACAATAAGAAAGAATACGAGCCTCTATCAGTTCAAAAAGGGCTGGGATTTTTCCAACACGGCATAATTGATCAGCATATGGATGAACGAGCACGACTTGGGCGACTGGCAGTAGCTGCGTATAATGCTAAACGTGACAAAGAAAAAAACTTTGCATACGGTGTAGACGAAGATACTGCTATGGTCGTTAACAATAAAGATCAAAAGGTTGAAGTCGTTGGAAGAAGCGGAGTAGCTGTATTAGATATGAGCAAAGCTAAGCTTATATCTAAGCAAAAAGTGCGTTCAGGCTTAGAGAACATAAAAGTCAGTTACTTATCTCCTGGAGATAAAATTAACTTTCATTTAAAATCATTTGAATTTCCAAAAGATAAAGTAGAAACAAAGGGGTTTGAATATAATTCCTTTAACGCGTTGCCTGCTACGGGTGTTTTTACACCCTATGGAAGATTAAAGGCTTATTTATCCTATTCTTTTGTTGACAATAAATCGATGAAATCTGCTAGCAGCTATGTTTATGACAGTAGAGGGTCTGGTTACGAAATTGCTTTCCAAAAGGATAATGACACAAACGGCTACTGGAGATATACTGACGGACAAAAAGATGACTATTCCATTGTAAATGTAAGAATGGATATTACGCCCAAAACCGTCAAATTCCAGCCGGATAAAAAAACTAGTTTAACGTATAAAAAATCTACTTTTTCTTCATCTGAAAGTCCTGCATACGATTCGATCAAAGGTAATCTTTTAATTGCAGGCGGAGCGCTTGGCAGCAGCAATTCAAGCGTGTATAACAAGTTTATTGATCTTGCAGGAGGAAAACAAGCCAAAATAGGAATTGTGCCTGCAGCGAGTACTAAGTTCGATTCCTCTAATCAGTTTAAAGGCGATTTAGTTAAATACGGAGTGAAGGCAGAAAATATAGAAATTTTACCTATTTCAAACCATGACTTTAAAGGAACTTCTGAAAACGAGTCGAGTTGGAAACTAAGTATGAACAATGAAAAACTAGCGCAAAAAGTTAAAGGGCTAACAGGCATTTGGTTTGTAGGAGGAGATCAGACGATGATTACGGGCTCTTTGCGTAATGAAAATGGTTCAGACTCAAAAGTCTTACAAGCTATATGGGATACGTATAAAAAGGGAGCAGTACTTGGCGGTACGAGCGCCGGAGCTGCAATTATGAGTAATACTATGCTCGCTGGCGGAGATAGCTACGGAGCTCTTTCGTACGGGTTTACAGACACCTATGATGATATGACTCAGCAAGAACAAGGGCCTGCTTATTTAGAAAAAGGCCTTGGCTTCTTCCAATACGGTCTTGTAGATCAGCATTTTGATAACAAAGCAAGATTGGGACGGCTTATTGCAACAGCATATGAAAAAGGAAATAAAAATCAGCTTTCATACGGCATCGATGAAGATACTGCTATGGTAGTAAATAATAAAGAAAAACAAATGGAAGTTGTGGGAAGAGGCGGTATTACGCTAGTTGACTTAGCGAAGGTACAGACAAATGACAAATTTCCGAGTGATTACAAAAATATTGTTATCTCTTGTATTACTCCAGGCGATAAAGTAAATATCACAACAAAAGAAATCGTCATAAACCCAGCTAAAACGTCTACTAGAAAAAATGAATACTACAGTGAAAAGGTTGGACCAAATACAGGTCTTTTCTCTCCACACGGTGTATTAAGAAAGTTTTTAGCTTACGATCTTATTGATAACGCTCAGAGCAAAGAAATAAAGAGCTATGCGTTTAACCAAAACAAAGGATTTGAGCTTACCTTCCGAAAAAGCCCCGAAAGCAATGGGTATTGGGCTTATACAGACGGTCAAAAAGACGATTATTCCATTGTAAAGGTAGCCTTAGATATCAAACCAATAAAAGTAGCTATTAAATAAAAAGAGAACAGACAGTAATTCAATGCATCTAGCACTTTAGCATATTGTGCCTCCACCTATTAAAGCGGAGGCACTTTTTTCTACTTATTTTTATTTACAATAGGGACAAACGTCCGCTAGATGAAATGGAGGGCAACGTATAAAATGATAGGTACAGTATCCCAAGACTAATATCTGAAGGCAAGCAAATTTAAAGGCCTGTAGAAAGGTGTTCATACGATGAAAAAGAAATTAGTTTTAATAACAGGAAGCAAGCAAACTAGAATCATTTTGCACGATCAATTAAAAGAGCTGCTAGACGATTGCATTTTTATTGAATGCTTTGCGATTGACGAAGAATTACCGGGTGAAATTGATGGCGATGTTGTACTCTACTCATCAGAGAGTATAAAGCACGAAATGAAGGACAGATTAGACGTTCAGCATGCACATGAAATTGTAGGAAATAGAACAATTCACCATAAACATATAAATGAATTGCTGCAAATCCCTGCCCATACAAAAGTATTAATTGTAAATGATGACGATAAAGAAACCCTTAAATTAATAGAATCTCTCTATCAAGTAGGTATTAATCATGTTCAGTTTATTCCTTTTAAAAAGCAAAAGACCTATTACGAAGGTGTGGAAGTTGCTGTTTCTCCAGGTGAGATTCACTTATGTCCGCCATATGTAAAACATGTAATTGATATAGGCGTTAGGCTTTTTGATATGGCGACCATTTTTGAACTTATAAAATCATTTGGTTTTAATCAGTCTAATCATTCAATTATTTGGGATCGCTATTTACGAAATATTATTGAGCTGCAAAAAAAGCTAATAGAAGCAGAAGGGCAAATGAAAGAACTTCACCTCCATGTAAAGAGTGTTGTAAATGTAGTAGAAGATGGGATCCTAGCTGTGGATTTCAATAAAAGAATTACGTTATTTAATAAAAGGTTAGAATCATTGTTTCAGCTATCTTCTTCTGATGTTGTAGATTGTGAAATTCAACATGTCATTTCTAACGAAGGCCTTGTGGAGTTTATTACATCGTCCGACGAGAAAAGTCAGTACTTTAACGTAAACGGATACGAAATGGTTATCTATAAGTCTATGATTCAGGAAAGCAATACTACGGTAGCAACGTTTAAAAGTGTGAATCAAGCTGTTGAAATAGAAGGAAAAGCGCAGTCAGAACTTAGAAAAAACGGCTTTTCTGCTAAGTATAATTATCAAGATATTATCGGAGAACACCCAGCTTTGCTTAAAACGATTGAAATTTCCCGGAAAATGGCGGTTACTGAGTACCCTATTTTAATTCAAGGAGAAACCGGTACAGGAAAAGAGCTGTTTGCTCAGGCTATCCATAATCATTCTACACGTAAAAACGGACCGTTTCTTGCCGTGAATTGCAGTGCCATGACCGATACATTGCTAGAAAGTGAGCTGTTTGGGTATGAAGAAGCCAGTTTTACAGGAGCCCAAAAAGGCGGCAAAAAAGGGCTGTTTGAGAGCGCTGATAAAGGTACGATCTTCCTGGATGAAATTGGTGATATCAGCCCGCGTTTACAAACTCAGCTTTTAAGAGTGCTTCAAGAAAAAGAAATTAGACGGGTAGGAGGGACAAGAGTCATTCCGATCAATGTAAGAATAATAGCAGCCACTCACAACAATTTACTACATAAAATGAAAGAAGGGTTGTTTCGAGAAGATTTATACTATCGTTTACACGTATTATCTTTAACGATTCCTCCTTTAAGGTATAGAAGAACCGATATTCCTTTACTGATTCATCATTTTATTTCTAAATCAAAAACGTGGACGCATATCCATCCAGAAGCGATGAATCTGCTTATCGAATATGAATGGCTAGGAAACATAAGAGAATTAAAAGGAGTCATCGAGTATTTGCTTACTGTCTGTGATGAAAACGAAGTGAAAGCAAAAGACGTAGAGTATAGGCTTAGTAGTCAAAAGGAGGAGCATACTTTACATGAAATTGAAAATGAATCGGTTGACTTGATCGAACTTCAAGAAAATCACGCTCTGTTAGAAACGATAAAGCAGTGTAATGATACAGGAAAAGCAGCAAGCAGAAAGTGGATTACACAGCATTTAAAAGGCTTTACTCTTACAGAACAGCAGGTGAGAAATCGTTTGGATGTACTAGAAGAAAAAGAGTATATTATAAAACGCAGAGGCAGAGCAGGAACGAAAATAACAGAAAAAGGACTGCATTATCTATATCATTTAAAAACAAAACAGCACTTAGTCAATCCTTAATATACGGAAGAAAGGGAAACTTCACTAATCAAGTTTCCCTTTTCTATAAAATAGTGTCGTCATAGACTTGGCGTTTACGGCTGATTTCCTCCGTATACTTTTCCTGTAGAGGAAGTAATAACACCGCCATTTACGTTTAAAGTATAAGCTAACCCTCCAGAACCCGTCCAAGTGGAAAGATTAAAAGTGCTGCCATTAAATAGTTTATAGATAGAAATATTATTAAACGTCAGCGGCTGACCGCTTATACAAGTAGTAGGCGCCTTATTCGTTTTAGCTAGATAAACAGCTGCGTTTGTAGAGCCTGGCTGTGTTACTACTTTAGCTGAACCATCTTTTTCTACTAGAAGCGCTGACTGTTCATTAACAGCAATTCCTTTGGCGCTTGTTCCAGTTTCTTCTCCGTCTTGAATATTACGTGCAAGAAATGTTAAAAAGCGTCCCATTCTATCTCGTTGTTCAAAATGAGTGTCTGTTTGAATGTTATTATTATGCGGGGTTTGAATCAAATAATCTGTAAAAGAAATAAGAGAACTATAGGGATTGTTTAGCGCTGTTTTCGAATCTAAAGTTGTAGAGCCTGCTGAGATAGAGTCATAAACGTGATCACCTTGAATCATGGTGCCGGCACTCGTTCCTCCAAAAGGAATGCCTTGATTAATACGATTATTTAAGGCTGTAAGAGCTGGCGATCCTTTTAAGAAATCTACGTAATCAGCTTGATTGCCTCCAGCAAAAAAGATGCCTTCTGCTTTGTTAATTTTGTCAATTAAAGAAGAGTCTGAACCTGCTCTTATTAAATCATCAACAACAATTGTGCTAACAGAGTTAAGGGGCTTACCTATGCTTTTGGCAAGGTCATAGATATATGAATTATAGGCGTCAGTACCCGTCGCTCTTATAACCAAGAAATCTCCGCCGTTTGCCTTTTGAATCATCCATTTGAATGCTTCATCTACATCGGTGCTTCCGCCCATATAGACTTGTCCGAAGCTTGTACTAGTCGCTTTGTCTGCAGTACTTCCGACTTGATAAAGTGTGTAAGGTGCAGATGCAGCAGAAGCTGAAATGGGCAGTAAAAGAGATGCTGCGAGAACAGCACCAGTAATGACCTGTTTTTTAATACTTTTCTTACGTTTAACTTTTTTCATAAAGTTCTCCTCCTTTAGTAAGTGTTCATAGATGAACATGCAAGTTTTATACCAACTTATTAAACAGCTGAAAAGCTGTGAAAAAAGAGGTCTTTTGAAAAAAACACGGGTGATATAGGTTCTTGATGGGTTCTTATTGAATTGCTTTATAACCAAAAATGACAAGAAGAACTCTAACTTTGATGCCTAATAGTGAAAGGGAAATAGTAAAGGATATATTTTAAAAGTCCATCCTCATTGAAAAATAACCTTTAAAAACTTAAAATTATAATAGAAAGGAAAAACAAGGATAAAAAGAAGAGCTGTTCGCAATAGCGACTTATTTATTAAACAGACCTTCATTCTATCAATGTCTTCATCTCTTAACCGTTTTCCACCAGCATTTCTACGCAGAAAAATTATACATGAGAGGATCTGTCAAAATGAACAAACAGGAAAGTAGCTACAGATGGGTTGTTTTTGGAACCGCTTTATTAGCGTATTATTTGATTGTCAGTCAACGAACAGCCCCTGGACTTATTACAGAACAGTTAATGAAAGATTTTCACGTTTCAGCGTCTGTTATAGGATTAATGACTAGTATACAATTTTTAGCATATGCAGGTCTTCAGATTCCTATTGGTTTACTTTCTGACCGATACGGTCCCAATCGATTTTTGATTATAGGGTCGCTTTTAACGGGGATAGGAAGTCTTATCTACAGCACATCTCCCAACGAGTATGTGTTAATTTTCTCTCGTTTACTAGTCGGTACGGGAGACTCCATGATTTTTGTCAATTTAGTGTTAATTTTAAGTCAGTGGTTTAAGGGAAATGAGTTTGTAAAGCTTTTAGGTTTAATTGGGCTGGTAGGAAGTGTGGGGTCATTATCAGCTACCGTGCCTTTATCTATGTGGATTTCCTTTTCAGGCTGGAGAGTTCCTTTTCTTAGTATAGGTCTAGTTTTAATCGCGGTATCTTATTTGCTTTATGTCGTTTTAGTTATAAAACCTAAACGATTATTTGTAGATGATGCTAAAGCAAATAAAGCCTCTGTTAAGACTCAAGAAAGCGTATGGGCGATCCTAAAAAGGGTAATGACGACTCGTCAAGCATGGGCAACATTTCTTTGTCATTTTGGTGTAGTAGGTACATATATAGGTTTTATTGGCTCTTGGGGAGTTCCTTATGGCATGAATGTGTTTCATTTATCTCGCGCTGATGCAAGTCAGCTTATTATGTATGGTTTGTTTGGCGCTATGATTGGCGGACCTTTAATTAGCTGGATATCAAGCTTAAACTCCATTAAAAAAATCTATTCACTCGTCCATCTTATTGTGGTGCTTAGCTGGACAGGATTATTATTAACGGGAGTGAAACCTTCATTCATGCTAGTCGTTATTTTACTTTTTATCATCGGATTTGGAAACGGCGCAAGCGCTTTGACATTTGCCGTAGTACGTCAATCTTTTTCAGTAAAAGAAGTAGGAGTTGTATCAGGTTTTGCTAATATGGGAGGCTTTTTAAGCGCCGTATTATTACCTAGTATTTTCGGAAATGTCCTTGATTTATTCCCTGAACGCTCGCTGCACGTGGGCTATCATTATGCTTTTATGATTCCCATTTTGTTTTCAATGATGGGGTTGTTAGGTGTCTTACTAATTAAAGAAAAAGGAAAAAAGGAGCAGAAGGTGCTGCATGCTTCTTAATTCACAATGACTGTCGCATTTACAGTGCAGAAAAATTCGTATATTTATTATAAGGTTCATTTTTATACTTTCAAGCAGCCAGAAGATAATCGCTTTTATAAGTGGTTATCTTTTTTAGTCTACCCCATTTCTTCAGAGTCATATAAAGCTATACTTCTAAAAACAATAGTATAAATGAGCATTCTACTCCAAATAGATTTTACTCATATCAATAATACAAAAATTTTTATAAGACAGCACGCTATTAGAATTTACTACTTAAATAAAGAGCCACATCGCGAATGGCTTTATCAGTTTCACTTTCTATTAACTCTCTGTCCTTTGTATACGAATATAGAGTATCGCCGTGAAGAAGGTGGTCTGATAAATTCAACAAGCCCACAGCGCGCTTGTTGAATTTATGGGCAATCGCTAAAGTGGTAGCTGTCTCCATATCCACGCCGAGAAAATCTGCAAGTGACCATTCTTTTACCATATTATGCGTCTCCATAAGCATGGCACCCATACTGACCACATGTCCTTTAATATAGCTGTAGCCTTTTTGTTCACAATATCTGCAGGCGGCTTCCACTAGCTCTTTGTCAGCTTCTACAAGCGTTTGGTCTGGTAAATACCAGTGCGATACGCCGTCTTGCATTTGTGCTGCAGATACAATTAAAATATCTCCATATTGTATAGTGGAAGATAAGCCTCCAAAATATCCCGTTTGAATAAATAAGTCGGTTCCGCTGCCGGCAAATTGATGTACGATGTTTGATGCCATTGGACTGCCGTACACATTCGCAAACCCTATATTTCTGTTTTTGAACTTACCTATCACCGTGTTCCATTTAGGCATATGAACATTGGTAGATAAAATCTCTTTCCATAAGCTTAGATTATCTTGGAATCCCCACTCACCATGAATAATAAATGCATTAGGCAGCTCTTTTTCTGATAGCTTTAATACGTTTAGCCAATCTTCTTTTTCAAAATCTCCGTACAGTTTCATATCGTTCTCCTTACTTTTTACATTTAGACTAGTTGGAGAAGAATTCTTCATTTCTATCTTTTATTCCTTTAATTTTTAAAACGAACAAATACAAAATAAATGACGGTTCTGATTTAGAAATGAAGAATTGCGTGCTTTTTTGCTTGTTTTTCGACAAATATTTATGACTAAAAAAGGAATTCACTAATAATAAAAGAACTTTTTTACTAACCATTATTTAAATTAGATAAAGCTGTGAGAAAAGATCCGTCCAGTTAATGAATGGATAAGAGGAGGGAATTACAGATGTCACATCATTTTCCTGTCATTAAAACAAAAAGACTTGTACTAAGGGAAATTGTAGCAGAAGACGCAAGCAATATTTTAAAATACCTATCCGATAAAGAAGTAATGAAGCACTACGGTTTAGAGCCTTTTACAGCGGTTGAAGATGCTTTAAATGAGATTTCATGGTATAAATCAATCTTAAACAAAAGATCTGGAATAAGATGGGGCATTACTCTTAAAGAACAAGACGACATTATTGGCAGCTGCGGGTTTCTTAATCGAGTTCATGACCATTACCGTACGGAAATTGGTTATGAATTAGCCAGAGACTACTGGGGAAATGGAATTGCTAATGAGGCATTCGGCGCGGTCATAAAATATGGGTTTACACATTTTAATTTGCGGAGAATCGAAGCTTTGATAGAGCCTGCTAATGCTGCTTCACAAAAATTAATAAAAAAGCACGGTTTTATAAAAGAAGGCCTATTAAGGAGCTATGAATTTACGTGTGGAAAATTTGATGATTTGTACATGTACTCTTTATTAAAACAAGATTTTGACAGGCTTCAACCACATGAAGAGAATATCTAGACATAGTTATTAAAAATACGAATAGCACAATGACAGATAAGGGGAAAATGTATGGCCCATTTTAATGTTGATATTGTTCACTATCATCCACAATTTGCTGAGGCAACGGTAAAAATGTGGAGAGATAGTAAAGAAAAAGCGATTGGACAAAAGGAAATGCACAGTTTTGACCGTCATGTTTATTTTTTAGATCATATATTGTCAGCACACTATAAAGTTGAATTAGCGTTAATAGATAAACAAATAGTAGGAATGGTTGCTTATAAGGCTGACGAAATTAGCCAGCTGTACATTCATATAGATTATCAAGGGAGAGGAATCGGACAGCGATTGCTTGAAAGAGCCAAAGCAGAATCAAATGGAAAATTAATATTACGTACATTTGAACGAAATAAAAACGCCCAAAGGTTTTACGAGAAACACGGCTTCAGTATTATAAAAAGAGGATGTGAAAACGAAGAAAAATTACCTGATATTACATATGAATGGACAAACAAATGAATCATACGTAATTTTAATAAAGGAGCGGTTAGTGTGAATACGTTAGCACATGAAACATAACAACGCTGTCTGTATGTTCGTGGTCCGCCTTTTACTAGTTTAGGATAGATGATTAATGCTAGCTATAAAAGGAGGAGTTTAATATGATAAAGGACAAACATTTTTTAAACGCTGTAAACAATACACATGTTGATTTTACTGGATGGGATTTTTCTATTATTACTCGTACTGGTCGTATGGATAGCGGCATGCTTTCGTGGTCATATGGAAGTGAAGCTTGCCACCTTATTCAAAATTCTAATGTCGCTTTAGATATGGGAACAGGAGGAGGAGAATTTTTATCTTTGTTACAACCTTTTCCTCGCGTTATGTATGCTACCGAAGGATACAAACCTAACGTTCCAATTGCTAAAAAACGATTAGAGCCACTTGGTGTCACAGTTGTTGAACGAAATGAAGACGCAAATTTACCGTTTAAAGATGATACATTTGATTTAATTTTGAACCAACATGAATCTTTTTGTGCTTCGGAAGTAAGAAGGATTTTGTCCAAGGAAGGCACGTTTTTCACTCAGCAAGTGGGAGGGTTAGACTGTTCGCGAATCAATGAGTGTATAGGGGTTCCACTAAATAAAGAGTTTTCTAATTGGAATTTAAAGAAAGCAATAGAAGAGCTCCAACAAAATTCTTTTAACATCATCTTTTGCAAAGAAGAATTTCCTGTGCAGAGATTTTATGATATCGGGGCGCTAGTTTTTTATCTAAAAGCAATTCCTTGGCAAGTTCCTAATTTTGATGTAGAAACATATATCAAAGGGTTGTATAACATACATGGAATTATACAGTCTAAAGGTTTCTTTGATGCAAAACAACATCGTTTTATTATTAAAGCTGAGGCAAAATAAATAGTGTAAACTAATCACATATAAAAATCGGATCTCTAACTGGAGATCCGATTTTTGTATGTGAATGATGATTTTACATAAACGTTCTATTTCAGTTATGTAATGGAGCGTTTATGATCTTTAGTATGATTTTGTGATATACGAGAGTTTGTTAAAATGCAGTCTACTGCTTTTTGAGTAATGGGCATAAAGAAATTAAGCAGCACGCCGCCTAAACACACGGTTAATAACGTTCCAACACCAATTGGTCCGTTTAAAAATATTGCGGCTAGTAAGAATGTGAGGTAAATAAATGTTCTTGAAAGAAATAAATTGGTTTTAGCTAGTTTTTGTATGATTAATGTTAAGCGATCAATTGGAATAGGTGCAAAATTTGTATGTAAATAGGCTGAGGTTCCTACTCCTATAATGATTAAACCGATTCCGAAACAACATACTTTGCTGTACCAACTTTCGAACGTAATCCAATTCTTTAAGAAAAAAAGCCATATATCGATACCAAGACCTGTTATGAATGCCGTTAACAGTCCCAGTATTTCTGGCTTTTGTTTGCTTAAAAGAGAATTACCACAAATTAAAATACAGGCAAGTATAATCTCCCAGCTTCCAACGCTAAAACCTACGTTTAGTGACAGTCCAACCAACAGTGCATCAAAAGGTGAAGCTCCTATGTTAGATTGTATCGTCAAAGCAATTCCAAGAGTTAATAGTAAAATTCCTCCTGTATAAACTACATACTTCACTGTCATCATCCTTTTTGTTATTTTTCGTTGCAAATGCAACTATTTTGAGATACATTAAATGTAGATTATTTTTATTGTATTTGCAACAAAAATATGTATAAAGGAGATATTTTATGAGTGAAATTCTGCGTGAAATTGGCATGATAGCAAGAGCATTGGATTCAATTAGTAATATAGAATTTAAAGAATATGACCTGACAAAAGGGCAGTATTTGTATTTAGTGCGAATATGTGAAAATCCAGGAATCATTCAGGAAAAGTTAGCTGAAATGATAAAAGTAGATCGCACAACAGCGGCTCGGGCTATAAAAAAGCTTGAAATGAATGGTTTTATTGAAAAGAAAGATGATCTCCATAATAAAAAAAATAAAAACCTTTTTCCTACTGAAAAAGGGAAGAACGTATACCCGTTTATAAAAAGAGAAAATGATTATTCGGATAAAGTGGCATTAGAAGGTTTTACCCGGGAAGAAGCAGATACCATTCTTAAGCTAGTTCAAAGAGTAAGAAAAAATATCGAAACAGACTGGGAGTTTGTCAAAAAAGGAAACAAGAGAAATTATTGATGATATAAAGGAGAGGCGCATGTCAGTGATGATGCATATAAAAAAGTGTATTCTTGAAGATGTATATGATCTTCAAGACGTTAGCTATAAAACGTTTTATGAGACATTTAAAGATCAGAATTCACAAGAAAATATGACAGCTTATTTAGAAAAAGCATTTACAATCGAACAGCTAGAAAAAGAACTATCCAATACGTTCTCGCAATTCTTTTTTATGTATGTTAATCATGAAATTGCAGGTTATTTAAAGGTTAATATGAATGACGCTCAGTCTGAAGAGATGGGGGAAGAAGCGCTTGAAATTGAAAGAATTTATATAGGTAACAGCTTTCAAAAACAAGGACTTGGTAAACATTTATTTAATAAAGCAGTAGAGATAGCAACGACATTTAATAAAAAGAAAATTTGGTTAGGCGTATGGGAAAAAAATAAAAATGCGATTGCTTTTTACAAGAAACAGGGATTTGTTCAAATTGGATCTCACTCATTTTATATGGGAGACGAAGAACAAATAGATCTCATCATGGTTAAAACACTTTTTTTATAGTTTTAAAAAATAAGGATTATTCACTAATTTAACTGGTAGAGGATAATCCTTATTGCATACAGAGATTTTATGCTTTTTTTCAAAGCAGATGCTTTTAGGGGAAGTAGTAAGCAAACTAATATGGTTGCTGTGCCAACACATAGGAGAATGAAATTAATGTCACATACTTACCAAAATGTTGGCTTCTTTCATTTTGGAAATTACATTTTTACTTTAATTCTATTTGAAACAACACAAACTAATTAGACATATATCGAATTAGAAGGCTTAAAAAATGAACGTTTTTATGTCCACTTTAATAAATAACGGGCCACATCTCTTTCGGATTTAACTCGTATTCTCCATTTTGCCTATACATAAAATGCTGCATAATTAACTCTCTGCGAATCGTTGCATAATCTTCATGATATTTTTTAATATGTTCATTTAATTCTTTTTCTGGATACGTTTTTCCGTGCTGTAAATCACGTATTAAATAGGCTAATATTACGTTCTTTTTCTTTCTTTGACTTGGAATAATTTTTAAAGTACCGTCACTATTTATAAAGTTTTTAACAATAGATAATTTGTCTTTATCCTGTAAATGATTGTCTTGATTTTCCATCGAATCCTCTCCAATACTTAAAATAGCCTTCGAGTTATATTCAAGTCTTTCAAGGTCTAGATAAAAATAAATAATGTTTCCTTGTCTTCTTTGATAAACAATTCCTACATCTCTTAGCTTTGAAATATGATGAGTAATAGTTGAAGGTTGCAACCCCAGCTTATAAGCAATTGCTTGCCCGTGAAGAGGCCCTTTTTTTAATAGTGAAATAATTCTAATCCTGGTAGGATCACCAACGGCTTTATGATAATTAACCAACTTATCTAATTGCATAGCTTAATACCTTCTCTCTTTAATTCGATATACATCTAATTTGATATTAATCGAATTGGATGTACATGTCAAAAAAATATTTAAAGTGAAGACTTGTCACACTGCATATAAAAAATCGGCTCCGTCTAATCTTTAAAGTGTAAAAAAGATCCTGCTTCTCTATATAATTCAACTATTATTTTCACCTGTTCTTTTTATTAGTAAGAAAAAGTTACCATGTTTTCATCAAATAATACGGGGGAACATATTCAAAAAGATAAATGAATTATTAATGATACATGTATGTAAATAATAAATGAAAAAGGAATGAGTAAATCATGGCAGGAAATTCAAAAGTTTTAATGGTTGTTACAAATGGACATACGATGGAGAATGGAGAGCTTGCTGGAATTTGGCTTACAGAATTCTCTGAAGCATATTTAGAATTTAAAAAAGAAGGATACGAAGTAGTCCTAGCAAGTCCAAAAGGCGGAAAATCGCCTGTGGATCCTAACAGCTTAACAGATGATGTAACGGACGAAGACAAAGAAGCAGGAAAATTTTTAGAGAATACAAAATCATTAGCTGATATAAGTTCACAAGAATTTGCAGGTATGTTTGTACCCGGAGGGCACGGAACAATGTTTGACTTTCCAGACGATACGCACTTACATCGTTTGCTAACAGAATTTGCTGAAGACGACAAGCTGATTGCAGCAGTATGCCACGGACCTGCAGCTCTTGTAGGCGGAAAGCTAAAAAACGGTGAGCCGATTGTAAAGGGTAAACGTATTACAGCGTTTACGGATGCAGAAGAGAAAGATACAACGTTAGATAAATACATGCCGTTTCTTCTTGAAACAAAACTTCGTGAGCTAGGCGCCGAGTTTATTGCAAAAGATAATTGGAGCGATCATATTGAAGTAGACGGAAAGCTTTTAACCGGGCAAAATCCACAGTCTACAATCAGCCTCGCAAAAGAATTTGTGCGTGCTTTAAACGCGTAAAAGTATGTATGACCTTAATGGGGATGTCTCATGAGTGTTTGAGACATCCCCATTTCTTTAGGGTGAAATAAAATGAGAGTTAACGAAAACAAAAAGGGCGGCTATCTAAATAGCTGCCCTTTTATTTATTAGAAGATTTATTTCTGAAAATGTATGTAGTAATTCCTGTCACAATGATAACAGCCACAATACAAATGATTAGACGAACAATCTGTGTCACAAAAATATTATCTGCAATACTCATGTGTTTCGTTAGAATTAACGTTCCATAAGCAGCTAAAACAGATAAAAACATATTGACGATTCGTTGAGCCATGTTGTCGTTACTCCTTTCGTTCCACTACTTTACACTTTAACATATGTATTCACTGTAAAAAATATCGAATTACAAGTATGTCAGAAAATCAGCACTCTCGTAAAAGATTCCACACGTAAGGAAGTAGCTGGTATCATATTAGTTATGACGACTAAACGCAGTTCAGAGAAGGAAATGAGCTTTCTTTAATCGAATTTAACATGCTTGTATTCTTTTTTAGATAGGTGGGAAAAGCTTGTTTGATAAATTGAAAAAGCTATTTATGGATAAACAGGGTCAGGAAGCAGATGACAAATACATTTTAGTCCCGGAGAGTGAAATAAATGAGAATTTAAAAAGAGAGATAGTGAAGTTGGAAGAAGTAGGAGAGGGATACAGCGAAAGTCTTCAGCACAAATATAGAAATAAGTTTGAACATGATGGTAAGCAGAACTTAAAAATATGGGTGTGTCGAGATATTGATGGCGACCAACTACCAAATCTAAGTTCGGAGCAGTGTCTAGAAAAAGAATATCGTTCCCAAGTTGCGATAAACTTTGATGGATTTACAGATGAAGAAGATGCATACGTTCATTACCTTCAATTATGGTATTACTTTGGTGGGTATTTCAAAGGGGCAGGTGCTTTGTATGATTTGTCAAAAAATCATTTAGAAACAGATATTGAAGAAAAGTTAGAAGAATTACTGAAACAGCTATAACCTTTTAGCATAGAGATTATGTGTTAGCAGACAGGGTGAAGGAAGATGAGGGGGCGTCCAGAGTTAGAAATAGAAAGGGGAAAAGTTTATAAAACGAAAAAAAATCCTAACGGAACATTTATAGCGCGAATTATTCAAGTACCTAAGGAAGAAAATATGTTAGATTTCATGTTGGAAATCAAACACTTAAGGAAAAAGGAACTTACTTATAAAAATCTATTAGTAACAACTGAAAACTGATATGATTCTTTTCGTCTTGCTAGAGGAAATCTGAAATGGGTATCTTTGCATACAGTAGCTGTGTGGGACTGGTTGGGACATAAATTAGTTGAGGTAGCAGCCCCAACCGGTAAGGAAAATTATCGTATTTCAGATGACCACTGCTCAGCTTACCGAGAAAAGCAATAATGACGATATAGTAAGGAGAAAACGAATGAAAAAGCATTGCTGCGATTATATGAATTATCATGTGAACTTTACGTGTGATATTCATAGTGATCCATTTGAGTGTCCAGATAATCTTATCTTATTTGATAAAACGAACAAGGAATACGGTTTAATTATCCATGATGGTGGCTCATCCACTATTGGGATTTCATTTTGTCCATGGTGTGGTGCGGAGCTATGAACTAAGAAATGAAGAGGTATCTTTTGTTTAAGAGATCCTCTTCACTCTTGGAATGGGGGATTATACTTGATCTTACGTTATCTAGCTATGTTATCAGGATTGGGAATAGCTTTATTAAACCTTTTTGACCCTTTACATCAAGGGATTACGCGCTGGTTAATGGTTATCTGTGGCTTGTTGATTTTTATTAGCCATTTAAAATTCATTGTAGATAAGAAGTCAAAAAGAATAGATAATCAAAATAAGACCTGCTAATAAGATTTTCTTTTGATTTAGTCCTGTTGATAAACGGTGTTATGTAAACGAAAAACTTACTGAATATGTAGTAGAGAAATAAACGAGAGAATTATATGTTATAATAATCATAAATATCCAAATAAAGGAACTTCTTGTTATTATGAATCGTAAATTTAATTCTCTATTTATCATCTATCCTATCGTTTTCTTTGTAGTGCGTACTGTTTTTTCTTTTGTGAAAAATAGCGCTGCGGAATCTGTTTATGAGACGTTAGCTATACTTGCCATGTATTACTTTGCAGTTAGTGTTTTCTATTCGATTGACTTATATATGCAAAAGAAAAATAGTTAATAGATTAAAAATGCCGAGAGTCAGAGTAAAAACAAACGATATAAAGGAGTCTAACAGTGCGCATTAAGAATTATTTTTTGTTTATCTTTCCACTCATTTTACTATTAGTAGCTAGCTGTGATCCATCTTTTACGCCTAAAGAAAAATACTATTCAAGCACCAAAAGCACAAACCTTGAATTAGAAAATGTTAAATCAGTATCAATAGGCAGTTCTAAATATGACGTAGCAAGTTTTTTGAAGAAGAAACCAAAATTTATAGAGGTTACGGAGAAACCGCCGTATACTACCTACATTTACGGAGAAAGTACAGAAAAGTATGATGTTGAATTTAAAATTGTAGATAATAAAGTCAGTAGGTATGACTTTATTAGCAGCAAGTATGGTACGGAAAAGGGCATACATACTGGTGACAGCAAAAAAGATGTCATTATGGCATATGGAGAAAATTATTACGAAAGAGAAGATACCGGAGCAACAATAATAGGGTATTTTGATAAAACTCATAAACTCAATATTGAGTTTTCTTTAGATGATAAGGATAAAGTTGGCGGCATTTTGGTTCAAAAAATAAATAATTAAGATGAGTAATAATCATTTATTTGCAAAATGAACTATATTGACTAGTAAATTTCAAATAATAGTAATAGAGGAGAATATACTGATGCTTGGGGAAACATTTACATTATTAAGGCCTATTTATTACCTGATCGCAGTTTTTTCAGCATGCAATTTGGTGTATATAATTTTCTTGAGAAATAAAGTCAAAGCAAGTAGTTATGTAATCGTCAATTCTTTTTTCTTTTTAATAATTGCAGCAGCCTTATTGTTTCAAGAAGGCATCATTGTAGATGAATTTAATCGTTCAGGTGATTCTGTAACCTTTTATTTAACGATGTTATTGGGCTTTTTGTTTATAGCTAGTTTCATTTTTCAAAGAAAGAAAATGAGAGATAAAAATTGAAGTAAATAAATATAATCATGTTTGCTGTAACTTTCAATATTTGCTTTTTTATGTAAATTGAGTGTCAGGGCGACCAATCTACAACAAATAAAGGGAAAGGATTTTTCTATTGAGCAACTTTATTAAAGTAGTACCGTCAACTTTTATACTTCTCTACATAGTATTCTTCTTTTTAAATATTTCGTATCGTTACGGTGTTTCTTATTTATATAGCTTTTTTCTTTTTTTGTTTTTGTCGTTAATATCTGTAGTTTTATGTTTAGTAATATGGTTTAAGAATAAGGAACGTCTTTTTCTATTTTTGACCGTCGTTTCAATCCTCCAACTTATGTTTACTGTTTTTATTTATCTTTTACCAGAAGCAGGAACCAAACCATTGATCTATGAAAAAGTAATTATAAAAGAAGAGGTTTTAAATAAATAAGCTTACACAAAAAAACTTCAAGAATGTGTATCTAGTATAAGGCTATTAAAGAGATCCCCTTAAATAAAGAGGATCTCTTTGATGTAGGTGTTTGTAATAGTAATTATATTAACTAGAGCTGTATACTTTTTCATTAAAAAGCGTTGTTTCATACTTATTAAAAAAAGAAATGTGTACAGTTAGTTGAGGAAAAGAGATCTGTCACTATAGGTTTCTTTCTTCGTTTCTAAAAAACCATTAATTTATATTTTAACCATAATATGTTATAATTTTTTTAAAAATGGTGGTGTGACAATGAGCGAAGATAAAGAAACACCTGAAAGAAGAAGAGAGAGAGTAAAACACGAAGAGGTAAAAAGAAATCCAGCTGGGAATATGAACGATGCATTTAATAGAAATGAAGCTGGAAACTTGTCTGGTTTAGCAGGTAGCTTAGGCTGGAAGGGCCTAGGTATACTTATTACTGTAATGATTATAGGTTTTATCGTTGCGTCACTATTTTTAAAATAATATCAGGTTTATAAATTGAAAATACTGGAGGCGTTATTTTGAAAAACTATGCAGTGTTTATTGGTAGTTTTATAGTGTTGCTATTTGCTTTTCAAATTGTTTCTGGTCTATTTCTTACACTTACATATGTACCTGAGACTTCACAGCACTTGAGTAGCTCAACGGTCAGTATTTTTTCTGTTAATTATCCATTTTTAAGTTCGATTATAGCGGCCACTTTTTCATTTATTATTTCAAACAAAGTATGTAAAGTTAAGAAGAGTGCCTATAAATAAGTAGGTGCTCTTTTTGTGCTGAGAATAGTGATTACTATTTTTAATAAATTACATCTTCCTTTTTATGGTATTGTATATAGATACGTATTAAATACTGTTGAAAGAGGGAGATACTTAATGTTGCAATCACTAATCTTTGATATGGATGGAACGCTGTTTCAAACAGATAAAATTTTAGAATTATCACTTGATGATACCTTTAACCATTTGCGTACACTTAACCAGTGGGATACTAGTACTCCTATTGATAAGTATCGTGAAATCATGGGTGTACCGTTACCCAAAGTATGGGAAGCTTTATTACCTACTCATTCAGATGAAATAAGAAAGTATACGGATGGCTATTTTTTGAAAAGCTTAGTTGAGAATATAAAAAAAGGCAAAGGCGCTTTATACCCCAATGTAAAAGAGGTTTTTAGCTATTTAAAAGAAAATAATTGCTCCATTTACATAGCAAGTAACGGTTTGAAGGAATATTTAGAAGCGATTGTAGACCATTACGATTTGGATAAGTGGGTAACAGAAACATTTAGTATTCAACAAATCCAAACGCTCGATAAAGGAGATTTAGTCAAAACGATTATAAAGAAATACGATGTAAAGCACGCAGCAGTAGTGGGAGACCGTCTATCGGATATCAATGCTGCAAAGGATAATGGTTTAATGGCAGTGGGGTGCAATTTTGATTTTGCTCAAGCAGCTGAGCTTGCGCAGGCTGATGTGATAATAGATGATTTAATGGAGTTAAAAAGGATTGTATCTAACATAAATAGTAGCTTGTCAGTCTAATAGACTGATCCTCGTACATAACCATTATAGATGGTTAATGTCTCAATTATAGACCTAAATCTACTGAAGTTGAAACATAAGTAATGAGCGGTTCCCCTGTAATTTAAAATGTTTACATAATCTTTTCTTGTCATTAATAAATGGTTTACAATACTGAGCTATGCTTAGGTTGAGATTTCCAAAATAGTTTTATAAGAAGGGAGAGTTTGGATTATGACTTCACATATGATTCGTAAATCTGATAGCGCTCACTTATATATTAGAGGATATAAGATAAAATTGTCACTCAGCCAGTGGAAGCTTGTAAGCACTCAGAGATAATGGTTAACCCAGCTGTAAAAGAGGAAAACCTCCATCTTAATTTAGATGGGGTTTTTTGCATTTCTTTTAGTAACTTTTTAATTGGTTAACTATTTAGACTTTATAATAAAAAAGACTAATAAAAGTTAAAAAATGTAATAAAAAAGAGGAATATTATTTAAGTGAAATTAAAATAAAGCACAACTAAATATGTATTTTTTAAATATTTTACCATTTTTTATTGACCATAAAAATTTAAAAGAATTAAAATAAATATAAAGTAAGTAATTACTTACATTTTTAAAATTAGTTTGTGGGAGGATGAATATTTTTAATGTATAGCTTAAGTTTTCAAAAGGTGGACGAGGCGAATGAACGAGTTGGAGCAAAAGCTTTAAACCTTATAAAAATGAAAAGAAAAAATTTACCGATTCCAGATGGGTTTGTTATTCAAACGGAAGCTTTAAAGCGATATATCGAATGGAACGGGATTGATCGTCAAACGGATAATATACACGAGAGAATTTTACACGGGGAAATTCCTATTGAAATTGAATCAGATCTCATAGAGGCATTTCGAAACCTAAAGTGCTCTTATACATCGGTAGCTGTTCGTTCATCATCTAGTGCTGAAGATTTAGAAGGTGCATCTTTTGCTGGCCAGTATGAAACCTATCTTAATGTGAAAAGCACCGAGGATTTTTTGAGTAAAGTGAAAGCGTGCTGGGCCTCATTTTTTACTGAAAGAGTCGAACAATATACTCAAAATATGTATGCTAATTTTGATGAAATTTCAATAGCAGTTGTTGTTCAAGGGTTAATTCAGTCCGAAGTATCGGGAGTGATATTCAGTCAAAATCCTGTCAATCATAATACAAAAGAAATGATGATTAATGCCAGCTATGGATTAGGAGAAGCCATTGTATCGGGCTTAGTAACACCTGATGTTTACCTAGTTAATAAACAAACTTTTAAAATAGAGAAAGAAAAAGGGCTAAAGGAAGTAAAGATAATTCCACTTGCTGAAGGCGTTGAAGAAATCGAAACAACGGAAGATGAGCAGCAAAGGTTTTGTTTAACAGACGAGAAAATCATTGAATTGGCCGAAATAACAAAAGAAGTAGAAGCTCTTTACCAACATCCCGTAGACGTAGAGTTTGGGGTTCAAGACAATCAAGTATATCTATTACAGGCAAGAGCTATTACCACATTAACAGAGGCCAAAGAATTAACTCCTTTCCAAAAAGATATATCTTTAAGTTTCGACGATATGGAAGAGTTTTGGATTTTAAATGACACAAGTTTTTCTCATGCTGTTAGTCCTCTGTACGCTTCATTTATTATTCCGGCATTTTCTGAAGGAACAGCTGCTAGTTTTAAAAAATTAAAGTTTATGTTTAATAGACTTAATTTAAAACTTTATAAAGGTCATATCTATACAAAAATGGAGCCTTTTAAAGGAGATTCTAATAAAAGATTCCAAGAAAATAAAGAATTGATGGAAAGTATTTATCCAATCCTAACAAAACGAATGAATCAAATGATTACGGAACAATTCTTGCCTTACTATAACAAATTAAATAGTTTTACCTATGAAAGTCTAACCCTTCAGAGAGGAAAAGAGATTCTTCAAAGTTTAGCTGATTTTTATAAAACGGCATATGATCTGCATTTTGATATTGTTATGCCTCAAATGTCTTTAAATACTATAGTTGAAGAGTACTATAAAAACCTTACAAATAAAAAATCCGGACATGATGTTTATGAGCTATTGACCGGAAAAATGAACAAATCGTTGGAAACAGATCAACAGCTTTCTAGACTTGCTTTAACAGTGAAAAGAGATAGTGAACTTACTGAAATTTTTCAAGAAGAATGCACAGAAACTTTATTAAAGAAATTAGAGGGAAATAAAGCAGCAAAAAGCTTTATGGCTGAAGTAGATACTTTTCTAAAACAGTATGGATATCGAAACGTTGTAAGTCATGATTTTGTAGGAGAAACTTGGCTAGAGAATCCTCTTCACGCATTATCGATTATTCAAGGATATGTTAATAACAATTACAACTTTGATGAGAATTTCAAACAGACGGTCAAGAAACGTGAACAGAACTATAATGAATTCCTGGAACAGATAGCGGATAGCAAACACAAAGAAGAGTTTAAAAAATACTATCAGTGGGCATTAAATGCATCCGTTATAAGAGATGACCATCATTTTTATATCGATGCAATGCTGGATGCAAAAGCTCGTTTGTTCCTACTTAACCTAGGTAATTTACTAGTACATCATCACGTTTTTCTAGTGGAAGAAGATATTTTCTTCTTATATCTTGATGAGCTAGAGTCTCTTTTAGAAAATCCAGCAGACATGACAAAATTAATCGAGAAACGGAAAAAAGAACACGCAGAACATGAGCAAACGTCTAATTTACCTAGATACTTCGGCGTCCCTGAAGCAGCTCAGCTGAAAGAAGCTGAGAAATATATGGGAGCTATTGAGGAAGATGACGCGAACAGCGAACATTCTATCAAAGGATTAGCCTCTTCTTCAGGAATCTATACCGGAAAAGTAAAAGTTATTTCAAACACAAAGGAATTTTACAAGTTAGAAAAAGGGGACGTTTTAGTATGTAAGACCACTACTCCACTTTGGACTACTTTATTTCAAACTGCGGGGGCTGTTATCACCGACGCTGGAGGTATTCTTTCTCACTCGGCAATAATTGCACGTGAATATGAAATTCCTGCAGTAGTTGGTACGAAAATAAGTACGGATAAGCTAAAAGATGGCGATATGGTTATGGTCGATGGTACGAATGGAATTGTCACGCTTTTAAATGACTAAGTGATTCTCTTCGCTTCTATTTGACAACAGCTCTTTTTCCTTTATATACTGCCTAATGGAAAGTAAATACTTACATTCAGGAAGCATAAAGGATGATTAACATGAAAAAAGATGGAACAAAAAAGAAGATAACAAAAGCTACAATAGAACTGCTTAAAGAAAAAGGCTATAAAGGTACTACCACTAAAGAAATTGCAGAACAAGCTGGCGTTAATGAATTGACGGTTTTTCGCCACTTTGGCAATAAAGAAGGCATTATTCAAGCTATTGTCAAAACAACAAGCTTTTCACTTGAGATTTTTGATAAATCAATTGAATGGGAGCTTGAAAAAGATTTGACGAATTTCGGTTACCTGTTACTAAAAGACTTTGATAATAACCGAGACATGATTTCAATTGCTTTAAAAGACCCTTTAATTTTCTCACAGGCGCACGAGGAAATTATAAAAAAAATTAATGATACGAAAAAAATATTAAAAGAATACTTTGAAGAAATGCAAAGGAAAGGATCTATCAAAGAATTAGATTGCTGCACACAAGCAGAGATTTTCCTAAGTACGTATTGGGGATATTTTATGTATAAACTAAATTTTGGAGACAAAGCCTTACATGCGGATTATCAAGATATGATAAAAAACAGTATAAACACGTTTATAAAGGGAATTTCTCTCCACTAAAAGGAGGCATTAATGTTTGGGTAAACATAAAGAGCTTATCTTGATTATTTCATTGCTAATTGGGACATTTCTTGTACCAATTAATTCAACCATGATTGCCGTTGCTCTATCAACTATATCAGCTCATTTTAATGAACCACTTGCAAATATTTCGTGGGTAGTAACTATTTATTTGATTGTAATGGCTGTTACTCAGCCTATCGCTGGAAAGCTAGGAGATTTGTACGGAAACAGAAATATCTATTTATGGGGCGTAGTGTTCTTTCTTATAGCATCTTTAGGATGTATATTTTCAACTAATCTCATTTCCCTTATTATTTTTCGATCACTGCAGGCAGTAGGAGGAGCTTTACTCACCCCTAACACGATAGCCATCATTAGATATGTAGTGCCAAAAGAGCGGCTTCCTAAAATTTTAGGTGTATTTGGAATGGGAATGGGATTGGGTGCTGCAATTGGACCATTGCTAGGGTCTGTATTGCTTGAAAACTTCAACTTGGAAGCTATATTCTGGGTGAATGTGCCTTTTCTTTTCTTAGCTTTAATCAGTGGCATAGTTATGATTCCTAAATCTAATGTAAAAAAACAAGCAAGTACTTTAGATATTCAAGGTTCCATCTATTTAGCCATTAGTATTTCCTTATTGATTTTATTAACACACGGTATGGAAATTACTAAGGCTTTAATAATGGGATTAGTATTTGTTTTATCTTCATTCTTGTTTATCAAAAGAGAAAATACGGCAGAAAACCCGATTATCAATTTTTCTTTGTTTAAAAATGCCACCTTTACAAGCGCTAATTTGTCTATTATGCTTAGCAATTTTGTTATGTATGTGATTTTATTAATTATGCCGCTGTTAATGAAGGCTCAATTTCACTTATCTACAGCACAAACGGGTATTGTTTTATCGGTTTTTTCGATTTCAATGTCTTTAAGCGGCTGGATAGGAGGATTGTTAAACAATAAGTTTAGTTCTAAAAAAGTGATTGGCTTTTCTTTTGCTATGATCATTGTCTCTACTATTCTTTTTCTATCTTTAGAGAACGTTGGATCTATTCTTTTTCTCATAGTGGCTTTAATTATTGGAGGTTTTTCGACCGGAATAGGTTTAACAAGCATGCAGGTTGCCTCGCTAGACTCGGTAAGCAAAGAGCAATCTGGTACAGCCTCTGGCATTTATTCAACGTTTCGTTATTTCGGAAGTATTATTTCGTCCACGCTTATTGCTCTTGTTACAAGCTACAACTCCATCTTCATTATTTTAGGGTTATCGGGGGTAGTAGGTATACTAGTAGCTAAAAACATTAAATCTGGTAGCCAAGACATGATAAGCAGCAATAATTCCAGTGCAAAAGCATAGTTGTTTTTTGATAAAGCTTTTGGTTATATATGCGATTTACTAATTAATCAATAAAAAAAGTACTGCTTCTAAAATAGGAGCAGTACTTTTTTTGCTTAAAAACCTTAGAAAAAACAACACACGAATTTACAAACTGACTTGTTTCAAATAAAAAAATTCTAATAATTCAATCTTGTTATTGACGAACTCGCATTTCAGATGTACACTTAAGTCACAAAGCTACTTAGTATACAAGTTACCTAAGTGTACTAAATTATATGTTAATGGATATATCGTTTAGAAAACAGCAAGTCATAAATTAATGAGGTGACTAAAATGAAAGAAATTAGTATTGAAGAATTAAAAGGAAAAGCCATTCAATTAAGAAAAACAGCTCTTACAATGATTTATGGAGCACAATCTGGCCATCCAGGAGGTTCACTTTCTGCAGCTGATATTATGGTAGCGCTTTATTTCAAAGAAATGAATGTTGATCCGCACAATCCGAACTGGGAAGATCGTGATAGATTTGTTCTTTCTAAAGGTCACGTTTGTCCCATTCAATATTCCGCTTTAGCTTTACGAGGATTCGTTCCCTATGAAACGATATACACGCTAAGAGAATACGGTTCTCCGTTTCAAGGGCATCCAGATATGAAAAAGTGTAAAGGTATTGATATTTCAACAGGCTCACTAGGACAAGGACTTTCGTGTGGCGTAGGCATGGCAATTGCAGGGAAACGAGATTTTAAAGACTACCGAGTTTTTTCTTTAGTAGGAGACGGAGAATGTCAAGAAGGACAAATTTGGGAAGCTGCTCAAACAGCAGTTAAGTACCAATTAGATAATTTAATTGTATTTGTAGATAATAACAGACTTCAAATTGATGGATTTTGTGATGAAATTATGCCATTACAAGATTTAGAGAAAAAATTTGATGCGTTTGGTTTTGAAACAAAGCGAATTAATGGACACTCCATGGAAGAGATTGTAGAAACATTGGATGAAGTAAGAGTAGCGAAGAATGGAAGACCAAAATGTATCATCTGTGACACGGTAAAAGGTAAAGGAGTTTCGTTCATGGAGGATGTAGCTGATTGGCACGGAGTTGCTCCTAATGAAGAACAATATCATCAAGCAATGGAAGAAGTAGCAGGAGGTTTAAGATAATGAGCATACTAGAAAAAGATCTTACAGTAAAAAAAGCTACGAGAGAAGCCTTTGGAGATGAAATCGTAAAATTAGGGAAAGAAAATAAAAATATTTATGTCATTGATGTCGATATTGCAAAGTCGTGTAAAACAGTAAACTTTATCAAACAATTACCCGACCAGCATATTAATGTCGGTATTGCAGAGCAAAATGCAGCTGGGTTAGCAGCTGGACTTGCTACGACTGGTAAAATTCCTTTTGTAAGCACTTACGCGGTTTTTGGTTCGTTAAGAATGCTTGAACAAATTAGACAAGAAGTCTGCTACCCTAACTTAAATGTAAAGATTGCTTGTTCACACGGTGGTCTAACGCCAGCTAACGATGGCGGAAGTCATCAGGCTATAGAAGATATGGGTGTATTAAGATCGGTTCCAAATATGACTGTCATTATGGGAGCTGACTATTATTCTACTAGAAAGCTAGTAGAACAAGCTGCGAAAATATACGGACCTGTATATCTTCGTTTTACTCGCGATACGGTTCCCATGATTTACGATGAAAATGAAGAGTTTACAATTGGAAAAGCCAAGAAAATTAAAGAGGGAAGCGATATCGCTATTATTGCTAACGGCGATACAGTACGACTCGCTTTAGAGGCAACGAAAGAATTAGAGAAACAAGGCATATCTGTGAAATTACTAGACATGCATACGATTAAGCCTTTAGATCGAGAAGCAGTGGTTGACTGCTTAAATATTGGAAAAATCATTACGGTTGAAGATCACAATATTTTAAATGGCCTTGGCAGTGCCGTATGTGAAGTAGTTGCGGAAGAAGGAAAAGGTACAGTTCGAAGAATTGGTGTACAGGATCAATTTGGGCAATCTGCGCCTTATGAAAAACTATTAGAGTTAAATGGAATTACTGTAGAAAATATTATCAAAACAGCTAAAGAACTGATTTAAGACTAACTAAATTAAATAGAAGAAGCTAACAAGATGGGGGAAATATAATATGTTTGATTTAAAAGAGAGAGTAGCAATTATTACTGGTAGCGGTTCCAAAAAAGGAATTGGACGTACAATCGCCCTGACACTTGCAGAGCAAGGAGCGGCTGTTGTTATAGCAGATATCAATTTTGATGGTGTACAGGATACAGTCAACGAAATAAAAGAAGCCGGTGGTAAAGCCTTGGGAATAGAGCTAAATGTAACAAGTAAGGATTCTTGCGATGCGATGGTTAAACAAACACTTGAAGAATTCGGCAGAATTGATATTTTAATTAATAATGCAGGGATTTCTCAAAAGGTTACCGTTCAAGATATGACGCTTGAAGACATTACAAAAGTGTTTAACGTCAATATGTTTGGGTTGTTTCTATGTACGCAAGCAGTATTAGAAACAATGAAAGATCAAAAGTATGGTCGAATTATAAGCCTGTCTTCTGTTTCGGCTAAAAGAGGTGGAGGAGTGTTTGGGGGACCTCACTATTCGGCATCTAAGGCAGCAGTATTAGGTTTTTCAAAAAACTTAGCGCGCGAGGTAGCTTTAGATGGCATTACGGTTAACTGTGTAGCTCCTGGACTCGTTAATACAGAGATTTGGAAGTCTCTTCCTGAAGAAGATGCAAAGTCTGTGATTGATAGTATTCCTATGGGTAGACCAGGTGAAGTGAAAGAAATCGCGGCTACAATTGCCTTTTTAGCTTCAGAAGAAGCTTCGTATATTACAGGAGAAGAAATTGATATAAACGGTGGCTCACATATGGATTAATATTCAAGTTCGTTATACAGGCATGCCATTATGGTATGCCTGTATAGCTGTTTATTGATAAAATCATTAGCAAAATGAAAAACTCACTACATAAATAAGGATTTTTTTGTTAGAAGATGCTAGGCTTGTTGCCCCTAAAAATAGAACAGTATATAATAATTATGTCTACTTAATTATGAATAAAATGAGTTAATAATTATAGAGAGAAGTGATTTCCATTAGTTTTAATCCAGTTTCCAATAATAAATTATATATTCAAATTTATAATCAAATTCTTTCTGAAATTCAATCTGGCGCGTTCCAAGTCGGAGATAAACTCCCTGCTGAAAGGGAGCTGTGTGAACAATTCGGTGTAAGTCGAGTGCCTGTTAGACAAGCCCTTAGCGCACTAGAATTGAACGGTTTTATTTATTCTCGTCAAGGAGAAGGTGTATACGTTAAAGAATTTCAAACAGAAGCTGAAAATTCTCAATCCACATTTTTGATGGAATCTGCCTCCCCTGAAGACATTGTTGAAGCAAGAATGAACATAGAACCTCTTATTGTACGCTTTGCAGCTTTGAGAGCTACAGAAGAAGACATTAAGGAACTGCGTGCAACAATTAATAAGATGGAGGAAGAAACGAACGCAGGCGTGTATGTACCAGAAACGGATGAAGCCCTACATAACGGCATAGCCAAGGCCTCGCATAATGATTTATTTATTAGCATTATGGCAGCTATCAGCAATGCAATGAAGCAGCAGGAAATGTGGAAGTTTATAAGAGATCGAACAGTAACGAAACCTGACTATAGAGAAGTTAATTTTAATGAGCATAAATTACTTATTAATGCAATTGAACAGCATAATGAAGAAGAAGCTGTGAGAATTATGAATTTTCACATGCGAAATTTATATGATCGTTATTGGAAAGCCTAATTCCAACTGACTTTCTATCAAAAGCATATTAAATATGAAGTTAAAAGGCAGCTAAAGTGCAGCTGCCTTTTTTGTGTTAAAAAAACCGCATAAAGCAAGCACTTTTCTATAATGTCAAAATACGCATTCTTCTTCTCTTCTAATAAAATTCAGAAAATGTTTAATTTAATAATTATATTGACAATTGTTAGGTATGTAAGTACACTGTTTATATAAGGTAACTTAGTATACAAGTAGCTAAATTAATAAAACGGAGGTAATGTGAATCTTAAAATTCATTATTTTTAAGCTTGATATTTTTTGAAAAGATTAGCAGAGGGGCTCAAAAATGTAAGCGTTTTTATCGTTACTGTGCATTACAAATATTTTGGATTATTAGTATAGAAAGTAGATTTATAATGCTTTTATATCGCTAGTAAGGTTTTGTTGTACGATATTTTCTAATAGTTCTTACTTTTTTAAATGATAAATAATACAGGGGATACTTCGCTTTTTCATTTTTTACATCTCCATATGAAAGGGATTACAGAAGTAGGAGCTAGATTTACTTAGACTTAGAAATAGATTAATCATCTTTTATATCAACCACTAATTCTTTCTGTCAATTAGCCTAGGGTAAATACTCGGGTCAAAGACCAAAGAACACGAAGAGGAGAAAGATGATAACCCAGGGGAGGAATTATTTTGGATTCAATTAACTTAGAACGTTCAACTACCAAAAAAGTAACGTTGAGGCTCATTCCATTTCTATTTTTATGTTTTACCATATCTATACTTGACCGAGTAAATATTGGGTTTGCTGCATTACAAATGAATGAAGATTTAGGTTTTTCTAATGCTGTTTTTGGATTAGGAGCAGGAATTTTCTTTCTTGGCTATTTCCTTTTAGAGGTACCTGGCAGTGCTATGATGACGAAGGTCGGGGCTAGAAGATGGATTAGTAGAATCATGATTACGTGGGCAGTTATTGCTATTTTAATGGCTTTTATCCAAACACCATGGCAGTTTTATACAGCAAGATTTCTTTTAGGAGTTGCTGAAGCTAGCTTTTATCCTTGTATGGTCTTTTATCTAAGTGGTTTTTATCAAACAAAACATCATGCAAAAGCAATTGCCGGATTTATGATTGCGATCCCTGGTGCTAATGCAATAGGATCTCCTCTCTCTACTTACTTATTAGGCATTGACTGGTTAAACATGGCTGGATGGCAATGGCTTTTCGTTTTGGAAGCGATTCCAGCTTTGATCTTAGGTGTGATATGTTTCTTCTATCTTGACGATAAGCTTGAGGATGTCAAATGGCTGACGAACGAGGAGAAGAAATGGTTAATCGACGTTACAACAAAAGAGAAGTTAGAAAAACAGGAAGCCAAACACTATACATTTGCTCAGGCCTTAAAAGATCGTGACGTATTAACCTTATCCCTAGGATACTTTTTCTGGATGGTTGGCTACTATGGCATCGTCATGTTTTTACCGACTATTTCAGAAGGTTTATCTAAAACGACTTCTCTTAGTACACATGCGATGGGCTGGATTTTAGGGTTAATGTATGTTTGTGCAATGGTAACCATGATGTTGGTTAGTAACCACTCTGACAAAAAAAATGAAAGACGTTTTCACGTAGTTGCTTGCTTAGTAACAAGTGGCGTGTCATTAATTATCAGTAGCTACGTTGCAAATACGAACATTGTTTTATCGTTTGTATTCTTGACGATCAGTCTTTGCGGAGCGTTCGGAGCATATTCTCCGTTTTGGGCAATTCCACCATCTTTCTTAACAGAAGCTGCTGCTGCAGGTGCTATTGCTCTTATCAATAGTATTGGTAATCTAGGCGGTTTCTTCGGACCGTATATTGTGGGATACATTAAAGATCTAACAGGATCTTTTAATGCTAGTATGACATTTTTAGGTATTAGCATGTTTGTAGCGTCCTTTATCGTAGCCTTTTTACTAAAACAGTCAGGAAGAGCTATTAAAAAAAACACAGTCGATCGATTAGAAAAAACTAGTTGATTCTTATTTGAAAGAAATGTGTAGTACTAGAAGTGGCCGGCAATTAGTTTCTAAGACTGTCGGTCAACTTTCTTACATGGATAAGAATAACAGGGGTGTATGGCAATGATGAAGCTAGGAGTTTTAACAAGTGGCGGAGACGCTCCAGGAATGAATGCTGCTATTCGAGCAGTAGTAAAAACAGCTGATTATCACAACATGGATGTAATGGGAATCGAGGGTGGTTACCAAGGTTTAATAGAAGGTAAACTTTATAGATTAACCTCTACGGACGTAGACTATATTGCGGATAAAGGAGGGACATTTTTAAAAACCTCCCGGTGCCCAGAATTTACGAAAGAGTCGGGGAGAATAAAAGCTTTAAGTATATTAAAAGATTATGGAATTAATCATTTAGTAGTAATCGGCGGTGAAGGCTCTTTTAAAGGAACACAAAAATTACATCAGTTAGGTGTAAATGTCATTGGTATACCGGCAACGATTGATAATGATTTATCTTACACAGATTATTCACTTGGATTTGATACTACATTAAATACGATATTAGAATGTCTCGGTAAAATTAAGGATACAGATTTATCTCATGAAAAGACTACGATTGTAGAAGTTATGGGGAGATATTGCGGAGATTTAGCCCTGTACTCTGCTTTAGCGGGAGCTGGAGAAATTATCTCGACACCGGAAAGAAAATTAAGTTTTGAAGAGATATGTTCCAAGCTGAACAAGAAAATTAAAAGTGGCAAAAAAGATAACCTAATTCTAATTACTGAAAACATATACGATATTCAAGACCTGAAAAAATATGTTGAGGATCAATTAGATATCAGCGTAAGGACGAGTATATTAGGTTTCATCCAAAGAGGAGGGCAGCCATCCGCATTTGATCGTATCTTAGCAAGTAAAATGGGGATTACAGCAGTAGAACTATTACTTAAAGGGTATTCTGGTAGGGCTGTAGGAATTAAAGAAAATGACTTAATCAATGTAGATATTGAAAAAGTTCATTCGAAGTTATCTAGTAATGATGATAAATACAGCTTACTGGATACCATTCTAGCTTAAGCACATCTTTTCTATCATACAATGGTTTATCAAACTAAAGATAAAACGAATTTGTCTTTAAAGAAATGTATTTGAATACAAACGAATTTTTCTAATAAAAAGGAGGAAATAGCTATGAATAAGCAGGTTAATGTAAAACAGGGAACTATCGTTTGTCAAGTATGTGGGAAAGTTATTGAGAATGCAGACAACTCTGAAGGGGTTAAAACATGGTACGGGAAGTGTTCTGAGGATTGTTCTAGGAAATAACGTATCAGGAAAAGAGACTCAAAAATCATTAGAATTTTAATTAAGACTATAGATGAATGAGGAGAGTAATCTTATGAAAGTTATAATTGCTTCAGATCATGGCGGAATAAACATTCGTAAAGAGATTGTCAATCTGCTAGATGAAATGTCCATATTATATGAAGATTTAGGCTGCAAATGCAGCAGTTCAGTCGATTATCCGGACTATGCGATTCCAGTTGCCAAAAGAATAGCGAATGGAGAAGCCGATTTTGGAATTTTAATCTGCGGTACAGGGATTGGGATGAGTATTGCCGCTAACAAAGTAAAAGGAATTCGTTGCGCACTCGTTCATGACGTTTTTTCAGCTAAGATGACACGTGAACACAACGATACGAACATTTTAGCCATGGGGGAACGAGTAATTGGGCTAGGTTTAGCCCGCGAAATCGCGAAGACGTGGTTATCAACTCAATTTGTTGGGGGGCGTCATGAAAATCGCATCTGTAAAATTACAGAATACGAAAATGGATCAGAACCTTCTCTTGAAAGAAAATAAAGACAGAAAAGGCAAGAATCAATCTGATTCTTGCCTTTTCTTATTACTTCACTTACTGATATGATGATTACAGATCTTATCAGAATAGCAAAACTAACTATTCCAATTCCCATACCAGTTAACCTTCCGTAAAAGCAGCTTATTATGACAACACTGAGACTAGTTCTTTTGCAATTAAAATGGATGTAATAAAATATGCCTGATTTATTCTTGAGAGCTAAAGAAGTTTGTTTGCTGATGAAGAAATTTGCACGATTAGTATCTATATATAGGAGGAAGCAAGCATGCAGGGTAAAACGATGATAACAAAAGTTATGGCTTACATAACTAGATTCAATGATCCCTATACAGAGTTACTAGTTTGCGAACATAGAGATTATCCAGAAGCAGGAGTTCAAGTTCCAGCCGGTACTGTAGAAGAAGGAGAAACAATTGAAGAAGCTTTATATAGGGAGGTCAAAGAAGAATCTGGATTAATGGAGTTTTTATCCGTCACAAAATTGAAAACATATGTTTATCATCATGAAGGTAAAAATCAATATCATGAACGACATGTTTTTCATTTAGAAGTTCAAAAAGAAACGGCAGAACAGTGGGAATATAAGGTGAATTCTGAAGGGGAAGATGCAGGATTAATCTTTTCCTATTATTGGGTTCCTGTTGGAGCTGTTCCTAAACTAGCTGCAAATCAAGATGACTGCATTAATCAGTTATTCGTATAGCTTTAGATTTACTAATAAGATACTAGGAAAGTTAAAAATAGTATCGCTAAGCCAAATTCTTGCCGGATTAATGATAAATGTAATGTTTTATTGAGTTGCAAAATAAAAGTATCCATCTCCTGATATACTTATTTAAAAAACCTACTAAAAGGAGAATAGGAAACATGCTTAATCAACTAAAGCTGTGGGCTAAAAAGTTAAAAAAGCAGCTATTTATCTTATACTTAGCTTATAAAGATGAACGAGTATCTTGGTATACCAAAGTATTTACTGCTTGTGTGGTTGCATATGCCTTCAGTCCAATCGATTTAATTCCTGATTTTATACCGGTTTTAGGCTATATTGACGATATAATCATTGTTCCTTTAGGAATTATGCTTGCTTTAAAGATGATACCTAAAAATGTAATAGAGGACTGCACAATAAAAGCAGAAGAGCTCATTCAAAATGAAAAACCTAAAAATTGGGTTGTGGGTTCAATTATTATCATAGTATGGATACTTATTTTTACGTGGAGCTGTTTTACTGTTTTTAAGTTTTTAAACTGAATGTACTCTTACAAAGAAAAAAATATATTAGGTTTACTATTGAGCGTTATGATACAAAATGGTACCTGTAGAATATTTTGCATTAATCCTTGCAGTTAGCGGGGGCATCATCTCTTTGATACTAGGTATACAAAGTTTGTATCAATGGATAATCGATCAAAGAAATCAAAAAAAATGGGTGAAACAGACTGTATTATCTTCAATAAAGGGGTAAGAGCAGATCCTTATTTCCTCCATATGCATCTTAAAGCAGACACAAAGGTTGTATCTTAGCCCATAATTGATAACCATAGGTATCAATTATGGGCTAAGTTATATCTATGCCTTTTGAAGAAATGTTCAGGTTAATGGTTTTTTTATATAAATTAGATTGATTTACAATTAGAAATAAAGGTTGAAATCAAGCTAATAATCCATTTGTTTAGTACGGTTTTTTTACTATCCACTTTTTAGAGATGTAGTGTAAGAGAAAGCCTCTGTACTGATTTATAATATAGTAGCTAGCAATATAGAGTATACTTCCAAATAAGAAGCTATTAAGAATCATACCTAATAAAAAATTCTTTCCTATTTTTGCTCCTAGTTCTAGTCGATTATCTAAATCTTCATCTGTATTCTGAAGTAAAGTTTGATCAAGATCGATTGGGAATATATATCCTCCAACTACTGTATTCAAGTAAAACATCAACGGAAAGGCCCACATAAAAAACATTCCACCAATGAGTCCTGCTATGCTGTTTCCTTTACATAATTTAGCTAAACCTACGGATAGTATAAGGCCAAATCCAAAGGTAGGAACAAAGTTCACAACAGAACCTAGACTAAAACCTAGCGCAACTTTATGTGAATGATCTTTTAATCGTAATAGTTTAATAAGTAAGTATTTAAATCGGCGCTTCAAACCCGCTATTTTGCTCACATTATTCCCCCTATCCTTTACCATGCAGCCTCTATTTTTCTTTTTTATGTTCACAATTATAAAAAGGTGCTTTATTGTATGAAAGATTTAGCGGTATATACGTAAAGCAGTAAGGTCAAAGAATAGTAACTTTAACCATTATAAGTATATTTATACTTTATATGACAAAACAAATAATTACCTCCTAATAAATCAAGTGATTTTTAGAGTTGTCACAAAAAATTCACAAATAGGTTGTTTCTTTTCTATTTCTCCCTGCTAAAATTTTATAGTCAAGAACAAGAAAAATATAACATCGGGGGATATACTTAGTGAAAAAGATAATTTCTTCATTAGCTTTATGCTCATCATTGATTGTTTTACCAACAATAAGCCATGCAGCTTTAGGGGACAAGCTATTAAAAGAAGGTATGACAGATCCAGACGTAAAAGAATTACAGGATGTTTTAAGACAGAAGGGTATATTTTCAGCTACTTCGACTGGCTATTTTGGTTCAATTACAAAAGATTCAGTTCTAAGCTTTCAGCGTTCTCATAGTTTAACCGCTGATGGAATGGTGGGACCTAATACATATCAAGCGTTAATAGCTAATTCAACAAGTGCGGTTACAAGCAGTACACTTCTGAAATATGGAATGACTAGTAATGAAGTTGAAAAAGTACAGCAGCTGTTAAAGGAAAAAGGTTACTTTAACGCCACACCAACAGGCTATTTTGGCACAATTACTCAAACTGCCGTTATGGATTTCCAACGGGATCATGGCTTAGCTGTGGATGGAATAGTAGGTCCAGCTACTTTAAATGCCTTAAATAACGCATCTACTAGCGCCACTGGTTCTTCAACTGTTAATAGTTCAACGCAAGCGACAGCTAGTGATATTGTGGCTTATTCTAAAAAATTCATAGGGGTGCCATATGTTTGGGGCGGAACTTCTCCAAATGGTTTCGATTGCAGTGGTTTCATTTATTATGTATTTAAAAATGGAGGTGGAGTAACTGTACCGCGAACAGTAGCCACCTTGTATCAGTCAGGAAAAAGTACATCTACTCCGAATATTGGAGATATTGTATTCTTCGATACTACTGGAGGTCCTTCACACGCTGGAATTTATATTGGAAACGGGCAGTTTATTCATGCTGGAAGTTCAACTGGTGTAACTATTGCATCGTTAAGCAATTCTTACTGGGCACCTCGTTATTTAGGAAGTAAATCTATCCTCTAATAGATTACTAGTAAAAAACACAGCAATTCTAAGCAGCTGCTTGATTATTATTTATGTAAATAAAGTAAAAAGTCCTGATATATAGTCAGGACTTTTTATTATAGCAGCGAGCAGTGGTGTTAATATGAAGGTTGAGCTTGCTTGAAAGAATTAGAGATATGTGTCTTCTGTAAAAGCTTGTTAATAACAACCACAATAGCTAACATACACCACTTAGCGATTCAAATGTTAAACATTCCTTATATAAGCTTGTTCCACTGACTGGCTTTTATATGTTTGAGTGTATGTGTTAAACATCGAAACATTGGTAAGTATTCCTGCAGCAAGCATTAACAATGTAAGCGAAGAACCTCCAAAGCTTATAAAAGGGAGGGTGACCCCGGTAATAGGAAGAAGACCCGTGACAGCTCCAAGGTTTACAAATACTTGAACAGCCATCATAACGGAAATACCAATAGCTAACAGTGCTCCAAAAGGATCACGACACTTAATAGCTGTTTTTAATCCTTTAAAAATAATAAAAAACAGTAGCCCTAATACAAGAAGTACACCCCAAAATCCCAGCTCTTCTGCGATAATGGCCATAATAAAATCCGTATGTGATTCAGGCAAGTAGCCCGTTTTTTGAATGCCTTGGCCCAGCCCCATACCCAATATTCCTCCATTTCCTATAGCTACATAGGAATTAACAAGTTGATATCCATCGCCTTGTTGATTTTCAAAAGGATGTAAGAATCCAGTAAAACGAGCTAAACGCCCCGGAGAAAACAAAAGGTCCATGTTTCCGGTTACTAATAAAACGGCTAACATAACAAGTGTTCCAATTACGCCTAATAAACTAATTTTTAAAATGGATTTTTTTGAAATGCCTGAACATAACACAATAGCTGCAACTGTTCCTAAAATAAGCAAGGCTCCGCCATAATCAGGCTGCAAAATAATTAAAAAACAAATAAAAAGCACAACCAGCATAGGTGGAAGAATCGACCTTTTTAAATCATTGATATACTCTTGTTTGTTTGCAAAAACAGCAGCTAAATAGATAATGAGCGTTAATTTTGTTATTTCTAACGGCTGAATAGCAATAGGCCCAATTTTAAACCAACTTTGTGCATTACCTGCTGTATGTCCAAAAGCTAAAACTAAAATAAGGAGTGCAACAGCGACACCTAATAAAATTTTTAATACTGCTTTTTCCTGATAAATTTTATACGGAACGATAGCCGCTAATGTGAATATGATAAAGCCTGCTATAAGAGCAAGCTTTTGTTTTTTATAAAAATAATCCCCAGATACACCATAACGACTAATCGCTGTTACCATGCTGGCACTGTAAACCATAATTAAACCGATTAGGCTTAAAACAACTAACGCAGCAATAAATTTGTAATCGTAACACTTTAGAATTTTTTTGAACATAAAAACTCCTCCTAAAAAAACCACCTAATAACGGCTATATACAAGAGAGAAAATAAAAAAATACACATATATTTCAATACTTTCATACGAATCTTTAGGTCTGAATTTATCTCTTTAGCTATTTTTTTACTAGTCATTGTATTACCTCACATCCTGATCAAACATATAAGCCTTTGATCGAAAGCTTATATTTAATACTAGTCCCATCAAAAACATCGTACTCATTAACGCACTTCCTCCGTAGCTTATAAACGGCAGTGGTATTCCCGTTATCGGAAGAAGGCCTATACACATGCCCACATTTTCTAAGACATGAAAGAAAACAATTGAAATAACGCCGGTACAAATGTATGTAGAGAATTGATCTTTCGTCTGAAATGCGACGGTAATAATTTGGTAAATAAGCACCATAAATAAGAAAAGGATAAGGCTAGTTCCTACGAAGCCGTAACTTTCTCCAATTGCACTAAAAATAAAGTCTGAATGTTTTTCAGGAACATATACTGAAAACTTTGATGTATCTCTTCCTGAAATGGATCCTGCACCTATTGCTTTTAACACTTGCATATAGTTGTAAGACAAGCTGTTTGCATAAGATTCCGGATCAAACCACGCATAGATACGATCAAACTGATAGGATTGAACGTGCAAATATTTTTCCAACATTTTTGGGTGGTTCAAAACCATATATAAAATACCTGAAGCGATTCCTATAATAGAAGTAAAGGTAGGAAGAATGAGCTTAAAACTTACCCCTGAAACGAATATCATGACAAAGAATAAAAAGATCATCACAAGTGCCGTTCCTAAATCGGGCTGCTGCATAATAAGAAGAATAGGGACAGCTAACGTAGCTCCTAGCTTTCCAACGAGTAAAACATCGCTTCTTATATCTCTTACGCGAAATTTTTCGTTGTGATTTCGTATCACTTTACTAAATGCTAAGATTAAAGAGATTTTTGTGAATTCCGAAGGTTGTATCGATCCAATACCAGGAAGGACGAACCAGCTTTTTGCACCATTTTTGACAGGAGCAATACTTTGAGGAGAAACGATGAGTAAAATAAGGATAAAAATATTTAGCCCATAAAAGAACCATGTGAATTGGTCCCATTGTTCCTCATCGGGCCTCATGGTGAGGAAGATAATTCCAATACCTACTGCGTACCATTCGACTTGTTTAATTACAAAGTTTGTAGAATACTGTCCTGTTTTTTGCGCGTTATAAATAGCTATACAGCTAATGATAAAAAACAGCAGCAGTGTAAAAGCGAGACCATAATTAAAGCTTTCCGACTTCTTGCGTTCCATCTTTAAAACACCTTTTCTTTATTAAATTTCTATTCCAATCACTGAACATAAGTTTCTTTAATATATGTAGAATTAAAAAAACATCAATAAAATAGATTTCTTCTCATGATTTATCCCAAACCTCCAATCTGTTTTACCTGTATTTTTTATATAAAAGGTCTACCAAGGGATAGCCTGTATAATTAAAAGCGTTTAATAGTCCTAATTTAATGAAAAAGCTATTTTTTGACTTCAACTTATTTTTTTTGTTGAATACTATAAATTTGCCTAAAGGAAACTTTTTGGGCGTAAGAAACCCTTTAAAAATAAAATTTTAACTTAGAAGAGACTGAAATGCCTATATACGCTAGCAAATCATATAGTTTAGTTGAATCCTGATTTATTTTTCCTTCAGGAAACAGTTTAACATTAAGGAAAAATATTTGTCTAATAAAAAACTTAGAATCTTACTAAAGATTAAAGTGCACTGGCTCAATGAATATAGAAAGCTATGATGTAGTTAATTCTCTTTTAACTCAAAAAGCTGACCATGATGGTCAGCTTTTTAGGTTAATAAATAAATTATTTTGCTTGCTTCTTGTGTCATCGTGATTTTATCATAGGAAAATGAAAAATAAGTGAAAATATAAATATTAATACAAATAAGTAAAAATATTAAGTTTATAGAAATTTAAGGTGATATATAAAAATATTTAGAAAGAATGTTTGTTAAAGTTTTACCTTCTAACTTTTATATAAAAGTGTGATCACTTGCAGCGCGCAAAATTTTTTTGAAGATTACCTTTTTATTTTTATGAATATTGAGCTTTATGATACGATATGAAGTGAACTTTTTAAATGAGGGTCTATATGCAAAAAATTAAAGGTAAAAGAGTAAAGATCAGTATATTCATGCTGGGATTAGGGATGATTTTTTTCCTGTTTGCCGGCAAAGAGCTTGTAGTGAACGAAAAGCCTGTAAAATCTGACGTGATTATTGTGTTAAGTGGTGATAATGATCGACTGGAGAAAGGAATTGAATTATATAAAAAAGGATATGCGTCTCATTTGATCCTTTCGAATGGTCAAGAGAATAATTTTTATCATCAAGCCAAAGACTCTGGAATACCAGAGGATTCAATTATATTAGAAAATCACGCTACAAGTACTATGGAAAATGCTAAATTTACAAAAAAGCTAATGATGAACTATCACTTTCAATCCGCTATCGTTGTTTCTTCAAACTACCATATGAAAAGGGTAGAAAAAAACTTTAATAAAGAATTTAAGGATACCAAAATACAATTAACCTATTGCTCTAGTGGAAGTCGTTATTATAATCCACAGAGATGGTGGGAAACTGCTTTAAATAGAAAAGTTACTTACACAGAATACGTCAAACTTATTGGCAATTATTTTGGTTTTAGCGGAAAGAAATCTAAAGAATTATTAAGAGAATTTATTTAACAAAATAGCAAAAAGTCCATAGGGAATGCCTCTATGGACTTTTTGCTATTTGAAATTCCGGCTAGTTTAACATAGTCTTGTAAGCTCATATGAAACGGAATGATAGTGGATTATTTGTTTAACATAAAGGAAAGCACGGCGCCCCATATAAAGATTACTAAATAGAATAACCTTTGCAGCAGACCGGTAGGCATAGGAACAAAAAATACAAGCATAATGAGTAGGAGAATGATTAGTAGGGAAATTAAGCAGCCATAAGTCCAATACTTGCCGCTGCTTAAAGATGATGCATACATCCAAAGACCAGCTAAAACAGTAACCATGCCAAGCTGAGCAAGTATTGAATGCCAAAATAAATGTATATCAGCCGGGATAAAGCCTGAAACAATATTACCTAAAGCTAATATAAGAATAAAAGCTGTTGCTAGTTGGCTTTTTCTCGTTTTCTTTAGGTTTTGTGAAATGTACAAAACACCAATTGAAAGTGTCAATCCGTTTATAATAAACAATACGTTCATCCAGAAATGGTGAGGAGAGCAAATTTCATGAGGTGCAATTGAATAGGTGTAGTTTCCACAAGAAGTTACACCAAGATCACTCATTGCGTGATGTAAAAAACTGTAGGGAGCAGTTGAAGTCAAAATAAAGAAAGGTTCAACTAAAAAATACAAGCAAGTAGCAAACCAGCTTAAAATGCCAACCTTTTTTGATATATACAGAATTATCACCTCTTAAAAAGCGTTATACCTGAATTATACATCCAAATAATGTTAAATCGAATGGTCTTGGAGTCTATTTTTAAATAGGGCTTGAGGTTGATGTGAGTAAGGAGGGCAAAGTGTTTAAACTTGGAGGGCTTAGGAAAAGGCCTCTTTACCAATGTTTTGTAGCGGTAAAGAGGTCCAAAAGCTGCTTAATTAGAAATGAATAACTGCTGATTATGCGGTCTTTTTATAAAATATACGTAAAGTTAATGTATCCAAAACGCAGTGACATTCAAGATGTTTTCTCTAGAATTTAATAATCTGCTGTTTTTTGAATATCTACATCATATTCATGTGCAAATGTTTCTAATTCCTTAAAAACATTTGGTGGATTAAATAATGCTATTCGCATATTCCACCCGTTTTCTACTTTTACTACTGCTAATTTTGATTTCCAACTTAACCGTTTAAATACAATTCGTTTAATGTCCCTGGGTTTAACGGTTTTTGCATATACTTTAAACCATAATATATATATTCTATAGGTTAAAGTATCTCTGTCTATCTGAAATTCATATCGGAGAAAAAGGGAAAGAAACAAGCAAAGGATAGCCAAAAGGTGTAAAAAGGCAAGTTCTTTATGTTGAACTGCTTGAATGAGTAATAAAGTATTTAAAAGTAATAAAGGATAAACAACAGTTTTTTGAGCGGTAGCTTTAAATAACATAAAGTCTCCTTCCTTTAGTAAATAAGCCAACTTATTTTTCTTCTATGATATTATTTAGTTATTGATTTAGATTAGATTTATATTGGGAGGTCTTTTATATGTATAATACCATTTCAGATTTTATCAAAGAATGGAACAACGAAGCCATGCTGACTCAAAAAGTTTTAGATAGCTTGACAGATGATTCGTTGAAACAACAAGTGTATCCTGAAGGGCGTACGTTAGGGAGAATTGCTTGGCATTTTACAACAAATATTCCAGATTACCTAACTGAATTCGGATTAAGCATAGACAGAATTGAAAGTACAGCAAGCGTTCCATCTTCAGCACAGGAAATCGCTATAACTTTTAAAAATGTAAGTTCTCATGCTGCTAAAATTATTGAACAGCAATGGACAGATGAATCTTTAGAACATACGCAAGAAGCGTTTGGAAGAACCCAATCAAATGCCACAATCTTAATGGGACTAATCAAACATATTGTTCATCACCGAGGTCAAATTACCATTCTTATGCGTCAAGCAGGCCTAAAACCTGCTGGAGTTTATGGGCCTCCAAAAGAAGATTGGGTTCATTTAGGTGTGGAAAATCCACCGCTTTAATAATATCAGGTAAATAAAAAAGAGGCTGCCTGGAAAATACTATAAAATTATTTTCCAGGCAGCCTTTACGTAAAACCTAATTAATCATTTAGTGCTTACTCTGAAAAAGATTTTGAGTAATGTACAACACCTTGCACATTTTTTAGAGATCCTTCTGTTAACTCTATGGCCATAAAAAATTCTTTAGGCACGTCAAATGGAGCATATATATTCCATGAGCTAGCTGGTTTAAATCCAAACTTAGGATAGTAATCTTTGTGCCCTAAAACAATTACTGAATGATAACCAAGCTCTTTTGCGCGTTTTAACGCAGCGTGTATTAGTTGGCTCCCAGCTCCTTGTTTTTGATACTGAGGTGCAACTGAAACTGGAGCAAGTGCTAAAGAAACGGTAGCGTTATCACCATCTATAATTGTTATTTTAGATAGAAGAATATGGCCTATAATATCTGCTGCATTCGGATTTAATGCGACTAGTGAAAGTTCAGGAATAAATTCATCTGACTTCCTAATTCGTTTCACAAGTAAATGTTCTTTCTTATCGCTGTATTCTTCATTTAAAAAAGCGCTTTTCACAACTTTTTCAGTTTCATTATATTCTTCAGTGAGTTCTTGTTTAATTAAGATATCCATTTAGAGTCTCCTATCAACTTGCTAAATTACCGCTTTTTATACTCCATAAATGGGGCTTCCTTTATGCACACATTCATTAAGGAAGCTTACTCACCCAGCTCTAAGCATAAGTTTAACAAACAAAAACCTCCAAAATTAGTATGTATATATTTTACAGTGTTGTATTTTGTGAGTCCACCTTTAATACATAATATTTGTTTATTGATTATGGTAAAATACACTATATATGTTAAATTGAAGTATGTAAAGAAGGTGTAATGTCTGGTGTTGAAATTATTATTTATAAGTCTAGTAAGCTGTTTAATCATTTATATTGGGAAACGTGTATGGAAAAAAGGTAGTACTAATTTTATTGCTGGATATGGAAAGATATTTACACCTAAGGATGAAAAGCAGCTCGCTAAAGGAATTGGACTTATTATTATGTTGTTTGGCTTTGAAACTATAATATTTCCCATTCTTTCTTTATTTTTTGAAGGGCTTGGCTTTTATTATGGATTGCTGGTTGTATTAAACTTCTTCGCTATATTTGGATTTATGATAAAGGATCAGGTGCAAAGAGAAACCTAAAGGGGGAGAAAACAATCAATAAAAATATTCGGCTTATGATTGGTTTAATCCGCACTATTATCCTATGTTTTTATGGAATAAGAGGTTTATTCATGCATGAAACAATACCGTTTTCTTCTTATCTCTTTGCGGTAGGTGGAGCTATTTCTACAATTGCTCTTATCTGGGAATTAAAAAAGAAAGATGCAGCTTAAATTGAAAGGAGTGATGATGTGAAAAGACGATGGGTTTCCTGGTGGATAGCTAATATAATTTGGATTATACTTTTCGTCGTAGGAACAGCTGTTGTCTGGACAAGAGAAGTGGATGGAGCGGGTGTTACCCAAACACTAGAGCTGAAATTGTTCGCATTTATAGTGTTGCTAATCGCATTTATTTTCCCTTTGATTATTCAAGTTATATGGCTAATTATTAATTTAAAAACTAGTAAGCATGTACTATAGAAAATAGGAATGATGTTATGAAATAGAAAGGGTGATATGTATGCAAAGTAAAAAGTGCTCTAAATGTGATTCATCTCTAACCAAAGCCCGTATTCAATCATCACCTGGTACGGTAGGTATAAATAAAACACCGAGCAGGGTATTAAATAACAATCACCATTACAGTGAATTAATACCTTATGTTTGTTCAAGCTGCGGTTATGTGGATTTTTATGTGGAGGAGCCTAGAAAGTTTGTTTAATAGAACTTTTAGGATTGTTCGTTTTCGAATACATTATGATACGTCACTGAACTTGGTATATCGCCTAATGTCAATTTTAATTAAAGGGTAGAAAATGATTTCCGGAGGCTATTATGAAGAGAACACTTAGTTTTCTGTTAGTAGTTTATTTAACCGTTCTAACTGCATGTAATCAAGAAAGTACCGGAACGAATACAGAAAGTTCTTCTGCTATCATTGTTGTAGTTGAAAACAAGGAATATAACGGAACAGAAGATAAACTAGATCAAAAGCAGGAAATAGGAGACCAAATAGGAACAATAGAAAAGAAAACCAAAGCAACTAAAATGCCTGCAGGTAATAATCAATCAAACTATTTTACAGTTGGTTCAGAAATCTATTCAGTAAAAGGAACAGAGGATTATATTATAGTTAAAGATAAAGATCATAAAAGTCAGTTAATGAAAAAGGTAGTCCAAAAAAGGTGAGTGTTATCGAATATTGTCAAACAAGATTTTAAGTCTCTTAACGAATATAAATATTATCTTGATACATTCCGCTTTTCCACCAGGAGTATTTGTCTTACCCTTCAATCAACTGCTAGAAAGACCTAAACAAATGAAGTCTGCGTTTAGCTTAATAAAAAAACAAACTACTAATCGCTTGATCAATAGCTCGTTTTTTACTTCATCTAAAATACTTTTGTCTCAACCTCTTTTTTCACCAGAATCTCTACTTCCGACTTTCTTATTCCCGAAAAAGAACTTTCCTGACACTGTTTTTCTGACCCCGAAATAAGTTCAACTAGATAAAAAAATTGTTGATATGTGTAAGTTTTTGATGATAAATCAGTTGAACTGAAGGATTGAAAATCTACCTTTTCTTTTGTATAATAAGTTCAACAGAAGTTCAACTAAAAAAAGAGGTGTATAGAGATGAAAATTTCACGTTTTAATAAAGACTGTGGGAACTCAGTCGATATGAATATCATAGATGGATATCTATTTGATTTCCAAACCAACGTAGTAGAACTCCAAAAAGAAGCTGCTGATTCATTCTTCACAGATGCTGTTACAGCACCAGAGGAATTTAAAAAGCGCATCTTATTATCTACAACCATTGGAGAGGAAGAAAAAGAACGTTATTTCTTAGTGGGTGACATTGCCGCCAGCCAACAATTAGCAAACAATCATATTAATCGTTTACATAATAAAATTACAAGTCATATTCCATACGTAACATTTTTAGCTGCCGTCGCATACTACCACGCGTTACATACAAAAGATCAAAAGGACAACAACATCCAGATTGACTATTTCTCTACAATGTTACCAATTTGGTTACTAAAAAAAGAAAGTACGTTTGGTGAAGCGCAAAAGGCTATGGCAAATCGCTTTGTAGGTGAGCACACTTTTTATATCCATACCCCAGGATTTGAAAAAGAATTAAAAGTATCTGTGGAAGAAAGTGTTTGTTTAAAAGAAGGTGAAATCGCACGTTTTGCGTTAAAGAAAGACCTAACGCTTCAAGACCGTGAAGATGCTAATGAATATGTGGAATGTGAAACCGTAATGATCGATATCGGTGGAGGATCCATTGATGTTGTAATCTTACCTGAAGGGTTGAAGGCTGCGAACAGTCGTGAATCGTTCCAAAGTATCGAGGGTATTCCCTACTTAGCACATATCGATAAGTTACGAAAAGAGAAATTCCCAGAGTTGTTTACCGATTTACGCGCTTTTGATCAATTTATTTTAGATAACTACAGCAAACAAAAGTTTGAACTAAAAAATGAAAACACAGGTGAATCCATTGATTTAACAGCTCAAATCAAATCTTCTCTAAGAGATTATGTAGAGATCTTACTAGCTAAGTTAAATGACGTCGCCCCACCACCAGCAAATAAAATCCGAAAATATGTATATAGTGGCGGTGTCGCTCCTACATTAGAAGTAGCGATTATGAATAGCATGCGTGAAAAAATTGGCGAAGAACGCACAGAGAAATATCATAAAGTGCCTGAGGATAGCCGTCACTTAAATTTATTCGGCTTAGAAATCCGAAGCATGGGGTACCTTCAAAAGAAACAAGCCGAGAAGAAAGCCGTTAAATCCTAACAGCGCAGGTGATAACCATGTCAGAGCGTCAAAACGCCTTTACGATTAAAACTAACCAGTTGAGTGATGAAGTCTATGATATACTTGCAAAATATGCAAAGTCTCGAAAATTAGGGGACTATATTTCATCTCTAATTGTTCGTGACCTTCATAGTTCATCTTCCAATCAAGTAGAAGCAGGACACAGAACAGAAGAACTTCTTGAACATATCAATTCCGAACTACGGGAATTAAAGAAATTAGCTCAGTCCAACGGGTTTGTGAGTAAACAAGAGGAGACAGAAGAGAAGCCTTCAGAAAGCCACCAAACCTTCAAAGAAGGTAAGGTTGCAGATCTAGAGCAATTATCCGGGTCATTAGATGATGATGATTTAGAGGAATATAACGATTTTTAATTTAAAAAGCTACTAGTATGTGAGACGAGACTGTCCCACATACTAGTAGCTTTTTTTGTTTTCAATATGTCTATTCGTTTTTGATACATTATCATATGTACAAAAAACGTGTTAAAACTAAAAAAATGGGAGGAAACAGTTTATTTATGGATAATGATAATTAGCACGAGTACTTTTATTTATTTTAAATTTGCTTTGTCTCAAGAACATTAATAATTAAGTTTAGGCATTCTAAATACCATATCGAAGCTCAATCACACCATGAAGTGTTAGATAAAAGGAATCAGCACAATCATGTACTAGTAAATAAACATGATATGTGAATAGGTAGGGGGATAAATATGAAAAAGTTCTATCTTGGTTTTTCCGTTATTTGTTTGTTGTTTATCATTACTGCTTGTTCAAAAACGGAATATGTAAACAATGTTGATTACTTAAAATTACAAAAAGCAGAGGTAACGTTAACAGATGATAAAAAAATCGTTGGGGAAATGATAGTACCTGATAAAAAGAATAAAAGTAAACGTATCGTTCCAACGGAGTTACACTATACATTCACGATGGAAAATAAGTCTAATAATATTATGGCTCTCTCTGATCCTGTTAAAACAAACATTCGCATAGAACCAGATAAGGAGTTAGTATCAGCTGTAAAAGAAGCAATTGGTTCAAATATTTATAAGATGGATAACAATAAGTTAGGGGTTGGCATGAGTATAGGAGAAATTCCATCTAAAGGAACAAGTAAATTCACTCTTAATTATACGTTAGGAGCAAAGGAAAAAAACAATGAATTACCTCTTTTACCAACTGAAGAAAAACTAAAAAAGCTACAGGCTAATGCATTAAAAGGCACACTCATTATCTCTCAAGACGACAAGGATATTGCGGAGTTTAGGTTAGATTCAAGCCAATAACCATGATTTTAAGTTTAAATAGGTTAATAGCTCGCTAACTCCGTATATCGTCAGCGTTAGCGAGCTATTGTTTTTATATTTATACGCTTGTATGTGGATTTACTTTTTTCAAAAATAAAATTGATTAGCCTTACTTATTTGGTTACGATAAGCGCTCGAATAATTTCATTCCAGTAGTATTTGAAGCTTTTTTCACTTGTTTCTTTTTGCGTGAGGCTAATTGATTCTTTTGTATTTTCTTTTTTTATAGTCATTATGATTTCCCCTTATCTCTTTATATTTAGTATGTTGTGGTTTGATTTACCATATTTTATAATGAAATTAATGATCGTTACAGATGAACATTCCGATTGAATCAATCGGAATATCCGATTATATAGAGGTGAGGAAAATCGAAATAAAACAACTGATTACATTTAAAACAGCTGCAGAAAATTTAAATTTTACCTATACGGCTAAAATTTTAAACTTTGCTCAATCAAGCGTTACCGCTCAAATAAAAGCTCTTGAAAATGAACTTGAAACGCCTTTATTTGAACGTCTCGGAAAGCGCTTGGTTTTAACAGAGGCAGGCAGAGAATTTAAAAGGTACGCCGATAAAATGATTCAACTGACTAAGGAAGCAAAAAATGCTGTAAGTGGAGTGGAGGAACCTGCCGGTACACTTATTATTGGGTCTTCTGAAAGTCAGTGTACATATAGATTGCCTCCAATATTAAAAGAGTTTAAGGATCAATTTCCAAAGGTTAAAATGATTTTTAAGCCTATTTACTCTCAAGCACAAACAAGAGCTCAGCTGCTAGACGGAACTCTTGATATCGCCTTCACAATGGAGCCTATTCAGCATCATGATGCAAATCTACATACGCAATGTCTTGTTGCAGAAAACTTAAAAATTATTGCTTCTCCTCAGCATCCTTTAGCTGATAAAGCGGAAATCTACTTAGAAGATCTTGAGAATGAGACTCTTTTGTATACCGAATCAGGATGTTCATATCGTGTAGTATTGGAAAACTTGTTTCGTGAGGCGGGTATTTGTACATCAACTAAATTTGAATTTGTAAGCGTAGAAGCTATTAAGCAATGCGTTATGCTAGATTTAGGTATTGCCATATTGCCCGAAGTAGTAGTAAGAGGAGAGCTGGAGAAAGGCATATTAAAAGAATTGGCTTTTACTAAAATTGATACGCCTCTTTATACACAAATGTTTTGGCATAAAGATAAATTTATGTCTCTTCCTTTACAATCTTTTATTCAATTGGCTTGTAGTACTTTTGGGTTAAAGTATAAGGGGATTGAAAGTAAGAATCTCTAGGTACATTATGCTGACTAAAGAATTACACAGGATACATAAAATAATCTAATATCTTTCCTAATAAGATAAGAGGTGAAGGAAATCTTCATTTCTTCACTAATATATATATGAACCTTAATAAACTAGATTTTAATTGGTGAAATCTGAGTTAGGAGTTGATCTAATTTGAAAATGGGAGTAAATCAAATTGAACTAAATGGTTTAACATTTCAATATCGAGAGTCGGGCGAAGCTTCGGCACCCGCGATTATTGCACTTCACGCTTTGGGAATGAGTGCAGAGTCGTGGGATGAAGTAGCAGCTGTATTAGGAGAGGAATATCGATTTTTAGCTTTAGATCAGCGAGGACACGGTGGAAGTGAAAGAACCGGCACCTATACGTTTGAACTTATGTGTGATGACTTACTTCAGTTCGTAAATGCCATGAATTTGGAGCGCTTTACGTTGATTGGGCATTCTATGGGCGGTACGGTGTCCTATCTTTTTTCTGAAACATTTCCAGAAAGGGTAGATCAATTGATTGTTGAAGACACTCCTCCACCTTTTACAGGAGAAAAGTTCGAAATCCCAGCCAAACCGCCTGGTTCTTTACCGTTTGACTGGGAGGTTGTACCTTCAATCCTTCAACAGTTAAACAACCCCAATCCTAAATGGTGGGGAAGTCTTACAGAGATAATTGCACCTACTCTCATCATAGGAGGAGGATCCAGCCATATCCCTCAAGATAAATTGCAGGAAGTTTCTAAGCGCATTCCAAATTGTAAATTAGTAACGATAAAAGGGGCTGGACATGAGGTGCACGCAGGAAACTTATCCGCTTTTTTAACTGCTGTGAAAAATTTCCTTGATTCGTGACTTTCTGGAGCTTTTATTTAATTTGAAAGTTTGGTTAAGTAAATAGAATTTTTAAAAGTTATTAAACTTTTATAGAAAGGGAGACTATACGTTAGTCTCCCTTTTAACTTGTATATATGTTAATATATAGATTATATGTAATAAAATTCATAATTAAATAATTTTTGTGGAAGATAAATAAATGCTCATCTAATGAGTTATAGAGAGTGCTATAACTCATTAGATGAGCATTTTTGAAAGGAGGAGAGTTTCTTGTTGAAATTTATAGAAAAAGGTTTTTTCTACGGCCTTATTTTAGGAGGATCATTAGGTTTCTTTGTGATTCCATATAAAGAAGTTGAATCAGTCGGTGATGGTGTAACAGAAACAACCTATTTAAACCTTATTGATTTTATTATTCATCTAATTCGCTTTAGTATTGTGATAGCTGTACTGGGGGCGATAATAGGGTTCTTTCTTTATAGGAAAAAGAGCTTGGAGTGATTCACCTAAACTTTTTTTCTACTGATTAATTACCTTATGTTAAAGGATAATAATTAAAAAGGAACGCAAAATATTTTAGTTTGATTTCTTTTGTAGTAATTCCAGTATTTATTATGGAGGGACCTTTATTTTTCACGATTAATTTCGGTGAAAAATAAAAGAAAAAGCACTTATATTGAATATTTGTATGTTAAAATTTGTATGTGGAATGTAAAAACACAATTCGGTTGGTAGTCCGGATGCATTGATATGTATCAATGTCAGTAACCTTCCCCTCCTCGGGATGTCCATCATTTCATAGTATGTTTAGAGGAGGGAATCGTTATGTCATTAACGATTTACCATGATGGTCAGTTTTGGATAGGAATTATTGAAGTTGTAGAAGGCGGTAAATTAAAAGCATTTCGTTATGTATTTGGAGCAGAACCAAAAGATACAGAGATATTAGACTTTATTCATCACAAATTGTTAAATCTGATTAACCAATCGATTCATTCAGGTCTTGATGTGAAAATAAAATCTAATAAAAAGGTCAACCCAAAACGTTTACAGCGCCAAGTAGCAAAAGAAGTAAATAAAATTGGTATTTCTACTAAAGCTCAAGAGGCTATGAAACAAGAGTACGAAGAAAAGAAAAAAAGTAGAAAAAAGAAATCTAAGCAATACCGTGAAGAACTAAAGGAACAAAAATATTTGATGAAGAAACTAAAGGCGAAAGCTAAGCACAAAGGTAAATAGAGTACGAATAAAGAGCCCTATTTACGGCTCTTTATTTGTTGTTATTCCTTTACTATCGGAACATTCTTAAAAAAATGTTCTCGAATAGCTGCCGATTTAACTGTTTTATTTATCTTTTCTTTATTATCATCTATAAATTGCTGTGCTTTTTCTTTATCAAATAATTTATTACTATCCGGTAAAGTTTTAATGTTGCCAGAAATAAACTCTTCCATTTCTTCTCTAGATACTGAGAATTTTTGATTGTCTACTTTAAAACTGTAACCTTGAGCATTAGGCACTAATATTGCTAAATAAATAGCATTGTAAAGAAAGTTTTTCTCCAATGTATTCTTACCGTCAAACCAATATTTTAACGTTTCATCTTCTGAAAGAGAGCCCGCTTTAGTACCATACGTTATTTTTAGCGTTTTATTATGTAAATCAATTTCTTTAAATGTTTCTCCTCCAGGCAAGTCCCTTACGATAGCTACCACGTTAGAATTATTTCCAACATAAGTTCCGCTACGCTCTTTAAGCTTTTTTACATCAACAGTATTAATGCTTGTAACTTCTTCTTTTTGAGAACAGCCGGTTATGCCTACTAGGAGTAATAAGATTAAACAAAAAAATACCTTAAAATATTTCATAAAAAGCCTCCATTTTCTTACTTTAATACCCTTATGTGGATATTTCATGAATTATTAGTGTATCGTAAATAGGCTGTCTTGAAAAGGTGTAGGTCCTTTTGTACAAAATACCCTTTGCTATAGAAAACGTTTTTGTCAACTGCTAGTAGAAGAAAGGAATTTTGAAATATGAAAAGACCCCAAAGCTTTCTTGAAAAAGCGCTTTGAAGTCTTCATTTCTCTTTTTTTACTTTTAAGAGCTAATCCCTACAATTGCTTCGATAATTTGGTCCCAGTCCTCACTATGAACTTCATGTCCTGTACCCTCAAGAGCTATTAATTTAGCATGAGAAATAGCTTTTGCAAGAGCAAGTCCATGTTCATAAGGAAGTGCCGGATCTTTTGTTCCATGAATAATCAGCGTAGGTGTGCTAATTTCACTCAATCTGTCATAATATTGGCCTCCTCCTTGAAGTAAAGCATGATTAAATCTACTCGGCAACTGTTTGGCGCGGGCAGCTTCTCTTTTTGCTAGCTTATACATTCTTTCCTTTTCATAAGGTTTTGTTCCACTTAACGTTTTCCATCCACCTGCAAGGTAGTGAACGGTTGCCTCTTGATTTGACCAGTCTATGGAAGTACTTTTTGTATGATAATCAAGTATACGCTGGTCCATTGGAGGCAATTTTTCCGCCTCAGTTCCAAAAATGCTTGATGCAATTAAAGTAAGAGAATCTATGCGTTTTGGATATCTAAGAGCAAGAATCTGACCTATCATCCCGCCCAACGACATTCCAACAATATGAGCTTTTTCTATAGAATAAGCATCTAAAACGCCAATTGCGTCATCAGCCATATCCGTTATTGTATAGTTAGAAGTACCGGGTGGATAAGTGGTAGAGCGGCCTAAATCACGATGGTCGTAACGAATAACAAATCTCTCCCTTTCAGCGAGGCGAAGACAGAAGTCTTCATCCCACCAATCTAACGAGGACATTGCTCCCATTATTAAAAGAATAGCCGGATTTTTAGGGTTCCCAAAACTTTCTGTGCAAATCTCTACTTTATCTATTTTTAGTATTTGTTCATTCATTTGTGTACCTCCTTTTAAGTGTTAGAAAAATGAAAAGCAGCCCTTTATTCACTTCTCTAAAATGAGAATATTTCCTTTTTGAATTTTATTTAGGTAATCGATTGTTCCGTCTGTTACCTTATTGACTAGAATAGAGCAGGAAAGTTGAATGTACGTATGGAAAACTACTTATGTGAGGTGAAATAAGAATGGATGATTACTATGGAGAGCTTTGCACAAGGTTATACGAAGTTGATAAATCCGTTGCAAAGAGAAAAGAGCTGGAGTTTTATCTTTCCTTTGTAAAAGACCAAAATATGAAAGTATTAGAACCGATGTGTGGGAAAATACTTTTAACAATTATAAAGAAAAAAAGTGAAATTGAAGAACTAGTAGATTGGACTGAAACAAATAGAGTATCTTTTAATAAAGAAATCATCGTCGTTTACAAAAAAAGCTTCTACGATAGAAAAGCGAGCTCTTTGAATACTAAGATAAAATATGAGCTACTTCAAGGAAATCAGACAAAAAAGGTGGAGATAATGGATTTCCCTCTTCGACTTTATGGCTCAGAAGAATTTGAACGTATCCTTAGCTCTAATGGATTTAACAATCTTACTGTTCATGAAGTAAAAGATGGCTACGGAGAAGGCATGTCATTCTCTGTCTATGAGTGCAGAATATAGACATTGTAATACCATTTAAACTTTGATTACCTTTTTCATTCATTACAACTTGATAGATTAATATACATATACAGGATTGCTGAAATCGTGTGCTATTGGTGAGCATATAAATTCAGCGTTCCCATGAGGAGATGCTTTATGAAGCGATTAATAAATAAAATTGCGATTGTTACTGGTGCTAGTCGGGCAAAAGGTATTGGTACTGAAATATGCAGGGAGTTAGCTAAAGAAGGGGCAGATATTTTTTTCACTCATTGGTCAAATTATGATCGTTTAATGGATTATTGTAATGAGGATGATTTTAATTGGTCGAAGCATCTGATTGAGGAGATACGCAGTCTGGGAGTACGATGTGAATCGATGGAATTGGATTTATCACAGCCCGATGCATCAAGAAAACTGCTTGATACAGTTCAAACCAAACTGGGTTCTCCATCAATCCTTGTAAATAATGCAACACATTCTGTAGACGTAGATTTTCGTTCGATAGATGCTGATGTTCTCGACGCTCATTATAACGTGAATGTTAGAGGAACATGTCTTTTAACTGTTGAGTTTGCACGTCTAATCGAAGGCAAGCATGGCGGTCGAATTATTAATATGGTATCAGGTCAAGATAAGTCACCTGAGCCTGGCAATTTGGCTTATGTTGCCACCAAAGGTGCCGTTTCTACATTTACTAAATCAGTTGCTATTGAATTAGCACCTCTTAAAATTACTGTTAATGCTGTAGATCCTGGACCAACTAATACTGGGTGGATGAGCAGTAAGTTGAAGGAAGATTTACTGCCGAAGTTCCCAATGGGTCGACTTGGTGAGCCCCGGGATGCCGCAAAATTAGTTATTTTTTTAGCAAGCGAAGAAGCAGAATGGATTACCGGACAAATTATCCACTCAGATGGTGGCTTTTGGTGATTTAACATAGTAGCGGTCTCCCACTTTTTTAGCGGATTTTTGTATGAAATAAGCAGTCAAAAAGATCTTCGAATGAAGATTCTTTTTTTATAATGTAAAGTAACATTAATGGGCTATGAAGGGAAAAGTACGGGCTGTCCTAAATAGATGGTGAAATAAGGTATATCATTGTGGTAAATGTTTTATCACTTTCACTTATTAACGACAAATCGGGTATATTCAGGGGGAATATTTATATGTCAGGCTTTAAGGACGAAGAAGTACTAACAGGAGGGAATGTTTCTAACGTTTACCGCTCGGGAAATACCGTACGACGAGAATTAAAATCAGATAGTCATAAATTTCATAAGCTATTAAAGCATTTAGAAAACAAGGGGTTTACTTATGCACCAAAATTTTTAGGCATTGACGAAAAAGGGAGAGAGGTCTTGTCATTTATTGAAGGTGAAGCTGGTAATTATCCCTTGAAGAAATATATGTGGTCCGATGCTGTTTTGATAGAAATAGGAAAAATGCTCCGTCTTTATCACGATTCAGTGAGTGATTTTTCATTTGATGACAGTTGGAAATCAATAGATAACACGCCTAAACCATTTGAAATACTATGTCATAATGATTTTGCTATATACAACATTATTTTTAATGATGAGAGACCAATAGGAATTATTGATTTTGATGTTGCTGCACCTGGGCCAAGACTTTGGGACATTGCTTACACTCTTTATACGTGCGTCCCTTTGAGTAGATTTTATCTTTCTGAAAGGGGTGAGAAAATTCATTATAATTCATCACAGCATGTTCAAGATAGAAAGCGAAGAGTGAAATTATTTTTTGAATCTTATGGCGAAGAATTACAAGAAGGTTATTTGGAAATGGTATTGCTGCGATTAGAGGGGTTATGTAAAACAATTACAAGAAAAGCTAGTGAAGGTGATATTGCGTTTCAAAAAATGATAGACGAAGGGCATCTTGAGCATTATCAAAACGATATCAAATTCATTTATGAACATACAAAAGAATGGATTTAATTTTAATAGAGGAGCCCTTGTCATGCGAATTATTAATATTAGAGAACAGGTAGAGTACAAAGACAAAGCTATTGAATATACTCAGCGTAAGTGGGCGAGTAAAGAGAATTTAAAGCTTTACGAAGACTGTATTATACATAGCTTAAACACAAATAGTTGTCTTCCAGTCTGGTACCTGTTAGAAGACGAAGGAGGAATTATCGGCTGCGCAGGGCTTATCACCAACGATTTTATAAGTCGAATGGATTTATGGCCCTGGGTGTGTTCTCTTTACATTGAAGAAAGTTATCGAGGTAAATCCTTAGGTGAGCAACTTCTTTTAAAGCTGAAAGAAGATACGAAAAATGCCGGATTTGATAATCTTTATTTATGCACCGACTACGTTGGATACTATGAAAAGTATGACTTTTCATATATAGGCGATGGTTATCATCCGTGGGGGAGTAGTTCAAGAATCTATAGGGCCAATTTAATAGGTTAACTATCAATTTTTTTATAAAATGTTTTTAGCTGTTTCAATCAGTGAATAGCGGGTATAAGTTGATTATACAAGCGTAGCCCCCCCAGGAACATGCATGTATATTTCTTTTTCTTACTTACCCTGTTGAATCCTCTTTTTCATGGAGGATTCTTTTTTATGTCTAAAAGAAGACTTCTCAGACTATATACATCAAACACCTTAAACATCCCTTATGTATTTTATACTCACTGAATTTAGGTCACGTTACAAGATGAAAGAGATTCAGAGGTCTCATGGGACTGTGGATAAATGTAAGAAACCTTGCAGAAATACTAAAGACAGGTATAGCCAAATTTTTATTTTATAAAATTTTTTTATACTTTTACGCGTTTTGCTTATACCAATTTTTGCTTTCTTCATAGTATGTACTATAAGTGTATAAGGAGGTGGAGTTATGCCAGGACGTCGTAGTGGGGATCGTCGTACATCTCAATCTCAATCTCGTTCTATAGTAGATAATTTTCGAAGAGGAGATAAAATTCAAGTTTTTTCTGCTGGAAGACAGCTTGATGGAAATGGTACGTTTATTCGAGCAGAAGGCGGATTTTTAGTATGGGAAGATAATTCAGGTAATAGAAATACGACTAGTTTAGAAAGTATCAGCGTTCGCAGATTAAGAAAACGTAATTGCTAATAATTTGGACAGGCTCTGATTTTATATAAATAAAAAACACCTTCAAGCTGATAACTGGGTATGAGGTACCGAGCAATCACTTGGAGGTGTTTTTTCTCATAGGAAACATCAGAAATAAGTTTTTTGACAGTATCACTTATAGATTAATACCTTTCATAAGACGGAAGGTTTCAAGAAGCAAAACGTTTAACCCTAGCCATACTCCTCCAAATACATATCCTGCTGCAATGTCACTGGGGTATTGTATGCTCAGATACAAACGACTAATGGCAATAAGCAATAAAATAAGAATGGCCACTATTGGTGCTACTGTAGGAACCCACAATCTTTTAGAGTGTCGAACCAGCATAAATACAGCAAACCCATAAATAACAAAAGCCAGTAAAGACTGCTCGCTTGGAAAGGTGTATGAAAGCTGTTCTATCAACGATTTTCTAATAGGGGAGAAATGATGGAACATTCGTCTCAGGCTTTCTTCGTATAGCTCGCCGCCGCCTGCAACAACTACCAGAGATAATAATTCAATTTTTTTATCTCTGCCTTTCCATAAAATCCATACAAGTGTAAAGAAAATCAATGTTGCCAGAGCTTCCCTAGATCCTAGCATGAAAAACACCCGCATTGGTACATTCCAATCTTTATTAAAAAGAGCTGTTATTAATAAACTCGTTATTTTGTTAAAATCTCCAAACTCGTTTGCGATAAAGTCTTGCGTCATTCCAATCATAAGCAGAATAAACCCTAATGTAACTAATGCTGTAAATATAAAAACAAGACCCGCCCGTTTCCGCGTATGAAATGCGTTTACTATCCACTTGAGGCAATTAATTGCTATCTTTTTAATCGTTACTTTGAACTTTTTATAAATGTAAATAGCTGCGAACAAACTTACAGCTACAATCAGCCCAATGACAAAATACTTCTTAATAGAATGATGAAACTGTTCCCACTGAGGTCCTAATAACTTTCCTAAAGTAATAAATGTGGTAACCCAAAGAAATGATCCACTATAGGCATACAGTGCATACGTACGAAAGGGAAGCCGAGTAATTCCTGAAAAATATCCTGTAATATGTCTAATAACTGGGAGGAAATAAGCAATAATCAACAGCTTGTTTCCATGTACACCAAACCATTTTGACATTCTTTCAATTCGCTCTGGCCCCATATGAAGGGTTTTTCCGTATTTATCAAAAAAGGGAGTCCCTAACCTATAACCTACCCCGTAGGCTATGGTCATTCCAACCATACTTCCCATACCAGCCACCAAGATACTTCCCACCCAGCTCAAATGTCCTTGAAAAGCAAGAACCCCAGCGTAGCCCATGAGCAGCTCCCCTGGAAGAGGAAGTGCAAGAAGTTCCAGCATCAATGCTAGAAACAGCACGATATATCCGTATTGATTTATATAAGATGTGATAAAATCCATGGTTTGTCCTTCTTTCATAGTATGTATGCATCTAAAGCACAGTCGGTAAGGCGAATATGCTTACATGCGATTGAAATACAAAGGTCAAAAGATTAATTTCATCTTTGTATTTCTTTTAATGTAGCACTATTTATTAAAAAAACTGGATTTTTCATTAATTTTTAATGTTATTTTTAGCCTATTTTTAATTACAAAACGTAGACTGAAAATGTGCTATTTGAAAGCTCAACTTAAGACTGTTTGTTTTTCTAATAAATAGTGTAAGGAGTTCCTAACCAATCTATGTAACGAAAAAGAAGAAAAGATATACCCTACAAATCGATTAAAAAGGGGAACTACCCATTATTCCTTTTTTATCAGCAGAGCAATTCTTTAATTGCCTAAACAAAAGAACAAAAAGATGTGCTGAAAAGTCTAAGTTTTACCCCACAGCACAAGCATACAAACTACAAGGAGGGAAAAGTCATGAATAACCGTGAACGGGATAAATACTTAATTCTTTCCGCTACGTTTGGAGAAGGACATAAACAAGTGGCAAATGCGATAAGTGAAGCAGTAAGTAATGTCGTTGCTGATGCTGAGCCTATTACCATTGATATCATGGAGTGGGTTCATCCCAACCTTTATCCAATCAGCCATTATATTTATAAAAAAGGAATTAAGAAGTTTCCACAAGTGTATAGCTTTTTGTATGAAAAAACTCGTGTGAAAAATTCTTTTTCCGTTAAGCTAAATTCGATCTTTTTATCGGGTATGGAAACCGTGCTTAAAATCATACAGGAAATAAAGCCGAAAGTAGTGGTTAGTACCTACCCATTTGCCGCGGGAATTATATCAAAATTAAAAGAGCAAGGGTTAATTGATATTCCAGCGGTAACCATCATCACAGATTATACGGATCATTCTTATTGGATTCATTCCTCTACAGATCAATATGTGGTAGGGTCTGCTCTATTGCGTGATCAACTAATTGCGTTAGGGGTAGAGGCAGATAAAATTAAAAACACTGGAATACCTGTACGGAAAAGATTTATGGATGTTCTTCCAAAGGATCTTCTCTTAGAAAAATATATGATTAATCCCAATATATTCACCCTGCTCATCATGGGAGGGGGCGACGGATTTTTTGGGAAAGGACTTTCAACCTTTAAGGCCTTAGAATCCATTTCTACACCGATGCAACTTTTTATAGTATGCGGTAAAAACAAGAAGTTAAAAACACAATTAGAGTCGGAATTAAAAGACTCGAAGCATGACGTGAGAATTTTGGGATATTGTGAAAAGGTTGAAGAATTAATGGCTATTTCAGATTTAATGATCAGCAAGCCGGGGGGAGTGACAACGTCTGAGGCAATGGCGATGGATTTACCCATATTAATTTACCATTCGTTACCCGGACAAGAAGAAGACAATGCAGAGTATTTATGTCGTTCAGGATTCGCACTTTCTGTAAAAACAGAAGAAGAGTTGGTTGCGCGGGTCGAAAATCTGGTTCATGATTCAGCACCTTTAAAATGGATGAAACAAAGAATAAAAAAATACCAAACTAAAACGTCATCCATAGACGCTCTCCATGTCATTGTCGAAGCAGCAAGACGTAGTCCATTACTCAACGTAAATGATAGAACAATACAAAAGCAAAAGGAGATAGAGGTGAGTATATAATATGGAGTTCATGATTTCTGCTATTATTTTTTTAATTTTATTATACACCGTTATTCCGTATTTCCTATCACGTGGTCTAGGAGTAAACGTAGTTAAAAGGGGAAGGGATTTATCGAAAATTGCTTTTACGTTTGATGATGGTCCGAACCCTATTTATACGCCGATACTTCTTGATTTATTGAAGAAAAATGAGGTGAAGGCAACCTTTTTTGTGGTCGGTACCAAAGCAGAAAAGTACCCTGAACTGATTCAGCGAATGCATAATGAAGGCCACTTAATCGGAATTCATAACTACGTACATCACTCCAACTGGTTTATGTCGCCTTGGAAAGTTCAAAAAGGACTGAAGGATACAGCCAAGGTGATTGAAGCTATCACGGGAGTCGAGCCTAGATATTATCGCCCGCCTTGGGGAATGCTTAATCTTTTCGATTTTATCAAAAGAGGTAAATATAAGATTATTCTATGGTCAATCATGGCGGAAGATTGGCGAACCTCTGGCGGAAGCGAAAAGATTAAACAGCGCCTAGCAAATATAAAAGGCGGGGACGTGATTTTGCTGCACGACTGCGGAGATACGCTCGGGGCGGAATCTGAAGCTCCGAGAAACACAATTAATGCGTTAAGAGATGTATTAAAAACAGTGAAAACAAAAGGATTCACTTGTGTCCGTGTTGATGAATTGGTAGAGAAGCTATAGGTAGTAAGAGAACTATCTTTATTAAATTAAAACTTGCGAATGACATTTTAATTCTTGTCATTACCGTAACTAAATATCTTATCTGTTATAAAAAAGAACCTCTATTTTAAAGAGGTTCTTTTTTATGGCCAGTAAAAATATATGGTAATATAATCTTATATTGGATATATTTATAATTTTGTGGTTTTTAAAATCTGTGTTGAATCAGCAGTCAATTTAAACGACATCTATGAAAGTAGGGCAGTTCTTGAAAAAAGTTATTTTGAAATTCTTTGTATATTTTTTAATCTTCTTCGGAGGAAACGTAATAATTAATATTCTGTTTACCTCTAATTCTGATCTTTTAACAGCATTTTCAACCGCTTTTGGAGTTTCCTTTGGGATTGCTATCTTTGAGTATTATACACATAAAAAAGGCAAGGAGGCGTAAAGTGCAGTGTTTTTTACCCAATACATAAAAGATTTTATTAGAAACGTAAATATCATAGTATTAAATTATAAAAATTTTGAGGTTTGAGATGGGAAATTCGTTGAATTACATTTATTTTTTTATTGCCATTTTAGTTGTCTTATACTTTTTTATCACCAATAGACACTCTAGAAAGCCACTATTCATGTTGTTACTATCGATGATTTTATTTTATAGCAGCGCGTATTCTTTTTACTATAAGACTTACCCAATTAACTTACTCAGTACATTATCAATACTTGTGTTTTGGTGGATTATTCTTTTATTACTAAGAGAGATTTATTCTAGAGAAGAAAATGTTTTCTGGAGTCTTTGTTTAATCTATGTAGCGCTATACCACTTTTTGCATTATTTTTTTGATTCATTGGCTCAAAAGAACTTTTGGTATGGGTCTATTTTTTATGTTTATACAAATGTAGGATTAGTTCTGCTTGGCTTGTACTACTTCGTGAGAATCTATAAAAATAGAGCCGTACATTAAAATAAATAAAGCTCGTTGTAGGTGAATTTTTAAAATTCTTGTTACGTTAAATTTTTTATAACAGATTGCTTTGCAGAAGATCAATTATTTTCCATTATTTAATAAATAGTATTAAATCTCATGGACGCCTTGTATATTTTTATATTATTTACCGCAATTTAAAAGAAAAAGGTGAGGCTGATATAATGGCTAAAATAATTTCATCCTTATGTATTTTGCTGGGGGCTTATGCTCTTATTGTATTCATCGACGTTTTTCAGGGAAACTATACGTTTCAATCGTTTTATAATCTAAAACAATATTTTGTAATTGCACGTGGAGAAGATTATTTTTTGATTGTTTTATTTGCTTTGTTGTTCGTTACTGTTAGCATTTTTCCTGTTTTAAAAAAACAATAGCCTCCCTTGTCATGAAAGGGTAGGCTTTATTTTTTGCTTAATATATGCTGTAATCAGCAATAGGATAGGAATTGCTATATGAAAAGGGAGGTGTAATAAATAAGGAACAACTTTGAGCCCTTCATTTATATGAGCTTGGTAGCTAGGAGCAATCATCAGTGAGGAGAAAAAAATAACACCACCAATTAGATAAATGTTTGTAACAGAAGGTTTCATACGAAACAAATCAGTTGCCCCAATCACGGCACAAAAGAAATAGATGGATATTTTAACAAAACCTAAAATGACCATGAGAATAAGAATAAAGGTATCCAGCCTTTGAATAAAACTGGCTATGTTAATGTAACTCACAGCTGTAAGAGCTGGGAAAGAAGATCTTAAAACAGTCTCTGGTCCGAGTACACATAAAAGAATAATTGAATTAATGGTTAAGACAATCCCTCCTATTATAATGGCGGATAGTCCAATTGTTGCAGCCTGACTTTTTTTATTCAAATAAGGAAGAAGCATAGTAAAGGTAATCAATTCTCCGAAAGGGACAGTAATGCCAAGAGGGACTAACTCTTTCCCTATGTTTCCCCATCCATTTGCTAATACGGGTTGAAGGTTTTCCACTTTGATATAACCTCCTACTACATACAAAACATTTAATATAAAAAGAGTCAGTAAAATAACAACAAAACATAAGCATGTAACTCGTGCGAATGCTTCTATTCCCAAGTGAATACTATAAATTAACACAAAGGTCATACATATGCCGAGCGTAATAATCGATGTAACATAGTAAGAAGAGCTAATTAGTAATTCTTCAAAATCACGTAGTACTCTAGAAGCAATATAAACAAAATATATAATATAACCAAAGCTGATAGCACTGCCTACGTATTTACCCCAGATTTTAATAAGATAGCCGGTTAAAGGCATATTAGGGTATCTCTTATATAAGGAGATATAGACTAAATACAGTGCACATCCAAAAATAGTAGCCAAAAAGGGAACGATCCATGCATCTTGCTTAGCAGCCTTTCCTATATCTAAAAGCAACGTACTGCCTAATATAAAGATAAACATCATACAAAATAATTGAAACCCATCGATTTTTATTTTAGTCAATGCTTTTTCAGCTCCTCATCTAATTTACCTCATAAGGATTTGTACGCATTCCGGTATTTACGATAGTGACGTTCACATTCATCGATACCTTCGCACTTGAAAATAGACTCTCCCAATTCTGTTTATGCTGACGCCAATAACTAGGGTTGGTTCGAGATAAGCTATCACCAAAGCCAAATATATCTGCCTTTTCTTTTTGTGCGATGCTAATAGTTTTTGTAATTTCCTTTTGTAGTTCATTTTGGACTTCTTTTTCCAACTCTTTTAATACCTTAGGGTTGCTTAAATCTTTTTGGCATGATGTTTCCGTAATTTCTCCCATCACATCCAGATCTGTATGAATAAAAGGTTGTCCACGGCGGATTTTTGTTTTTATTTCACTTTTTATTCCAGTCGCTGTAACTGTGATATTCTCATTTATATTACAAGGGAAAACAAGAGCTGTGCTCTTCACTTCAGACGTAACAAGTTGAACAGATCGAGCTTCATCCCCATCCAGCCATCGAACTAATTTTCCTTTTCTAAACATAGCTAATCCTTTTACCTGCATAGCACTTGGGCTGGTATTCTCTAAATTGCCTGCTTCTTCTGACTGCTGAGAGGGTTTGTTAATATTGATTCCAGGAAGAGATAGATCTTTTCCCTCACTCAAAAGCATAGAAATAACTTCATATGCTTGTACATTACTAACTATTCCATACATTTTTTGATTGTTCTGGGTTGTACTTAGGATACTTTTGACTGGAGTAACCTCAAAAGGTTCAATCACACCAAGCAATTTCTCAGCAGTTCCATCACGCGCAATAAAAACTGGAATACTTGTACGAGCTTGTTTGCCTCGATCCAAGGCATCAAATAATAAGCTAAGACCATTTCTTGCTAACTTTTCACCTACGACGATAAGCGAAAGATGAGAAGTAATATGTTCTCTTGGAATGACGACAGAGGCTTTTTTTAATGCTTCCACTAACGATTTGGCAGTTACTGTGTAGTTAATGACAGGAAGACCCTGTCCTCCCGACGAACTGCCTTGTGACAAACCACTTGGGTTAATAATCTGATAGGTTACTTTATAGGGTTCTTCCGAATTTTTATTCTCATCAATTCCCAGTCCTATAATGACTCCTATTTGGTTCAATTCTCGATAATTCGAACACCCTGAAACACATAAACAAAGGGCAGTAATCCATAAAAGTGAAAGGTAACTTTTCATTTTTCATCCTCATTCATCTTTATGTGGCTTCTATTTATTTTGTTGTTTTCTTAAAAGAGATGGTAAAGAGAATCGAGCTAAAGTATCCTTTTGCTCTTTAAAATCAAAGGGGGCAAAAGGTGAAAAGTAGGGGACACCGAAAGATCTTAGACTACTTATATGAAGCCATATACATAAGGTCATAAGCAAAATTCCATATAAGCCAATAAATGCTGAAATTAGAATCAAGATAAATCGAAAACCCCGGGCCGCATTGACAATGCTAGTAGATGGCAGTGTAAAATTGCTGATGGCAGAAATAGCAACAATGATCACAACAGCCGCTGATACAAAACCTGCTTCTACAGCTGCTTGTCCTAAAATCAGTGCTCCTACAATGGAGACTGCTGGTCCGATTGCTCTAGGCATTCGGATTCCTGCCTCTCGCAACATCTCAAAAGCTAGTTCCATCACTACTATTTCTACAATTGCTGGAAAAGGAACTCGTTCTCTTTGAGCCATTAAGCTGACCATTAATGTGTTTGGAATAAGTCCCTGATGATGCGTAATCAATGCTAAATAGATAGCAGACGCATACATAGAAAGAAAAAAAGAACCAAATCTCAAGATCCTTAAAAAGGAAGCAATATAATAATTTTGATAATAATCTTCGGGAGACTGAAAAAATTGAGAAAAAATAGCGGGTGCAATTAAAACAAAAGGTGTTCCTTGTACAATAATAGCAATTCGTCCCTCTAATAAATTTCCTACAACGGCATCAGGTCGTTCTGTATTTAATAGAAGTGGAAAAATAGTGGTCCTATCATCCCGGATAAATTCTTCAATATAGTTCGACTCAAGGATCCCATCTACCTCAATCCCTTTTAAACGCTCTTTGATTTCTTCTACAATACGTTCATCTGCATTTCCTTGAATATACATGATTCCTATATCTGTGTGAGTTACGCTTCCAATTTTCATGCTGTCTAAACGTAAATTAGAATCCTGAATTCTAGCTCGTATTAAAGAAGTATTCGTCCTTAAATTCTCTGTGAAACTATCTTTAGGTCCTCTAACAACCGTTTGACTGGTTGGTTCTGTTACTGCGCGGGACTGAAGTTTTTTTGTAGTGCCAATGAAAATTTTAGAACTTCCATTCATTAGTATGACCGTATCACCAGTTAAAACTGCTGACACAAATTCATGCCAATTCTCTTTTATAGTCAATTGAGATACAGTCAACATCTGAGGTATTTGTTCTTCTATCTCTTCGACGGTTACTACTTGATTACTTTCTTTAAGCCACTGAATAAGAGGAGTCATGATATTCTCATTTATAATGTTTTCATCTGCTAATCCGTCAAGGTGAATAACGGCTGCTTTTAACGTGTTTTGATGCGGAGACTCAACCATTCGAAACGACACATCAGAACTATTTCCTAATTCGTTCAATAGCCTCTCTATATTTTTATTTACATCATCATATAAGGGAGTTGCTGAACAAGCTGTTGTCTTTTTTTTATTAGGGCTTTTCAGAAGATATCTTTGTCGCACGTTTTACCACCTTTTATATGAGTGAATATTTGTTATACAACGAGTAACGTTATCATTCCTATAAAATGTAAAAAATATGCACGTGAGGAAAATGCATAAAATAAAGTGATAGTATTACTTTATACCCAGTGACAGATCAGAAGATATTGTTTTAAGAATTAAGTAATTGGAGAGAAAAGCACATCGTATTTCTCTGTATATCTGATGTTTTTATTGCCGATATCGTACATTATGATAACTAAAAATGAAGGGAATATTCAAATTGGCTGATTCCAAAATTCCCAATGCAAAAGAATAAAAAGCCCGCTCTTAAATTTAATTACTTAGAGATTGGGCTTTTGTATAGGAATATGTTCAGCATTATAAGTGAATTTCTACTTGCAATGCTTTTCTTTTTTATGCCTTAACAGTCTGTTTTTTCACAGGAATGTAGATGTCGATCTCTTTGTTTTCTGAGCCATAACATCTTTTGTCGTACAGTTCAAATTCCATTGATCCGTAGTGCTCATAACCCGATTCAGGGAACCATTCTGTAAAAACATAATTCCACGTGGACTGAATGGAAGAAGTAAAAGATTCTTCATTTGATTTTGGTGTAGTAAATACGGCATATTCTAGTTCAGGGAAGCTTCTATAAACTGTTCCTTCAGGTGCTGGAGTGTCTTTCTCAACTTCCATACCAATTACATAAACAAACTCACCCGTTTCAGGATTAAAGTCAGTGCAAATACCAAGCTCAACGTTTTTGTTTATGGGATGGGGTATTCTAGAGCCTAATCCATTTTGCATGTACTGTTGCCAAAATTCAGGAATGTCTTTATTATTCTGGCTACCCTCGTTCTTTGTTTTTAGCTCATATCCAATGACATAAAAAGCAGGTTTAGTGACTAGTTTTGGTTCCATCTTATTTCCTCCTGACAAAATTGTGGTATTTAGGTAGGCTTTTCCTCGCAGCGGTCCAGATATTCTTCTTGCGTTACGGTATTGTTTCGGTGAAACATCATAAAATTTTTTGAACGCTCTGTTAAAAGACTCCTGATAGTGGAAACCAACATCAAGTGCGATATCAATGACTTTTTCATCTGTGAAAAATAAGCGTTCTGCTGCGCGCGTAAGTCTTCGTTTCCTCACATAATCCATCACTGATTCTCCAACCATGGCTTGGAAGACACGGTGATAGTGAAAAGGAGAAAAACAAGCAATTTCTGCTAACTTTTCTAAAGTGATTTGTGTCTCCAAATTCTCCTCAATGTAATCCAGCGTTCTCTGTATACAAGTTACATAATTCATTTACATTCACCTACCTTACGTTCACTATAACAGCAAACAAATCTTTGTTCTTAACATTTTTTGCTATATTTAATTAGGTGAGGGGACTTTTCCAATATACGCCTCTAGATGTATAGTCCTAAGAAGATTTCAATGTTAAAATTTTCTATGTAAATTAATGGAACTAATACATTGTTAAAGGGAGCGTTTGAATTGAAAAAACTTTGTTTTAGCTTAATAATTATTTTTTTATTAGGCGCTTGTTCTTATCAGGAAAGTACAAAAGAAGCTAGTGGAAAAATTGTATTACCAACTTCCATATTTAGTTCATCGAAAAATAATGCCTTAATTGATGAAAAAGAAATGAAAGAAAGTATAAAGACATACTTAGATACTAACGAGGATCTATCCAATACCGGTGATCAATTTGAAGAAATGATGGAGTCCGATCAAAAATTAAATAAAGCTCAAGCGAAAAAATTTGAACAGTTAAAAGACCTGGTGAAAGCAAATGATCAGAACTTTTCCACCTATATTTCGCAAAATACTTTACCAGAAGGATATAAAAAAGATTCAGAGAGAATTAGCCGCTATATTATGGGTTCCAATCAAATTTTGGATGAACTGGATCAAGCAATCGATGACATGGTTGAGCATATGAGTGAAGGAGATTTTTCTGAAACAGAAATTGAGTCACTTATGAATAAAAATAAAAGTGTAAATGGAAGAGAGCAGATAAAGATAGAGAGTTTCCTAGATGACAAAAATATTGATACAAAAGCTTTTGGACGAAAGAGTTAAAACATTTTAATAGATTTTCTTTGGTTAGGGGGAGTTTACTATTGGAATAGTTAAGTCTACAAACAAACTTGCATTTTCTATTATCTATTTAGTCTTCGGTACAGCTTTGGGGATAGCAGCCAAATATTTAGATACTGTTGCAGGTGTTGATGGAAGTTGGCGGATGAATATCCTGCCATATTTTGGAGGTTTGTGTTCGAGGACAGGGATTTGGGTACTGATTGCTACCCTTATAGCTGCGTATAGTAAAACCCAAATTAGTGCGGCTCTTAATACATTCATGTTCTTTATAGGAATGCTAACAGGCTATTATATATATTCCGCCTTTTTATTTGGGTTTTTTCCAACTAGTTATTTTTTACTGTGGGGAAGTATCGCACTAGCGTCTCCGTTTCTAGCAGCTATTGTATGGATGGCTAAAAATAATTTACGTCTAGCTTGGATATTACCAGCTTTGCCTATGGGGTTATTGTTAAGTCTTTCTTTAGCGTTTGGAATATTTTGTATACATGTAAATTATATTGAAGAATTCATTATGTATGCTGTTTTATGCGTAGTCTTTTACAAAACTCCAAAGCAGCTAGCGGCAACAATTGCTGTTTCGTTTATTATTTCGTTTATTATCAAACAAGTAAGTCCCTTTCACTTTTGATTTAGATTAAGATTTTTGTTTTTTAATGAACGTTTACTATGGGAAAAGAAGATTTTGGTAACTAACTATACATACAATTTAAAGTGTTTTTTACATATATATTCTTTAAAATACAGTAATCAGGAAACTTTTAGAGGAGTAATTCGTATAAAAGGTAGGAGGTGATGGATATTAACACTGAAAAACGTCTGGATGAAATTGAAAGAAAATTAGATGATTTACATAATAAGATAAGTAATCAAGAAAATAGAGCAAAGTATAAACCTATCTTTACAGTTGTATTCATTCTATCTGCAATTCTCATATTTTTTGTGCTGATAGGTGTTGTAAGCTTTTTTACAGGTTAATTTTTTTACTAGTCTCTCAGAATTATTTCTGGGAGACCTTTCATTGTTTAAACTAACAGCAATTTGTTTTGTATAGAATATGCCTGAGGATAAAAGGGGATAAAATTATAATGGAAAGTGAAAAGAAACGTTCCGCATTTAGCGCATCTTTCAAAATCTACGAACAGTTTTTAAAAAAGATCTTACATATGTTCTTTACTAGATAATATTCTACGCTACGTTAACTAAAAATATATAGTTTAATACAATATAAGTTAGTAAAAATGACATTATGCTGTTTACATGGAGGACGAGGATGAGAAAGTTTTGTATTGCTTTATTTAGTCTTTTCTTTTTTGTTTCATTAGTTGGATGTCAAAGTAAAGCTGGGGATCCTTTAGAGTTTTCAGGTGAAACTCAAAGCTGGTCAGCTACTATTACGTTATATCCCGTTGAAAATAGTAAAGAAACAGCTCAAATTAACTTAAATTATCTAGGTGGTAAGGTAGAAAACGTAGGGGATTTTGGAATTAATTTAGACACTTCAAATAATCAAAATGGAATTGCAGTGAGAGACGCAAGGTTAAATGAAGAAGGGAATTTTAAAGAGAAAGTAAAGGTTGACGCTAGTGAAGGTATAATGAAATCTAAACATTTGATTTTAACTGTTAAATGGAATGACAAATTAGAAGATGTTGTTTTAAAAGGTAAGTAATTCGAGAGAAAAAGCACCCCATACTTATCTATATCAAGTATTCCCCCAGGTCTTCAGAGTAGGGGCACTATACGAACATTTTTAAAAATCTAATAGAGGATTATTAATGCTCACTTTCGTCTATTTCGTCTTATTTTCACGTAAGTAGTTGGTGATGTACCAATGACGTTCCCGCATGAATCTAATGCTTTGACTTGAAAATAAGGACCACCTGCCTCAGCATGAATATCTGTTTCAAATCCAGTACGAGGGGTACTAAATACCACTACTGACAATTTAAAAGGTGTTGGTCCCGCCAGTACCTGCCAAGCGACTGTTTCTGTTGAACCATTCCATGATGTGTAAACTGTAGCTTCACCGTCGGGCAATAAGTCTACAGTTATGCTAGGCGGATAAAGTGGGAGACCTACCCACTTATTTTTAAAGGCTCGATACGAAAGATTCTGATTTGGATACTGCATATCATATAACAAGTTAAATGAAGGGTTTCTCCGCGTATTGCCAGCGTTCCTAAATTCCGAAAGGTACGGTTCTTGTCCCCACCCAATGAGTTGATTTCCATTGGAAAGCTTTTGCGCATTTCCTTGACTTGGAACATATAAAGCGGGGTCATGATAATATGTTCGATTTACATTTGCAACCTTGTGGTTATAATCTAAGTGAAGAATTAAACCACGCGCTTGCCCTTGAGGTGGAGAATCAGGAGAAGCACAGCAGGCATTGTCAAACAAGCTTATCCTGTTTTCGGACCTGTAGCGCGCATCATGCTGCCAAGAAAATTTAGCGTTCGGTCCAAGCCTAAAATCACTTTGCTTTCCACCAAGTCGCCAAATTACCTTTCCCGTTTCTTTGTCAATATTATAAATAGCCCACATACTACGCATGCTCACTAAAAGTGTATTGTTTGGACCTTCTTCGACTGAATTTACGTGGTAACAATCCCATATATTATTAGAGCTTGTTGCGGATGAAGCAGGTACCATCGAATCAGCTGGATTAATATGTTTAAGTACATCCCAAAAGAAAAGAAGCTCTCCCGTCTCAATGTCTACTTCTTGAATAGAGTAATTACTAAAATACCCGTTTGAGGGTCCTCCATACTTAGATAAATCTGCGGGTACTTGTTTTACCGCCGTAAATAAAGCCGTATTCCGTTTGGTGATTGTAAACTCGTGCAAATCAGAGGTAAACCCTTTTTTAGCAAATAACTTTTTAATGACCTCATAATGCTGATTGATAATTTGAAAATAAGCACCAGGCTCAGGTTCACCTACTGGAAGGTTAGGGTTTGAAGTTTGAGTGCCTGAAATTGTCCCTTGCCACATCGTAAGAACAGGGTTCCCGCAGTATATTTGTACTCGAAAGTCTGTATTTTGGATATACCTACTAGCAAGCGGTCTAAACCACACTGGATTACCCGTCTGATCCATAATTAGTGCGCCGGTCTGTCCAATCATCGCTGCTCCATATACCGTATAAGGTGCAACAAATAATAGGCCGGGAGCTGTTCCAGGCTTATTAGTATTAATGGTAACCTTCATGGGATGTAAATTAGGAGCTGAAACAAAATTCCATACTTGCGGGTTTGGATGATCAGTGGATGATTGTGAATTGAAATTATCCATTCTCACTCTCATCTCCTCTAACTTTTATTAGTAAACACTGTCTCTTGAGCTATTAATATGTCATTCGCTTCAAAATATGTACATGCATTTTAGGTTTACTGGTGTCTTTTGTTTATTTGAAACAGTTATATGTAAGGTAGATAAAATAAATATAAAAAACAAGCTCTTAGCAGATAAGAGCTCGTTTTTCTTGTTCATATACGATTATATATTATCAATACAGCAATACTTTAATTGTGTTTAAAGTTGAAAACCATGCAAAAGAAAAGCAAATTTTTGTGTATATATTATTCGTCAAGATTTAAAAAGATGATCAAGCTTTGTCTTTATGTAAGCTGAAATTTTCATCTTTTTCTTGAAAAAATTCTATAAAAGGTAAAAACTAAAGCCTATCGCAATGTAGGTACCAACAAGTAAAACACCTTCGAACCAGTTGGAATCACCATCGTTCACAACGGTCACCGTCATGAGAGCGGCAAGAATCATCGCAATCATTTCCGCTGTATTAAACACAAGAGGCAAGAAATCATACAAGTATGAGAACAGAACAAGTATAGGAGCAACAAACATGGCCGTTTGGACGGTTGAACCAATGGAGATCTCCACCATTACGTCCATTCTGTTATTATAGGCCATGGCAATTGCTGACACGTACTCTGCAGCACTTCCCACTATGGCCACAACAATAATTCCAATAAAAACGTGACTCCAGCCTAAGGCATCACCTACTGGCTCAATGGTGCCAACAAGTTTTTCACTAATATAAGCTAGTACAATTGTCGCCAGTCCAAGCACAACGATTGCTTTCTTTTTTCCCCATTCTGGTTCCTCTCCATTTTCTTCTGAGTTTCCGGTGAAAATCCCTTTATGTGTGACAAGTTTAAAAAGAAGAGCAAGCAGGTAAATGGTCAGCATCACAATAGCAAAAGAAGTGGATAGAACCTGCATATCTTTATCATCCAAGCGTTTTGCAAAGATAAATGGCAATACAAAAGTTACGATAATAGCAAACATTAAGAGGGAAGTATTATGTCGTGTTTTAAACACACTAAATTTTTGCTTTTTAAATCGAATACCTCCAACGATCATGGATATTCCACTGGCAAAAAGAAGATTAACAAGAACTGCTCCCGTAATGGAGGAAATAACGATTGTATTTAATCCTTTACTTAATGCAAAAAATGAAATAATAATTTCCGCAGCGTTGCCAAACGTAGCGTTCAGTAATCCGCCTGCTGTTGGACCTACTACAACGCTAAGGCTTTCAGTGGAACGTCTGATGTAATTAGCCAAACTAATTAATGTCACGCAATAAATAAAAAACATGAAAATATAATTCCAATTAAACATGCTGCCAATAATTGAAAGAGGTACACCAATAATCATAAAAATAAAAAAGACTTTATTCATATTTTCCTCCATGGTCATTTATAGATCCTATAGCAAGAAGAGAAGCTCTATATTATCTTAGCGTTTTTATTAATATAACTCTTAAGACTTTTGTTATTCACATGGAGAGTGCAACTAGCAATTAACTCGATGCATAGAAAGAGAACATACGTAATAGCTGCTACAAAAGGAGACTAAAGTTAAAAAAAGAAAAGAATCCTACAAGATCAAACGCTATGAATTCCTCAGCATAAGCTGCAAAGTATATTGAATAGTCTCTTCTGAATAACTAATATGTATCTTTTACATGGTAAAAAGTTATGGGTTTTCCAAACGTCCGCAATTGACGTTTGCGTTAACGTTAATCGTGGGTAATGTAGTTTATAGAGTTAAAAATAATTAGAATGAAGCACCATTTAAATATGATTCAAACTGGTCATTATCATTAAAGGAGAGAGCTATCATGTATACACTTGGAGAACTATTAGAGCAAAGAGCTAAACAATCTGCTGAAAAAGAGGCTTTAATTTGGAGTACATCTTTCCATACATTTAAAGAATATAATGAACGTGTCAATCAGCTGGCTCATTACCTGTTAAGCCATAATGTTAAAAAAGGAGATCGAATTGCAATTCTATGTCAAAATAATCATCCGTTTCCTACCATTCTGCTAGCTGCATTAAGAATTGGAGCCGTAGCGGTTCCTATTAGCTGGCAGCTGACGAAGTACGAAATTATCGATATTTTAGACAGTGCACAACCTAAAGTTATTTTCTACGACCAAAAATTTCATGAGGTTATTCCTTTTGATTCTGAACTATTAAATGACGTTATTACTTTACAAGTAGGAAGAGAAAATAGTGTGGAGACAGTTGAAGAATATAATGACATTTTTTCTGCGTATTCTATACTAAACCCAAATGTACAGGTCTCTCAGGATGACATTGCGATGCTTCTTTTTACTTCTGGAACAACTGGCAATGCAAAGGGCTGTATGATTGAGCATGGTCACGTGTATTCTTATATACAACCATCGAGTCAACGAATAGACTATGAAGAGGATGGTCGATTTCTTGCCTCGCATCCTTTTTATCATATGAGTTCTATTAACAATATTTTAAAATCTGTTTCCAACGGAATGGGGTTATTTCTGTTGTCAGATCCTACACCGGAAATCATTTGGGAAACGATTGAAACTCATAAGATCACTATGATGCTAGCGTTTCCTTCTATGTATATGCAAATGCTCGAAGTAGTGAAAAATGCAGGGTCAAAGAAATCTTCACTAAAGGTTGCTATTGCCGGAGGGGCAAAAGTTCCTGCTTATCTTATTAAGGAGTATGAAAAGTTAGGCATTAGAATGATCCAAGGGTATGGAAGTACAGAAGCATGGACAGTGAGTGGATGGACACCGGATATGGGAAATGAAAAAATTGAATCGGCGGGTAAGCCTCTTTCCGGTGTAGAAGTAAAAATCATTAATCCTGATTCAGGACAAGAAGTAAAAACAGGGGAAGTTGGAGAAATTATTATAAAAAGCCCCTACTGCTTCAAAGGCTATTGGCATAATCAAGAGGCAACTGAAAAAGTGCTTCGAAACGGTTGGTTCTATATGGGGGACGCTGGAAAGATAGATCAAGACGGTTTTTTATATATTATGGGACGCTATAAAGACGTTATTGTATATGGCGGCGATAATATCTATCCTGATCAGGTCGAAGAAATCATTGAGCAAATAGGTACGGTTATAGAAGCTGCTGTAGTAGGAGTAGAAGATCCTGTTTATGGAGAAAAACCTAGAGCTTATGTAGTAAAGGATCCTCATTCTTCCTTAACAAAAGAAGATATTCTAAATTATTGTAGAGAACGATTGGCAAGTTACAAAGTTCCGGAAGTTTATTTTATTGATCAACTCCCTAAAAACCAGCTCGGTAAAGTGTTAAAAAGAGAACTAAAATGAAGAGGGTTAAAAGCGCGGGCTGAATGCAGCCCGCGCTTTTATAATTTAATAGAAGCGAAATCATTTTAACGCAAAAATGTTAAGTAGAAAGTTTCCTGATATCAGAGTAACAAATACAAAGTGTATTTTCATATTCAGATTCGTATCCTGTAAATACGAGATTTCTTTCTTTATCATCGTAGTGAAATCCGAATTTCTTTAAATCATCTTTCAAGATATCTTCACTAATTTTAATGGAAGAAGCAATATCTTCATAAGAAGCACCATTATTTAGCTTTTGAACAATCTCACCTATTAACAAGTTACGACCTCCAGTAGCATATGTTTCTTCAGTAATAATTTATCCTAAATAGCTGCTTTTATGAAAGTTGTGCGGAAAGCCATTCTAGATTATTAAAATTTGCATTGAGTGCTTCGTTTGCTAATTAGTGAATTAATTATGTTTTTTCTTTTTACGCAATAAATGAAAAAAATACTCACAAAAAATCCAACGAAGAGACCAATGAGACTTTCTAATTGAAAATCTTTTTCCCCAATTATTTGGCCGTAAATGATTCTGAATATCACACCAAAAAAAGAAAGAACAACAGCCGTTGTGGTAATACTTAAAAAGTTAATAAAATCACACCTTTTTACAAAGTGTATTCCCCTTTTTTAATACATTTAAAGTTAAGACTGATTATAGGAGGTTCTAAAGTGAAAGTGAGAATATCACTTAGAAAACACAATAAATAATACAAATATGGAACTTTTATGAAATTTGTTCGTAAAAGATATAGGAGGCGATAATATGGATATATCAAGTGTTAATTGGGCGGACGTAGCTTTTCAAATCTTTTGGTTAATTTTATTGGTTTCTTTAGGTTTGTTTATTTATAAAGTCGTTCAAGTTAAAAAAAGAAATAAACGTTTTGTTAAGAATGAATGATCCTTTTATACATAAAGATGTGAATGGAGTATTCAAGCAAAAGAGGTGTTTTTTTGAGAAAATTGATAAAAAAATATTCATTTATCTGTACAGGATTCTTATTTGGTTATTTTCTTTTACTGATTTTAGGCTTAGATGTTTCTATTAGTAGTATGTTTAAAGTGTTTATACCAGTAGCAGCTGTAGGACTGTTGCTTGGAGAAATTATAAATATGGCTTTTAATCATCATCAGACTAATATGAACTAACATTATAATTCCGCTCAAAAATTACATAAAAACAAATAAAAGCATAAGACAAGAAAGGTAGAGTATATATGGCTTGTTGCAATCATTGCAATTACAAATGGAACGCTAAAAATGTATGGTTACTTGGGTTTTCTAAGAAAGGAAAGAAGTGTCCTAAATGCCATACCAGACAATTTATCTTTTTTAAAGGTGCTGGTCCTTTAATGGGGCTAGGTTATTTAAGTGGGATTGTTGCTATATCTCTTATTGGTTTATTTCCGTTTATCGTAAAGCTAACAGATAAAGAAGAGCACAGATGGAAGTAAATTAAAAAAGCAAAGAGAATATTAATATTCTCTTTGCTTTTTTCTTGGTTTTACATTCATAGAAGCCATATAGTAAATCAATTATAAAACACCTTTGTTTTACTACTTAATTCTCTTTTTCTGATACCACTTCAGCTTTACCTGGCCAGAAAGCAAATCTTCCTAAAACCGTAGTGATCGCAGGTACAAGGAATGGTCGCACAATAAATGTATCTAACAGAACACCTAAAGCCGTGATAATTCCAAACTGAACCAGAACTTGAATAGGCAGTGTTGCTAGAACCGCGAATGTAGCAGCTAAAATAATTCCAGCTGATGTGATAACACCGCTTGTTTCACTTACGCCTTCTTTAATCGCTTGTTTTAACGGCATGTATTTCTTTTTCTGCCAGATGCTTGAGATCATAAAAATATTATAATCCTCACCAAGCGCCACTAAGAATACAAATGCGTATAAAGGAATCGCTCCTTGGATAGCATCTGCTCCCATGATATTGTGGATGATGAGCCAGCCTAAGCCTAAAGCTGCACTGTAAGAGAGGATAACAGTTCCCACTAAATAAAGCATAGCTACAATAGAACGCAAGTAAGCCACTAGCAGCAGCGATATAAAAATAATAATTAACGGAACAATAATACTGTTGTCTTTATCACTAACAGTCATCGTGTCATATTGCGTCGCTGTTTGACCGCCAATCCATACTTTGGATTTTACTGAGGAAACTCCGGACTGTGACAGTGCCTTTTCGGCTGCATCTTTCAAGTCTGGAATAGCCTCCATAGCTGTTATACTATATGGATTTACATTAAACGTGACGTCATATACCTTTAAATCCTTATTACTTTTACCGCTTTGAGGTGCAGAAACGGTACTAATCAGATCGTTTTTCTTTAACTCTTTTTCTAGATCTACCGATTTTCCTTCTGTATCAATTACTACTTGTGCTGGTGCTAGTTCACCAGGAGAGTAAGCGTCAGAGATAATGGTAAATCCTTCACGAGAAGGCATATCTTCAGGGAAAGAAGACAATAAATCATACGTGTACTTGATTTGACTAGAGTATATGGATAAAGCTCCAAAAAAGACTAGACAAGCTACAATGATTGTCCATGGTTTAGTCGTAACCACATTACCAATCCAATTCCCGAAACGGTTTTTCTCTTTTCGGTCACGCACCGGTTTTCCTTTCTTTTTCGCCAATTCTTCTTCCATTTCAGGAGTGCGAGGAACAAAAGGATAAAAAGAACCTCTTCCCATAACTGCAAGCAGGGCAGGAATAAGAGTTAAGCTCGCTAATCCCATAATAAGAATAGATAAACTAAACGGGATTGCAAAACGGTGGTAAGCACCGTATTTTGCTACGATTAAAGCTAAAAGAGAGATGACAACCGTAAAGCCACTCATCGCTATAGCACCTGAAGCACCTTTAAAGGCGTTGATAAGTGCTTGTCTCTTATCTTTTACTTTGCGAAGCTCATCGCGATAATGAGAAATTAAAAATAAACAATAGTCTGTTCCGGCTCCAAATAACAAGACCGTCATAATGGATATGGACTGTGAATCGACCGTAATCCATCCTTTATCTGCTAAAATACCGAGAATGGGACTCAGAACCCCATAGGCAAAACCTACACCAATTAAAGGAATAATCGCTAAAATTGGGGAACGATAAATGACAAGAAGTAAAATTAAGACTAATAAAACTGTTGCAATTAGTAACGAAACGTCTGCTCCTTCAAATAAGCTCGTTGCATCTACTTGAATTCCTACAGGACCGGTAACGCGTGTGCTTAATTTATCTTTTTCATCTATATCCGTCGCAAAAGAATCGTATGAAACGTTTTCTTTTACTTGTTTTTTAATCGTATCTAGATTTTTTTCTAGTACATCCGTCTCAGCGTTTTCTTTAAAGAAAATAGGCTGTACAAGCGTGGTACCATCTTTTGATATCATTTTTTGTAAAGCTGCTAACGGTAATTTATGCAAAGGCGGTGTAGACGTTTGTTCTTCTAATGGTTTCTTTTCTAAATCCGCCGCCATTTGCTGAATAGACTTTAGATCATCGTTGTTCAAACCTGATTCTTTGTGCCATGTAAGTAAGGCAGGAACCCCTGATGAGTTAGGGAATTCTTTCTTTATGAGATTTTCAGCTTCTACGGAAGGTGAATTCTCACTTAAGTTGGGTGCATTGTTCACTTCCGTTTTATTAACGGCAGGCCAAGCAATTGTTAGAACTGCAGTGGCCAAAATCCATACGGTAATAACAACCCATCGACTCACTTTCCCAGTCATAAATCGGCTGAATGTTGCTAAAGGTGATTCTTTCATTAATTCTCCCTCATTTCCAAATCTGTTTGTTTCTATTACAATATATATAGAACCTTCAATAATTATATATACCAGAAGGTTAATTAATCAACTAGTTTAAATGTGGCAATTTCTTGAACTAGAAGGAGGCCCTCTTATGAATACTGATAAGACACCAAAAAAAAAGCCTGGCAGACCTAGAATAACAACTGAAAATAATATAACAAGAGAGCAAATTTTAAAGACTGCTGCCCATTTATTTATGGCATATGGATATGAAAGAGTATCAATGGAGCAAGTAGCTGAGGCTAGCGATGTGACTAAGGCTAGTGTTTACTACTACTTTAAAAATAAGGCCACTTTATTTACCGTTTCGGTATCAAGCATGTTCCAACGTATTACAAAACAGACAGAGAAATTATTACAAAATTCCAAAGGGCTGAAACATAGATTATACGAGGTAACATTGGATCACTTAAAGAGACCGCATATTGATTTTGAAACATTATTGCAGGAAGCTACTTCTTCGCTTACAGAAGATCATATTCATGAAATTCGTGAAGCAGAGAAAGCCATACATCAGGCATTGGAGAACGTATTCAAACAAGCTGCAAACAGCGGTGAAATTGTCGTAACAAGCCCTCGCTTGCTTGCGCATACATTTTCTATGGTCACAATGATTCGGAATAAAAAAGAATTAATAACTGAATTAGGAGGCCCTGAAAAAACGGCTCAGGCTCTAGTAGATCTTTTTTGGGTAGGGATTAGTCCTAATTGAACTGTTTTATTGCATGGTGCAAAGAAGAAATAAAGAACGGCTAAAAAATATTCATCAATATTTTTTAGCCGTTCTTTTCATTGGTCGCAAGCACTTTGTAAAAAAAAGCCTGAAATAATAGCCATTACCTATTAACCATCCAACTTATAGAGATGTTGGCCCGAAGTTTTCATTAATCATGTAAAAAAGCGAAGTTATATAATAAAAAACGTAAAAATTTAATAATTTGGTTTTTATTTGTATTTAAAGCAGTATTTGATGGAAGGTTAGTGTTAAAATAATGAAAATCCTATCTTTTAGGGTTGCCTTTAGCATATATGGTTATTCTATTGTAAACAAAACCTTTAGCATAGCAGCTTACATTTTGGAAAGGGGAGAAGCGGATGGAATCTATTTGGTTCGAATACGTATGGGCATTATTGATTCTAATTGGATTAGAAGGATTATTATCAGCTGACAACGCTCTTGTACTGGCAGTTATAGCCAAACATTTACCCGAGGATCAGAAAAAAAGAGCGATTAATTACGGAATTCTTATGGCATTCATTTTTCGATTTGCAGCTCTTTTTGCTATTTCATTTATTGCCAACGTCTGGTGGATACAAGCGGTAGGAGCAGTTTATCTTCTTTATTTGGGTTTGAAGCATATTATTCAGGCACGGTTTGGGAAGCATAATGAGAATATTCATAATGATGATGAAAAGGAGTCTGCTGGAAAGGGGTTCTGGCCGACAGTAGGGAAAATTGCGTTAGCTGACCTTGCTTTTGCCATTGATTCTATTTTAGCGGCGGTAGCCATAGCTCTTGGACTTCCGGATTCACAATTTGGAGAAATCGGCGGGATGGATGGAGGACAGTTTGCAGTTGTAGTTCTTGGAGGGATTGCAGGTCTTATCTTAATCAAGTTTGCAGCAACCTGGTTTGTAAAACTCCTTGAAAAGCGACCTGCCTTAGAAACTACAGCATATGCAATTGTTGCCTGGGTCGGTGTGAAACTTGCGGTTATTACTTTTGCGCATAAAGATATCGGGGTCTTAGATTCTCATTTCCCTCATAGCACCACTTGGACCCTGATTTTCTATGGAGTATTAGTTGGTATCGCTCTATTGGGTTGGTTTGCACCGGGCAATAAGTCATCAGAAAAGCCATCGGTTTAAAAATAATCAATTGCCATACGTAACCCTAAATTAGACTTCTATTAGAGATTATCATTTTTTATTATTCTATAAACAATACGCATCCTAAATTATCAACCATCCTTACTTTTTTCATCCAAGCGGAGCCTCATTTTTAATATTTAAAAGCATGTTTAGATTCTATAGAAAGAGTGAGGTTTGTTGATTCATGCCTAACTATCAAGTACGTTAATTCAAGCAGGTGTAACGTACTTTTTAATTGAAGCTATTGTGTAGACGAACCTAGTTATCTTGTTTGTTATTTTTGTTCCTTAAAGAAGACCAAATCATTAACGATTTGGTCTTCTTTTTTCTAGTAGAGAGAATGGTTTAGAGGAGTAAATTCGTTTGTGCTAATTATAATATCTCTATTTTCATTTCTGAAGTTTTAAAAAATAACGAATACTTGTTTAAATGGAAATGATTTGGGAATATAATTCACAAGTCAAAAAAATGAAAAGGAGGATGCAAACATGGCAAAGGGACTAGCTATGCACGAAACGTTAGAAGTTCACGAAATCTTAACGCTTAAAACATCATGTGTAACAAAAGGAACAGCGATGTTGGAATTGGTAGAGGATGAGGAATTAAAAAAGATTCTTGAAGAAGATGTTCAAACATCTACTGAAGCGATTAAAGAATTGAAAAAAATCTTAAAGAAAGCTCAATAAATAGGAGGGGTAGAAAAATGGCCACTAAAAGTACTCTTACTAAAACGTTAGATGATCTTGCTATTGCGACTGATTTATTATTATCAGCTAAGAGTGGTGTACGAACATATGCTGTAGCGCTTACGGAAACAGCGACACCCGAAGTTCGAAAGGTATTAAAAAAGCAATTAGATGAAACCATCGAGCTTCATGAAAAGATTGCTCAATATATGATTGATAATAAAATGTATCATGCCTATGATATAGAAGAACAAGTAAATCACGATTTAGAAAAGGCAGATAAAGCTTTAGGTTTAGCGAAAGGTTAACTAAAATTCCCCCTCTGACAATAGAGGGGGAATTTTTTCAAGGTTACATAAAAAGTACTCTTTCGATATTTCTACAAAGGAAAAGAAGTCGATATTTTATTCTCTTATAAATAGATAATTCAACTCATTTTATACAATATTTAGATAATATTTTATAGTCTTTTATCCCATATCCGAATAAATTGGTTTTAATTGGATGATGTAGGATACACCTATTAGTAGAACGACATATTCTATGGGGATAGAGGAGGAGAAAATAGTGAAGGAAATTAAAGTAGCAGAAAATAGTGGTCAGGCAAATAAGTTTATTGAAGAGTTCTTTGCCAACGGGTTTAGTAAAAGTGAAATTTATTTATTAACCTATAATAAAGAGCGCTCGGAATATTTAACAAATACAACAAATACAAAAGAATATCGAGCTTCTGAACAAGGAGTTTTTGAATCTGCAATTAACAAGTTATTTTCTCGTGAAGATGAACTTCATTCTAAAATGGCCTCGTTAGGTTTAACCCAAGAGGAAGCTAAACAATGTGTCGGTGAAATGAAACAAGAACGTATAATCATTATTGCAAAAAAAGGTATGTAATGGTTTTTCCTTGCAATAACGTTCGAAGAAACTCAGTGATCGAGAAGTATTAGTAAATCTTACTAGCATGCTGCTTTATATATAATATTGTTCTTCTGTACAAATGTTTTATGAATCGGAAAGATACTGAACTGAAAGTATTTTACTAGAGTCGTTTACTACTCTCATATGGAGGTGAAAGGGTAATGATTCAATTTCTTGGTATCCACATAGGGACGCTATATTTTCCTACAAGTATCCTTCTAATTACTTTATTAGTTTTATTAGGTTTTATTATCTATTTTCTTAGTAGAAAAAAAAGAAATAGAGATCAAACGATTCATTCAAATGAGAATAGAGTAAAAGGGAAAAGAGGAAAAGACAAAGCTCTGTAAATAATCTAAAAGAAGAATTCATCTATTTCGTCATCAAAAAGAATTGCAGTATAAAGTGAAAATAAATTATCCTAATCCTATAGTTCCTGATACAGCCTTACATTATGATTTAACTTGTGAGAAAGTATGATTTAAATAAATGCAGAGAAGGCCCTTGAATTCATTTCCAGGGGCCATTTTTATTTTTAGTATGTTTTTTTAGATCTTAAACAAGCAATTGAACCCTTGATAAATATGAAATAGTAGTCTAACCTTTATGTTAAGGAGTGAAAATTATGAATGAAAACATTTCGGGTATCGATTATCAGGAAGTCATTGAATATGCGCTAGATCCACTTATTATTCATTCAAATCATCAGATTATATATGTTAACCACGCGGCTGAACATTTTTTTAGAGGAAAAAGGGAAGATATCATAGGTGCAAGCCCTTTAGATATATTTCAAGAAACATCTAAAGCAGCAATAAGGAAAAGAATCCAATCTGCCTATGAGCGCCCAGCAGAGCTCATTGAGGAAACCATATTTAGAATGGATGGAACAACTGTTAATGTTGAATTATATTGTCATCCCTTGCTGCTAGGAGATAAAAAAGTAATCCAAACCTATGTGAGAGATATTACGGTAAAAAAAGAGAGTGAAATAAGACAAAAAGAAATAATAAAGCAAATAAATGAACTGTCTACAACCCTTGTTCCTCTTTTAGAGGGAATCGCTGTACTTCCCTTGGTAGGATCTATAGATGAGGAAAGAGCACACCAACTTTTAATGGCGGTTCCAGTAAAAGTGCAGACACAAAATATACATTGTTTAATTATAGATTTTTCAGGTATTTATACACTGGATTCAATTGTAACGGAGCATCTTTTTAAAATTAATAGCGTTATGTCACTACTTGGAGTGCAATGTATCTTAACAGGATTAAGACCAGAATTATCTCGCTCTGCTGTACAGCTAGGTATTAATTTAGCTTCTACCCCGACAATGGCCACTGTAAAAAATGCGCTTCATTTTTTAGGAATTACTTTTAGTAAACAACCGTTAAAATGAAAATACCTAAAGCAACTTTTACGTTTTTAAAGATACATATGATATGAATCTTTAGGTGGTGCTAAACCTTTCAGAGGAAGTTTCTAATTAAAGAAATAGTGGCATCGTCTTTACGGTTTCGTGCTGTTTTAACTATGTCCGAGTGGTTTTTTTAATTAGATTTATTAGAAAAACAAAAGAAACTCCCGGACATATACCAGGAGTTTCTTTTGTCTAAAATAACACATATTGTGCGGTCATACGTTTGTTAAATAAAAGATAGAAGAATCATTAAATTGCTTTCTTCAGTTTAAGATCTTATATAAAGCTTCAGAAGCGTTATCTATATCATAATCGTTGTAATTTAAGGTTTTTTGATCCGTAAATGTAGTGATTTGAAAAATCTTAGATGTTTTACAATACGACAATTCCAGTACTTCAGGAATTGTATGAGTAATAGCGCTATCCTCATATTGAATAAGAGTATAAAGCGTTTTTTTTATTTCAAGTATATTCATAAAAGTACCTCTTTCCATTATAAGGAAACCCAGGGTACAAAGAGACCATATAATTTAAATTTTATGTTCTTTCTCTATTGTAACATATGCCCGCATAGAAAAATACCTGCTGAGAACAGACAATATGGTAGCTGCAGAGGTAGATTATCAATCTATTTTATTGCTTTATAAACAACCGGTGAGGAAAGTTTAATCAATGTAGACGGCTCTCCAAAAGCCATAGATTCATCAATAAATGTTTCAAGAGATTGAACGGAATTAGTTAAAATTTTTACTAGATAGTTGTATTGACCCGCCAAACGATGACATTCGATAACCTCAGGGTGTTCTTTACAATATTCTACGAATTGCTTGCATTTTGTATTGCTGTATAAAATAAAAGCAGTTACAGGTTTGTTGAAATTTTCAGGGTTAATTATTGCTCTATATCCATCTATTATGTTTTTCTCTTCAAGTTTTTTTACTCTTTCATTAACAGCAGGGGTGGATAAACCAACCAGCTTTCCCAACTGTGTAACGGACAAACGAGCATTCTCTTGTAGATGTAGTAATATATTTTTATCAATTTCATCCATAAAACATACCCCGCTTTAAATTATAAATTAAAATAATGAATTTTCCGTCAATATTAAAGCTATTAATTAGTAATACAATAAAATAGATATGTGAAAATAGAAATTTATACAATAAAATTTAATTATATCAAAAGGAGGGATTTAATGGCTTTAGAAATGAGAAATACATGCGAAAAGTGCAATAAGAAACTCCATAATAGCTCTGTTGCTTATATCTGTACACATGAATGTACATTCTGTGATAAATGTAGTGAAAGTGCGATGTATATTTGTCCTAACTGTGAAGGGGAGCTGGTCAAGAGACCAAGGGGGCAAGAAAATCCGCTAAGTTGCTCATTGATTTAGACACAACACTGTATAGATAGTGCAGTCAGAACAGCTACAATCAATGGGGTGGATGTGACATTAGTGGGTGATGGACATTCAACAACGGACAGTAATGGTTTAAGTGCTAAACAAATCATAAAGCATTATAGTGAAACTTTACATGGTCATTACAACGTTGCACACTTTTCAATTGTCAGAAATGCAGAGGAAGACTTGTTTTGTCCCACACTTTATTCATAAAGGTAATAGTACACAACTAAAATAAAGCTCTAAAAGTGTTTAATGGACGCTTTTTAGAGCTTTATTTCTGCATTATGTCTCAATCTAAGCAGGAAAGCCTCCCGTTGGCGGTGGCCATGCTCCGTTTAATCTTCTCATAATGACAATTTCACCTAGATGATAGCTGTTGTGAGAAGCAATATTACGCAGTAATCCCCCTGGGGTTTCACTTGGCCAAGCATCCAGAGGTTCTTCGATTGATAATGTCTCAGCTAAGTGACAAGCTTCGTCAATTCCATCACAAAAATGCTGGATCGTCTTTTCCCATTCTTCCTCATCAACCGGAGCAGGATGTTCAGGCCAGCTTTCACTTACACTTTTCGGTCTCTCAGGGTTTTCTCCTTTAGCAAGAGCAAGTAAAAAGTCTTGCCAATAGCTCATATGCTTCACTAATTGATAAATAGAGTAAGGTAATTCCTTTTGTTTATGTGAAGCAAGTTCCATATTAATGTCGGTTATTGCATTAATTGTTGGAAGATGACCTCTTTCACCTCGCAGTGATTTGATAAGTGCATCACGAAATGCTGTATTTGTTTGTGTCATGTTTTTTCCGGCCTTTCTTTTTCGAAGTATTAATCTTGTAACAGTCTAACACAAATTAGTTTAATATATGTACTTCTGTGATTAACAATTTACTATAACAAAGCCACTAAAATAAATAGTATCCATCACAATTTTTTGTTTGTAAGTCACCTTTATATGAAGAAATATGGTTTAATGTAAAAAACGCAGCGAATCTTCGATTAAGTACAGAACTTTTTCTCTTTTGTAAAAAGCGTATCGTTCGCTACGCTTTTTACAATTCATTTAATCCTCAACGGTTATTTCAACTATATAGAGATTTCCTTGATATGAAATAGAGAACGAACGAATAATGGTCGTGACAGTTGTGCCTTCTATCTCTTCCCCAGATTGACTGGTAAGCAAATATGCGCCTTGTCGTCCTCTACGTATACCGAAATACTCATAACACATAGGTCTGAAAACAGTATAATGCGACTTTCAAGCAAAGAATCGTATTCAACTATGTAATAGTCGATTGTCTCATTAAGTGTGTCGTAGTCTAAATTATCTTGACTAAGGATTTTATCCAATTCAAGTGCAAGTGGTTTTTCAATACTAATATTTATTTGTTCTGTGCGCATATAAACCGCTCCTTAAAAAGAGTATCGACAAGTATAAGTGTATGTTTACATAATACCTACACTTTACTATTTGTAAGTAAAGAAAAAACATGAGGTGAAAGTATGAATTGGACTGAACAACAAAAAAACGTATTTAACACATATGTACCGAATGGCGACTGGATAAGTTTTATGGCCCATTTGGGGATTTCACAAGAAGAAGTAATGTTAGTTATTCTAGATGAAGAAATGACAATTGAACAATACTGTCAACATGGACCACCAGAAGCAGCAAAAGAAGTGTTGACATACTACAAGGAAAATGGAGCACTCGTGTCCTTCGACCAAGAAGGTTTGTCTATTAAAGGAGATAAAACCATTCCTCCATTTCGCTCAATGGAAAAGAAAATCACCCATTTTTCGTTAAAGGAACGAGGGTTCATTTGTCAATTAGCGCATCAATATTTGGAAACCCATGAGTTAACGGCAGAAGACATTAAACACATCTTAGAGATTTAAATTGAATTAATCTATGTTTTAAATAAACTATTTAAAATGAAATCAGCAGCTAAATAATCACAAATTTTTTTACCTTATATTTTGACGTGAGTGAGGTGTCCTATGATCTTTCTAAGTCTTACCTTCCCGTTGTTCCTGGGTTTGTTGTATATTGCGTTTGCTACGTTTTTAAGAAAACTACATAATAAAGAAAATACAACGGGTGTTATCGTATACGGAGCAATTATTTCCGTTATTTTAGGTAGTTATGTTATCATGTTGTTTACCTAAAATTAAATAAAATATATGTGCGTTTCATATAAAAAGCCGCTATCTCAAGTATAGAGTTAGTGGCTTTTTTAATTATTTATATGCCGATTTAATTGTATCTAAATAAAAATAATCAGCATCTGCCTCATCTTGAACAACCATTAATTGATAGAGATGGTCAGGCTTATCTGGAATATTAAAAACAATGTTTAAATCAAGTGGTTTGTCTTCTAGTTTCATGTTTGGATAATTTGTTGTAAAAAGCGTATATCCCTCTTTTGTATAAGCCTCTCTAGTAGCTGGTTCATAGGTCTTACTGTCTGTTACGTCTTCTAATGTAAAGTGAAGGTCTTTTAGCGATACAGAATTTCCTTCTTCAAACGTATTTTCTAAACGTACAGATACATTCATAAATGTTGAAGTTCCGTTAATGCTATCGATATCATCCACGTAAGATGCGCTGTTGGTTGAAATATAGTATTTATGGTGTTTAGATTTTTCATGATAAGATAGGCTGCCTTCTGCCGGTCTAACGTTTGTTGCGTGCTCAAGGCTAGCGGTATGTTTTGGGGCAGGTGCTTCTACGGTTACTTCGTTTTCTTTCTTTCCACTTTCGCAAGCAGCAAGGCCAGAGACTAAAACGGCACACATGATGCTTGTTTTTGTTAATTTATTCATTATACTCCTCCAAGATAGATGATAGTGTTTATGTTACATGGAATATATATGGGAATCAAGGAAAAATGTGAAAGGTAGTTACAGAGGTAAGGAGTTTAAATGTTCTAGGATGCTTCCAATTTGGAGAAAAAAGAAAAAATGGTAAAAAAGAAATAAGGAGAGTGCAGAAGTTGGGGTGAAGGTAAGAAAAGCTGATTCATCTTTACCGATGAACAGTCTTTTTTTTGCAACCAGTCTGATGTTATGGGAGATGTCCCTTATAGTATGAAGTAAGACTCAACAGGTAACACATAATGTTTCAATTGGTTATAAAAAGGATGGTGTTCAGGATGAAAAAACGAATAAAGATGTTAATTTCTATTGGAATTGCAGCGTCTTTGATTATTATTTCGTCTCAATCGAAAGTGCATGCTAGTACTCCGATTGGTACGGTTCAGGTTAAAGCTCATTCGTTATATCTTCGAGCAGGAAATAGTTTTAATGCAAATGGAATTATATCATATGCTAAATGTTTCTTAGGGATGCGATATATCTGGGCATCTGCAAATCCTCTTTATGGTGGATTTGATTGTTCAGAGGGAATATAGTGAAATTCAGAAGTGACGGTACCTTTATATTTTTCGTAATAAACTAATCGAATGTCCATAAAACCATCCTTTCGTAGGGTAAAGCACAAATAAACTATCTGGAAGAAGTAAAACTATTATATAGTTGATGATAACAACAATAAACACCAAATGAGGTGATACGATGAAAAAAGAAGAAAAAGTGGAAGCAGAAGAAGTATTGTGCCGGTTGTTTAAAGGTGGAAAAATTAAGCACGTTGGAGATGGAATACGTTCTGATTATTTTAGACTCAAAATACAAGCTGCTGATGGTCAACCACTTGTTATTACTGCGGAAAACAAGTGGGCTGTTTCACCTATACGTTCCTTTTTTTCACTTATTGCCAAACAAGAGGAAATCACAGACATATTCTTAGGGGAACAAGAACCTCATTTAACGTTACAGTTTACAAGCGGTGTGCTCTTAACAATCTTTGGAGTAGATAACCTCTATGAAAGTTGGCAAGCCGGTACAGATTCACAAGATTGGTTAGTCGTTGCATGTCCAGGTGGAGAAGTGGCAGTTTGGTCTCCAAAGAATGAAGAAAATATATAACAGTAGGGGGTGTCGGCAATGAGCAATATATACGAACAATTAGATGAATTGCAGGAACAGCTACAACATTATGCTCTTAATAGAATTGAAGAGTATTATTACACCAGATGTTGTGAAGTAGCCGGAACCGAGGTTACTTAAGGGCCTTATTTATCTTATTTTTATTAGAAAGCTTTCAGTATAATAACCCCTGTAATAATAAGAGTAACGGAGATAATCTTTCTTTTGTTTTTTGATTCTTTAAATATATAAATACCTAACAGCGTTGTACTAGCAATCGTTAGCCCTGCCCATATAGCAAAAACAATACCCATTTCAAAATAGTGTGTTGTTAGAGAAATGAAATAAATACAGGCAATGAACAATAAGAATGCACCTATCGTGGGAAAAGTTTGTTTAAAGCCTTTAGATAGTTTTACACACATTTGCCCTGCAATGCCTAAAACTAAGCCAATCGTTAAAAATACGTATCCCATTACGCTGCCCTTCTTTCTTTAGAACTTCCTTTAATGTTAAGAGAAACTGCACCAATTACGATAAGAGAAACTCCTAAGATTTTAGATAAGGAAATAGTTTCATCAAAAAAAATAATACCTGTGACAACAACAAGTACGGTTGCACCTCCTGCATATAAAGCACTTGCTACTCCTACTTCACCTTTAGCGTTAAGGAGCATATAAGCAGCAATCGAAGAACAATAAAATAGTATGGCAAAAACAGTCGGAACAAAGTTTGTGAATCCATTTGTAAGATTAAGAAAAAATACTGCGATTACCTCCAAGATGATGGCAAGAAACAATAGTAAATAAAACAATCAGATTTCCTCCTTTTAGTCACCTCATTTTAAGAACTTTACGTAATGGCTACTAAATAATTGCAGTAGCACTCGGATGTCATTATTTTATCTAGAGCTTGATATCTTGTAAAATAATGATAAATGATTATAGATATCATTATCATTAATACCTAAATGAATGAACGTAAGTAGAAAGAAGGATGTTTATGGAAGTAGAAGATATACGTATATTTATGGCTGTGGCAGAATACGGCAGTGTAAGTCTTGCTGCTGATAAGCTAGGTTATGTCCAACCAAATGTAACAGCACGTATTCGATCTCTTGAACGAAAAATTGGACACCCATTGTTTCATCGTCACAGACGCGGAATGACATTAAATGTAGAAGGTCGAAAACTTTTAACGTACGGAGAACAAATGATGAGGCTAATGGATGAAATACAGAAAGCATTTCAAGATGAGCGTAACCTTGTTGGATCATTATGTATTGGATTAGTTGAAACGGTAGTAGGGTTTCCTGAAATCATTTCTTCCTATCATAATAAGCACAAAAATGTGGATATTTCTCTAGTATCAGGAGTAAGTACACAATTAATAGAGAAAGTTCTTAAGTTCCAGCTAGACGGGGCATTTGTAGCAGAACCAGTAAATGTGTCAACGCTTGATCAAATTCCGGCTTTTGATGAAGAAATTGTACTTGTATGCAGTGCAAATGAAAAAGGGAAGAAGCAGATTCAGTCTGCCAGAGAGTTACTGCACCTACCATTCATTTTATTTAATGAAGGCTGCCAATATAGAGAAAGACTACAGCAATGGTTAAAAGAAGAACAGATTGTATCCCCGAAAATTATGGAATTTGCTACACTCGAAACGATCATGGGGACAGTAGTTTCTGGTCTTGGTGTGACACTTATAGCCCGGTCATTAGCGGAGAGATATGAGAGGGAAGGGTTAGTACAGCTCTTTTCAATACCTGAACCTTACAGAAACCTTAGGATTGTATATGTTCGTCGTTCCGACTCCTATCTAGGAGTAACTGAGCGTGAATTTACAAAGACAATCAGCGAAGTAAGAGAAAGGAAAAATCAGAAATAATCAGACTGTTTTTCGTAAAGATCTTTTTTATTTAGCCTATGTTTAGGATGAATATACCAAGTGCTAATTTGAGCAGTAAAAGTGAGCTTTTTAATATCTAAAGAGGATTACGCTGCTTAACTTTTTATATGGTATACATCTAAGAAACGTGTAAAGGAGCAGCTGCAGTGAAGATAGAGGACAAAAAATTTACGGAACGAGTACTGAAGCACTTACTTATTAGCAGTCAAATAGATTGCGTGAAATGTGGGCTTAATAGCTCTGTAACTCTATTGTATTTTACTAACTATAATAAAAAAGATGATAGTGATTTTGTATTGAATATCGAAACAACTTGGACTGTATATCCTGAAGCCCGCGATACATACCCATCATCAGAGGATGCAGTGCCTTTCCATACAGAAGAGCAATATTTTAAGCATATTTGGGATATCAGGAGACAAAAAGTAGTAAATGTTCAGCTGGATGCCGTATCGCCTCATCTTATCATTTCTCTAGAATCGGGGAGAGTATTATTTGTGAACGGTCATGATCCTAACTATGAATGCTGGCAATTAGGAGACCCTTTTGCAGGAAGTGATTGGGTTTTAGTTGCAACTCTGGGTGATGACATAGCTGTTTGGTGTCCTGAGGAGTTTGAATGAGCGTTATGTTAACTATTCTTACATATTGTATACAGAAAAATTACTAAGGGAAATGTTAAAATAAAACTAAAATATGGAGTGGAATTCATGAATACGATCCTAGAGAGCTTTTATGACTTAAAGGAAATCTGAGTTCTTTTAATAATCTTCATGAAAAGTACAATTGGCTGTTGACTGATTTAGATGGATCTTTTCCAGATAAGTACCTTGATTACTTTACTGACTACAGAATTTACAACAATGGAACGAGCCGCAATACATATTGGATTACAGGTGAAAAGCTCACAAAGCTTGCTAATAAAGAGGACATCTATTTTATATGGGGAGTTTTTTCTGCCTTTGATAAGAAAGAAACTATAAATTTAGATATGCTTAAAGAAGAGCCTTATGCTGATGGTAATCCGGGTTTTTGGATTGAAACACCGACAATTCAGCACCCTAAAGCAATTATAGAATTAGTTTTTTGGGACTCATCTTTAATTTTACTTTTGAGCAAGGACGAAGAAATATCTAGGAATTTTAGAAACAAGTTTGCAAAATGGAAAGACCTAGACAAGTATAATAACGAATAGTTTCATGACGTACATGTACTATCGGAAGATTAACTAACTAGAGGTAGGAGGGGAAAGTTGATGATTGATAATAGGCTACGAAAGATAAAGAATCATGAAACCGATGATTCTTTATCTGAGCTTACGGATACGGAAGTTTTATTAAATTTTCAGCGTGCCATTACCAGCTTATATCCCCATCTAATACGCATACATGCTCATGCTTATGAATCATGGGATGATATTGTCATCCCTTTATTTTATGAAATGGTTTATAAAACTTTTTCGTTCAAATATGGCGTTGAGATTATGGCAGATGAAGCACACCCTTTTTTGTTTACTTTAAGGTGTTACGAAGGCATTCATCATATCCAATGCCTTCCCAAAGCGTCATCGTTTCAAGGGATACTGAATAATGAAAAATTTGGTGTTAGCAAAGAGAACGTGGAAGGGAAAAAGCTTATTTTTAAGTCTTTTGGCGATAGTATTAATTGTTTAACAATGGGTCTAGATAGTCAGGATCCTCAGGCTGTTCATTTTAATCTGGTTGAGGTAGATGTAGTATGTGCTCAGTCTAATAAACGCATTGGGATTGACGGGTGTACTACATTTTTTATTCATAAAAACGATGTAGAATTTGAATTTGTCGCTGAGACTTTTAACCAGAAGTTGCAAAAATAAAAAGGTAATTAACCTTACTGCCATAAACAAAATAGATTAATACATTCTAATTGTTTAGTTACTTACAAAGAAAGCTTTAGCTGCAAATAAAAGGAGAAAAGCATGAGAAAAGCAACTATATCAAAATTAGACAAATTAGTGGGCTTAAATGTAAGATGCGCGGGGAGAGCCTCAAATTTGTTTTGGCTAGGATTTGGAGAAAAAATTTTAGTAACCAGAAGGGGGAAAACGGAAGAGGTAGCTGAATACGCTTTACATATTCAATGTTCATGGCGTATTGTCAAAGGTAATAAAATTGTAGTAGCCTCACGGGATTTCTATTCTCCAAGAACAGGATTGGATGATGAAAATGAGTACTTTGAATGGGATGTCCAAGGAAATAATCGATTCGATGAACGAATTGAATCTTTTATAGAAGGTATAAACGAACACACGATTGTTGAAAGAGTTGACTCGGATGAAGTAGGAGGGCTAAAGATCTTTTTATCTCAGGGTTATTTAGTGGAGGGATTTCCGGATACGTCAGAAGACGATGAGTATAGTGAGTTCTGGAGACTTTTCAACCGAAAGGAAGACAGCCCTCACTTTGTTGTCACAGGAAAAGGTATTGAAAACGAGTAATCGTATAATTAAAGAAACGGAAAAAGCACAAACCCGTTGGAACCAAACGTTTTTGTGCTTTTTTCTTATTTTATAGTTGAGTTACATATAATCATAAGCGGAATCATCAAAATAGAGCCAGTGATAATATTCAACCTGCGGATCTGTCATTTTTAAAACTTCTTCTTCATTGAATTTTTTATACTCAACTAATTTCTGTACTTTAGAATTTCTTTCCACTTGGCTCATTTTAAATCCTCCTTATAGTTTGAAAAGTAACAATGTATTTAAATTCAGAAAGCGTTTTCTTTTTTTCTTATTTTTATTATATATCTCAATATGAGATTAAAACAATATCAATTATAGATGATTTTTCAAAAAACAATATAGAAATGGTATTATGGCGTCGGATTGGGACAACAAGGCTTCTGCAATCGAAATTAAATAATAGGTGATTGCCAACGGCCAGGTTAAAAATTTTTGTTCGTATCGTTGCTTAATTCCTAAAAAAAATTATGATAACTAGCTCTATAAACTAAAAATAAAGCTAGCTGGGTTAAGCTAGCTTTATTTTTTTATGTTGTTTTGCAGAGTGATAAATTTTCAACTGTCGTTCACTTTGGTATAAAAACTCTTTATCAATTTCATCATGTTACGCCCCGAAGTTCTTGACATTGGATGATGATCTTCATCATCACGTGTACTCAGGTACCAGCTTCCCTTGTCATCTTCATTTAATCTATATACCTTATTGGTTCTACTATCTGTATAAAAGTTTCCATCCTTCAGTCTCAAACAATCCCCCCTCTACCACGTATCTATCCTGTATTATGCCCAAGATATCAATTTTATGAAAAATTTTATATACACAAAAACAGCAGGTTTCTTAATACGCTTATTATTTTGTATGTAATCTACAGAGGTGCAAAAAAGGATAAAGGCTATGAGTGAGAAAATATTTAGTAATGGAGAAATAGTAACTATAAGAGTATCGAATGAATCAGTAACAATCTTAAAAAATCATTATGTAAAAAACATGAAAAGATACTCTTATACAGTCGACAAATATCCAAGTACCTTTTTCTTTGAAGAAGAATTAAAAAAACACGAACTATAATTATTGATAAATAAGTTTTGATATAAAAATCTTTTTAAATAAAAACAGACTCTGAAAATAGAGTCTGCTTTTTAGTATGGTTTTTATGCTTTATTTACGTTTGTCGCTTGTGGTCCGCGTTGCCCCTGTTCGATATCAAAAGTCACTTCTTGACCTTCATCCAAGGATTTAAAGCCTTCACCTTGAATAGCTGAGAAGTGAACAAATACATCTTCTCCACCTTCACGCTCAATAAATCCAAAACCTTTGTCAGCATTAAACCATTTCACTTTACCGTGTTCCATTTTTTGTTGCCTCCTAGAATGTAGAAAATAAACCAGATTATCATTAAATCTAGCTTATTTATTATATTATCCCAATAGAGACATCTTAAACTTAAATTAATGTGATCTTTCTAACTTTCTTTATCAATATTCACTTCACTAAAAAGGTGATTGGGGTATGACGATTTACATCATAATGAGGTTCATATGCAAAAACATCAAAATATTTATAAGTGATCTTCTAAACATCGAAATGATAGAAGTCAAAGATCAACCAATGCCCACATACTCATTATGGGCATTTTATTCATAAATATGAACTAAATTAGATGAGAGAGCACACGGGGACCCATCTGCCCAAAAGAAAGGGAAGTTCACTCAAAATCTTTTTGAATAGTGGTGTAAAAATAGATTCTATTAGATAAGAATCTATGTACCTTTTCATATAAATCCAACCTTCGCATGAAGCATTCTTAAACTTGTTTACAAATAAAAAATGACGCCGTTGGAGGCGCCATTTTTTATAGAATAGAGAAGGACACACCCTATGCACGGGCGGTACTCTTAACACATCGTCTTGATTTGATAATACCCAGTGTTTAAGTTTAATAAACCTTTTTTTGGTATGACGATTTATGCAGAATATCTACATGTACCTTTTATACTAGTATTCGGCTTATTATTTGTATATGGGATTTTTTACATCCCTTAAAATGTTACTTTCTCATAATAATTCTTTATAGAGTATTGTCACACTCCTAATCAGTTCACACGGATGAAAGGTTGACTCATCCAATTATTTATACATTATCTAAAAAATGTATTTAACATAAGAACCTAATGGTAACACTATAAACAATAGTTAGTGAGTATGATTTCATTCCATATATTTAGGGTTTCGGTTAGTTAAAACGATAAAAGACGAGATAAGAATTAATGAGCTATTTCTTTCACATAAGCTTGTCAGAATACTATCTAAAGAGAGGTCGAACAATATGAAAGTGACGGATACACTTGTTCAATGTTTAGAAAATGAGGGAGTTGAATATATTTTCGGAATACCTGGTAAAGAGACGTTGGATTTTATTGATTCTTTATCCAACTCTAAACAGATTCAATTCGTGAATGTGCGGCATGAACAAGGAGCTGCTTTCATGGCAGACGTATACGGAAGGTTAACAAACAAAGTAGGGGTATGTTTATCAACATTAGGACCAGGAGCTACTAATTTATTGACAGGTATATCTAGTGCAAAGCTAGACCACTCTCCTGTTGTAGCATTAACGGGACAGGCTGTTTTGGGGAGACAACATAAAGAGTCACATCAATATATGGACATTATTAAAATGGTAGAACCAGCAACGAAGTGGCGTGTTCAGATAAAAGATGCACAAACGCTTCCTGAGATTATTCGAAAAGCATTTAAAATTGCACAAATGGAAAAGCCAGGACCCATAGTAGTAGAATTGCCAGAAGACTTAGCAACTCAAATCGTTCCCATCAAACCTATTTCACCTACATCTATACCCGTAAGTATACCTATCATGGAGTCAATTCAGGCTGCCAATACTCTTATTTGGCAGTATGGGAGACCTTTTGTTATTATCGGTAACGGCGTTGTTAGACAGGAAGCCGTGGATGAGCTTCAACTATTTATTGAACGTCTTCAATCACCGGTTACCCATAGTTATATGGCTAAAGGTGTGTTATCTAAAGATCATCCACAAAATTTCTTTACGTTTGGATTTAATGAGAAAGATGAAGTGCTCGCAGGCTTAAAGGAAGCTGATCTGCTTATTGTAATTGGGTTTGATTTTGTCGAGAAGCTACCCAAAGAATGGAACACGGAAAAAACACCAATTTTACATATAGATACCTTACCAGCAGAAATAGATGAATATTATCCTGTAGAAGCTGAATTGGTTGGAGATATAAAGCAGACTTTACGGGTATTCAATCAGCTCGATATTCCTTCTAAACCGTGGATTCCTTCTGGTAATCTCCAGAAACAAATTAAGCAATCCTATCATATTGAAGAGAAAAAGATAGACAGCAATTTACTGCCTTTAACAATCGAGAATATCTTGCATAGTATCGATAAGCTCTCTTCAGAGGAAACAATTGTGATTTCAGATGTGGGAGCTCATAAAGTATCTATAGCTCGAACTTATCAACCCAAAAACGCTAACAAGTTCATTATATCAAATGGTCTAGCTTCCATGGGTATTGCTTTACCAGGCTCAATTGGAGCTAAACTAGCCTGCCCTAATGATTCAGTTATTTGTATTACTGGAGATGGAGGAGCTTTAATGAATTTTGCAGAAATAGAGACGGCAAAGCGCTTAGGGCTTTCATTCATGATTATTGTCTTAAACGACTCTACATTAAAAATAGAGCAGGAAATGATGAACAAAAAGTTTGGTAAGAGCTATGGAGTAACTTTTACAAACCCAAATTTTGTCCAATTGGCAGCTAGCTTTGGAATTAAAGGAGAACGGGCAAATAGTTTAGTCGAATTTGAAAATATAATAAAAAGAGCCTTAAAAAATGCAGATGAGATTATCCTAATTGACGTTCATCTAAAAAGCTGATTGCGATTTCTCCATTATTTTAACGAGTTATCTCTGTTAAGAGATTAATCTGTAGATTCACTAGGAAATAAATGTTTTTAATTTTTTTAAATAAGCTAAGCTGAGCTCAACCCAAATCCAACTATAAAGGAAAGTAAATACAAAAATTAAACCGGTAGTAGAAAGAGAAAAATTATTGGAGATCACGGGACCTAGCACTGGGAATTTGAAGATGCACAATAAGGTAATAATCCCAACAGTTAATGAGGTGGCACCACTTATAATAATGTACAATCTCTTTTTAAAAAAGTAAAAAGCAGCTCCTATGCCTATTCCCAGTATTCCTGTTGTAAAAGGAAAAATAATAAGTTCACTTGGCTGGATAATCAGAAGAAGCAGGTTTGTTAGTATATAGATAATAAACCCTAGAGGGAGCGAAAGTACAAAACAAAAAAGAATGGGTGCAGTAGATAATGGACTAATGAACATTCCTATTCCTGGTAAGAAACCTCCTGCTGATTGAAAAAGGGCTGCTATGCTGGCGAAAAGAGCGCCTGATACAAGCTGCTTAGTTTTAGATAATCTATTAAAAAGAAGCTGCGCAGATTTTACTTCATTTGAAAGAGACTTTAAAAAGTACATGAATTTCACCTCGGTTAACTGTGTTTACATTATAAGGGGGGTAAAGATTAATTTAGACCACTGCCCGATATATCAACTCTTACGTGTAATATATAAAGAAATTAAGAGGGAGGACTAATAAGTCGCATTTATTTTTACAGAGATAGGTCGTACTTTCTAAAGGTATGGTACTGTAGCCCATAAAATGAATCTTTTATGGGCTTTATTGATTAAAGGCTTTTTTATTTTCTAGAAAGTTCATTTGCTCATTCCTATAAAATAGCTACTGAAAAAATTAAGCTATAATTTTTTGGGGGAAATCAATGCTTAGTCGAATTTTATAAATGTAAATCATGGAACAATTTCAAAAACAGTACCTTGATTAAAGTCAGACACTTTCATAGAGCCATAAACTCCTAAATAAAGCCTCGTTTGATCCAGGTTCGTTCCCAAACTAACGTAGTAAGCTGATTGAGAACCAAAATTATAATCAATTTCCACAATACTAAAATCATTTAGCTTACAATCTGTACCTGTTCTGGTATAAGCTAAAACTCCTCTAACTGGGGATTGAGATTCTTTAACCTGGGCAATATCCGTAAACATAACGCTTCCTGTTAAGCTAGGGATTTTATTTCCCATATATGGCTGAACTCCTGTAAGGGAGGTCCCTCCAAATTTGTTAGGACGGGGATCTTTGTGAAAATAACTAGTTAAAGGCTGAAGACGTCTCGCTGAAGTTTTTACTGCTTCATTGTAATAAGCAATTATTTTCTCATCCAAAGCCGGATTTTCAGAACACCTTTTTATAAATGAAGTTGGAAAATCTCCTTCCCATCCCCGCCATCCAAGGTTAATAAATCCTTCTTGGCTGGGTTTAGCTCTCATTAAAGAAGCTTGAACAAGTTGAGGAACAGGTATTGGCTTATAATGAACGAACGAAAAAATCGACTCTACCACATCCTGCCCAACATTTCCCACATATTTGATGTACTGATTATAAAATTTTTGAAATGAAATGCCGGTTATATTGCGAACTCCTTTGGCAATGAGCGCAAGGGTTTCCTGAATAGGTGAGGGGAGTTCACTAAAACGTGTGACTGCGGGTGGATTATGGATGAATGTATTCTTACTTACATCAATTTCAATTATTTTTCCGTAAATCTCCATATCATCCTGACTTAAATTAAAGGGGTCATATCCTGATCCGCCATCTCCAATTGTTAAGATAAGTTTTCCAGTTTCAGGTGAAAAGTTTAAGCTGTTAACACCATTATGATTAAAAAATGGTCTTCTTAAGTTAAGTAACGTCCGTCTTTTTTGAGGCTGAGCATTTGGTTGGAAAATCCATTCTTCCACTGTATCAATATGATCATATTTAGTTTCTCTATTTATCCACTTTAGGTTTGAAGTTTTAGGATCACACGGGTTAGGCTTAAAATGTTCAGAAAGTGCACCTGGTCCTTGTGTTCCAACTACTGAGTAATGAAGATAAAACAGACCGTTATAATGAAATTCTGGATGAAACGCTAGCCCCAGCAATCCCCGTTCATCATATCCCCCACGAGAAACACCTGGTTCAGACGTACCCAATTTTATGATTTGTGAGCCAATATCTAAAAAAGTCCGTATAGCTCCGTTCCTTATGTAAAAGATCTCTCCTACTTGGGTTGCAATAAATAAGCTTTCAATTGAGTCACCGGGAAGTATAGCTGTTTTCAAAACGGTAGGTAAATTTATCTTACTAATAATAGGCCGTAAACTAACCTTAGCTTTTATCAACTAACTTGACACTCCTTTTCAATGTTTTCTCTTATAAGAATATGATTGAAACTGTTCTATTAGTATCAATACTATTTTATAAAGTGCTGCAATTTAATTGAGAGACCTAATTGAGAAGCTTCTTTCATAAAACTTATTTATTCCTGGGTACGCCTGCTATTTTCCTCTCTTAGTACTCACGATTCTCCTAACTATTTGTAGTTTCCAGAAATTGCGACTAAGGAAAAAAATACTTAATTTACAAAAAATATTAATATTATTTTATGAATTGGAAAAGAATATGGCTTAGGAAAGGAGTGATTGCAAATGTCTATGAAAAAGTGGTTAACGAGATGGGTCATTTTGTTTGCGATGCTTATCGGTGTGATAAATTCAGCGGCACTCGGCGTTTTGGCTGAATCGGACGTGGTAAGACAAAAAGCCATGGAGGTTCAGTTGAACGATGATTACTTTAATCCAGAAACCATCACTATCCCAAGTGGAAAAACGATAACATTGATATTGAAAAATAAAGGTCAGAAAGAGCATACCTTCACAGTGGAAAAACTCGGAATCGATGCTGAAGTCCAGCCTGGAAAAGAAAAAACCATTACCGTGAAACCACAAAATTCCGGTACGTATGAACTGATATGTAGGTATCATTTCAATAGTGGGATGGTAGGGAAAGTGATAGTCAAATAACAAGCAGGGCCAATCGGTCTCTGCTTTTTGAAGTGAATATAGCATACTTTCTTAGTTAACATAATAGATTTTAAAGGTGCAAATAAATCATTCACAAGTTCAAAAAAGTAATAAATATTAATTTGAAATATATACTAAATGAAGAAAAGGCACAGGAAAGTATAGAATAAAAACAGCATGTATATCCACATTATGAAAAAACGTATCCTTAATGCGCGATGAACATTGTTTAATTAAAAGGAGGAGTTTTATATGAGTGATAATCAATCAAATGATTTAGAACAGGTATCAGAGGAATTAGCTGATCTTGAGAAAGAGTTTGCAACAAAGCCTTCTGATCCTTATCCCCATAAGTATTATACTGGAGACACTTCTATAGTTTCTAATGCTGTGCCAGGAAACGATAAAGAATAAAAATTCCCCCTTATCTATTAATAGATAAGGAGAAATTTAGAGCATGTAAGCTTAAGCACTGTATTTTTCCAGAACCAAAATACATCTCATAAAAAGACAGTTATATTTCATCTATTATTTTGAATTAAAAGTAATCGCTTTCATTTTTTGCTTTCCCGAAATCATTTGATAGGTTATAATAAATATCTACAAAAATATTAAATGATATGTAAGTAACAAGCAATTACACCCTTAATATTTAACTAAACAGAAAAACTCCCCTAATGCCTTAAGGGAGTTTTTCTGTTTTTATGTATACTATATAAGGGTAATTTCACCATAATAATAGGACGAACTCATTTTTCAATTCTAACTAATGTTTTTTCTGGCATGTCAATGTCGTCGATGTCAAAGTAATGGATGTTTAACGTTAATTTCCTCTCTGGTTCTTCAGCTTCTTCTCCTACCCAACAACTATACAATTCAAAAAAGTCTCCTGACTTAAGATAGCGGTCCATCAATTTGCATAGTGCAATTAGTTTCTCTTTTGATTCTTTGCGCCTGCTCTTATTCATATATTCCGTAATCTCAATTCCCCAGTCACTTGCAACTTCATAAACATAAAGGGTAGTAAATTGGTGTTTCTTTATGTTCAATCGATTTCTTTCATCTGAAAAGCAATTCCCAATAGTAACTAAATCATCTAGTTCCTTATTAATAGGTAATTCTACGTTCGAACCTATATAAGTAGCTAAACTCATTTGTATTCACTCCGTTCCTCATCTAAATAACCCGTTAAGTTTTGTGGAACTAACCTAGGTTGTTAACATCCTAAGAAATACATCCTGTTATCAAAAAGGTGTTTCACTAAACTTTATTACAAATACTCGAGTTTTATTCAAGGTTTACTATTATTCTACTTACCATATGAATAGGCTGCGAAATGTTTATATACCTGTAAATGGGGAATTTACCATATAAGAACATTGATACCTAATTGGAAGGAGAATGAAAAATGAACAATAATACTGAAACCGTTGAGAATAAAGTAGAGGATAAACTAAATGAAATGAGTCAAGAGAAGAAAGACAACATCCTTTCTAGTTTTAACGAATTTAAAAGTTACTTAGGAGATAAAGTCACAAAAGGTGAGAAACTAGGGTTAAATGATAATCAACTAGCTCTAGCAGCTAAAAAAATAGCTGACTATCTTGCAACCCATGAGGAGCCACAAAATGAAGAGCAATACTTGTTACATGAGTTATGGAAAGTTGGAAACGAGGAAGAACAACATCATCTTGCTCATATGCTTGTTAAATTAGTCAAAGAATAATCTAAATCGATTATAGATTGCATTTTGCCATTATTTATTAGAGGTTCAAGTGAATTCAATCAACATAGCAAAGAGCCACTTGCGTAAAATAAGTGGCTCCTTTTTCTCTTTCATGCTGCGCCTCTTTTTATTTTTTAGTATGTCCCTGCGATGCATCAATTAAAAGATAAAGCTATATTTCCCCAACAATAATTTGACTACATACTATAACTCACTTCATTGAAAACATCAGTACGAATCCAACGGATTCGTATTTTTCGGTGACATTCACAATACGTACCAAGCAATAGAAAGAAGAGGTTTTGAACGTTTATAATTCGGTTAAACATGAAGTAACAAATTATTTTTATTTATTCTGTATATTTAAATTATTCGTTCGTAATGGTACAATAAAATGACGGAAAGAGGATATGATGCTTCTTTCTTAATAAAGGATGAAGAAATATGGATATTAAGGCTCAGCAAACAAAATTGGCGAATAACTTGGGCAAATTGTTACGAGATAACTTTGGAAAAGGCCCCGAGGCTGTTCATGTTACGATTTATGAACCTTATGTTGTTATTTATGTCAGTGGCTTTGTATCGCCGATGGAACAAGTACTGTTAAACCAGAATGAAGAACTTCAGGTTATGACTACAAGAGAGCTTTTGGTAAAGACTCTTGAACCTCAAATCACTGGTCAAATTAAAGGGATTACCGACCTTGACATCCAGCACTTATATTATGATTGGAATTTAGATCATCACTCCGGAATTTTTGTGGGAGTTTGTCTGGACGATTTGAAAGCCGATTTGACTGAGGGTGACCCTTACCAAGGAAAACAAGCAATTCATGATCGGATTATAAAGATGAGTGAAATTGCACAAAAAGGGCCTGAGAAAATCTCTTCGTATAAATTAAGTGATCGTACATTGGTCATCGTAAGAGAAGGAATACTGGTAGCTATTGAAAAGCAGCTAATTTCGTTGGGTTTTGATGACACCTTACGCATCTCTAAACGCCCTTTGGAAAAAGGAATCTTACGACAAAACGATGACTATGATGAGATATTAAATGCAGACATTCTTGATATTTTTGTGGATTGGGATTTTGAAAAGGACAATAGCATTATTACGCTTATCTTAAAACCAAAAAATTAATGAGGCAGTAATGAATTGGACACATTGTGCCAAACATAAGCCGAGGAAGAAAAGCTCATACCTTTTCTTTTTCGGCTTATTTTTGTTGTCTAAAAAAAGGAAGTCCTTTTGTAACGGAATAATTCCCTAAAACAGCACCTGAAAATAGGATGTGCCATCAGAAAGGATTTGGTCAGTATGGCTGATAATCATGAGATTGTATTGTTTATAAAAGAGCTTCGTCGATTGTTGCAGGATTACCAAAAGCATGACAATGAATTTTACAAAGAAGAAATTAGCAAGGATATAATACTTTTAAGTACTATTATCTATGGAAGTAAAATTGGAATTTCAAATAAAAGAAGAATCTTTAAACATAGGAAATACAAAGGTAAACAGAAACCAATCTATTAAAGATATACTAGTGCGCCTCGTTTACACTTTGGAAAAAGTGAATGCTTATTACCGAAATTGACCTTATGATGAAGAAGGAGTTTTCATAAAACATCACGAATAGTATACCTTATGAAACTAGAAACTAGGTGCACCATCTATGGATAAAACGAAACTGGAAAAAGAATTAAGTAGTTATATGGGAAGGTTACTTCGTGAAAACTTTGGAAGAGGTCCTGGAGGTGTATTCACCGTCATTTCTCCTCCTTTTATAACCGTTTATTTTAAAGCCTTTTTATTACCTTTAGAAAAGGCTTTGCTAGACAAGGGACAAGTTATCTATGTTCAAAAAACACGTGATTTGTTAATGGAGACTCTAATTGAAGAGATAAAAGGGTATATACAATTAAATATACATTTAGATATTGAAGAATTTTACTATGATTGGAATTTAGAGCTGCAGTCTGGCATGTTTACTATGATCCATTCTAATAAAGAAAACATAGTCAATCATTCCTATAAAAATCAAAAATTGCTGCATAAAGAAGTTGAGGAAGTGACTCAAAAAGCAGAAAAACTTCCTCAAGATGTTTCTTCTTATTTATTAGATCAGAGAACACTCCTTATAATCAGGGAAGGTATTATGGTAAATGTAGAGAAAGAATTAGTTCAATTAGGGTTTGAAGAAAACCTTACATTGGCTAAAAGAAATCTCGAAAAAAGGCTACTCCATGAGCATAGCCAATCATTAGAAGTGATTTTAGATTCAGAGGTAACAGATATACTAGTCGCATGGGATTTTCATAAAGATAAAAGTACAATTCTTCTGATTTTAAACCCAACTTCATAACGGCACTGATAAGCTAGGCACTGAACTAGATATAGGCCAAAAAGAAAGGTTATCTAACCTTTCTTTTTGGCCTATTGTTTTTCCTCTCCTATTAAAATAAAGAAAGTGGTGATAATGATGCTATTTCAATCGGATGAAGGAAAGGAACCTTTAACTGTTGAGATACACACTGAAGTGGATATAGTAGAAGCGCGTCAGAAAGGACGGATGTTCTCTAACTGCTTAGGCTTCAGCACACTTGATCAAGCCCGAATTATTACGACTATTTCAGAATTGTCCAGAAATATATATAAATATGCCACTACGGGAAAAATTATAATGGAAATAATAGAGAATCAACTTGAAATAGGACTCAAAATAATAGCTATAGATAAAGGACCAGGCATTAAAAATATTCAACAAGCGCTAGAAAGTGGCTATACAACGTCAGGGGGATTAGGGGTTGGTTTATCAGGGGTAAAAAAATTAATGGACGAATTCACCATATCATCTCAAGAAGATCATGGCGTTAACATCGAGGTTATAAAATGGAAAAAAAGAAATAAATAAAAGAAACACAAGGTAAAAGGTTAAGAAAGAACTGACTTCCTCTTTACAAAAAACTCCTTTATTAAATAGGAGATAGCTTCTAAAAATATCATCCCCTGATGATCCTGCTCTGGGATACGGTTAAGATATTTCACATGCTTGAGTTGGTGCCTTCAGCATGTGCTTCTCCTCTATTAACTCTTAGCCGTAGGACAAAAATTTTTCTCTGCAGTAATCACAAGAGGCTTAGAAACATGAGAAAAAGGTGTGGGAAATTATGAACAATTCCATTTAATCTTTAAATGGAAGGAGCAAGCTCTCATGATAGAGAGCTTGCTCTTTTTATTTCTTAATATAATCCTATCTGACAAAAAACAGCCTGTTTCAAGTACACCAAAAACATACATTTATGATACATAGATTTTGAGATCATTTCTGGAACATTTCTACCCGTATTAGGGGCGCCATAGAGGGGGAGTGTGTAAAGAAGTTACCCCTTACTTAACTCAGTTATATAAACAAACAATCCTCATATACATTTATTGAATGGCTTCTTTAAACTTATCACGAAATAAAACATAATTCGATAAAGAGTACATAGGAGGAGAAAACATGTTTGTTTATATAGTTCAACCTGGTGATACGTTGTCTTCAATAAGCAGCAGATATGATTATCCCATTGCACAGCTTAGAAGTGTAAATGGGTTAGAAGAAACGAATATTGTTCCAGGTCAGGCCTTACTTATAGCTTCTTATGTATACACAGTTCAACCTGGTGATACAATGAGCAGCATTGCTAAAAAAGCTTATGTATCCTTAGAAGAATTAAAAAGGGTTAATTCTTCAGTTCATTATAATTATTTGCAGGTGGGAATGAAAATAAAAATCCCTAATATATCCAACTACATTGCAGGTACACTGCAATACTATGCTGTTCGAAATCCAGAATTAGATCGCAATTTAATTACTGATTTTGCAACTTATTCCTCGTCCATTTCTATTTTTGAATATCATTTTGGCAGCAATGGAGATATTATAAATAATTTAAACGATTTAGTAGCGATTGAAACGACTTGGAAAAACAGAGTTACACCGTTAGTTACGATTACTAATCTAACTTCTGAAGGATTTAGTTCTGATCTTGCCCATCAAGTTTTAAATAATCCTCAGGCAAGAAACAATCTTGTTAATAATATTTTTTATTTAGTATCTAGAAAAGGATACGGAGGGGTGAATATTGATTTTGAACGTGTAAAGGCCGAGGATAGAGATCTTTTTACAGGATTTTTACGTCAGTTGGGTGAACGTTTAAAACCTGCAGGGTACGTGTTGACCATAGCAGTTCCAGCCAAGACAAGCGAAGATATTCCTTGGTTAAAAGGGTATGATTACGGGGGAATAGGTGCAGTTGTTAACTATATGTTCATTATGGCATATGATTGGCATCATGCAGGCAGCGAACCAGGGCCTGTTGCACCTATTACTGAAGTACAAAGAACAATAGAATTCGCGATAAAAAGTATTCCTCGAAGAAAACTTATCATTGGAGTCCCGTTGTATGGATATAACTGGTCAATTCCTTACAGGCCTGGGACAGTAGCACCCGCTATATCAAATCAAAATGCGATTAAAACAGCGATGAGATATCAGTCGCCCATCCAATATTCTAAGGAGTATAAATCCCCATTTTTTCGATATAAAGATCAAGCGGGGCAGATGCATGAAGTATGGTTTGAAGATGTAAGAAGCATGAGTGAAAAAATGGTGTTAGTTCGTCAATTCGGCTTGCAAGCAATAGGAGCTTGGCAATTAACACTTGGATTTACGCCAGGGCCTTGGCTTTTAAAGAAATTTTTCACTATTAGAACGGTATAAATAGCAGTAGTCATTATGGATCAATCCAGAAAATTTCATGTATAGTAAATTATAAGAGGGTGGGGGGTTCTTCTATGGCAAAAAGGATAGATGTCTCAATAAAGCAGCATCAATTAAAACTATATGATGGAGCTAAATTAGTAAAGACATATCCTATTGCTGTAGGGAAAATGATTACTCCAACTCCAACTGGAAAATTTAAAATCATTAATAAAGATACGACCCCTCCAGCTGTATTTGGCCCCTTATGGATGGGACTGTCAAAGCCTACATATGGAATACACGGGACTAATGATCCAGCTTCTATTGGCAGAGATATGTCACATGGATGTGTCAGAATGGATAATGAAGATATTCTAGAACTTTCCTCTGCAGTTCCTATTGGAACGCCGGTTTATATACATAAATAATAGTTTAAGAAGAGCACGACTGTTTACATTTAGTTAATTGTCGAGATCGAGGGTATCAAAGTTTAAGGATATGCTATACAATCATGGGCTTTTTGTACGAAAACAAAAAAGTACCCCGATTAACAGAGGTACTTTTAGCATTTTAACTTATTTTGATGCTGGAGACGTAGTAACTTCTGGAGACGTTACTTTGTCATAAAAATCTACGAATTTGTCACGATCCTCGCTATCACGGTAAGCCATAGCAACACGTGGATGTTCATTCAGCACACCAGAAATCATGTAAGGAATGATATAGCCCCATTCCCACTTTTGACGCATTTCAAGCATATGCTTTTCAATTACGCCAAGAATCGGCTTCATCTCATAGCTTGGTTTTGGTATGTAACTAACAAGCAGCTCTGTGTTACAGTTACCAGCTGCACGGCCCATACCATAAACAGATGAATCAAGGAATGTAACGCCATTACGCATCGCAGTTAATGTATTAGCAAAAGCTAGTTGCATGTTGTTATGCGTATGGATCCCAAGCTGCTTGCTAGGAATCATGGCTTGGAACTTTTTCACTTGATGCTCGATATCGGCAGGGTCTAGGCTTCCAAAGGAGTCAACAATATACACAACATCTACGGGGCTTTTCTTTACCATTTCAAATGCTTCAATAAGCTGATTTTCCGGTACGCTAGATAGTGCCATAATGTTAAGTGAAGTCTCATAGCCTAAATCGTGGAACATTTTTATAAGCTCTAAGCCTTTATCTACTTCGCGAATATAGCATGCCACTCGAATCATATCTAACATACTTTGTTCACGCGGCAGGATGTCATTCGGATCTACACGCCCGATATCTACTAAAGCAGATAGCTTCGTGAACTTTTTCTCAGGAATAATTTCTTTGAGAAAGTTATCGTCAAGAAATCTCCATGGGTTGGGCTCAGTTGCTTGAAGAAGCTTAGGTGAATTTTTATAACCGATCTCCATATATTCAACGCCGGCTGCGCTTAGGCCGTTATATAAGTCTTGCACAAATTCAACGCTAAAATCCCAATTATTAATTAAACCTCCGTCACGAATGGTACAGTCTATAATTTTGCTATTATGTTCCATGGTATTTATTTCCTCCTATGTCGTCTATTTATGTATTTTTTTAAACTTTATCGCTTTTATGCTTTTAAGCACTAAACTCTCCTATTGTGTTTATACCATGACTGATTCAAAGGCGTCAATGTATTTTCTAAATGTGTCTATGCTTTACTGTATTCCATGGGTAGAAGATGCTTTATCTTTTCATCCGCTTGATGCTCTTAAAACAACACCAAGTTCAGCACTACAACCCCTAGTATATACAAACACACCCTTTATTACATCACTACTTACTGCAATAAAGGGTGTTTTTTAATTGAAACCGTTTATTAAGGAGAGGAACTGCCATTAGTATCTAGTATAGGTTTAGATTTCTCTATAATTAATCCATAAATTTGGAAAGATATTTAAAACCTGAGAAATAAAAGACTTTTTCACATTAACAGTTGTATACGAAGTATTAGCTGTTACTTAATCATTTTAATTTACTGGTCTTTACATCGTCCAAAACGTAAGAAATGATAAGAGTATAGAGGTAATAAACATCGCAATCAACGGCTTTAATGCTTTTGTTCGAAGAGCCTTCATACTTACATTTAACCCTAAGCCGACCATAGCCATTGTTAAAAGAAACGTGGTTAGAGTTGAAATATCATTCATAATCGTTTTAGGTATGATAAGGTGCTTGCCTACGACATAACTTCCAAAAATACTCATGATGATAAAACCTATTAAAAACCAAGGAAATTCAATCTTCGTATCCTTTTCCATTTTTCCTGTTCGCTTCATCCAGTACATTAAGATAAAGCTTAATGGCACAAGTAAAAGCACTCTGCCTAACTTAGCCAACAGGCCAATAGCTAGGGCGTCGCGTCCAGCTGGTGCTGCAGCTAGAGCTACATGGGCAATTTCATGGAGGCCAACGCCTGACCAAATTCCATATTGTATATTTGTTAAATGTATATAAGGTCTTAAAATGGTATATCCAATTGCAAATAGAGTTCCCACTAAAGCGATAACACCAGCTCCGATAGCTGTATCTTCTTCTTTTGCTTTTACAATCGGAGAAACAGCTGCAATAGCTGCCGCACCGCATATTCCTGTTCCTATTCCTAAAAGAAGAGATAAACCACGATCAGCCTTCATCCATTTGGCTAGAAGAATTGTTAAAACAATCGCAAATACAGCCGTTCCCACATCGCGAAGTAGCATTCCTAGCCCTTGATGAATAACAACATCAATATTAAGTTTTAGTCCATATAAAACAATCGCATAACGTAACAGCTTTTTACAAGAGAACTCAATTCCAAACCTTATTTTTTCGGGGTATCCCCAAATTTGACGATAGATTACTGCCATTATAATTGAACAGGCTAGTGGACCGATATGATTAAATCCCGGGACTTTCGCTAATCCATAAGCAAGTAAAGCAAAAAGAAAAGTAAAAGCAATTCCTCCGGCCCATAAAGAAACATTAGATGACGTCCGGGCATTTGTTCGTAAGAATACAGTCCGCTTTTGGGCTTTATTTATATTTATCATACATTTCATCTCCAATATGAATTCTTATCAAGCACGGCTTCACACAAGAAGTGTATAATTTAACTATAAAAGACATTTTATTATTAGTAAAATATAGATAAATCATTATTAAGATTAAAAATATTAATAAACGAAACAAAAAAAGAGCAAGTTGATCTTCAGAGTTACTGAAAATCAATTTGCTCCTTTTGTATGTTTTTATCCTTTAATTCTTTAAAAAATCATTCATACAAAAACATATGTGCTTATGAGAGAGATACAGTCTTACTAGTTGCTAAGCCTTTTTTACGTCTATACCATAGCACGATCAAACTGCCTAGCACGCAAAGGAAAGAAACGAGCTGAGCTATTCCGATATGAGAAGTTAGCATTAAGCTATCTGTACGCAATCCCTCTATAAAAAATCGTCCTATCGAATACCATAGTAGGTAAGTAAGAAAGACTTCGCCTCTTTTTAACAAAGATTTTCTTAGTACGATCAAGACAAGAACACCTATTATGTTCCAAAGGGATTCATAAAGGAATGTAGGATGATAATAAGTTCCATTGATATACATTTGATTAACAATAAAATCAGGTAAATGTAAAGTTTCTAAAAACTGACGTGTAACAGGTCCGCCATGTGCTTCTTGATTCATAAAGTTTCCCCACCGGCCAATAGCTTGGCCTAATAATAAGCTAGGAGCTAAAACATCAGCCATTTTCCAAAAAGAAAGATTCTTTTTTCTGCAAAACCATATAGCTGTTAATACAGATCCAATAATTCCACCGTGAATAGCTATGCCTCCATGCCAAATTGCTATAATTTCGCCTGGGTGGTCTTTATAGTAACTCCATTCAAAAAGTACGTAGTAAATTCGAGCAGTAACGATAGCAATGGGTAGTGCTAGCAGAAGTAAATCAGAGATGGTTTCTGAAGAGATACCTCGTTTCTTTCCTTCTTTCGAGGCTAACAAAAAGCCTAAAAAAGCTCCTATCCCTATAATAATTCCATACCAATGGACCTCAAGTGGACCAAGGTGGAAGGCGATAGGGTTTAAAGGTTGTGTGTGTTGGTTCATGTTTTTTCTCCTTTACTTCATATCGGTTTTCTTACATTTTTTTAGAGTGATATTAAATTAGAGTGCCTTTTTAGTATATCTAATTAGATATAGAAAGGACAACTTTTGCTTACGAACGGCCACTATTTCTTTGCCTACTTTAGTGTAACAGAATAGTCAAAATTAAAATAAGCAGTATATTGACTTAATTATCAAAATACACTATCATTTTAGACAATATATTGTCTAAAATGGAGGGTGGATATGGATATTTATAGAGAGCTTTTTTTAATGCAGCAAACTTACGCTACCTTATTTTCTCTGGCAAATAAAGTCCAGGTGAAAGGAGATCAGTCTCTTGAACTCTTAACATCAAGACAGCATATGGCGATGGTGGCAATTGCTCATTTACCTGAAGATGAAACAACGTTAAATAATATTGCTAGAAAATTAGGAACCACAAAACAAAGCGTCAAGCAGTTAATTACCATTATGGAAAAGAAGGGGTATGTTGACGTGGTTCCTAGCAGTAAAGATAAACGTGCAGTTAACGTGAAAATCACAAAAGAGGGAAAAGAGGCGCTGCTTGTTGTTTCAGAAAAAGGAATTTTCTTTTTGGAAGACCTTTTTAAAAAGTTTTCAACCGAAGAGTTGGAAATAATGTGGAAGCTTTTAAAGAAACTTTATAGCTTTGACGGGGAAGAACATGATGGATTTGAAGAAGAAGGCAACATCAAAATGGATGAAGATCACAATGAATTACAGTTGAGAGTGATAAGGGAGCTTGAAAGTCGAAGAGTTCAAGCAATTGATAATATAAAAAAGAACTTATAAAAATAAATTTGATAGGCTACTTTACTTTGAAGCATATCGATCCTTTTAATGATTTTCGAAATAAAGGATAAGGGAGAGCACTCATTATGTTTGAAATCAGTGATGAAACAGTACGATTAATTAACAAGACCTGTAGAGGAAAAAAGAATTTGAAATTAACCGTTGGCTATTTAACGGACAACCAATATGTTACCAAAATTTATAATGAAAGCGGTGAAATTGAATCATCCAAAAAATACCATTATGAAATTGGTTCTATTACTAAGACTTTTACTATATCGCTGCTATCAAAATACATATCTGAAAACAAGTTGACACTAAACGATTCTATACGAAAGTACATAAAAGAACTTAAGGAAGACACGTATTATCCTACATTGCTCCGCCTCGCTACTCACTCTTCTGGATATTCAGGAAGCTTACCTTTAAATAAACGGGAATATTTTAAAATAATTTTTAATTTGATTTTTGGCGGAAGTGATTTGAATAAAAATAATCCGTTACATATGGATTTTAACAAAATGAAGATGCTGATCGAAAAAAGTAAATTAAAAGAAGTAGATTATTCATGGAAGTATTCCAATTTCGGTATATCCCTTATTGGATACGTGTTGGGAATGATATCGGGGAAGGGGTATTGGGATACTATGAATGACTTTCTTCTTAATGAGCTTGGACTAAAGGATACTTGTTTAGGCGCTTCAAACAATAATCTACATGGCTATGACCGCAAAAATAATGATTGTGGCAACTGGCAGTGGGACAAGGGGAATTTTATATCACCTGCGGGCGCAGTATCCTCAACCGCTGATGATTTACTTAAATACGCAAAAATAAATATGGATGAAGATAAACCATATCTGTCTTTTTGTCATAAAAAATACGCCAATGGAACAAAGAAGTTTGATATGGGTCTTGGATGGTTGCTTTTAAAGAAAAACAATAATGTGATATTGCACGGCGGTGGAACAGGATGCTTCAGCTCATTTTTAGGGATTGATAAAGAAAAGAAAGTTGCTTCCGTCGTTTTAGCTAATTATAGACTAAGTAGAAATAAGGATGAACATATAGGAATGTCTTTATTAGAAAGCCTCCAAAATTCAAAAGATATATAAGGATGGAAGACAATTTGAAAGACTGTCGCCGAATATGACCGACCTTCAAGAAGCATAGAATATGCTTCTTTTTTTGAGGAAACCGTGCTATTATCATTAAGGTTTGTAAGGAACCGAAGATTTTTGTCTTTCCGTACATTTTTTTGGTATAGTGTTAGAAATAAGGAGTGGGTAAGTTGGTTTTCACTGAATTTTTCCAGCAGTTTCCCGTAAAGGTTTTAACAGTAGGGCTGCTGATTGTACTTATCGTTTATTTTATTCGCAAATTCATTAAGCTTTTCTTTGATAAAACGAGCTTTTTAGATGAAAAACGAGAAGAGACGCTCATGCACTTTTCTAATCAGGTCACAAGAGTATTGGGGCTGGCTTTTTTCTTTATTTATGTGCTTAGCCATTTCTTTGACTTCGGAAAGATTCTCACTAGTTCGGTAGTGTTAGCCAGTGCCCTGGCAATAATCCTCCAGCATATCATCCGTGATTATATAATGGGACTGACTTACTTGTTTGAACGCCAGATCCACCACGGAGATTATGTTATTCTCAACGGAAACCGTCAAGGGAAAATAGAAGAAATTACGATGCGCTACTTAAAGATTCGTCAATATGACGGCTACCTCTATACCGTCTCATATAGCAACATTACGGAACTTCAGAACGGAACCCGAGGAAGACGCCGGGTAAATGAAAGTCTTATTCTCAACTATAGGCAAAACCCGGACGATGCCTTCAAAGTAATGGAGCAGGTAGCACAAACATGTAACGAGAAATATGGTCAATATTTGTTAAAAGATGTGAATGGAATTCCTATAGAGAGCTTTCAATTCAATCAAATTACTGAACTGAACGTAGGTTTTAAAGGTCACCAATATTCATTATCAGGACTTGTGAAGGAAGCTGATTTTGTAGAAGCGAGCCAAAAGGTGCGATATGAACTCGCAATGGCTGCCTATAAAAATGACCTTATGATGGCTGAAAGCTTCGAGACAAGCCATTAAAAATAAAACTCGTACCTTGTTTATATACAAGCTTTTATATTTAAGATACAAACACCCTTTTGATTTTTCAAAAGGGTGTTTTTTATTTTAAAAAATATCTATTAAGTACTTCTCCAGTAAAGATTAATTATCTGAAACAGAACAAATTAATTAGTACATCTAAATTCTTCTAGTAACATGGTAAAATTAAACAAAGTACGTAAAAAGGTAAAGGGGGATTAACTATGACGCAAAAATCTAATTATACAAAAATCAACTCCGAAATGTGGGATGAATGGGCTTCAGCTGGAGGAGAATGGTCATTAGCCATTAATCATCAAGATTTTGTAGATGCAACTCAAGGTAATTTTGATATCTACTTAACACCTTGTAAGCCTGTTCCGCATAACTGGTTTATTCCATTTAAAAAAGCGAAAATATTGGGACTTGCTAGCGGAGGAGGACAGCAGTGCCCAGTCTTTGCAGCGCAACATGCGGAAGTTACGGTTTTTGACTACTCTGATAAGCAATTAGAATTAGAAAAAATGGTGTCCACTAGAGAAGGCTATTCTATTGACTTAGTTAAAGGGGATATGAGTAAGACATTTCCATTTGAAGATGAGACGTTCGATATGATTTTTAACCCTGTATCAAACTGCTATATTCAAGATGTTGTACACGTTTGGCAAGAATGTTTTAGAGTTCTAAAAAAAGGTGGCGTTCTGCTATCTGGCTTTGCAAATCCTGCTCTTTATTTATTTGGAGAAGATGAGGAAGCGTTACAAGTGGTTAATAAATCACCTTATGATAGAACGAAAAACACCGTAGAAAATGATGAAGAACTTATAAAAAATGGCGGTGTACAGTTTAGCCATTCATTAGAAACTCAAATTGGCGGACAGCTAAAAGCTGGATTCACCTTACAAGACCTTTATGAAGATCATCATCACAAGGGGAAAATCACTGAATATATGCCTTGTTATATTGCGACTAAATCTATTAAATAATAGTTGATTATCATGTTGAATAAGCTACCTCAACTTTTTCCAATTAGGCGATACCGTAGATTATGATGGTATTACGTATGGAGTCTGGATATTTGAAGAAGGAACATTTATTAATGAAGGTGATGGAGGTTATGATAACTGGGCCTTTAGAGGTTGGTTTGAACGCACAGGAGATGACGAGAAAACAGTCAATTTTCATAGACCTTAACTAAAGATAACATAAGACTCCCATCAGGGAAGAGCATATGAAGAGCCTTTACCGTCATGGTAATGGCTCTTTTCAATATTTGAAAACCTGAGACCGGATGTTTATAAGCATGCAGAATAGAAATTTGTATATCATCTACAGCTTAAAAAGAGAAAAGCTCCTGTTGCGTCTGAGCAGGAAGCTTATACTAATTCAACCTTAGTTTTTATTTTTGGTTTGTAAATATTCTTTTTGAAACATACACATTCTTATAGCGTTATGATAGCTTCCATCGACAAAAAATTCATCTTTTAACTCACCTTCAATAGAAAAACCGACCTTCTTATAGATATGAATTGCTTTTTCGTTTTCCTTGTCTACAATTAAGTAAAGTTTATGCATATTCAATACCGAAAAGGCATAATTCATTGCTAGATTTGTGGCAATCATGGCGTAACCATGACCTTGATATGTAGGGTCAATGATAATTTGAAACTCTGCTCTACGATGAATATAATCAATTTCAACCAATTCCACTAATCCAAGCATATCCCCGTCCTTTTCTAGTATGAACCGACGCTCACCTTGATCGTGAATATGTTTATCATATAAGTCCTGTAGCTCTACAAAAGCTTCATAAGGCTCTTCAAACCAATAAGACATAATATTAGCATCATTATTGAGTTCATGAACAAATTTTAAATCTTCTCTTTCTAAAGGACGTAACTTAAGTTCCTTATTCATTTCTCAAACCTCCATATTCTAGCATTACTTTAGCACTTTCCGTTTTAAATGTAAAAGTTGCTATAGTTTTAAAAAATAACAAGACATAGTGCGATGTTTTACATATTTATTAAAAGAGCCATAAGTGAAATTCATTAACTTTAAGGAGTATCTTATGAAAAAAGCAGCTGGTATTTTTCTTATTTTACTGTGTTGTATAAACCAAAGGGTTGAGGCAGCTAATCAGCTTTCAGTAGAACCTATACATCATGAGATCTACGTTTCTCATACAGGGAACGACAAAAACTTAGGTACTAAAAGCAAACCTTTTAGAACATTAAGGAAGGCAAGTGAAGCAGCTCAACCCGGAACTACGGTTTACATCAGAGGTGGTATTTATTACGAATAATTAATTATTAGCCGTTCAGGTACTAAACAAGAGCCTATTATTTTCATGAACTATAAAAGTGAAAAGCCCCTTATTAGTGGAGAAAAAATAAAGCAGTCTACACAAATAGACTGCTTCTTGATTAATTATTTACCTGTTTCGGCAAAACGCTGAATACGCTTACCAATTTCATCACGGACACGTTGAAAGAACGCCCATTTCTCTTCATCTGTTCCTTCTGCTTTTGCAGGATCATCAAATCCCCAGTGTTCACGCTTCACATGAGGAGGTGTTACGGGGCAATGATCAGCTGCATGGCCACATAATGTAACCACTAAATCCGCATTATTTAAAATTTCAGGATCAATAATATCAGATGTTTGGTTTGAAATATCAACACCAGCTTCTTTCATTGCTTTTACAGCGTTAGGATTTAATCCATGAGCTTCTAATCCTGCACTGCGTACATCCCATTCATCGTTATTTAGATTTTTTTTTGCCCATCCTTCAGCCATTTGGCTACGGCAAGAGTTACCTGTACATAAGAAATAAAGTGTTTTTTTAGACATGTGTAAAATCTCCTTTATGATGTGTTAAGAAATAATTGATAACCAAATATATAAACCAACAAGTGTAATAAATAATGTTGGGATGGTTAAGATAATACCTGTTTTAAAATAAGTTCCCCAAGAAATCTTAACTCCTTTTGTCGAGAGAACATGAAGCCATAAGAGCGTCGCTAGAGAGCCAATAGGTGTAATCTTTGGTCCTAGATCCGAACCAATGACATTTGCATAAATCAGAGCTTCTTTAATCGTACCTGTTGCAGAAGTTGCATCAATGGCCAAAGCATCAATCATCACGGTTGGCATGTTGTTCATAATCGATGAGAGAATGGCTGCAATAAATCCCATACCAATGGTTGCTGCAAATAATCCTTGATCAGCGGTTGTTTGAATAAGGCTTGCTAGTACTTCAGTTAGCCCCACATTGCGTAATCCATACACAACAACATACATACCAATCGAAAAGAAAACAATCGCCCACGGAGCTCCTGCTAACACTTTTCTCGTGTGAACAGCCGGGCTTTTTCTTGCTATTCCCAAGAATAAAATGGCGATAATTCCTGCAATAATAGAAACGGGAATATCGAAAAACTCACCAATAAAGTAACCCAGAACTAAAATGAATAAAACAATTCCTGATAAACGAAACATTTTCTCATCTTTGATGGCCTCAACCGGTTTCTGTAAATCATCTAGATTGTATTTCTTAGGGATGCTTTTGCGAAAATACAAATACAAGACAGCAATACTTGCCAAAAGTGAAAATAAATCTGGCACAATCATGCGTGAGGCAAATTCAGAAAAGCGAATCCCAAAGAAATCCGCTGATACAATATTGACCAAGTTACTTACCACAAGAGGTAATGATGTTGTATCCGCAATGAATCCACTGGCGATAATAAAAGGAAAGACCATTTTATCTTCAAATTTAAGTGCTCGCACCATAGCAAGTACGATAGGTGTTAGAATTAAGGCTGCCCCATCATTAGCGAATAATGCGGCTACTACAGCTCCTAGGAGGGATACATATACAAACATGCGAACGCCATTACCTCCTGCAACTCGTGCCATATGTAACGCTGCCCACTCAAAAAATCCAATTTCATCTAAAATTAAAGAAATAATAATAACTGCAATAAACGTTAACGTTGCGTTCCATACAATTTGAGTTACATCCAGCACGTCATGGAAATCAACCACACCTGCTAAAAGAGCTATTACTGCGCCTCCACACGCTGACCAACCAATAGACAAGTTCTTTGGCTGCCAAATGACAAAAATCAATGTCACTAAGAAGGTGAGGGAGGCTACTATAACTGATACCACTTTACAAACCTCCTACTATTAGCAACAACTAATGCGTAATCCTTGCTTTTCTAGTTCTTTTAATCGTCCATCTTCGCTTGGTAAAGATTCAAGTATATTAAGGACAAACTGATAATAGCCGTTTTCTTTATTTAATGAATAGAAAATCCAATGCCCTTGTCGTCTTTCCTTTACAAGTTCGATATCTCTTAATTTACGCAAGTGTTGGCTAATAGCCGGTTGACTTGCTTTATAAATTTCAACTAGCTCACAAACACAGCACTCGTTATTTTGGAGCAGTTTCATCATAGATAATCTTGTCTTATCGCCAAGCAGCTTCAGTATCTGTGCTGCTTTCTCCATTTCTATTTGTACTTTTACATCCAATCCAACTCACCTCCTTATTTCCAAATATAATTATATAAGTATTTTATTATACATTCAACAAAAATATACACTACTATTAAACAAAAAAAATTGATTAATGTCTTGATTTATCTAAAATTTCCAGATATGATGAATACATCAAAAAAAATTGATTTATAAAAGTGAGGGGAAAAGCAGTGAGAGTCAACAACTCTGGAAACTTATCGGTTACGTACTTTCGAGCCTATTTTCATTTAGTTATGAACACTCAAGGGATGAACTATAAGGAAGCACAAAGTCTAATCTTTCAGCGTTTTTTTCATCAAGATCCTATGTTAAGAGGGGAAACTACATACAGTAACTTTAAAAAAGCTTCCGAGAGCTTCGAACTTTAAATCAAAAAAAATTGATGAAGGAGAATGACAATGGAAACAGTCAAGGAAGGAAAGCACCCATTTAAACAGTACGAACAAAAATTTAAAGCTCTTGCTGATCAAAAGAGATTAGAAATTATGTATGAGCTCTGCCAGCGAGGACAGACATGCGTATGTGATCTAACTGAATTCTTTGGGATGTCTCAATCTAAACTTTCCTACCACTTAAAGATTTTATTAGAAGCAAACCTCATCACAAAAGAAACAAAAGGGACATGGAGTTATTATGATTTAAATGATAAAGAGGTGAACCACCTCTTATCAGAAGAACTATGCTGCTTGTTTAGAAAAGATACAAGTAAAAGCGGCCCATGCTCTTAATTTACTACATTCCAAACAATATTATTTAGCATGCGAAGGAGGAAGTGTAAATGAAATATGTTCATGTAGGAATTAATGTAACGAATCTAGAGGCGTCCATTAAGTTTTATCAAAAGGTATTTGGCGTTCAACCTGTGAAAACGAAAATAGATTATGCTAAATTCTTGTTAGATGAACCCGGATTAAATTTCACCTTGAACGTACGTGACGATGTAAAAGGTAATCAAGTGAATCATTTCGGCTTCCAAGTAGAAACTCCTGAGGAGATTCATTCTCATAAATCACGACTAGAAAAAGAGGGGTTCTTTGCTCGTGAAGAAATAGATACGACCTGCTGCTACGCTGTACAAGATAAATTCTGGGTAACAGATCCTGACGGAAACGAGTGGGAGTTTTTTTATACGAAATCTGATAGTGAGGTTCATAAGACTGAGGATAGCGTTGGAGTGAATGAAAAGTCACCTGCAAGCAACTCATGTTGCTGATGCTTAAATGACAAAAAAGACAGGAAGAAGTAGACTCTTTCTGTCTTTTTTATTTAACATAAAATCGATTATGTTTAGCGGAGTTTTCTTGTTGAGACAGTAACTCTAAGCGAGAAAATCTCGTGATGTACGTCCTTTAACTCGACTAAACAGTTATTTTGTTTCTGTATGAGAAACATTCCAAGGGTCAACAAATATCATTCTTTCTTCTTTAATTGAATCTCTCTTACCTTTTGACGAAGATGATCTGGCCACCACGCTCCACAATCATCAGATACAATGCAAGCAGCGCATGTTTTGAAATCATAAACCATCATCTCCTTGATTGGGGGAGAGTAGAGATGAAGAGTAACTAGACCCGCGCCTTCAGCACTCTTCATCTTGTGCACACCTTTCTTGGGAGCAAAAAAAAGCTTACCTTTTCCCTGATGCTGAGAAAACAGCTCTTCTGGCATTTGGTTTTCTTTAACTTCGTAAACCGTATTTATAGTTGTACCATTTACTACTTGAATCCATCCATGCGAATGACCGTGATCGTGAGGAGCACACTCTATTGCTGACCAATTCATAACAAGTAATTCCACTTCGTCATTTTGATAGAGAAGCTTTCTATAGTATGGCTTGTCTTTTGCTGACTGCAATAGTGGTTTTAAATCATTAAAGTTTATATCTAAAGCCAAAAGTGCTTCTCTCAGTTCCAATTTGGTAGGGGAGTCCAAGTTATCTAAAATATGCTTTACCTGTTCAATTAAGCTCATACACGCATTACCTCCTTATGAGCAGCACAAATTTTTGGGTTTTCTGCATAGCTACAATTTTTTGTTTCTCCATGGCAAATACCTTAAAAAAGTTAGTAGTCTTCCATTAGCTACAATTACTCCCACTATAATTATGACTCCTCCTAATATACTGACGGGAATAATCTTTTCCCGTAACAGTAAAACAGCTGTTATCAATGTCGCTACTGGTTCTAAATAAAGGAACACAGATACCTGGGACGCCTCTAAAACCTCTAATGCCTTTGCCCAGTACCAATAGGCAACACCTGAAACGAATACACCGAGAAATAATAAATGAGCCCACTCTACGCTCGTTAAAAAAGGCATGGTCTCCCATCCTTTATTTCTTACGAGAAAAGGAGTTGTTAGAGTAAACCCTATTAAACACATATAAAACGTAACAACAAGAGAGGGAAGTTGGATATCCAGCTTTTTTAATAGGACAGAATAGATTGCCCAGTTTAATGTACTTAAAATCATTAACAGGTAACCGATATTAACCGGAAGCTGAAGTGAATGCTGATTGCTAGAAGTGGTCACCAGTAGAACGCCAATAATAGCTACAATAATCCCTGATGCTTTTAATAACGTCATCTTTTCATGCAAAAAAAATACGGAGAGAATGACCGTAAATACAGGAGAAAACGAAATAATCCATCCTGCTGCAGAAGCATTTATTGTGAGAAGTGCTGTTGCCTGAATAACTTGATGAATGAATACTCCAAGGATACCTAACACAATCAAATGAGGAATATACTTGAGCGGAATGTTTAATGGATATCTCTTTAGCACTAATAATACCAATAAAAAAAGTGCCCCAATTCCAAAACGAAGAACAAGGAGTGTGTATGGATCTAGTTTATCTAAAACCGCTTTGGTAGAGACAAAGGAAATTCCCCAAAAACTAATAGACATTACTGCATAGAACGAGGCAGCAAATTTAACCTTTGACGCAATCATAGGATCAATTTTCCTTTCAACAATAAAGGTATCTTTTATTAACTAACATATGCCTTTTCGAAAGGAAAATGAAAAAAATCATGCCATTCTAAAAAAATAGTAGAAACTTTAGTATTTGTATCGTTATCACTATTTCTTAATCTTCATTAAAATAGCTATAGATGTTTATGTATAGAAAACTAAATTTGGGAGTTTATAGCCATGTATAGGCTAAATTCTAAAGAGTCTGTTACCAAAAATAAAAATGCCAACTCTCCTTAATTATTGAGACTCTTTTATTCCTTCTTCCTGCTTGCTTATATAAGCATTGCCCCATTTCTCTAAAGATTTAAGTATTGGGATAAAACTTTCTCCAAGCTCTGTTAAATAATATAAAACTCTTTTAGGGTTATCGTTTGTTTCTTCTCTTTCTATTAATCCGTCTTTTTCCATATCGCGAAGCTGGAGTGTAAGGATGCGCTGAGTAATACCCGGTATTTCACGGCGCATTGCATTATAATACATAGGTGACTTTGATAACAAAGACAAAATAATGCCTTTCCATTTACCGCCCATAATGTGCATCGCTAATTCAATTGGACAGGCTTGCTTTACAGTTAACGTACAAGGGCCGTATTGATCGCTTTTAAACTCTGACATTTCCTCACCTCAATGGGGAGTAACAAATTTGTGCCTTCTTGTTACTCCTATTTTTTCTGATTACACTTATAATATCAAATAAATCAGAAGAAGGTGTATGAATTGGAATTTGTTCAAATCTCTGAACATGTTTATAGACTCACTTATGAAACCGTCGTTGGTATTCGAGTTAAGATCAATACATGGTACATAGTGGATGGTGAGGATGTTTATCTCATCGATACCGGAATGGAAGACTATGCATATGCGCAGTTGAATGCAGCAAAATCTTTAGGTATTCCCAAGAGTATCTTGCTGACACATGGCCATTTGGATCACATTAATGGTGCCAAGTATTTAAAAGATCATTTAAATATTCCTATTTACGCACACGAAATTGAAACGCCTTTTATCAATGGCGAAAAACCGTATCCAAACAAGGCAGAAAAAGAAACAACAGGCGTAGAACATCAAGTTGAAAGTTTAAGTGACAATATCATTAAAACGTTACCCGTAGACGTATATCTAACACCCGGTCATACCCCGGGACATGTCATATACCATCATAAAGATGACAATGTGCTGCTAACTGGAGACTTATTCTTTTCTAATACCGAATCCTTACATCCACCGATTCGAAAGTTCACAGTTGATATGAGCGAAAACATTAATAGTGGACGAATTATAGATGAAATTAAACCGTCTATAATTTCATCTTCACATGGTGAAGATGTCAAATATAATAATGATTTATATTCTGTCTATAAATTTATCTATGAATAAGAGGGAAAAACATGAAAATACAATTATTTCAAATGGAGATTATAGAAGGAGAAGTTAAGCAAAACGAAAACCGTATTGTATCCTTATTTGCAGAAAAGCTGGATATAGATACGGAAATTGTTGTAATACCTGAAATGTGGAATACGGGTTATGATTTAGAAAATGTAGCAGAAAAAGCTGATATTGACTTACAGAGAGCTTTTCCTTTTATCCAAAGTTTAGCAACCGAGCATCAGGTGAATATCATTGCAGGTTCAGTCTCAAATAAAAGGAATAAAAACATTTATAATACGGCCTTTGCGGTATCAAAAACAGGGGAGCTACTCTACCAAAAAGATAAGATACATCTCCTGCCGATGTTAGATGAACATCATTATTTAACAGGTGGAGATGAAGTACCGGAAGTATTCAAAATTAACGGTATCAAAGCTAGTCAAATTATATGTTACGATTTACGTTTTCCAGAAATCACACGCTTTCCGGCTTCTCAAGGTGCAAAAATTGTATTCTACGTTGCACAATGGACTACTAAAAATATAGACCATTGGAAAACACTATTGAAAGCACGAGCTATAGAAAATGGTGTATACGTTATTGCATGTAACAGCGTGGGAAAAGTGAATCATAAAAATCATGCTGGCAACACCTACGCGGGACACTCAATGATCATTGACCCAAATGGAAACATTATAGAAGAGGGGAGAGACAAAGAAGAAATCATAACAGCAGAAATCCATATACAGAAAGTTACAGAACAACAAAAAAACATCCCAATATTTGAAGGCCTGAGACCCAATGTTTATAAGCATGCGGAATAAATATTTATATATTATTTATAGCGTAAAGGCCAGCACATGACTGTGTCTCATTGCTTTTCCATACTGAAAAGCACCCTTTTTCAGAATACTAGTATCAGTATGGAAAAGTTATATGTTTCTTACGTCAGGAATGAAAACTTTACATCTTTTCTTGATAATATTTCCGATAGACGTTAGGAGTTATGTTTTCATATTTTTTAAATGTCTTGATGTAATATCCAGGGTCATTAAAACCTAATTCATCGCTAATCTGTGCAATAGACAAATCCGTTTTTTCTAATAATTGCTTGGACCACTCTATTTTTTTGAGCGAAATAAAAACAGAAAAATTCATACCCGTTTCTTTGGTAAATACACGGCTGAAATAACCTGTGCTAATGTGACATAAATCAGCCATCTTTTGCTGAGATATTTTTTCTCTTTTATGTTTATAAATGTAGTCAAAGGCTGGCTGTAATACTTTGTTTTTACAAACTAAGTGATCGTTAATAGACGTTTTTACATAAGCATTAGTAACTGTGTTGGCTAATTCCTTTTTTATATTTTGAATATTATCTAGAGAATAACCGTAAGAAATATCTTCAGTAGAAACGTCTTCTTTTACTGGAGCCATCTTTTCATATACTTCTAAAATCAAATTTTTATTCATAGCTTCCTCTACAATGTAGTTACAAAGCCTATATAACATTTGAGTAGCTTCGTTAATTTCTGTATAGGATAGAGTAGGAATAGAATCATATAGACGCTGTATTTCTTCATTATTATTTAACTTCTGTTCAAATCCCTTTGATGGAACAGTAAGCATTTGTTCCAATTGAGGATGTTTGTCACCATCCTCAATTTTTACTTCTCCCGCCATGATAGCGCCTACATATTTATCATCAATTATAATGGGAATGGCAATATCGACAATATTCCAGTGGCATAAATAGATATAAGGAGCATTGGTTCTAACTGCCTCTAATCCTCCCCGCGCATCGCACTTTTCACAAAGTTTTGCCGTATCAGGATTTTTACGCATAGTCTCACAAAATGGACGTACACCACTGTGTTGAGAAATGGGCACTCCTTTATAGTTAACCGTAACAATCGCTAATTTTGTAACAAGCGCAAGTGAATCTTGAAGATTTCGCCATTTCTTTAAATCTAGTATTTTATCTAAATTCATGTAAGTAGTTTTCAATGATGTTTTATCTCCCTTGCTTCTACTTCCCGTGTGGTAGTTTGTATTACCTACTTGAGAATACCTTTATTTTATTCCTGAGTTTGTAAAATAAAAGAGTGTTCAGCGATAAAGGTAACCTCTTTTCAACGTGAACTTGGTAGTATTTTCACCTAAAATAATGTCATAATAATACCATATTAAATGAAGAGAGCAAAAAAATACGATAAAAAGTTGTAAAAACTCGTCATTTAAGACTAATGTAATCTTACACAAAAGATAGTAAAATTCCGATTGTAAGGGATTACAAAGTTAATTAGGAGGTTTTATTTATGAGAAAAGCATTTATTAGTCCTTCAAAATACATTCAAGGTGAAGATGAGATTTTAAATTTAGGTTATTTTGTGAAAACATTTGGTACCTCTGCACTTTTAATAGCACATCCTGAAGATATTAAACGTGTACAAGGCAAATTAGATGCAACAGCAGAAAAATATGGTATTACATTTTTTGAAGGCGGATTCAATGGCGAGTGCTCCAGACCAGAAATTTCTAGATTGCAGGAAATAGCAAAAGAAAACAACTGTGATTGTACAATTGGTTTAGGTGGCGGTAAGGCAATTGATACGGCAAAATGTGTAGCAGAGGGAGAAGGGTTAATTATCGTCCCAACAATTGCTGCTACGGATGCACCTACAAGTCATTCCGCAGTTATCTATACACCAGAGGGTGCTTTTGATGATTACGCATACTTTAAGCAAAGCCCAAGTGTTGTATTAATTGATACAACAGTCATTGCTAATGCACCTACTAGATTCTTAGTATCTGGTATGGGGGATGCGTTATCTACTTATTTCGAAGCAAGAGCAACAGCACGTTCTTTCTCTAATGTAAATGCTGGATTACCTTGTGGAGTGCGTGAGGACTTATGTGCACCAGCAAAAGGTACAAATGCAGCGCTAGTTTTAGCAGAACATTGCTACAACACTCTATTAGAGGACGGGGTTAAAGCAAAAGCAGCAAGCGATCATAATGTTGTTACTCCAGCCTTAGAAAACATTATTGAAGCCAATATCTTATTATCAGGATTAGGGTTTGAAAGTGGTGGATTAGCTGGAGCACATGCCATTCATGATGGGCTTACTCTTTTAGAAAGTGCGCACCACTACTTCCACGGTGAAAAAGTAGCTTTTGGTACATTAGCACAATTGGTATTGGAAAATGCGCCAACTGAGGAAATAGAAGAAGTGTTAGATTTCTGTTTAGCAGTAGGACTCCCAGTTTGTCTTGCTGATATTGGAGTAGAACAAATTACACAAGAAGAGTTAATGGAAGTAGCTAACAAAGCTTGTATTCCAGAGGAATCTATTTATTCTATGCCATTCCCTGTTACTCCAGAGTCAGTAGCTGCAGCTATCCTTGCAGCAGATCAAATTGGAAATGATTATAAGAAGAGGTTGATATAAGATGAAAAAAATTATTAATAAACCAGAAGATGTCGTACTTGAGATGTGTAAAGGGATGGTTCTAGCACATCCGGAACTGAGTTTAATTGAAAAATATAAAATCATTAAAAAAGAACAAATTAACAAAAATAAAGTAAGCATAATTAGCGGGGGCGGCAGTGGACATGAACCTGCTCACGCTGGGTATGTCGGGAAGGGTATGTTAGATGCAGCAGTTTGTGGTGATGTATTTGCCTCACCTTCTCAAATACAGATTTATCAAGCCATTAAAGAAACTGCTAGCGATAAGGGAACTTTACTCGTGATTAAGAACTACAGTGGTGACATGATGAATTTCAAGAATGCTGCTTATCTAGCTGAAGAAGATGGAATTCAAGTGGATTATGTAAAAGTAGATGATGATATCGCTGTACAGGACAGTTTATATACAGTTGGAAGACGTGGAGTGGCTGGTACTGTTCTTGTCCATAAAATAGCAGGTGCTGCAGCAGAACGCGGATATGATCTATCAAAAGTGAAAGAGGCAGCAGAAAGCGCTATTGCGAATGTTAAAAGCATTGGTATTGGATTAACTTCTTGTACAGTTCCCGCTAAAGGAACTCCTACTTTCGAGATTGCAGAAGATGAGATGGAATTTGGCGTTGGCATTCATGGAGAACCTGGTATCCGTCGTGAAAAAATTATTTCAGCAGACGAACTTGCAGAGCGCATGGTAACGGCATTATTAAAAGAAATAGGGATAGAAGATGGAAAAGGAGAAGTGGCTGTCCTAATTAATGGATTTGGAAGCACACCTCTTCAAGAACTGTATTTATTAAATCATTCTGTCATTCGTGAATTGTCACGTAGAAAAGTAACGATTGCAAGAACGTTTGTCGGAAACTATATGACAGCCATTGATATGGCCGGTGCTTCTATTTCGATTATGAAATTAGATGAAAACTTAAAGAGTCTCCTATCTGAAGAGTGCGATACTCCTGCGTTAAAAATCAAAGGTGAAGTACCAGCTGTCACTTATGATGAAATCATCGGTAGCGTAGAGGCCCCGAAAGTGTCTTATGAGGTGCAAACCAACAAAGAATATTCCGTAGTAATGGAAAATCGATTGACGTTGAATAATATTATTTTTATGGTAGACCAAATGAGTGAATGTATTATTAGAAATGAAATACCGTTTTGTGAATTAGATTCCCATGCTGGTGACGGAGACTTTGGTATGAGTGTTGCTAAAGGGTTCAAACAGTTGAAAGCTGAATGGCACGAAATTCTAGAAAATAAATCAAATGATATTGGCAACTTCTTAGAGGCTTGTTCCATCGTTATCATGGAGCATTGTGGCGGGGCATCAGGTCCTATTTGGGGATCAGCATTTCGTGCGGCTGGAAAGAACACCGAATCTAAAACCGAACTGACTTTAACAGAATTTGCTGAAATGATCCAAGCGTCTGTAAAAGGCATTCAAGCAACAGGAGAACGTTCTTTTGGACGTGGAGCTGTTGTAGGAGATAAAACTTTAATCGATGCTTTAGTACCTTATGCAGATACGTTAACGTCAAGTGCTGCTGAAGGTGAAAGCTTGAAACATGCGCTTGTCAAAGCAGCAGAAGCTGCTGTTGAAGGAGCAAAATCAACTGAACAGATTGTTGCACGTATGGGACGTGCTGGTACGGTTGGAGAAAGAAGTCTTGGTTATCCGGACGCAGGTGCACATGGATTAGGTGTAATTTTTACTGAAGTAGCTCAAGTAATGCAAGAAAAACAGTAAAATTTGGTATTATCTCCTCTAAGTATAGTGTAAAGAAATTACTCTTTGAGAGTGAGGGTTACACTATATTTGGAGGGGGATTTTTTTATGGGGCACAACAACAAGTTTTTGCAACCGAGTTTAATTTAGATGTAGTAAAAATGCACAATAACCAATAGTATTTCAAGGATAAAAAAGAAAAACATAAAGTGAACGAGCCCTTGATTATCAAGGGCTCGTTTTTAGCATGTCTCCCGGAATAATGTATACAAGAGAATGAATTGTTTTTTGTTCCTATAATAAGGATTATTTTATAAATTAAAATTTCAATAACTATAAATATTAAAAGCATAAACCTACTTTTTACAAAAAAGATATTTCTTTGGCTGGTTTGTACAAAACTTTCTCCTTTACAACTAGATGCGTTTATTGTATGATTACAAAATAGGAACATTCGTTCGATATTAAGGGTTTAGAGATAAATAAAGGAACAATAGAATAAACCAAGACAGTTAAACACAAAATTTTCTCGCACGGAGCAAAAACATTTGAGCCAATCCTTATTATTTATCCATATACATTGTCGTTTACTGTAAACGTACTAACAATCGGAGGTTTTAAATTATGAATGATAAACAAGCAGCACTAGATATGGCTCTAAAACAAATTGAAAAACAATTCGGTACAGGATCAATTATTAAGATGGGGGAAGGCACACATACAAAAGTTGAGGCATCTAGCTCAGGTTCATTAGCTTTAGATATCGCTCTTGGAATTAATGGTTATCCAAAAGGAAGAATCATGGAAGTGTACGGACCCGAAAGCTCAGGTAAAACAACAGTTTCCTTACATGCGATTGCAGAAGTACAAAAAAATGGAGGTCGAGCTGCCTTTATTGATGCTGAACACGCACTTGATCCAGTTTACGCAAGAAAACTAGGTGTAGATATTGATGAGTTACTGTTATCTCAACCAGATACTGGTGAGCAGGCACTTGAAATTGCTGAAGCATTAGTTAGAAGTGGTGCTGTAGATATTATTGTTGTTGACTCAGTAGCAGCATTAGTTCCGCAAAAAGAAATTGAAGGGGAAATGGGAGATTCTCATGTAGGTCTACAAGCTCGCTTGATGTCTCAAGCCCTTCGTAAACTATCTGGAGCAATTAATAAGTCTAAAACCATTGCTATCTTCATCAATCAAATCAGGGAGAAAGTAGGCGTTATGTTTGGAAATCCGGAAACAACGCCAGGTGGAAGAGCACTAAAATTCTATTCTTCCGTTCGTCTTGAGGTTCGCCGCGCTGAACAACTTAAACTGGGAAATGACATAGTTGGTAACAAAACAAGAATTAAAGTAGTCAAAAATAAGATGGCACCTCCTTTCCGCATTGCTGAAGTAGATATTATGTATGGAGAAGGTATCTCAAGAGAAGGAGAAATCTTAGATATTGGTTCTGAAGTAGATATTGTTCAAAAGTCTGGATCTTGGTTTTCATATAATGGAGAACGTTTAGGACAGGGAAGAGAAAACGCTAAGGTTTTCTTAAAAGAAAACCCTGAAATCAGAGAAGAAATTAGAAAAAACATTATTGATTTTAAATATGGTAATACTGACAACGATAATGATATTGATAACGATAGCGATAGTGAAAACGAAAGCTAATAAAAGCTTAAAATGCCTTTCCCGGCAGCTTCAAGTCCATTCATTTCATTGGAAGCATAAAAAGTTAACGCTAATAAAAACAAATGGATAAATACAGCGCGTATAAAAGCCCTTTAGAAGGGCTTTTTTTATCGCTTTAAAATGTAACGTGGTGGAGGACCATAAACTTGTTCAGCTTCAAAATAGGCAAGTTTGTTTGGAATACATACAATAAGAGAAGGAAACCCATAGCCTACTGCATGCTCTAAAGCAGTAAGTAAAGGTGGTTCTTTTCCATCGATATCTTCGTTAAAAGAAAGGGTGTAGCACTGATTCCCTGCACCATGTTTTTTAAGTAGATTAGCTAATTCACTAGCACATGAATTAGGCGTCGGAATTTCAATCATATATTGTTCACGTAAATTTTTTTTATAATTGTGGTTAAAGCGATACAATGCTTTATCCCGTTTTTTAGGAGAAAAAAGTTTAAACATGACTCTTTCTTAAATTCTCTTCCCAAAAAAAGGATTTCACAACAGTTTCTTCTATATCTTTATTCATTTAATGTCCTCCTTCATACACCCTTATTATACAAATTTTTCATTCGCGACTGAAATCATGCCAATCTTTTGATAAAATGTAACGATAAGAGAGGAGAACGAAGTAAATGGACACTAATCAACTACCGACAAGAAGTGAAAGACATAAAACGAAAGAGCACTCATCTCAGCTTAGTGCTGCATTTGTATTAGGGATGTGCTGGATACTCTTTACATTGACTCCTGAATCATGGAGGTCTCCAGGGACTTACATTGTTATCGGTATAATTGCTATTTGTCTATCAAGTAAACTAAATAAATTTAAATGCTCCCGAACAGTCAAATGGACGATTGCTCTTTTAGTTTATGTTATTGGATTCATTTTGTATGTTCTATAAAGGAAACAAGTACTATACATATAGCGTTTCTTTATTTTCACGAAGCTTGTTTAGAGTAAAAGCATTTCTTCGTAAATAGACGATAAGTTTAAAAACTGAAAGAGGGGAGAAATTGAGACAAAATACCGTAACACCTATCATATGTACACTATGTGTATTAAGTACAATTATTATATCTTTTATTGTTTATATGGATATTGATAATTCATTTGGATTTACATTAAGTTATGTATTCTTCATTATTCTAGCATCTTTATATTTGATCATTACATTTATCCTCAACATCAAAAACATGGAATGGTGTGAACTAAGAAAGAGACTATTTAAATTTATTGGACTGTTCATTTGTTTTAGCGCTGCCATATATTTTTTCAACTATATTTTTCGGCCCTCTGAAATAGATAGTTATGATTTTAGCACGCCTTTAGCGATGGCTATTAGTTTAACTTTTTTTGATCTAATGTTCTTTAAAGATAAAGAACGCTAAGGAAATAGAAGTGAGTATTCTACACATATAAAATATACGTAACTACCTACATTGAAGGGAGATGTTCATGTATTGTTGGATTATATAAGGTTAGACTGGGATCTACCTATTTTACCTCAATTACCTCACGACTTTAAATCTGCTGCTATCCTATTTCATCCTTTCGTTCAGATGCCATTTGGTTGGGAAAAATCAAAGAGAGAAAACCCTTATCAGCATATATATCCTAGTGATGAGGAAATAATTAACCTTGGCGAACCGATATCATGGAAAGAAGTAATGTCCAAGAGTAATCTAGGATCCTACAAAGAATTATCCATAGCGTTGCAAAACCTTACTGATACTAGCGATGAATATAAAAAGTTAGCTTCCTATGCTAGGTTTAATTATGATTTTTATTACCCTGAAGAAGATTGTACATCATTATTTATACTAAATAGTTTATTAAGAATCCTCTGTTCAAAAGGGGCAAATACTTTGTATTTTTCTGAACCTATTCATGACACAAATGGTTCATTTAAAGTCAATGATATGTCATTTTTAGAAATAGCTAACTTATCTCCTAATGAGTCAATTATTACAGATGAAAATATGGATTTTGCGTTTATGGGAATCTATGATTCTTTTATAACATTGCTTGTAGCTAAAGATAAAAATATCGAGGATATAATTAAACCCCTTAATCTTGAAGCTTTAATATGTGACAAAGAAATATCTCTTAATTCGTTCTTTTAGTAAGTGCTTAAAATCATGATTATATTAACTAATAATGAACGGAGTATACAAGTTCTTAAATGTAATTTATGTCGGGTTATAACTGAGCCATCAATTATATAAAAGCGAAGACTTATGATGATAAATGAACCTTTTTTTATTAGCGATAACGTTTGTCATATGAACGAACGTTGTATTTTTATAAATTTATCAAATATTTGTACTGAAATTGAAGGAGTAAAGAATGAAAAAAATAGGATACATATTTGTGGTACTATTGTTGTTGGTTGGTACAATCTATTTTTTATTTTTTCACGAACGAAGAGGAATAGATACCGTATATTTAATACCAAATGGCTACAAAGGCTGTGTTGGTGTCTTTTATAACGTAAAAGGAACGCCGCCTTTAAAAGTCCAAAATGATAAAGTTATTCATAAAATTTCTAAGGATGGAAAGTTGGAAACATCTTCGCCAGAATCTTTTGGTTGGTATTCTACGGAAGATTCAGGTTGGCACAACTCAGAATATTATTATGTAAATGATCAGGGAAAAAAAGTGAAGAAATTGAATTGGGAGAGGGACATTAATTGGGAAATGACGGCTAAAGATGACTACAACGGAAACTATTTTACCTTTTTTGTAGGTGGGAAAGACGATGCTAGCACACCTCAACCTGAATGTTTTAGTCAGTGAGTATATTTTTAAAAACAAAGTCATCACAATGTTTATTTTTAAAGTTATATGTATATGAATCTACAAATCTGGCCAGACTAATAACGTATTCCCAACAGAACAACCTACTGTATAGGAGCAGTAGGTTGTTCTGCTTTATAAATTATATACCTAGTTACCATCAACCAGCTTATTAGAATAAAAAGGCATCTATCTATATAGTCTCCCTTTTTTATTTTACTGGCTTGTTTATTTTATTAAAAGAACCACATAACTTATAACTGTTCCAAACATATTAAATAGAACATCGCCTATATCTAAGCTACGTCCCATGAAATATTGAATAAATTCAATTAAACATGTAACAGATAAATCTAAGATTGTTACTTTTTTTACTTAACGAAACTTTCTTGATAGGGGTTTATTTTTATAGAATCCTTCAAAAAGGTTGCTATAGACCCACTTGAACTTGCTTTGTTAGGATAAAAGAGAGAAAACATTATGGAGTCCCGTAGTAGATATCTCCATTCTCGCAAATTCCATCTTGGGAGTAGACGCTGCTCATAATATAACAGCTAAAGTAGAGAATACATTAGCATAAGAACACAGTATAGAGGGTGCTAACTTATATGTGGAAACAAGCCAAATAGTAAACATGCCAATTAAAACGAATACATAAAGGGAAGGAATTAATCATATGGAATTAGGATATAAGAAAAACATACAGCTTAAAGATAGAGATTTAAAGTATAAAATAAAAGATAGTGAGGAAACAATTGAATTGATTGTTTTTATTGCACTTTTAAGTGTGATTTTTATTATTAATACTTTCTTTAAATTCTTCTAGTCTTTTTTACATGTGATTGTATGAAAAGATATAGTATGTATGTCTAGACATAAAAGCACCCCACTCATTAAAGTTTCTTTGTCTAACAATTGGGGTTCAGTTCATACTGGGTGGCTTTTTATTTTATTAACGATAATAATTTCTTTAACACTCTGCAATAGATTTGAATATTTTGTTCGTGAAAATATATCTTTTTAGAAACACAAAAACTCATTCATAATGTAAGAAAGAGCTGGGAAATAATAATTCGTAAAAGTGAATCATGATTTTTTTGTCTGTTGACCTATACATTTAGTTTATTATCGACAGCAATATTCTTCAGGGTTTACACATATAAAAACACCAAATTGTATTAGTAATGACCTTCACGTTTGATGGTAGAGCAAATAGCTGAATCATCATGAGGGTGCTCTTCGTTTTCTAACTGGATAGTCGCATGCTCAATTTCTTGATGTTGAAGTTTGGATTCAATTTCTCTTAATATGACCTGGCTTTCCAGGAAACTTATTTGATTATTTAACACCACATGACAGGATAATGCATTTTTCCCACTAGTTATACTCCAAACATGTAAATCGTGGACATTTAGTACACCTTTAACTGCATGAATTGTTTCCATTACTTTTTCTAAAGAGATTCCTTTCGGTGTACCTTCCATTAAAATTCCTATTGTCTGCTTTACAATTTTCCATGCGCCCAAAGCAATTAAGAATGCAATAAGAACGCTTAGGATTGGATCTACGATATTCCACCCAGTGAATAGGATAATAAGTCCTCCGATAATAACTCCTGCCGAAGCCATTGCGTCCCCAATCATATGAAGTACGGCGCTTTTCACATTGATGTTGTCTTCCTTCCTTAAGCCAAGACCTAAGTAAAGGTTCATGGCTAAACCAACAGATGCACTAATAAACATCCATGTACTTCCCACTGGTTGGGGATCCTTAAAGCGATCAACCGCTTCGTATAGTATGACAACAGCAATAACAATTAACGTCATGGCATTAATAAAAGCAGCTAGTATCCCTGAACGGTGATACCCGTAAGTGAAATTTTCCGAAGCTGGCTTTTGGGCCTGGTGCATAGCAAACCACGATAGCCCTATGGCTGCAATATCTGTAAGTACATGTCCAGCATCAGAAAGTAGGGCTAAGCTGTGTGAAATGAATCCTCCAATTAATTCGACTACCAGGATAATTAAAGTAAGAAAAAATGCTAATTTCATTTTCCCAATCGGAGCATGGGAGTGAAATACATCTCCGTGGTCGTGATTGTGGTTGTTTCCCATAAAAATCTCTCCTTGCTGCAAAAACATGATCATTGTTTGAAAAAACGTTATTTCTCTTGTTCTGGATGTCACTAAAAGTAGTTTATTCAAAAAACTCAATGGGTGGATCTTTAAATCCCCGAAAGCCTTATATACTAAAGATTCCTTTTAATACAGTATATACAGAATGTTAATTCTTTTATGATGGGATGGTGCTTTTAAGTTCTGGGAAACCCTAACAGAAGCTTCATCATTTAAAGATTTAATTTGACCATTTGTTTTAGTATTTTCAACTTCATCAAAAATCATTTATGTCACTCAAAAGCTGTTTCCAAATCAATCTCATACTTCTTTTTAACAAATCAGAAAAAATTCGGATCACGATTTTTGAATTTCTTATGTAATATGATTAATCTTATAAGAATAAAAAAAGAGACCTTATAAATTAAGATCTCTAAAATTTTCTATATAAGTTTAATGACTATGAAATAGTGAAAGGGAATAGTGATAAATATAAATAATTAGTACTCCTAGCGATATTAATAGCCATACATGTAGGTTTCTGAAGTGGCTAATAGCCTTTCCTATTATTTCATGAAAAATAACAAAAGATAGAGTACCAATTGCTCCTCCGGTCGATAAAGCTTGTATTTTAAGCGAGGAAGCTTGTACACTTTCTCCAAGTAATAAACTCCCTCCCAAAGATAGTGATAGAAGGACTATAATGAATAAAAAGAAGACGTTAGGTATTTTTGCTATGGAGAGAACGGTCATTAGGGCCATCCCCTCTGGAATTTGGTGTAAGAGGGTAGCTACAAATACGGAAGCTGACTGATGTAGATCTGTTATCCCAAAGGTAATACCTGTGATAATATTATGAAAGAAGATTGCAGCCGTTAATAAAATAAGTGACTGAAAAGGTGAAATTGCACTATTTGTTTTATGCAAAAAGAGGTCAATGCATAGCATAACGATATATCCTGCTACGATGCCTAATAGAACGCCTTTTAAATCATACAGATGCGATGTGGAAGGAAGGATATCAAAAAATAACAACCCTAATAAGATTCCTCCACATATCGCATACATAAACTGAATTCTACCTCGTGACAGGTGACTAACTAATTTAAGAAGTCCTCCACCTACTAATAAACCCATTAAAGAACCTAAAATAAATAAGGTATTTATTTCTATATGCATAATTGCTACTTCCTTTCGGCTATATGTTTTTTTACAACTAACCTATTCAAAGGAAGGGCAATCATACCTATGTTTTATAAATGGTTAAAAAAATAAAATTACATGTTATTAACTTGGGAGTGATTTTTAGGTGAATCACTAATAAAAACGGACATACTAACGTTATCTAAAGAAGAGGTGTTACTATGGAATCTCCTTTTGAAATGATAACCAACGTGGACAAGGTCGAAAATGCTTATTATATCGAAGTGAAGCCAGGTGAGTACAATGCAAAGTATTGGAATAAAGAATCGGTCTATTTTGCTGATGAAGCTTTTGCTTATTTCTACACCACGATTTGCAAGTATGTGCCACAGTATCAACCTACCCAAGTGACAGAAATCAAAGCAGAAACATGGCTGAGAATCAGTAATCAGCTGCAAGAACTCGCGTATTTTTTGAGCACCAACCCGCCTATGCTTAAACTAAAGAAATGGATTGATTTTAGCAAAGTGGAGGAAACGTACAAACAGTTTGATCATCACAAAAACCAGTACATTCGTGAGTTAATTAACATGATTAACGAATTTACAGTGTGGATAACAAAGGTATGTCAAACACACTCGTATATCACCATTTTGGGCACTTAATGGGAATTGACATTGCTTATTGTAATCTATAAGCTATGCAGAAAGTGAAAGAATTTCTCAAAACGAATATGGCATATTGGATGGAAACCTGAAAAAGAAAACGCGTTAGGTTTCTAGGGACTGGATAATGTCAAATTAATTGGAACTTTTTTATCGACAGCAAGGCACTTTATAATATCTCCAAGCGGTGTATGGTGAAAATTTCACTATATGTCTCAGAGTTGAGATTCTAATGAAACAGTTAGAATCTCAAATGCTGATTATGTTAACTGGGTTTGTATATGTGGTATACATAAGCGCTTAACTGGTTTAATCCCAGACTTTAGGACGATCAACTCCCATTGTTCTTAAATACTGTAAGAGTTGTCCTGCGTGTACGGACTCATGATAACCTATACGCAATAACATATCACCTAAAGAACGAATATAGCCTACATCTGAACGATCTATTTGAATACATGTTAAATCCTCATCTGAAAAGGTACTTATCATCTCTAGAAATTGTTGATGGTATATGTCTGCAAATTCCAATTCACTTTTTACACAAATCAATGGTTTTTTTTCAAAAGGAGAGTCAAATTCTTTTAAGCTACCCCTATTTTTAATAGCTAGATGATAATAATATTCTGACTCTAAGACATGTCGAACCATCTCTATGCATGTCATAGCTTCTTTATCTGGCTTCCAATCCAATTCAGTTTGAGGAATTGCTTCCCATATCTTTATGCTTCTTCTTCTAATCTCTTTTATGTTTAATAATATGATTTCGGTTGTGCTCATGTTTTCTTCCCCCTTTCTATCTTCTTAGATAATTTTACCAAATTAAAAAGAGAAACATCTAACTAAATTTATTTCAAATGTTTATGGTTCTTATAATACGTTTTATGTTAATTAACTCGGCATATTGTATTCATTAATTTATCTTCTTTTACAGTGTGTTAAAATGTAATTATAAGGAAAAAAGGGGATGTTTATATGTTTACAGTGGGAATTGACGTTAAGAAAACAGAAAAAGAATTAATCATAAAATGGCAACTTGCTAAATTTAATATTGCACTAGAAGATATTATTGAGATTACGGAAGACGATACGTATGGAGGTAAAGCAGTTGATGCAATCCGCATAGGTCCTCCATATGGAACAACTGATCGAATTTTCATTAAAACTAAGAAGAAAAATTACATACTTTTCACTACAAACAGGGCGACAATCATAAACAGAATAAACTCATAATCGATAGTTTTTATGTATACATAATGGCCATATCTAACCACAGATGTGGCCATTAATATTTAGCTTCACTACCAATAAAGTCCATTATATTAATTACAAATCAAATATCTTATGTATTTTTATTTACTTTTAAATACTTTGTAAAGTAAGCAGCGAGTAATAGTAACATCATATTAACAACCCAACTTATTGTACCGTTATAATTTAGCCACATCGATAAAAAACAATTAATGGATATGATATAAAAACATAAACTGGAGAGAATTTCTTTAGGTTGAAAACCTACCTTTTTTATTCTAGCTCTTAAAATGAAAAAGTAGAGCACAGTTGTTAGTACTAAAAGCGGTATTACTACATGTAACAAATAAAATACACTCCTATTTCTTTATTAATCCTCTAAAGGGTCATTTTACCATATAGTTGAATCTGCGCCAATAACGTGGTTTATAAAAACTAGAGGTATAAAAAAATTAAATAGAACTTAAAAACAAAAGAACCTACCTTTTGGGAGAGGGGGGAACTTCTTACGCTCATTAAATAGGAACCCTAGACAGTTGTCTCAGTGTTAACACCTGTCTTCTGTTAATATTCAATACAAAAATGGTTACAGTATTAATTGTTTACAATTAGAAAATAAAACATAATTTATTCTAATTACTAAAAATCACAATGTTATAATAAAATGGGTTTGAAAATATTTAACAACTAAGAGGGGATAAACATGATATTTCTTACTCTGTTTTTACTATTAATTATTGTAGGGTATCCAGTATGGGACTATTTTTATTTAAAGAAAATAAAAAGCAATCAACTAAACAAATGGAGAATGTACGGGGAAATTGTTATTACTCAATGGATATTGGTCATCATATTTCTAGTCTATTGGTTTTTGACTAAACACACGTTTAACAACTTATTTTCTATTAAAAAACCTTTATTTTCTTTAGATAAAGATTTTTTACTGTCTGCGGGAGTGGGGGCAGGAATTAGTATTATAATGATTGTTTTTATGATTTCCTTTTCCAAAAATGCTAGAGAGAAAATTTCCGAAGGATTAAGTGATGAGAGTATTCAATTTCTGTTGCCATCAAACTTCAAGGAAAGGCTGTTTTTTCTTTTGGTAGCAGTTACAGCAGGAGTTTGCGAAGAGATTATTTTTCGTGGCGCAATGTTTCATTATTTCGACCACCTCCCTTTTCATTTATCTACCGTTGCAATTGGAATTATTTCAAGTCTGTTATTTGGAATTGTTCACCTATACCAAGGCTGGAAAGGGGTACTATTCACTTCCTATTTAGGTGGCATTATGTTTTTTCTTCTTGTGGGGACAGGCTCTTTGTGGGTTCCTATCGCACTACATTTCATTATTGATTCGAAGTTTGTCTTTTTGCCTAATAAAAAGAGCCCTTCAAGTGTAATTAAAGAAAATTAAATCACTATTATCAAGAGATACTTGAATAAATTATTATTCAGGTGTTTTTTTATTACTATTCATTTCTACCTTTAAATTGAGTATTGAAGTTTCATAAAATTTCCTTTTTAATGTGTTCTGAGAACAGAATTTATAAAGAGAGCTTTTTATATCGTATATAAAGAATTCACTTAGAAAAATGTTAAAATAAAATCAAAAACCACGGAGAAAAATATATGAACCATGATATTCTACACTCATTTTTAGAAAAACATTTTGAAAGACTAATATTAGGCCCTTCTCTATTTTATTCATGGAAAAATAGCATTCGTTTTGAAATATCGGATCCTTTGATACCTTATTATAAGAAGGAACATTTAGAGCAAGCATTTTATCGTTCAATCCGATTATTTGAAGCAGTATTTGAGGAAGAAGATGAGATTCTTCTTGTTACGGATGTACACTCCATAAAAAAAGATATCTTCCTCCAAAAAAGACCTTTAAACGTATATTTAAAATACATAAAAAATAAGGAAAAGCTATATCAATTAAGTCATCATCCTTTACCTAGTGTATTTGATGAGGCAGATGATCAATCTGTCACTCATCGATTTGCACTTTCTTGTAAGAAACCAGAACTAAAATATGTACAACTCTTAAAAGCTATTTGTTATGAAGACTTTGATCATCCATCTAGCATACTTAAAAACAACCCACAAAGTGGTTATGATATTTATTTTGTTAATCTTTCTAAAGAAATCATTTTTCATTTGTATGATGATCGAGGTTGTGATGTATTAGCCTCTAATAAAGAATCTATAAAGTTTCTTTATGAAGAATATAATTATTGGATTTTAGATTATGACCGGGAAGAAATAGATCTTTTATTTAAATAAAAACATTATTAAATGCAGAGTCACTGAACGAAAGGTTACTATATATGCGTAACAAAGGATCTGTTCTAATAAAAAATGACAACCAACTAAACCATGCAGAATTAGCACAAATAGCATATTGGAAACCAATTACTGTAGGGGAAGTTCTTTATAACTACTGGGATTAAATTTTCACTAAGAAGAAAAGAATGGGGATATAACGATGGATTCAAGAAAAGCTATGTTGATGGAAATGCAGAAACTTATACATGAATATTCGCAAATGGGTAACCAACTAACTAATATTAATAAAGAACTCGTTTGGCAGGAACTAAACTTAACAGATGAAGAAGCCCTAAGTTTAAGTAGCGAAAATTTATCGCCAGCATCAATAAAAGCAATTGAAAAAATAGTTAAGGATAATATGATGGGCTTATTTCATGATTTTATGTGTTTAGTAGATGGCGTTTCAGATCCGAATGAAATTGAAATTGATAACGATGGAGTCTGGCTAGGTCTTCAAATAAAACCAAAGCACTTATTACCTGAAAGAATTGGAAGATGAACATAGTGAATTAATGCTACATGACGAGGTTTATGATAGTTATTGGAACTGGAAAGACCAATTCCGGGAAAATGATGATAAAAACGGATAATACGTTACTTAAAAATCTACTTATGACCACTTCTGTTATGACCCTTATGATGTTTTTAACGATTGTTCTCCTCCCCGAGATATGGCATCTATCTAAAAATTATATGATCGCGATAGGAATTTATTGGGATAGGGGGAATACGTTATTAGTCTGACCAGATTTTTAGATTCATATACATATAGCTTTAAAAATAAATATTGTGATTAAATCTCCGAGTGTAAAATAACCTCATCTTCGTTCTATTATTAGTTAAGTAAACATTAAAGTATTTTAGTTATTATTAAAGTTTTATTATTTACACTTAGTGACGATAAATATGAACTTTTTATACAATGTGTGTAATAGTTAACGATATTTTTAATAAAATACGTTAGATGTTACTTCTATAGAAAAGGGGTCGCAGGAAGAAGAGTTTTTTAGTTTATGCATATTTTTATACATCGTTGATTTAACAAGGTTTCTCTTTGAGACAGAGCTTAGAAAAGTGTATAAAAAGCGCACCTTCTGTATGTGGTTTTATTTATTTGTTTGAAAATTCAATAAGTTACCACTATATTTTGTTTACATAATCCTAGTATAATGAGAGAGCGAGAAGAAAGAAGGGATTATGTGTTGAAAAGTAAAATGAATCAGTTGTTTGCAGAACAAAAGAGTATTCATATACTGTATTCCTACGACCAGCAAGAAAATTATATACGACAAGTTGTAAGTTATATCCAAGAGGGGATTTTTGCTGGAGATTGCATTCTTCTTATTGAAAATGACCGTTTTTATCCTTTTATTCATGATCATTTGAAAATACTATTGACCACAGATCAAATGAAAATGATACATCGTATAAACAACTTTGATTTCTATTATTCAAGTGGTAGCTATCACCCTCCCGCCATTCTTAATTATTTTAATAAGAGCGTTCAGCCCTACTTAGAAAATAAAATTTCTTTCAGGTCATGGGCACATGTAGAATGGAGCACAATGGAAGATCCTTTACATCTAATCGAAGATTTTGAAAGAATAGTGGATAGTGCGGTGAATAAACTCTCATTCCCATTGATTTGTGCATACAAAGGAGAGAGAATGCCAGAGTATCTCAAAACTATTCTGATGGAAACACACCCTTATGTTCTCATTGAAGGTGATTTAATTACGTCTAAACAATACCGGCCATTAACTGATTTGGAATAAAGATAAAAAACGCTTAATCGATCATACTAAGCGTTTTTTATTTTTAAAGAAATCAATGGCTCCTTTTCATCCATTCAGTTTATTTACCACTATAAGCTCTTTCCTCGTATTCTTATGTCTCTTCAGGTTAGTTTTTCTATTTCGAGGTAGCTCTTTTTATTGTAAAGAAAGTCCGGTTTAATTATTTAGTTAACCTAATGGAAATCATAAATACAAAGAATAGAAAAGCATCATTCTCTTATACAGCCCTCATAAAAATACCGGTTTTGATAGGCGAAAATGTGGAATATCAAATGTAAGATTATTTTAAGAGGGAAGGGAGACAGGTATGTTTGGATGGAGTGATATGCCGAAACTATTATTTTCTTTTTTGATTGTCATTCCACTTGTGTCTGTTATTCACCAACTGGGGCACTCACTTATGGCTATCATTCTAGGAGGAAAGGTCGATTTTACCATTGGACAGGGGAGAACGATTTTTAGGTGGAAGAAAATTAAAATAAAATCTATTTATTTTTTGCACTCCTTTTGTATTTACGAAAAATTAAAGTATGATAACCGTTTTGCTCATGCTTGTGTTTATGCTGGAGGTACCGTAGCTAATGTAGCGTCTATCCTTCTTGTGTATGGTTTAATTATGTTGGGTGTTCTCTCAAAGAATCTCTTTTCTTACCAATTTGTTTATTTCTCTATTTATTATATTGTTTTCTCGCTCTTACCCTTTGAATATTCAGAAACGAGTTTAAGTGATGGGCGAGCTATCTATGATGCATTAAGATATGGAAAGATAACGTGTAATCCGGATTAACAAAGGAAAGAAAAATGGCTAATTAAAACTGGACGTCCACAATGCGTATTAACGCGGCAACGGTACTGAAATAGATACTGATTAGTAATCAAGTCGTAATTCTTTAGATACTATGATGTAGCTACTGCAGTAAATTTACCTGTCTACTCAAAAAACAACAAGGAGCTCTTACTGCAGTAAGTAAGGCGTAGATGGTTATATACGAGAAAAACTCTGATCAGGAAAAAAATAACAAGATTAATGAGTTTTAGTGAGGGGTAAAGTTAACTAAATAATTTAAAAGGAGGGAAGTAGTAATGGAGATTCTATGGATGCTAATTGTAGGTGGAATTATCGGGTGGCTCGCCGGTTTAATTACGGGACACGACGTTCCTGGAGGTATTATTGGTAATATTATCGCTGGCTTTATTGGTTCTTGGTTGGGCGGCCTTATCTTGGGAAGTTGGGGGCCAGTCATTGGCGGTTTTGCAATTATCCCAGCAATTATTGGATCAATCATTTTAGTATTAATTGTAAGCTTTCTTTTAAGAAAAATGGGTCAAAAAAAGAATCATGGTCATCATGTATAAAAATTGAAAAAACTTAAATTGGAGTGATTAAAAATGAGAGAAGAAAATAATTCTATGCTATATGATTTTGTTGAAGGTAATCAATTTGAACTAGATTCTTATCTTACTTATTTATTCGATCAAATTAATAATGATAGCGAAATTCTGTCAGAAGATTAATGAGATTACAGATATTTTATTATAAAGAAACAGACAAAAAAACAATAAATCAAAATATAGTATAAGCGACCTTAGTAACTTTGTTTACAGTATATAGGGTCGCTTATTATTATGGAAAATATTTAAAAATAAAGTGCAGATATGCTTCATTACTGCAGTAGGTCAGGCGTAAACGGCCCTAGAATCTGCGCTTTTTTATAGGTTAGGGATTAGCTTCCTCACTTAAACTGAAGTATCTATTACTCAACCTTATTAAACATAAACAAAAGGCCCCTTTAAATTCTGAAGGGCCTGGTTATCATATATTTATATACTCTTCTTCATGCCACATTCTCTACATTCATGTAAGAAAACGCCACCTTTTACGGAGCTTTTGAAGTCAGCTGAGTTACAGTGATCGCAACGGCCACTAACCTTATTCGGAAATTCCACATAGTCATACACTTTATCAAAATCGATTTCTTGCTCTGTTACTTCTTCCAGGTTGATCATTCTTTTCTATTTGACTTTTATTAGACTAACACAATTAGATCTATATAAAAGGTGTATGTTAAAATTACTTTGTTTTTTCCATAACAGTTCGTCGTTATTAAAATATTATTTACTTCTATGAGACCTGTCTAAATAAAATGTACGCGAAATGAATAATAATTTTCTTGATTTATCTGTCGTATATAAATATAATGTAACTGAAGTACGCAAAAAGAGAACATGAAATTAAAAATATATTTTTCGTTATTATCATTTTTTTGATTCCATTCATTACCTATATACAAGAAACGCATGTTTATTATAATGAGATTACAGTATGAAGAGGCTGAAGGAGATACCCCAACTTAATGCTGTAGTTTAGTTAATTAAGTTACACTTGAAATAAATCCTAAATTCCTTTAGCTTTCAGAGAAGATATATGTAGTTACTACGATTGAAATTTTTGAAAGCGATATCATTTAATTTGAAGAAAAACATTTTAAGAGATTTAATTATTTTAACAAGTTATAGAGATATCTAATGTTATGATTTCCTTATCTCTAAATAAAAGAAGAAGATATTTCTTTACTTTATCTGAAATGAAGGGATAATAGATTAAGGTACTCTTGTCTAACATTCATATAAATCTAGTAACAGTCACTTCTAGGTTTATATGAATGTTAGACAATAAACAGGATTTCAAAAGGTTAAAAGGATAATAGAAAATCTCTTTATACATGATACTATATGCTCAGGTATATAAGGTGAGCCGAAAAAGTGTATTTTACATTAAAGATTTTGAAAACGCTTTACTGAAGGGGGGAGTTAATTTCAAATTATATGATTACCATTTATTTTAAAGATTATTTACACATTGGACTTATTTTTAATTATTGTCTTTTTTTATAGACGCTAGCCTAAGCATAGGCTCTCTTTAAGTGTTTTAATGAACTGTAAATTGAAAGGGGTTACAACTATGAAGAAATTGGGATTAGCTACACAAATATTTATTGGACTTGCGTTCGGGATTGCTATAGGCGCTATTTTTTATGGAAATAATACAGCGATGGCCATTCTTCAACCTTTAGGAGATATTTTTCTTCACCTAATCAAAATGATTGTTATTCCTATCGTTGTATCTGCACTAATCGTATCTATAGCTGGTGTAGGTGATATTAAAAAGCTAGGAAGACTAGGTGGAAAAACCATTCTTTATTTTGAAATTGTTACTACGATTGCATTAGCAGTGGGCTTATTAGCCGCAAATTTATTCCACCCAGGTAGTGGTATAGATATGGGAAACCTTGAGAAAGGTGACATATCCAAATATGAAGAAACATCTAAAACAACTGAGAGTGCAGGTGTAGCAGCTCAAATCGTTCATATTATCCCAACTAATATATTCCAATCATTAACTGAAGGAAATTTATTAGCGATTATCTTTTTCTCAGTCTTATTTGGTCTAGGAGTTGCAGCAATTGGGGAAAAAGGTAAACCAGTTTTAAACTTTTTTGAAGGCGTACTAGAATCCATGTTTTGGATGACAAACTTAGTTATGAAATTTGCTCCATTTGGGGTATTTGCTTTAATTGGTTTGAATGTCGCGAAGTTTGGAATCGGTTCATTGATTCCTTTAGGAAAGTTAGTACTCGTTATATATCTGACCATGATTTTCTTTGTTTTTGTAGTATTAGGTATTATTGCAAAGATGGCTGGAACTAATGTTTTAGTCCTTATAAAAATCTTAAAAGATGAGTTGATTTTAGCGTTTACAACCGCAAGCTCTGAAGCAGTATTGCCAAGGTTAATGACTAAAATGGAGAACTTTGGTTGTCCGAAAGCTGTCACATCATTTGTTATTCCGACAGGATATACCTTTAACCTTGATGGATCATCCATTTACCAAGCCATTGCTGCCCTTTTCATTGCACAAATGTATGGGATTCATTTATCTTTCGTAGAACAAATTACACTTTTACTTGTGTTGATGTTGACTTCTAAGGGAATGGCAGGAGTTGCGGGCGCCTCATTTGTTGTTGTATTAACAACATTGGGATCAATGGGATTACCTCTAGAAGGTATGGCATTCATTGCTGGTATTGATCGTATTTTAGATATGCTTCGTACATCTGTCAACGTAGTAGGTAACGCATTAGCTGCTATTGTGATGTCTAAGTGGGAAGGCGGATTCGACAAAGAAAAAGCAAAGCATTATACAGATTCTATTAGAAAATCGGACGTAGCATAAAAAAATTTCTTTTTATGTAAAGAAGGAGATCAATGTTATGACAAATATAGAAATACCAGAAAAACAAAATGTAAGAATTGAAAAAGATTTCCTAGGAACAAAAGAAGTTCCTAATTATACTTATTATGGGATTCAAACTTTACGTGCAGTTGAAAACTTCCCAATAACAGGATATCAAATTCACCCAGAACTTATTAAAGCATTAGGGATCGTTAAAAAGGCTGCTGCTCTTGCTAACATGGAAACAAAAAGGTTATATGATGGGTTGGGTAATGCAATTATTGAAGCAGCAGACGAGGTTATTGAAGGGAAAAGAAACAATCAATTTATTGTTGATCCAATACAGGGCGGTGCGGGGACCTCAATGAATATGAATGCAAATGAGGTTATTGCAAATAGAGCTTTAGAGTTACTTGGTCACAAGAAAGGTTCTTATTCCGATTTAAGCCCTAATAGTCATGTAAACATGTCACAATCAACAAACGACGTATTCCCAACTGCTATCCATATTGCAACGCTTAATCTGTTAAATAAGTTACTGAAAACAATGAATTATATGCACAGTGTATTTCAGAAAAAGGCAGAACAATTTGATTCTATTATAAAGATGGGACGTACTCACCTACAGGATGCGGTTCCAATCCGTCTTGGTCAAGAATTTGAATCATATAGTCGTGTTCTTGAGCGCGATATGAAACGTATTAAGCAATCTTATGGACATTTATATGAGGTTAATATGGGAGCAACTGCAGTTGGAACGGGTTTAAATGCAGATCCACGTTATATCGAAAATGTTGTAAGATATCTAGCAAATATTAGTGGTTTACCACTTAAGAAGGCCAATCATCTTGTAGACGCGACTCAAAATACAGACGCTTATACAGAAGTCTCCGCTAGCTTAAAAGTTTGCATGATTAATATGTCTAAAATTGCGAATGATATCCGATTAATGGCATCGGGTCCTCGTGCAGGATTAGCTGAACTTATATTACCAGCTCGTCAACCTGGTTCATCTATTATGCCTGGAAAGGTCAATCCTGTCATGCCTGAAATGATTAATCAAGTAGCTTTTCAAGTTATAGGTAATGATCATACAATTTGCCTGGCATCGGAAGCAGGTCAGCTTGAACTAAATGTGATGGAGCCTGTTCTTGTATTTAACTTGCTTCAGTCAATCAGTATTATGAATAACGCATTCCACGTCTTCACAGACCATTGTCTAAAAGGCATTGAAGCAAATGAGGGACGTTTAAAAGAGTATGTAGAAAAAAGTGTAGGGATTATTACAGCCGTAAATCCACATATCGGATATGAAGTAGCAGCACGAATTGCTAGAGAGGCTATTTTAAATGGAAAGTCGGTACGAGAACTATGTTTGCAATATGACGTATTGACTGAGGAGGAGCTTGAGTTAATTTTAAATCCCTATGAAATGACGAACCCAGGCATATCTGGCAGCTCTCTTTTTGACAGAAATTAATTTTTAACAGCTTGCTCCATATTAAGTTTATCTTATAAGCCACCTACTTGGGATATCCCTAGGTGGCTTATTTTCGGTATAAACGTCTAAAAATACCACATGCCATTCAAACCAGGCTATTTTTTATAGTCCAAGTACTACCTAAATGCTTTTCTTCATGGCACACTCTCGACGTTCACGTAGACGAATTCAACTTTTTATAGAACTTTTGAAGTAAGATAAATTGCAGTTATCGCATTGGACATTAACTTTATTCGGAAATTCAGCATAGTCGTAAACTTTATCAAGGATGATTTTTTGCTACTCTTTCTCTTCTATAAAGTAAAAAAACAGTCCTTGAGTAGTTAAAGAACTGCTTTTTTACTTTATTCTATAACGAAGCTAACTCTTTCTTCTTCGTTCTCATGTGAAAAATAATTTCAAATCTGTATAGCAGAAAGGAATTTATAGAAAAGCTGTTAGGATTTATTTCCTTTAAATATGATCTTTCTTTTCTCCTGTTTAATCCGTTTTAACCGTAGTTCTATCTTTTTATCTAACGCTCTATATAGTATTTCGCTAGTTGCACATATCAAAAATAAGATTAGAGTAATAATTGCAGCCTGTGGTACATGAAAATAGAAACAAAGTACGACTACAAGTAGGGACATAGCGTAAATAGAGTTGGTTACCCATCTTCTACTTCTATGAGCTTCTAGGTTTCTCTCAAGTAATTCTTTTTGCCCTTCTTCTTTTTTTGTATCTTTTAAATGATGGTATGTAGAATTCATCGCTTTTTCTCCCCCATAAAAACTAATTGTAAATTATCTCTGTATTAAATATCCTATATGTTTCAATTAAGGAAAAATATGAGGTTTTTCCTTTTTTACATTATATACGAACAGATGTTCTTTTTCAATAAAAACTCTAAAGTTTTCCCGAATATGGATATCGCCTCTACTTCATCTTTCTACATTTTATAATGTAGGGGTCATTTACATAGTCATCCTTATTAAGCTTCAAATAAAAACCCACTGGGTACATGATATACACAATAAGGATGGAATTAAATGCGAAAAGAAGTTTTCGTTTAATTAAAATTTAAGGGGATGGGAAAATGGGAACGAGAAAACGAGTTGAAGGGATTTTTCATTCGGAGCAAGAAGCGATACATGCAATTAAGGGGTTAAAACATCAAGGGTATCGTGAAACAGACATATTCTCCTGTTATTAAAGAGATTGAAGAGGTTGCAACCTCAGTAAACAACCGGAAACCAGAAAGGCAAAATAAAGATACGGATATTACTACTTCTGAAAAAGAAAAAAACAATGAGAAACTGACAAACAAGCAAAAGAAATAAGTATATCTCCTCTATGGTTTATAGCAGAGAGAATAATTAGGGATATTTAAGGAAGGGCTGCCTAGCTGTATTGGTAGCTTTTTTTATTTCTCTTTAAATTAACATAAGTAATGTTTCTAAAATCAAAAAAGAATTAAAATAACTCATTAAAATGCGCATAAATAGGCAATAAAATAAAAGTCCTGGAGATTATATCAAATTCCAACAGGTATTCTCACTAAATTCTAGAAATATTACTTATCAAAATAATTTATAAATATTTCCAATTTCAATAGAAGTAGATGATTAAATGGAACGAAAGAAGTTTATTAAATACATTGATAAGTTACTAGAACAATCTGATGCGTGGAGAAAAGATGCGGAGAAAAGAGAAGACTGGAATAGTGCATTGTTTTACCAGGATGAGGTCAAAGCTTATGAGAGAGTAAAGAGATTGGTTAATCAGCAGTTACATGTATAAATAATAAATAAAAATTATAACTCTAAACGAGTGACTTTAAAAATAATCCAAATGACAATTAAGTCTCTTATTACTGAAAGGACATCGTAACCAAAGTTCTCAAGGCTATACTTTGTTACCGTCCTATAAATTAAACGAATCACATCATAAGTAAGAGAGATATATAGCATATAAAGAAGAAGTTTTTTCATTTTGTTCCCGACTTTCTATTATTAAGTTCCTTTATTATACATGATGTATGGTAAAAACTGGTCTATAATATTACAAATTAAGAAATTTATGTAATTTAATTATTCTAATAAACTATTAATGCAAATAGAAGGTTGAATGTGAGGAAATAAGCATGAATGACTATCCTAGAACAGGTTTAAGATTAAGGAGTGAGCCTAGCGTAGACCCAGAAGTAAGAAAAGCATGCATTAGCTTTTGTAAATGGTTAAGAACGCAAATGGAGTTTCCTATCCGAGTTGTTCTTTACCTAAAAAAAGATGTTCAAATTAAGAACCGGACGACAAAGGAGTTGGTAACAGCCACTTTCTTTGCTCCTTATGAAAAAGATGTTGAACCATATATCCGCATTGCTACTGGGGATTATAAAGATTTGATTAGAGAAAGAGGAAAAATAGATGCATTGTATGCGATGCTAGACAGCATTGCTCATGAACTTTGTCATTATCAACAGTGGTTGGAAGATAAGGAACTAGAGGAGGGAGAAGCTGAAGAGAAAGGGTCTCAACTAGTTGATGAATATGCCGAAAACATTGATTCAATTTTAGATTTCTAACCATCTTCAATAACTTTTTATGAAGGCTTGAAGGACCTAGAATATACACTGATTAAAGGGGAGGAGATAGAATGAACCCAACTATTGTAGATGAACTCATAAAGAAGCTTTCTTTACTCGATTCAAACAAGGAATGTGTTGAATTAGCAGTTGATTTAAACGACATTTACGAAAGTAGCAATAAACTTGATCGATTGATTACAGACACTCTTAGTTCTTCACTAGACCAAAAGAAGCTAATAGATCAATTAATTGAAATAGAGGTCGAGCTTGATCATATTAATTGGCATTATAAAAGCTTGAAAAAGGAATTAAAACAATTGTTTAACACTTAAAGCGAAAGAAGGTGAAGTTTTGAAAAAAGAATTTTATCAGGGAGATAGTTTTTGGAGCGACGATAGTGAATATCAGTGTATAGATTATCTGATAAATGAGAGAATCATAAAGAAAGCTGGAGTTATTTTAGGTGTTAAGTTGCCTAGTTCATTATTAGATTTACTGAAAATAAGAAATGGTGGTGGATTAAACTACCCATACTTTATGTTACCTGATGGCGATGCAGAAAGTATTCCTTATGGAGGAAGAGCAAACATTAATTCAATTGACCCTATACATTTTGAAAATGATGATATAAGTATCTTATCTTCCAAAGAACTATTAAAAGAAGTCAAACTCACAGGTGGATTTGTGGTTTTGTGGACGGATTTTCACTATTGGATCGTGTTGGATTATCGTAATAAATCACAAGATCCTACTGTTATGTATATCGCAGAAAACTTCTCAGCTTCAACAAGCGATACTACAGAATGGGAGTATATTAAAATAGCAGATACTTTCGATGATTTTCTAAAGCAATTATTTCGTGTACCCCCACTAGATCCAAAGCAATTAGAAAGCAGTTATAGCCGCAAAGAATGATTAAGCTAAACCAGTTTTTTAGAGACTACATTTTTTTGCTATAATTCTATTTTCATTGGTTTAATATATATTGTTTAATCTCTACAGTATATAATGCAGTATATCGTTTACTTTTAATGTAATTCATGGAGGGAATTTTGTATAAATTAAAGTGCATTCCATTTTTTGTGTTTATTATTTTGTTCCTGCAAGGCTGCGAAGACTCATTAAATAAAAAAAGTAGTCGTGAACAAGAAGAAATTACCTTAATAGAAGATATAGAGAAAGAGGAAGAGGCCATGACAACCGTCTATGATAAAGCTAAATGGCATTATGAAGGAGATTTCCCAAGTAACTTGAGTGAAAAGCAGGCATTCGTTCATACTGGAATGTATCTCGGTTGGATTATTAAAGAAAACTTATATAGCAAAGAATTTGAAGAAGAGGCTGCTCAGGAAATTATAGAGTTTAAACAAAAGAACATGACCGGAACTGAAATATATATGGAATGGGATGGCGTCTTTGCCAGCGATATGCTGAATGCGGAAGGAAGGGCCTTTACAAAAGATTACTTTGATTTCGATAAAGGTACTTATTTAGATGATTATGAAGCTATATTTCCTCATATAAAATCCCTTTATGAGGTAGAAGATACGTGGAATAATTATGAGGCTATTAATACAAAGATTAATGAGCGTTTTGATACTTGGAAGCATACAGAAGAAGAAAATAAAGGTGATAAGTTATTTACGGTTGATTCATATATTGGTTCATTAAAGAAAACACTTGAACAAAATGAAGATAAGTTAATTAACAATATCGAAAAAGTACATACTTTTTATTATTATAAGGACATTGACTTACTAGACTTTGAAACCTTCATTCAGCCATTTGATTTGTCTATCAGGATGTTTTCTATGGACAATGAAGCGAATGAAGTTTTCTATGAAGGAAACAATCGTGCCATTTTTTCAGGTAGTTATGAGCTACTTGAAGAGTTTGAATACTATGAGCTAGCCGACGAGCATTCAGATGAGTTTTGGGATTTTTATGAACAAAATGAAGAAGAAATATCTGCTGCTGAGAAAGAATTGATTTCAAACTGGTTTATTTCTTGTTGGAATAAAGCTGGCGATAATAGAATAAAGCTGCCTGTTTATCTAGACTTTCATGATGGTATAGAATCTTTTGATTTAAAGAAGAACAAATGGATCGATAGTGAAGACAAATGGTCTGACAAAAATGGTAACTAAATTCATTATCTATATTAAAAAATAGAAAGGTATATGTTCGTAAAATTATACATTTTAGTTACCATAATATTTTTATCATGAGAAGTAAAAAAAGCCCTTACGAGGGCTTTTTTTAGCTTACGTACCTTGTACCTCTGTTTTTAGGGTTAAACATTCCTTACAAAAATAAAAATAGATAATCATTTCTCCCAGGAAAAGGCCCACCACGGATATAAGATCTACTTCAAAATCATGAGTGACACTGGAAACATATTGCATGTCATGGTTACAGGTTGGACAGCTTATGTCATTTGGCTTTTCAACGTATAGAGGCGCTCCCAACACTCTACATATATATTCCTGACCAAATAAGTCAAATGCATCATAGTAGGCTTCTTCATTGACTGGTATATCTTCTCCTAACATATTAATCAGTTTGAATTTTGTATAAGGAAGAGGAACAGGTATTTTATTTTCTTCGTCTTGAATCCATTTCCCCTTATCATTTTGGCTTAAAGCAGTAACATTCTTTATTGAAGGATTTAATTGAAATAGTTGAGGCTCCCAGAAAGTAGAACAATTTAAGCATGATATTAAAGGTAGTTCTTCAAGTTTAGAAGTTCTTAGTTCACTTAATCTATCATCCTTTAGATCGAAACATAAAATCTGATGTAAATCTTCGCCACATAACTGACATTTTGGTACATTCCATTCTTGTCCTCCGAAACGATGGTTATAAACATCACTACCTTCAATAGCTCTAAAGCCTTTATTACCCTTCCAATCTTAATTAATCCTTTTCCATACATTTTCTATTTAATATTTGGAAAATAATCATTAGTATAATTGTCTTTTATTTAAATTGCTTTTGGTTATCTAAAATCTATAAATTGAATTTATTTCCTTTTATGATTATTTGTACGAATGAAGGGGAATCATCATATATGACATCAAAATATAAAGGGGGTACGTATTGATGATAAAGTACACATACTGCATTGACCCCCTATTTATTAGGGAGTTAGAACGTTTAAGAGAAGAATACCTACATCTTGAACTCAATGATGTAAAAACAATGTTAAAAGAAGATATTGTACTTTTAGAAAAAGCCATGAATATGTTATCTATTAATAAATCTTTCTAAATAAAGATAATTTATATTAATCTCTCGCCTAATGTAGTTCCAAAACAATTTCTAATTATATAAAATTATTAATATTGTAAGAAATAAACGAGTAAATAAAACAAAGAGTAAAGAGATTATATGGAGTATATAACCCTTTTTTTGTTATCGCGATAATGCTGAGATATTTAAAATATTTTCTCTTTTATTTATCTTTTGTAACTTAATCATACATTTTTGTTTTAAAATGGTAAAAAGGGGTAGTTGTTCTAAGAATCAACTAAAATAGGAGGAGATCAAATGAGAAGAGCGAAACAAGCTGTTGTAGCTTCTGCCGTGGGTATAGCTATGTTAGCGACACCATTAGCTCTACCGAATTTAGGAGATTCTGCTGGTTCCGCAGAAGCTGCAGAAGTTGGAGCAGACGTCGGTATTGATCCAGTAGCAATCGGGCAAGCGATTGCAGATGCAGCTAAAACGGCTGACAATCGAAGTGGATTTGTTAAAGGAGCTATGGAAAAAGCCTTTTTTGAATCGGGTCAACAGTACAACGTAGTGGTGATGAATTTAAGTCAAGGTTACAATTCTAATCAATTACAAGGTGTGCAATATTTTGATACTGTAGATTACGATGGCATCACGTTTGGGGTTTGGATATTTGAAGAAGGAACTTTTATTAACGAAGGTGACGGGGGATATGATAACTGGGCCTTTAGGGGTTGGTTTGAACGAACTGGAGATGATGAAAAGACGGTCAACTTCCATAGACCTTAATCTACATGAAGAGAACCCATTTTGATTAGTTATTTTCAAAATGGGTTCTTTTTATATGTGATTGGGCAATCCATGTATACGTTTCTAGCTAATATAAATCAGCCTACAGGAATATATATAAGCTCCCTTACAGATTCCACGAAGGACTTCACTAGGCGTATACAGCTTGTATTAACGTGGTAACGTTACTGAAATAGATACTGATTAGGTAATGAAGTTAAGATTTTTTAGATACTATGTAACTACTGCTGTAAGCTTGTCTGTCCAATCAAAAAATAGCAAAGAACCCTTACCGCAGTAAGTAAAGGGTAGCTGATTATGTAAGAAGGCATGGTTTTTTATAGTAATTGTCCATACGTTTCAAGAGGCATATTACCTTCTATAAATCTTTTGAATGTGCTCCATTCAGAGTAGTTGGAATTGCTATAAAACTTATATGGCATAAATCATACTAACATATATGAATAAAAAGAATGAGTGGTTTGCCCTTGAATAAGATGGGGATTAGTAAAAGGAAAGTCTTTACAATCTTAAATAGGAGGGAAGAGGATGTTTAATGATTGGAAAGAAGAAATTCAAGCTCATTTAATCGAAGAAGGTTATGGAGTTAAAGAATTTTTAGGTGAATCCCGAAGTTGGTATTACTTTAGAGTCAATAGTGTTTGGATAGGTGACCATATAGTAAAAGTCCAAAATGGATTTCTGGGTTATTTAAAAGAAAGAGTTAGTGGATAGGAGATAAATCGTTTAAATGTTACGACCATAGAGTATGTAAGGAAAGAGAACAAACAGAGAGTACAACATATTTTTCTAGCTAGAGCTCAAAGATTAACATTCTTTCGTTGTATCAAAATCCTATTTAATTGCAATTGTGCTTATATATTTATATCTGATTATTTGTTATTAACAGTTTTAAAAATTTGATAATTAATGTTTTAACTTTAAAGTATGTGGTACACGCATAGTACAACATCAATATTATTGATTGTTGTGAGAAGGTAAATACTTAATTTATTGAAGGGACTGATTAGTTTTGAAAGGATTAACAGCGACTTCAAGAAACGTATTACCTCAAATTGCAAGTAGATATCCGTATCTTAACAAGGCACTTTAGTTATGAACCGATATACGTAACGAAAGGGTCTCACAAGGGCAAAACTATGTTTTAATGAAGAAGCCTCCATCAACGTTGATGGAGGCTTCTTCGTGCCATGCACGTGTCTCTTTTTATTTAAATCATAGAAAAAAAGAAGAATGAACACCATTATTCCTTTAGCAACCATTATACAATTGTCTTAGAAATGTCCTCCGCCAAGTTGTTGCTCAGCCATTTGTACAAGATGCTTTGTAATTTCTCCACCTACAGATTCGTTTGCACGAGCAGTTGTGTCAGGACCTAGGTTAACACCAAACTCGCTAGCAATTTCATATTTCATCTGGTCAATTGCTTGTTGCGCACCATATACTAATAATTCATTTGTATTGCTATTTTTATTGTTTTCCATTTTATTCAAATCCTTTAAAGTTTACAACGTTAACATGCGTAAAAGAAGAATCATTTATTCATAAAATAAAAAAATTTTTTTAATGTTGTTGTTTTTATAAATATGTATATCAAGCAGATAAATTATCCTCATCTTATAAATATCTTCTTCCTTGTTAAATAAAATTAATACTTTATGGTTAAATTACCCAATTCCTATATTCAGCGAATGAATAAAAAATCTCTTATAAAAATGAAGTTCTAGAAGTTAGAATGCCTAAAATGGCAACAGATTAAAAGAAAAATGATGTTAATTTTCATTAGAGCATTTAAAAGAGCCTAGTAGGGGTCCTTCTCTATTTAACTTATTCGAGTATTTAAACGGTAAAGAAAACCGATTTTACCATTAAATACTAAAAGGTAGTATAATTACATTGTATTTCTGGTGAATCTAAAGGAGATAATAAGATGAAAAAAAACAACTTAAATCATGGCATTATAATTTTATTAGAGTTTTATCCTACGTGGTTAGCATTAACACGTGAAAAAAGAAGAGAGCTTGCGGAAGATTTATATTCAATAATTGAAAAGTACAATGAGAATGTTAAAGTGAAATTCTTTGACGCGGATGCGTTTGGAGACGGTACTTATACCGATTTCATCTTTTGTGAAACATCAGACTTAAAAATGTATCATTTTATGTGGGAAGAAATCCGTGATACATATGCTTATTCCAATGGCTACTTTAAAATAAAAAAAGTGATAATGGGATTACAGAATGCCTACCAAAAATTCGAGGAAGAATCCTTAGAAATGAGGCCTGAACACAGATAGAACCTTATTGTAATAAGAGAGAAATCGAGTGTTTTAGGCTTTCTTCATTTATTTAGCAGCATATTTGCTCCAACAACAAAAGCAGTGTAATTTCAATCGTGAAATACACTGCTTTTATACGCACATTTTCTTGTAGTGATCCCCAAAAACAGAATATCCTATTTTTTAGATACAACATTTACAGATTCGATGAAGGGCTTCACTAAGCGTATACAGCTTGTATTAACGCAGTAACGTTACTGAAATAGGTGATGAAGTTAAGATTCTTTAGATACTATGTAGCTACTGCAGTAATCTTGTCTGTCTAATCGGAAAAGAACAAAGAACCCTTACCGCAGTAGGTAAGAGTTAGCCAATTATGTAAGAAGGAATGAGTTTTTATATGCTGTATCTATTCCTAATAGTCCACCTTTTGCATAAAGTAAATGAGAGTTCAGAAGCTTCCCTAACTATTGAAGATAAATGTGATATTTTAGTGAGCTCTTGAAGTAAGCTGACTTGCAGTGATTGCAACAGCTCCTAATCTTATACAGAAATTCAGCATACTTCTCTTATTTCAGATCAAAATATTTCCAAAATTAAACTAGTTGATTAATTAACCTTCTGGTATATATAATTAAATATATAGTGCTACTTAACTTGTAAGGTTTCACCTAACTCTCACTAAGTCCTTAGAATAAAAACATAAATAGAAATGGGAATTAGTTGTAAAAATTCAAAGGAGTACGAAAGGGGATACATCTATGAAGAAAAAAGTGACGTATTTTTTCATTGGTCTCGTTGCAATAATCATGGTAGGTTTTCTTGGTTTCTTTACATGGTCACAACAAACGTATGAACCATCTCAAAAACTTTATACACTTGTGAATAAAAAGGACATTAAGTATGAAAACGATTGGATTATTTTTAACTCGAAAAATAATAATCAAGTGGGAATTGTGTTGTATCCTGGAGCAAAAGTAGAACCGGAAGCGTACAGCTATTACGGTAAACAATTAGCAAAACAAGGTTATTTAGTGGCTATACCTAATGTGAATTTTAACTTTGCATTATTTGACTCTAATAAAGCACAGGAGATAATAGATGCTCACTCCTCTGTCCAAAAATGGGTTGTAGGTGGTCATTCCTTAGGCGGGGTTACTGCATCTAAATTTGCTTATAATCATCCTAAAGAAATTGATGGTGTGTTCTTGTTAGGTTCTTATCCAGATGAAGGAACTGATTTCTCAAATAAGAATCTTCCTATGCTTTCAATTTATGGTGAAAAAGATGGTTTATCAACCGTAGAAAAAATTGAAGATACAAAGCATTTATTGTCCCAACAAACAACCATGCATGAAATAAAAGGTGGTAATCATGGTCAATTTGGCATTTATGGAGCACAGAAAGGTGACTCTAAATCATCTATATCTGTAAAGAAACAACAGAACGAAATGGTTCGTGTTACTTCAACATGGTTAAAAGAAAATATTAACTAATTAATGGTTTGTTATAAGAGAATTTTGTTGAAGGGTGACTTTTATGAATTCAATAGATCTTTTAATCAAAGCCTTAAGAGCAAAAAACATTCCAGTTCAAAAGGTAAAAGTAAAAAATAATACGCGCAAGGAGTGGAAAAGTTGCCAATTGCTAAATGAACAAAAGCAACTTTGGGATGGGACACTAAAATAAATTATAAGACTTAGCTTTTAGTTTCGACTTAAATAATCAAGGAGAAAAAAATGATTGATACAATACTCTATTTTCTGTTTAGTATTTGCTATTTAACGTTGCTGATTTTAAGCATAAAGCTTATTAAAAAAAGAAATGTATCCTTTTATATGGTATTTCTACCTCTTGTAATAGTTGGTTTGATTTACGATAATATCATTATTTTTGTGGGATCATTTATTGGGGAAGGTAATGTACTCCTTCTTCTTAGTATGTTTCGCTTTTGGTTCCATGCTTTATTCACGCCTACTCTTTTACTTTTTGCTTATGGAGTAGCTAAACAATCTAACCTTCAATGGGTTAACAAATTTATATTCAAAATCATCTTCCTAATGAGTACACTTGCTCTTATTAGTTATGAGATTATAGAAGCGATTAATAAAAATCCGGAGATATTACGCGAGTATGGCATTGTTCGATATACTCTTGTAGGAGCCTCTGGTCCACCTTTAATGGTTATTATTGTGGCATTCATTTTACTTGTTGTTGGAGTTTCTCTCTATCGCGAAACACGATGGAAGATAATGATGATTGGAGTAGCTCTTATGGTTGCAGGAAGTGCTATACCCATTAACCTTCCAAGTACAGCTATAATAAATATCTTTGAGCTATTCTTTATTTGTTCTTTATTTTTAACTCAGCGTTATGTTACTTTTTCAATACATGATAAAGATTAAATTGATGTCTTTTATTCTTATGAGATGCTTCATTTAACAAAATCTTTATTTTAAAATGTAAGTATATATGTCTAATTTTAATAAGGAAAAAGAAGAATGGATACCCATTCTTCCTTCAGCCATCATTATAAAATTGTCTTAGAAACGTCCCCCTGCCAAGTGGTTGTTCAGTCATTTGTACAAAACGTTTTGTGATTTCGCCACCTATTGATTCGTTTGCAGGTGCAGTTGTATTAGCACCAAGGTTTACACCAAATTCGCTCGCCATTTCATATTTCATTTGATCGATTGCTTGTTCAGCACCGTATACTAATAATTCGTTGTTGTTGCTGCTTTTGTTGTTTGCCATGTAGGAGAAAAAGGATGATAAACAAGAATATCAAGTAAGCAGGAAGAACACCGTAGATTGCCAGCCTCTTGTTTGCATCCGTAGTAAGACGAGAATACATTAAACAGATAGATAAGTTATGCTACAATAGAGATGGGAATAATACGTGAATCATCTAATGTATTCCACGTAGCGAAAAGCCACTTGTAGTATACAAGTGGCTTTTACTTATTAGAAATCTATATACTTTTATTTACATTGATTAATTAAAGATTGAAAAAATACATATAGACGAGGTGTGAAAAATGATTCATCTATATACGACAACCAGCTGTATTTCTTGTCGAAAAGCAAAGGCTTGGCTTGAGAAACATCAAATTGATTATATTGAGAGAAATTTATCGTATGAACCTATTACAGAAGATGAAATTAAGACTATTCTTAGTATGACAGAAAAGGGTACAGATGAAATTATTTCTACAAGATCATAAAATAATGCAAATTGGATATAAAGAAGAAGAGATAAGAGCTTTTATTCCTCGGAAACTTCGTTCTCTCACGATGACAGAACAGGCAGTAATAGGTGATTATTAGAGGGTAAAAGAGGAGCGATTAACGGATGCCTTACGTTTTAAAGTAGTTTGTAATACAAGGTCTCGTCAGTGTAATAGAGTAAATATTTCTAATTCTAAAAATGAGTCAACACAACTACATTTACATTTACATTTACATAATTAGGAGAAGGGTAAAAATCACTCTCCTTTTACTATATAAGCTCTATACTTAGATGCTCTTCTTCATGCTGCAATCTCGACATTCACGTAAGAAAATGCCACCTTTTACCGAACTTTTGAAGTAAGCTGAGCTGCAGTTGTCGCACCTACCACTGACCTTATTATCAAGACTTAAGTTGAAAAAAGATAGATAAATAAAAGGTTTTTATATATTTTATACGACTAATATGTAATGTCTCTTTTTATTCAACTCATGAATCTAGTACAATGATGATAAGCATAAATTAACCGTTTAGTAGCGTTTTTAAGGCTTTATCAATTTCTCTTCTCAAGTAGCGAACTTACTAAAAAATTCTAGAGCAAGTATTCTCCGAACAGACCAAAGTGATACAATTATTATCACTGGTGATCGAACATCTTATTCTGTTAAAAAATCGAGGTAATTATGAAAAAGATAAAAGGTATTATTGATCGGTTTGAAGAGGGATTTGCTGTTGTGGAAATCAGAGGCGAGACAAAGGACTACCCTAAAGATATCTTCCCTCGAGATACACAAGTTGGGGACGTGGTTTATATCATCGGAGACAAAGTTGAGGTTGATAAAAGCGAAACGAAAAAACTCTCAAAAGAAATTGAAGACCTAATAAATGAGGTTTGGGAAGATTAAACGCTCTTACTAATTGTATACAAAGTTATATAGATATCATGTGATTCAAAAAGCCGAGAGTTACCGTTTCGGCTTTTTTGTTATGACATATTACGGGAACTGTTTATTTACATAAAACCATTTAAGGCTTGAGATTTAAGTACATCATACATTCTTTTGGAAATAAAAAAACATTAAGTCAATTAGTTAGGGATATATTTTAGGAACTGATAAATCTATCTCCGTACTTATTGGATTTATCTCACTCTTGCTTTAGTAATGTTATTAATAGTAATATTATAACTATGAAAAATAAAATTAAAAAATCACCTCTTGCTTTAGCTATACTTTGTCTCCTCGTTGAAGAGCCTATGCATCCATATCGTATGCAACAGCTTATTAAAGAGAGAGGAAAGGATGAAGTTATTAACGTTCGTTATCGAAATAGCATCTATCAAACCATTGATCGTTTGCATCGCGATAGAGCGATTGTCATTCAAGAGAAAAAGCAGAACGAAGGGAGACCAGATTTAATTGTTTATGAAGTAACAGAAGAAGGGAGAGAAGCTGCGTACGAGTGGATAAGAGAAATGCTTTCTACACCCAAACAGGAATTCTTAGAATTTCCAGCTGCTATTTCTTTCCTCCCTCTTTTAACACCTGAAGACGTGAAAGAGCAACTTCAAAAAAGAGTGCTGGCTTTAGAGCAAACATTAGCTTACGTAGAAAAACAGATGGAAATAGCGACAAGTAGGGGGATTCCACGCTTATTCTTACTTGAGGTGGAATATCAGAGAACTATGTCACTAGCTGAGTTAGAATGGATCCAATCTACCATCGACGATATTCAAGATGAAAAATTAAAATGGGATTGGGAATGGTTACGCGAGATATCGTTATATCTTAATTCTAAAGAAGAACCAGTGGACTAGCCCTGGCTGGTGCTTGTTCAGTTATTTAGAATTTACACACTTTCAGAATTTATTGTGTTACAAAAGGAGAAAAATGATTAAATATGAATGCAAAACAAGGTAATTTAAAGCTAGTGCTGGCAGGTCTTTTGCTAGCAATTTTAATGGCGTCTATGGACAACACCATTGTCGCTACTGCTATGGGAACTATAGTTGGAGAGCTTGGTGGGCTCGATAAATTTGTCTGGGTTACATCAGCTTATATGGTAGCCGAAATGGCGGGAATGCCCATATTCGGTAAGCTCTCAGATATGTTTGGACGTAAGTTGTTTTTTATTTTTGGACTAATCGTCTTTTTAATTGGATCCATTTTGTGTGGTACAGCAGAAAGTATTATCCAACTCAGTATTTACCGAGCAATTCAAGGAATTGGCGGCGGAGCACTTATCCCCATTGCTTTTACTATTATGTTTGATACGGTTCCTGTTGAGAAACGTGGTAAACTAGGCGGTTTATTTGGAGCAGTTTTTGGTTTGTCGAGTATTTTTGGGCCTTTGTTAGGTGCTTATATTACAGATTACATCAACTGGCACTGGGTATTTTATGTAAATATTCCTTTGGGACTTCTAGCATTAGCATTTATCGTATTTTTCTACAAGGAATCACCAGTGCATACCAAACAAAAAATTGATTGGTGGGGTGCTGTAACTCTGGTTGGCTCTATTGTCAGCTTAATGTTTGCCTTAGAGCTTGGCGGTAATAAATATGAGTGGAGTTCTGGAGAAATCTTAAGTTTATTCATTGCTTTTGTCGTATTATTTGTTGCTTTTATTTTAATTGAAAGAAAAGTAAAAGATCCTATTATATCTTTTCGAATGTTCAAAGTTCGTTTATTTACTACAAGTAACCTCTTGGGTCTTTTTAGTGGGATGGCATTCATCACGGCTTCAGTTTATATCCCTATCTATATCCAAGGTGTGCTTGGAGGAACAGCTACTAACTCAGGTCTTGTATTGCTTCCGATGATGTTAGGCTCTGTCGTTTCAGCCACAACCGGTGGTTTTCTAATGAATAAATTAAGCTATCGTAGCATTATGATTGTCGTTACAATTATTCTAGGAGCAGGTGTATTCTTACTAACAACGTTGAGTCCTGATACAAGTCGTTTCTTGGTTACAATCTATATGATTCTTACAGGACTAGGAATTGGAGCAACATTCTCTGTTCTTAGTAACGCAGCAATTCATCATTTTGAGCCGGCACAAAGAGGATCCGTTAACTCAACCGTTTCTTTTATTCGCTCATTAGGCATGACGCTTGGTATTACCATTTTTGGAATCATTCAACGGGACGAATTTTCTTCTAAACTTAAGGAGATTTTTGCAGGACAAGATCAAATGGTCAACAACCCAACATTTAACGATCCTCGCGTAATTCTTGCGCCTGAGGCTCGTGCTCATATCCCAGCACCTGTGTTAGATAAAATTGTAGGAGTTCTTTCTTCTTCTATCGCCCATACATTTATGTGGGCGCTCATTCCTACCGTGCTTGCATTTGTGGCCGCACTAATAATGAGCAAAGAACAACTAAAAACATCTCTGGAAAATGAAATGTCGAATAAAAAAATGAAAATAAACAATTAAAGTAATTCAGTTATAATAAGAGTTAATAACTTTATAGATATTCATAATAAAAAAGAAGTTATCCCTTGATAACTTCTTTTTTATTTTAATATGCATGTGTAATCAATATCACAAGGAATAGTAGAGACCAAGCAGTTCCAAGAATCATGAATGAGACCCGCGTGAGTTTTTCTGCTGACACCTTGAATAGTTTTCCAATAATAATAAAGAGGAGTTCAAGTATCCACATGTCAGGAGGCGAACTAATTTCATCATATGGGCGCTTCCATCCTGCATAAATAATAAAAAGTCCTACCGAGATCATGCAACAAATAATAACAACTGCCATTCAAGTCCTGCCTTCTTTTATAGTCTAAACATCACCTTACGTACTATATATGTAAGGACTCTCTCATTCAAAAAACGAACCTTATAGGTTAAGTTTATTTCTCCACTTTATAAACAGGGAAATTTAACTTTAATAAGACTGATAAGACTCTAGAGGAAAAAGTGACGAAAAGGCAAATGTATAAGGACAAAGGGTGAGGGACTTTATCATACGTAAGAATAAGACTAACGGATCCCAAAATTGACGCTATCGCATAAATTTCCTTTTTAAATACATAAGGTATTTCTTTTGCGAATATATCTCTTAAAACACCCCCACCGATTCCTGTTATAAGGCCCATAGCAATAATAACAAAGGAATTGTTTCCGTGATATATCATTACTGTGTTTGAACCAACAGCTGTAAATACACCTAATCCTATCGCATCAGAAACTATAATAATATTTTTTATTGTAGATACTTTATTGTAAAAACACCATGCTAATAGTCCAGCAATTAGACTAACAAAAAAATAACTAGGCTTAATGAAAGCAACAGGTGGTATATTACCTATCAGTAAGTCTCGGATAATTCCTCCACCTAAAGAAGCAGTGACACCTAAACAAATAACTCCTAACAAATCTAGTTGTTTTTTAATGCCTATTAATACCCCAGATACACCAGCAGCTATAATACCTAGATATACAAAGATTTCTATTAAAAGCATTTTAAAAAATTCCTCTTTTCGCATTATAAATATCTTTAAAATTATTTATTGAGTAGATAATCTTATTCAAAAAACAATATTAAGTCCTTACCAAACTTTCTGGTAAGGACTTAGCCTTATCTACCAATGACTTTTAAACTTAATCTCCTTAATAATTACCTCGGTACTGCCTCCTGGAGTTGTTAGTACTAATTTATCTCCAGCTGAACGTAATAACAATTGACTCCCAACAGGAGATAAAAATGAAATATTTCCCTTATCCGGATCAGATTGATCCGGGAAGCAAATAGTGAATTGTTCAGTTTCCTTATCGTCCAAGTACATTAACGAAACCTGGCTTCCAATAAAAACTTTGGGTACAACAGAAATATCTTCAGACAGAGCACTAAAACTTAATAGGTATTTTTGTACCTCATGAGCATACCTATAAAAAAAATTTAGATATTCCCTCGTATCAGAAGAAAAATAAGCAGAAGTAAATTCTGTACAATTTTCGTCTATGAATGCCAATTGACGCATTAAACGTTCCCCTAAAGGATGATATACTTTATGGCTCATAGTAGACTACCCCCGTACCGTGATTAAGTCCTTTGCAGATTTTCATTTTTAACTTCATAAATAAACCTCCAAAATATATTAATATAAAGATTATTAGATAACCTTCAATACATCATACCACATAGGGGTACAGGTTCCCATCTTATAATTACTAACAAAATTATTTGTGTTCTGTTACAAGAATTCCAATTCACTTGTAAGTAATCTCTTAATCTTAGTTATACTGATACTATTATTTTTAAAAAGTTATGTTATCGATATGGAAAAGATAATTTATTTAAATGTAAACATTCTCATCATGAGGTCATTTTATTAAAGTCAAGGAGGTACCTACTGTACTACTTACGCTTCCGTGATTTAATGGAAATAATGGAATAGCGAGGATTATCAATGGCTCACATAACGATTATGCAGTGGGTACGCTAATATGAATCTGAATTAGAAAAAAGAGTAAGCTATCATCTAAAATTTATAAACGAGTCATTATTAATCGACCCTATAAGTGCTGCAAGACTTACCCTTAATACCACTAGCATAATGAGAGCAAGAATGTAGTGAATAACAAAAAATAAAAGCTCAACCTTTGTTCAGATTTTATATATGTTTATATTTATATCGAAGCCTCTTCTTTATAAAGAAGAAGCTTTCGTTTACTTAAAATAAGTTTGATTAATTATAGGAAGTAGACTTTCCAATCTATTATCTTATTAAAAGCGTTCGTAAAATTACATGTATTTTAAAGAACGTTCATAAAACGTTTTTGAATTAAGTGAAAGTCGAGAATGATAAATTTTTTATCATTTGAATGTAAAGACTTTTCTTATGCTCAAATTATTATCTCTATACAAAGAAAATTGGTATTTTCCTGCAGAAAGTTTCCCTGGACTAATTTTAAATTCGTAACCCGAAGTGGCCTCGTCATTAGGAATAGTTTCTTCCATCAAAACATTGCTCTTATCCCTGATATTAGCCAACTTTAGTACAAATTTTTTATTTTGTTTTTCCTTTTCCGAATTGTCTTTAAAATGTGTAGAGACAATTATCTCCTTGTGTCGATCCACTTTATTTTGTGGATCAATAATTCGTTGAGATTCATCATTTGTTTTATATCCTATTTCTATATTATCTCTTTTGATTTCTCCATCGTCATTGAGCACAAAAAAGAAAAAAGCGATAGGAATTAACACAATAAATAAAACCAAAAACCTTTTACCTTTTGACATATAAATTACCTACTTTGTTATATTATAGTAGATTTATACCATAATAACGTTTTATTCACAACAGTATATACAAAGGCGCTTTTCAAGGCATTAGAACATATAAGTCTGGAATTTTATATTTTTTTGAAGGTCTTTTTCAATTTTAGGATAATATCACAGGTCTACGAATATTTTCTTACGGTTAAAGAACCGATAATCATTGTTAGTTGAGATGTAGGGAGTACAAGGTAAAGTAAACTAATTGGAAGTTTTATATAGGAAACAAAGGAGTATGAATTTCTAAATAGCAAACCACTTAACTAGACAAATTATTGAAAAAACATCATATTTATAAATGTTGTGTTTGAATATAAACTAGTTAAAGGGGTTTTACTATATTGAAGTTAGTTTGTAAAAGTTGCGAAATAGACATTTCTAACGTATTAACAGAACTAAGTGACATGAGCTTACTCAAAGAGGAAATGGAGGAAGATTATATTCCCCAAGGTTATTTCTTAATCGTTGATGAAGATGATGAAGTTGATAAAAAAGGTACAATTATTATAAATATGAAGGACCTAATCGATTCTAAGCATCATCCAGATGGAGATCGTTTAAACGGATGCTGCGGTTTAGATGGTTTAGACGGTATGAACAGAGTCTGTTTAAATGGTCATGAAATTGGTACTGAGAATTCAGATTGCTGGATGCCGCATTACATAGCTATAAATCCGAATACGACAAGCTTCATATAGAGCCTTTCCCATTCCTTCATTGGAGAAAAACAACTGTTTTTTAGCGTTGATGTAGGAAATAAGTTTTTGTGACAACAACGACAATAAAAATCCCTAGAATATTTGTTTCTAAGGGATTTTTATTTCAGTCAACTTTCTTTATGCCTCCGTTTTATGGCTTACAAAGTTCTTTTATTTAATATTTAGGTTATCTTCTGCTTGCTTCATAGGTTTATATACAAATACGTGTAAGGATAGTCCTACAACTGCAGTAGCATTAAAGATAATACTTATTATCGGTAAAGCCCATTCAAGAAACGTAGGCAAATGCTCGTTAGTACTTATTATAGAAGTACTAACTCCAATTATTAAAATGAAGAGTAGCAAAGGCAAATTTTTAATCAATGTAAATCCTCCTATATGTGACCACTTTCACTTTACCATAAAAAGAAATAAATGTATTTTTAATGACAATTCTTTTAGGGCGTTTTATGTTAACTACATGCCTATAGGATTTACAGTTATGAAACAAAAAAACCTATTGGTTCATCGGGCGCCAGTAGGTTTTTCTGCTAAAAACAACAAGGATTTTAAAGTATTGGATAGATGCCTCACGGCGTCTTGAGTAGTTTGCTCCTCTAAAAGTATTTTTATTCAAAGAATAAGCTCATCCATCGTATCAATATGTATGTACGTGCACTTTTTACTTCCTACTAGAAATAGGATTGTATCCATTAAGGTGAGTAAGATTGGTGTAGATGGAAAATAGTAAGAGGCTGATACAAATAACTCCACCAATTACGAAAGCCAGATACTTGAGTGCTTTTTTCACTTTTTATCTATTCCTTTCAACCAAAAAAGCACCTCTCTCTAAGGTGCTTTTTTGTCTCTTATTATCAATACTTTACAATGTAATTTTGAAGCTGTAATCAACCATTAACAGGTTGCTCTTTTTAGGATTGTTTGATTCAAAAAGAAGAAACATATTTGTCATACAAAACAAAAAAGATCTTGGCTTAAATCCACCCAAGAGCTTTAAGTGACAACGTATAGAGACCTTACGCCATTATACGTAGTATGTTTCAAAACCAAGACCGTTATGCACCGATAAGGTCAGAGTAGATAGAGTGTTGAGAATTAAGTTTTATACAAATGAAGTATGCATGTCACAGTAAATTGAAAACCTGAAAAAACTACCTCATCTAATTGTTTAGTTACTTTTTTAAGTAGTTTTTTCGGCTTCACGATGTTCATTTTGCCACAATGAGAATAAAAAAATTGCCGCTTCACAGCATCTTTTGTAGTTTGGTCTGGCTAGTTCAATTCATAAAAGGATGCATTGAGTTCTTTTTTAGATAACATGCTGCCTTATGAGTCTTAATGACAATCTGTTTAAAAAGTGAAAAGCTACCTTTTATAAAGGTAGCTTTTCGACTGGTACAACAAGTTGTAAGTGGAGTTACAATGTTATCTAGTAGTTTGTTCAAAGGTAGCATTAATATGTAGTATTTTTAGCTTATTAAAAAAATAAGCGTAATAAAGGGTTCTCCCAATCACGATGGAAGAACCCTTTTAACGTAAATTCTGTTATTTACCAGAATTTTGGTTTTTGTTCGCAGCAGCTTGAGCGTTTTGACGTTTCACGTGTTGAACGTCCGTTTCGCTAGCAAATTCTGTACCGTATTTACTAGAAGAAGCTTGAGCATTTTTTTGCTTCACATGTTGTACGTCTGTTCCTGAAGCAGTCTTGTTAGTGTATTTATTGTTTTCCATTACAATCACCTCCACAAAAATTAATATATCCAAGTGTCTCTGCCTTATCCTCATAAGTACAAAGTTATAAAAAATCTTTAATATGTAAGTGGTCACAGGTAATTATGCGTAAGTAGGAAAGTAGTCTTCGGCGCATAATAACCTAAATAAGGAGGAATCGTGATGGAATATAAGTCATCTCAGAAAATTGAGTATGAAACTGCCCTACTGGTCCGTCTTATTACGTCTCTTGGGCCTCGTTTTAGAAACTTGGAGTGGTCTGAGTATTTGTTATTAACTGAACTGCAAGAAAGGGATTCCTTATCTATTAATGCACTTTCTTGCAACTTAAGGCTAACTATTTCTACAACAAGCAGACAAGTTTCTACATTAGAAACTAAGGAATTGGTTCAACGTTTTCCTTATCCTAAAAATAGAAAAATTAGCCTTATTACTATTACACCTAAAGGGAAGGCGCTTCTGCAGGATGTTCAAACTGCACGTAAGGAAGCGTACGCTGATATTCTTTATAATGGTCAAAAGAAGAATTAAAAGTACTGGCGAAGCAATTAACTCGCTTGAATAACGATTTGAGAAACTGCAAAAAGTAGTGATTGTATATTGGATACACTGTTAAAAATGACTAATAGACGAGAGTGGGTTTATATTTAGTTTTCAACTAGGAATGTGTCGTTCTTATAAGGAAAGTTCCCCCTACATCTTATAATCGAACAATTTATTCTTAGGATAGGACAAAAATGTCCCTTTTGCTTATGATAGAATCAGTAAATCTCAAGGATTTTTATAACAGGTATTCTAAAATAATGGAAGAATAGGTGATAGTGATGGCTACAATCGATGATTTTTTAAAGTTAGATATCCGTGTTGGTACGGTAGTAAAAGCCAAGCCGTTTCCAGAAGCAAGGAAGCCAGCAATAAAACTAGAGATAGACTTTGGTGAGCTTGGAGTAAAATGTTCTTCAGCTCAGATTACAAGACGCTATAAACCAGAACAACTGATTGGATCTCAAGTAATCGCTGTGGTGAATTTTCCTCCTATGCGCATTGCGGGTTTTAAGTCTGAGGTACTAGTCATGGGTGGAGTTCCAGAAGAAGGAGATGTGGTGCTACTAAAGCCTAGTGAGTTTATTAAAAATGGTACACCCATCGCTTAATCATATTGTCATGTTTAGGTCTTTCAAAATAGATATTAAAGTATACATGAAAGAATAAAGTATTTCGTTGAATTAATTAGTTTTATTGTTTTTAATAAAAGTAATAGTTAACGTATTTTATTAAAATAGTTATATCATTTACCTAACTTATAGAAAAATACGAAGGTTTTCTACGATATTAGTAATATACAAAAGTATTTTTAAGGAAGTACTTTAGAAATTACTCAAGCGTAGTGGATGTTTATATACAACTTAATAACTTGTAAAAGAGATACTATTGAATTTTGAATACTTTGTTTATTCTAAAAAATCTGTTGACAAATTGAGTAGATAGATATAGTATTGCATGTAATCAAATAATAATAAGCAAAGATTGGAAATAGTAGAAGGATGCATAAACTTTTCAGAGAGCCGATGGTTGGTGAGAATCGGTAGTTATTGCCTTTGAACTCATCCAAGAGCTACTCTCTGAATAGTATAAGTAGGGGATGTCGGTTTTCTACCGTTATGAAGATAGGTGGTGATAGCTGCCGAAAATGAGTGGGTTAATTATGTAATGATTAACCAATTAGAGTGGTACCGCGAGCAACGCCTCGTCTCTATATTTTTATAGAGACGGGGCTTTTTTTATACATTCATATGAAAAAGGAGTGTTTCTGAAATGACGAGAAAAATTTGGATGTTTGATACGACTTTAAGAGATGGCGAGCAAGTTCCGGGGGCTAAGCTGAATCTGTATGAAAAACTAGAAGTAGCACAGCAACTAAAGAAGCTGAAAGTCGATATTATCGAAGCTGGTTTTCCTTCATCTTCAGCTGGTGATTTTAATGCTGTGAAAGAAATTGCTATGAAAATAGGGAATACAGATGACACAATCATCACAGCGTTAGCAAGAGCAGTAAAGGCTGATATTGATGCTGTTTATAATAGTGTGAAATATGCTGAAAAACCGTTAATCCATATAGTTTTAGGCGCTTCAGACATTCACGTGGAGAAGAAGTTTGGAAAATCGAAAAGTCAAATTTTAGATCTTGGTGTTGATGCAGTAAAATATGCAAAAACACTTCTACCAGAAGTACAATATTCAACGGAGGATGCGTCTCGCTCCGATTTTGAATATTTATGGGCAACGATTGAAGCTGTTGTAAAGGCAGGAGCTACCATTATTAATGTGCCCAATACAGTTGGCTATGCCGAGCCAGAAGAGTTTGGTGAACTAATCTTTAAAATAAATAATCGCTTGAAAAATTTGAATGATAAAGTGCTTTTAAGTGTCCATTGTCATAATGATCTTGGTATGGCAACTGCGAATACGTTAGCTGCAATTAAAAATGGAGCAGATAAAGTCGAGTGTACGATAAATGGCATTGGTGAACGTGCAGGCAATGCTGCACTAGAAGAGGTCGTGATGGCAATTAATACGCGCTCATCAGTTTATAATGCATACACAAATATTAATACGAAAGAAATCATGAATACATCTAGGTTAGTAAGTAGTTTAATGGGTCTTGATGTACAAGTAAATAAAGCCATTACAGGAGATAATGCCTTTGCTCATTCTTCAGGTATACACCAAGACGGCTTATTAAAAGCAAGAGATGCTTACGAAATCATTAGCCCAATTGAAGTTGGTTTAGACGATATGGAACTTGTTTTAACTGCCCGTTCTGGACGTCATGCGGTGAAAAATGCCCTTGAATCATTAGGCTTTAATGAGATGACTAACATACAATTTGAAGGGATATTTGAAGCTTTCCTTGCATTGGCAGATGCGAAAAAAGAAGTATATAATCATGACTTATATGTCATCGTTGAGAATTATTATACGAAAAATGATATTCACAATCAGGATATAATGCACTATAGTAATCATTTTTATGAACTAATCGACTTGCAAGTGATTAGTAATACAGATTTTCCGTCTGCAAGTGTAAAGATTAAAAAGGGTGATCAAATATTGAAAAGCAGTGCAGTCGGTTCTGGCCCGATTGATGCCTTGTATTCAGCTATTACAGAAATTAGTGATTTAGATATTAAATTGATCGAATATAATATTAGCAGTGTATCAAGAGGTAAGGAAGCATTAGGAAAAGTAAAGATTCAAGTAGAATATAGAGGAGAAAAGTATATTGCCAAGGCAACAGATACGGATGTTATGAAAGCAAGTGCATTTGCGTATATCAATGCTGTAAACAGTATCGTGGTTGATACTTTACTTCCGATCGAATAGATAAAAGGTAATATTCACCTTGATATACTTAGTTTGTTAAGGTAATTAATTCAGTCGACCTACATTGTTAAAACAAAGAGCAAACGGTACCTCGTTCTAATGACATTGGAGAAGGAGGTACCTTTTTAAAAAATCTATAACTGGAAATAAAGCTTGGGGATAGGTTACACCTAGTTGGACAAAATTTTCAAGGTCAAGTAGACTACAGATAATATGCTAAAGGAGCATATGTCTAAACGTTCGATGTTATTGAAAAACTGAAATTCTATATAACAAACAAAAGAGTAATCAGTGCTAAAATAGCTGGAAGTCCCTGTTTTATAATAATTGACTTGTTAGATGTAAAACCACCGTAAATAGCTGCTACCACCACACAAATTATGAAAAACAACTGAATCATATAACCAACTGAATTAAATCCGAGTATGAGCCCCCAAACGAGCCCTGCGGCTAAAAATCCATTATATAATCCTTGATTTGCAAACATAATAGCTACATTCCGATCTCCTTCCAAGTGCTTAGGCAACTGGAATGCTCGTTTTGCTATCTTCGAATGAATAAAAAACATTTCAAGAATCATAATGAATAAATGTTCTAATGCTACAATTCCAACTAAAATAGCTGAAAGTATCTCCATTCGCCATTCTCCCATTCTGTTTTCTAATTTTTCCGTATCCATAACAACTCACGAATGAACTTAATGTATTTTTCTCAAGTAAAATCAATAACGCCTAAATTGGCTTATTTAGGTGCGTTTATTAGTTCAGTTTATAGAATAGATACCTTGAATTTTAAATCCTTTTTAGATAACCTGCTTGTTTTTAGTAGGTTATCTTATTGTACAGTTAGAAATCCTCATTATTTTTTAAAATTAACGAATCAATTGTCCCTCTTATTTTATATTCAAATGTTTACAAGTCAATACTGTTATCAATAAAACTTTTCATTAAGAGTAAATAATAAAGCCATAATTTTAATAATATAGTTTCGATATTTACTTCTTTAAATGATATAAATTCAATGTTTAATTTGATTAATGAATAATTTATAAAAATCTTATTAAATGAAAATTGTTATGAAAATTATATTTAATGACTATATTTTTAATAATTTACCTAAAGATAGGAAGATATAATAGTGGTTTATAAGAAGTAGGGGTATTAGCTTTTTAATCACAGTGAATGTATAAACGAAATACAAATAGGCGACTTATTCCTTCTATTGAGAAAGAGCAAGTCACCTAGACTTTTTACATCCATCATTAGTATTCCTTTCAGCTTATAACATTTATTGGTTTACATGTTCCAGTGTTAACTGATTTACTACATTACTCTAGCATTACTTTAGCACTTTCCATTTTAAATGCAAAAATGATTGTAGTTTAAGAAAATAATAAGACATAGTGCGGTGTTCTACACACTTATCAACGAAGCGATAGTATAATTGGAAGATCTTGTAAGTGAAATTCATGAACATTAAGGAGTATCTTATGAAAATAGCAGGTAGTATTCTTCTTCTTTTCCTATGTTGTATAAATCAACGGGTTGAGGCTGCTGATCAACCTTCAGTAGAGCCTATACATCATGAAATCTACGTTTCTCCTGCAGGAAGTGATGAAAATGCAGGTACTAAAAACAGCCCCTTTAAAACTTTGAAAAAAGCAGGTAAAGTAGCTAAACCTGGGACGACTGTTAATATTCGAGGTGGTGTTTATCACGAAAAGTTAGTGATTGGTCGTTCGGGTAATAAACAGCATCCCATTATCTTCAGAAATTATAAAAATGAAAGGCCAATTATTAGTGGAAAGAAAATAAAGAGTGGTTCTTCAGATGGAGGGCTAGTTACCATAAAAAACAAGAGCTATATTACAATTCAAGGTCTAAATATAGGGCATTTTTCTACTTTGAAAGAACAAAGTACACCATGCGGTATTTTAGTGGAGGGAAGGGGAAAAGGTCTTCGGATTATTAACAATCATATTTTTGATATTAAAACCGCACATAAAAAAGGAAATGCACATGGAATAGCTTTTTATGGATCCGAAGCGCCACGTTCATTAAACAATATTGAAATATCGGGAAATTTACTTGAAAACCTAACTTTAGGTTTTAGTGAAGCGCTGACTCTAAACGGGAATGTTAAAAAATTTGTAGTCCGTGCGAATACGATTCGTAACGTTGATAATATAGGAATTGATATAATTGGCTTCGAAAAGATAGCTCCTAATCAAAAATTTGATCAAGCTCGTGAAGGAGTTATCAGTGAAAACTCTATTTACAACGTAAGCAGTTATTCCAACCAAGCCTACAGACATGAATATTCTGCTGGGGGAATCTATGTAGATGGAGGAAAGGATGTTGTTATTGAACATAATATTTCAAGTCATAACGATTTAGGAATAGAAATCGCTAGTGAACACCAAGGTAAACAAACTAGCAACATTCAAGTTATAGGAAACATGATTTATGAGAATCGTTTTACAGGAATCTCAATTGGGGGATATGATCAAAAGCGTGGGGGAACAATGAATACTTCGATTGCACAAAATATCTTATATGGGAACGATACCATAAAAATGGATGGTGGACAATTATTAATGCAATATCACGCGACCCATAACATCATCAATGATAACATTATGGTTTCAGTAAAATCTAACTTACTTCTAGCCAATCTTCATTACTCAAATAAATATAATGAGATTAGCAATAACGTATATCTAAATAAAAGTAGCCACACAATGAATCGATGGATATGGAATGGACAAGAAATAGAAAGTTCTACATTCGGATCCTCTAGGTTTTTTCAATAAACTTTCTTTAAAAAAGATACTCTTGGCTAAGCTTTTTGCTGAAGTTCTAGCTGTCACTATGACCTATTTGTTGTATATTTTATATTGTATAAAAAGTTCATATTTGTCGTCGGTTAGTGTAAATGATACAAATAAGATTTTTATAAGTAAGTTTATCTATTTACTTTTATAAATAAAATGCAGTATTTTTGTATTTCTACTTGAAAATATCTAGTTAAATGTATTGTAAGATTAAATGTTTCACTATTTTTCTGTCAGAATAATATAAACAAATCGATTTCTTGAAAGAAAAGTAGAAGATAGATTAGTTATGATGAAAAGCGTAATTATTTACTTCTTATTAATATTGATCCTTGTTACGTATTCTCAATAAGTATTATAGTGCTTTATTTCGTTGTGAAAGAAACAAAAACTCGTTATACTGTATACAAATTAGGGAGGAGTTAGTATGGATAAAAGACAACAGTTAATGAGTGAGCTTATGGATTTGTGTAATGAGATAATCTGGCGGAATAAACCTGAAGTAGAAATAACTTTAAAGGACTATAAGTTGAGTGAAATAGAATTAATCGAAAATATTGCTTTAATTCCAAATGCAAATGTAACAAAACTTGCAGCTGCAAGCTACATGACTAGAGGTGCTATAAGCAAGCTCACCAAGAAGCTTATAGCTAAAAATATGATTGAGAGTTATCAAAGTGCCGAAAACAAAAAGGAGATCTATTTTCGATTAACAACCAATGGACAAAAAATAAATGCTATCCACCAAGAATTACACCAATCTTTTCTTGAACGTGATAAAGAAGTATTTAAGCACATGACCAATGAAGAATTTGACACTATTTTTCGTTTCATTGGTCGATATAGACATCATCTGAAAAATATCACTGATTAAGTGGTGTTTTTTTTACGTTGATTTATTGTTGACAAGGAAACAATAAAGAGATAAACTTATGTTTGTTTCTTCGGAAACAATAAATTTAAAGGAGAACGATCATGGATACTTCAATAAATAAACATGCCCTAACGTTTGGGCTTATCACGGTCTTCTTAGCGGGTCTTGGATTGACTATAGTTAGCCCTGTTTTACCTTTTTTAGTAAGGACTTATACTAGTAGTCCTAGTAGTCAGGCTACTGCAGTAACATTACTTACGTCTATATACGCTCTTTCTGTCTTTTTAGCTGCACCAGTCTTAGGTGCGTTAAGCGATAGATATGGTCGTCGTCCAGTATTAATTATTAGTCTAATCGGTTCTTCCCTTGGTTATTGTATCTTTGGACTTGGAGGTGCACTTTGGATTCTCTTCCTTGGTCGTATCATTGAAGGTTCAACAGGTGGCGAAATTTCAGCAATTTTTGCTTACTTTGCAGATATCACCCCTCAAAATGAACGCACTAAGTACTTTGGTTGGATTAGTGCTGTTGTTGGGGTGGGCACTGCTTTGGGCCCTATCATTGGAGGTGCACTTGCGACTTTTGGAAACAGTGTTCCTATGTATGCTGGTACGGTTATTACATTACTTAATGCCATATATGGCTATTTTTTTATGCCTGAGAGTCTTGAGAAGTCCAGACGCTCTCCCAGTATCTCTGTTAGACATCTTAATCCATTTATACAATTATCAAAGGTTTTTTCCTTTCACTCTGTTAAATGGCTGCTAATTGCCGGGTTTCTAATTTGGATTCCTAATGGATCATTACAAGCGATCTTCTCTCAGTTTTCAATAGATACATTTGCGTGGCAGCCTCTATTTATTGGTCTGACATTTTCTATAATAGGTCTACTAGATATCTTTTCCCAAGCACTTATTATGCCACGACTGCTCAAATCTTTGACGGATAAAAAAATTGCTCTATTAGGCATGATAAGTCAAATTATTGGTTTTATCCTTATTGCGATTTCAGCCCTTACAGCCTTTTATCTAGTCTTTATTGCTGGGATGGTTTTCTTCGGACTTGGTGATTCAATCTTTGGGCCATCATTTAACGGGATGCTTTCAAAATCTGTTAGTGACAGTGAACAAGGTCAAATACTAGGGGGAGCTCAGAGTATTCAATCTCTAGCCCGATTTAGTGGACCTATCATTGGTGGTCAGCTGTATTCAATAGTTAGTCACACTACTCCAGCCATCATGGGTGTGGTAATGATTGGTACCTCTGCTCTCGTTTTATCCAAAAAGCATCGTTATATTTAATAGAGAACAACCATTAAACAAGAATAGAAAAACTGCCTTCACCGAGGGCAGTTTTTTCTGTTTTATAACTGTATACCTTATAAGCGTTTAGTTAACATAAAACCTATTTTCTAGGAACAAAAGTATTTTAATGTTTATTTATAATTGGTTTAATAGAAAATGTAAATATTTCAAAACAAGAAAGTGAGAACAAATGGACTTTATTTTTAATTTTATAGTTGAATTTATTAAAACAATAATTTATGGGTGGCTTGTTTCATTTGCATTAGAAAAACTGAATGTCTTTCATCTAGAAAAGAAAACTAAATGGAAATTCATACTTACCCTTTCACTTATATTAGGTATTATCTTTGCATTAATTGACCTATTATAATATGTATATCGTATACAAATCCAGTTTACATAATGTCTCTTTCTCTAGGAACCCACCAAAAAAAGAACCCCTTGCGGCACAAGGGGTTTAAAAAAGGATTGATTACAAATATATGCAGCTTTTTATACATCCTTAATTTATCAACGTTTTCCAGATAGACGTTTTAGAAATAAGTGTATAAAAAACGCACCTTTTATTCATATGCTCGTACAGAAAAATATAGTCCGCAAGGTAAAAAATGTGTTATTATATGTCTGCACATGCATTTTATAGTAAAAAGCCACCTGTCCTGCAAATACTGGGTGGCTTTTTATTTTGTTAACTATAATAAGTACTTTAACACCTCGTATAAGAGATATGGGTTAATTATTAAAAAGGACCATATTTGATCAGGTGAGCGATAATTACAGCTATAATTCCAATTCCATATTGTATTAAAATTAATGGCCAGATCCATTTTACCCAACGAATCCATGGGATTCCAGCGAGGGAAATGGCGGCCATAAAGTACCCTGAAGTAGGAAAAATAATGTTTCCAATTCCATCAGCAATCGAAAATGAAAGAACAGCTGTCTGTCGAGTCACACCAATTAGATCCGCCAAAGGAGCCATAATAGGTATTGTTAAAGCAGCTTGTCCACTTCCAGAAGGAACAATAAAATGAATAATAGATTGCAGAATAAACATGCCTCCAGCACTAAATATAGAGGGAACATGTTGAAGAATACTAGAAGTGTAGTGTAGGATCGTATCAATTGTGTGTCCTTCTTCCAATACCACTAAAGTAGCTCTTGATACGCCAATTACTAGAGCCCCCGCAATCAGCCCTGCTGATCCTTTCATAAAAGAGTTAACAATTTCATCAGCGGAAAGTCTTCCTATAACACCAATAACAATTGCTAACAAAATAAAGAGAGCAGCAATTTCATTAATATACCAGTGAAACTTAATTACTCCAACTACTAAAAAAACGAAATTTAAGAAAAAGCAGCATAGAATCCACTTCTGTTTTTTATTCATAGCAACCTGAGAGCTTGAGACATTTTGAACGTTCCTATCCCTATAATCTCCGAAATAGCCGACTAAAGAGTTGTTTTTGACTCTCATCGCATGTCTATATACAAAACTAACTCCCACAATATACAAGATAATAAATAATAAAATACGGTAAGTGATACCAGAAAAAAGTGGGAGACCAGCAATGCCTTGAGCGATTCCTACCGTAAATGGGTTCATAATTGCAGTTGTAAAACCAATTGAAGCTCCTACCAATACAATGGCGGTACCAGTAAGTACGTCGAAGCCTAGGGAAACAGCAAGAGGAATGAGGATAGGAATGTAGGCAAGTGTTTCCTCGGCCATTCCCATAAGTGATCCTCCCAATGCAAAAAACAGCATCATAATAGGGATTAACAATTTTTCTTTATTAGCAAGCTTTCTTGACATAACCATCATTAAAGTTTCAATTGTACCTGTAGCTGTCAGTACGCCAAATGTACCTCCGATAATAAAAATAAAAAAGATAATATCAGCTGCTTCAACCATCCCTGTGTGAATTGCTTTGAAGAAGTCCAAAAATTGAACAGGTGACTGATTCACTAGTTTAAAGGAATGAGCATCTACAATTTCACGACCATTTTGTTCAACTCTGTTAAATTCCCCTGATGGAACGATATACGTTAGTAAAGTAGCTATCAAAAGGACACACAGTAGTAAAAAAAATACGTTAATTGTTTTATTTTTACGAACCTCCAATTGTGTTTCTTTTTTACCTTTTTGTAATTGAACCAAGCGATATTCCCCCTATATATTATTTATCACATTACTCTAGGATCTTTTTTTATTTAACTAAATAGTAAGATTATTCAATTAACTTTACTAATTAAAAAACTTTATGATTATGATAAGGAAAATTAATAGTTTTGTTTAGAAAGAGGGAAACCATAAAAATTATTAATGCTAATAATAAAACTTTTCAATTAGTTGTAAGTGGATGATTAGTATACTATTTAACAATAAATAACACTTTTATATTTTCATCAATAATCAAAAGTTGGTTAGGGGGAATGGACATGGATACCGTCACACTAAATAAATTGTCAGATTGGGCTATTAAACATAGGAGACATTTACATCAGTATCCAGAATTATCTGGTCAAGAGTTTGAAACATGTGAATATATAAAAAAGCAGTTAAGAGAAATGGAAATTGACTTATTAGATTATCAAGCTCCCAACGTAGTTGGTTATTTAAATGGAACTAAAGGTTCAACAACCATTGCGCTCAGAGCTGATATGGACGCATTGCCTATTGTAGAAGAAGGTGAAAAGAAGTATATTTCAAAGAAATATGGGATTTCTCATGCCTGCGGACACGATGGACATATGGCTATTTTGTTGGCAGTTGCAAAATGGCTATCAGAAAATAGACATAAGGTAGAAGCAAATATTGTGTTTATCTTTCAATCATCTGAAGAAACCTCTCCAAGTGGGGCAGAATTTTTGATTAAACAAGGGGTATTAGAAGATGTTAATTCCATTTTTGGAATTCATCTGTGGCAACCTCTTCAAAAAGGAAAAGTGGGTATATGCTCTGGAGCAATGATGGCGTCAGTAGATGACTTTCGTATTCGTATTGAAGGTAAGGGTGGACACGGTGGTATGCCACATGAAACTATAGATTCTGTATACATATCTAGCTTAATTGTTAACGCTATACAATCTATCATTAGTAGACGGGTTGATACTTTAGAGCCAGCAGTTATCTCAATTGGTAAAATTGAAGCTGGTGATTCATATAATATCATTCCAGCTCATGTTTCTATGTACGGAGCGATACGAACTTTATCTCATGATATAAGGTACAAGATACGTAAGGAAATGGAGAATATCGTTGAAGGAATTTGCAATAGCTTTGGTGCTAAGGGTTATTTAGATATACTTGGGGGAGTACCTCCTTTAATAAATGATGAGAAGCTAAGTCAATTTGTAGAAGATATAGTTAAAAAATTATATGGATCTGAAACTTTTGTCTCCTTAAAACCAACCATGGCCTCTGAAGACTTTTCTTATTATTTAGCTGAAAGAAAAGGAGCCTTTATTTTTGTAGGAGTTGGAGGAGAAACAAGCAGCTATCCGCATCACCATCCTAAGTTCGATATAGATGAAGATGCATTAGAAACAGCGATAAATTTATTAATTAAAATTGCACTTAATTATAAAAATCATGTAATTTAAATAGCTTTCTAGTTTATCCTTCTATGCTTAAACTGGTATTTAATCTTTAGCTAATAACCCCTTAGATTACCTCATTAGGGAGTTATTAGCTAACAGATTCAATTTCAAATTTAAATTTAAATTATATTGTAGCTTGCCATGTATCTTTTAATAAGTCACTAAAAGAGTGTATAGTAGGGCCCTCTCCTCGATCTTTTAAATAAATTAAAGAAGTCTCAATTTCTTGAGTACAATAATGTAATGGAACGAGGGTACCATTGACTAGCTCTTCTTTTATAACATTCTCCCCTAACAAAGCAACACCTGTTTGATTAAGCACAGCACGTCTAATTGTTTCATCGCTACCACCAAATTCTATTGTTGTTTTGGGGTTATAGTTCATCTCAGAAAAACATTGTTGAATAACAGTATCAAAACTACAACTTCCATGGTAAGAGAGAAAAGGATAATTCATTAAAATCTCTTCTTTAGTATGCTGTTTAAAGATTTCTTCAGATACTACAAGTACTGCTTTCTCTTTTCCAAGAACATATTGCTCAATATCTGGACTATTACACTCGCAAGCAATTATTCCCATATCAGCTTCATTATTAAGCACTTTTTTTATAACTTCTAAACTGTTTGCTGGAAGTAATTTTAGTTTGACTTGAGGGTGCAGCTTTATATAAGCATTTACTAAACTTGATAAATAGTGACTGCAGTAATATTCTGATGCAGCAATAGATAAAGTTCCAGATGGACCATTTAATTCCTCTAGGTCTCGTTCTAGTTCATCAACGACACGAAACAACTTATCTGTGTGGATTTGCAGTCTTTTACCTGCTGGCGTTAAAAACGTTTTTTTACCAATACGAGTAAATAGTGAATGACCCAATTCTCCTTCTAGCACTTTAATTTGTAACGTGATAGTCGGTTGTGTATACCCTAAAATCTTAGCTGCTTTCGTCATATTTAAATGCTCGGCAACAACTTGAAAGGTTTTTAAGTTTCTAAGTTCCATTGTTTTTCCTTTCACACAGGAAAATAACAAGTAAGCTAAAAAATGTAATACATCGCTAAATTTTTCTTATGGTTACTATTAAATTAATCAATTTTCTTGTTATTTTAACCTATGATAAATTTGATAAGGGCGTAAGTTAACTGGTATTTATATTAGCAAAAGATATACATGAAAGCAAAGACATTAGAATTTTATTTTTCATATAACAACCTTTAACTATATTATTGAACTAATTGGCTTCTTATAGTTATAAGTGAAAGGAGAGTGTTTAGATGCAGCAGACAAAAACGGTTATTCAAAAATTAAAACAGTTTTTTGGACTATTCATTCCTATCTTTGTGACTCAAACCTCTCTTTTTGCTATGCAATTCTTTAATACAACAATGGCAGGTCATGTAAGTTCAAAAGATTTAGCAGGAGTTGCGATTGGAGCAAGTATATGGACAGCAATTAGTACAGGTTTAGCAGGAATTCTATTGGCAGTAACGCCCACTGTTTCACAATATGTAGGAGCACGCAAGCGTAGTAATGTGGCACCTTTTATCGTGCAAGCAGTTTACTTAGCAATTACACTAGGACTCATTATTATTGGGTTAGGAGCCATTAGTATACCTTTCATTTTAGATTCGATGAATCTAGAAGCAGAAGTATATGATGTCGCTTATAAATTTTTAGTAATGATCTCTATAGGCGTTATTCCCTTGTTTATTTATACGGTTCTTAGATGTTTTATGGATGCTTTAGGGCAGACAAAAATAACAATGATGATTACCCTGTGCTCTATCCCCATTAATTTATTTTTAAATTATTGTCTTATGTTTGGTAATCTGGGGTTTCCAAAGCTAGGAGGGTATGGTGCAGCTATTTCATCGTCTTTAACTTATTGGTGTATGCTAGCTATTTCTATTTCAGTTATTTCTAAAATTCCTCGATTTGCGGTATATAAAGTGTTTAAAAAATTCTTACCGTTCCATTTTAGAACGTGGAAACAAATCTTAAAAATAGGTATACCTATTGGCTTTTCTATTTTTTTCGAATCAAGTGTTTTCTCAGCAGTCACTATTCTAATGAGTCAATTTGATACGAATACAATTGCTGCTCATCAGATCGCAAATAATTTTCAGGCTTTACTTTATATGACTCCTTACAGTATTGCATTAGCTTTAACTATTTCAGTGGGGTTTGAAGCTGGAGCAAAGCGTTTTAAAGAAGCGCGTACGTATAGCTTTATAGGGGTAGGAGCTGCCCTTATCTTTGCGGTTCTTTATATTACAGTAATAATCATTTGGAATCATTCTATTGTCAGCATTTATACATCTGACACGAATATCAAGAAAGTGGCTGAAGGCTTTCTACTCTTTGCTGCTTTATTTCAATTGTCTGATGCTATCGCGACCCCAGTTCAAGGAGCCTTAAGGGGATACAAAGACGTTAATATTTCCTTTATAAGTACGTTACTAGCTTATTGGGGTATTGGTCTACCATTAGGATATATATTAGCTAATTATACGTCTACAGGAGCTTCTGGTTATTGGATCGGATTAATTTCAGGCTTAGCTTGTGCAGCTATTTTTCTATTGTGGCGCTTATTTTATTTACAACGATTGCATTTCAATACGGTTAAGGAAAAAAATCTATATTTGGAAGAGCAACTATAATTTTTAATCTCAAAAAGGCTCGCGAATATTTTATTAATGTTCGTAAGCCTTTTTTATTAAGCTTCTTTTTAAAAATATATGACTAAATTTTTCTTATGGATACCATAGAATATCTTAATTTTTCCCATCTTTTAAGCTGTGATAGATTTAAAAAGAACCCAATATAACAACGTTTTAAATAAATATAAGCTTAAGGGAGGAATAGATTTGTTCCCATTTAGAATTTTAAATCAAGAACAAATTCAAGAGTTATTAGATATGAGAACGACAATAGGTCTCGTAGAAAAAGCGTATAAATTAAAGGCTGAAGAAGATGCTTCTTTATTTCCGATGGTCTTCCATGAATTTGAACCTGGAAAAGCAGATATGGATATTAAGTCCGGTGAATTAACAGGTGCCAATATTTTTGGATTAAAATTAGTTTCCTGGTTCGGAGAAAATCCTTCAAAAAATTTACCTGCAGTTGTGGGAACAGTTTTAGTACTGGATAGCCGTACGGGCGCACCACTTGGAATTATGAGTGGAGAATACATTACGATGATGCGTACCGGAGCTGCTGGAAGTATTGGCGCAAAATATTTAGCAAGAAAAGATTCTGAGCATCTTTTATTGGTTGGATCAGGGCATTTAGGACCTTACCAAATTATCGCTACATTAATGAATATGGAAAACATTAAAAAAGTAACGGTTTATAATGCTCTTTCCGTTGAACATGCGAATGATTTTTGTACATCAATTAAAGATAAATTGTTATCTCTCATTGCTCCATACAAATCTACAGATCAAGAATTTTATAATCAGATGCTGAATCGAATCGATATCACATTTGAAGCAACACAAGATATCCAACAAGCCACTGAACAAGCTGATATCATCATTACAGCTACTCCGTCCCGAGCACCAATGATAAAGAAAGAGTGGGTAAAACCTGGAACACATATTTCTTGTGTAGGAGCAGATATGGAAGGAAAACAAGAAATTGATGAGAACTTGTTTGCAGATACACGAGTCTTTGTTGATGATGTAGGTCAAGCCATTAGTGTAGGGGAGACAGAAATTCCTTATAAGAAGGGCATCATTACTAAAGATCAAATTAAAGCTGAAATAGGAAGCGTCATTTTAAATAAAGAAAATGGACGAGTATCTAATGAAGATATAACGATTTTTGATAGTACGGGAATTTCCTTGCAAGATCTAATAACAGCAAACTACTTACTAGAGAAAGCTGCTGAAAAAGAAGTAGGACTTTTAACAACACTTTAAAATTAAAAAGGAGATTTTACTATGAATATTAAAACATTTGCAGTAGAACAGTGGATGAATTTATATGAAATGGAAGCTGTATATAATATTGCAGAGACATGTGTTGAGTCAATGACAGTTAATGAACTCATTTCACTTGACGGTACAGATCCAGAAAAATTTCTAATTGAACTAGGGAAAAACCAATTAACATATGGACACATTGAAGGGTCTCCAGACTTTAGAAAATTAGTGGCAGGATTATATGATTCAATTGATGCTGAAAATGTATTAGTTACTAATGGAGGAATTGGTGCAAACTTTTTAGTGCTCTATTCATTAATTCAACCAGGTGATCATGTAGTTGCTGTTCATCCGACATATCAGCAATTATATGAAGTACCTGCATCATTTGGCGCAACTGTAGACTTATTACCTTTAAGAGAAGAAAATAACTATTTACCCGATGTAAAAGAGTTAAAGTCTTTAGTTAATGAAAAAACTAAAATGATCATTCTTAATAATCCAAATAATCCTTCTGGTGCTATTATCGAACAAGAGATGCTCGAAGAGATTGTAGAAATTGCGCGTTCTTGTGACACATATATTCTTTGTGACGAAGTATATCGTCGACTATTACAAGAAGACGACTTACATGTTCCATCTATTGTTGATATTTACGAAAAAGGAATTAGCACCTCTAGTATGTCTAAAGTACTTTCGTTAGCTGGTCTACGTCTGGGATGGATTGCAGCTCCAAAAGAAGTCATCACCGATTGTTTTCATCATCGTGACTACACAACAATTAGTTGCGGCATGTTAGACGATATTTTAGCTGTTCAGGCATTAAAGAGTTATGACAAGATTTTGGATCGAAATCGGAAATTAATTAAGCAGAACTTATCTATCTTAGATGCGTGGGTGGAGAAGGAGTCGTTAATTTCATATGTTAAACCACGTGCGGGAACGACTGCGATGCTTAAATATGATTTGCCTGTGTCTTCAGAAGAGTTTTGCATAGGTCTTTTTAAAGCAAACGGTGCCTTTTTAACACCTGGATCTTGTTTCGACATTGAAAGCCATGTTCGAATTGGATATGCATGTAAAACGGAAACATTACAAAAAGGTCTTGAAGAAGTATCTGAATATCTACAAACATTTAAATAATATATAAAGAAATAGCTTTTAATTTGCACTTAAAGATCACCTTATTATTTGATAGGGTGATTTTTAATTTACGCGTACTAGGTAGGTGTATTTTTTGCTATACTTATTCTTTTATTAACTAAGAATTAAGGATGAACAAAGAGATGAATTCACTTGATCTATAAGAAAAAAGCTTAGTACATAGACGGTTTAGTTTAATTTAATAAAGGTAAAAACTCTCTTTATCTCTAAGACAGTTTTTACTAGGGAGAAGGGAGCTTTATTATATGAAAATGACAAAATTGATTGCAAACGCTTTATTATTAGTAGTAGCCGTGCTGTGGGGATCTGGATTTGTAGCAACAAAATTTGCTTTAGATGCCAATGTACCTGCAGGGTTTATTAACTTTTTTCGAGGACTAATCTTTGCTTTTTTTTATTTCTCTTTTTTTATAAGAAGATATGCAAAATGAATTTAAAAGAATTTAAAGTAGGATTAGTCGTAGGATTGCTTAATTTTGGAGGTTATATTACACAGACTGTAGGTATTAAATACACCACTCCTTCAAATAGCGCCTTTATTACAGCAGCATATGTAGTTATTGTTCCAATTATAGTCTGGGGGATTTAAGCATGATAATCAGCAATAAAGTACATGCTCTGATAATTAGTTTTTTTTGCCATTTCTAACGCCGGCTTGATAGCACCGATGTAGTTTCCAAGATGGGGATGACCTGTAGGTTTAATTCCTGTTAATACAATAGGCTTGTTCATGTAATCTCCTCCAAATTTATACTGAAAATAAAAACGGGGTTTCCCATCCATAAAAGGACGAGAAACCCCGTGGTACCACCTTACTTAGTTACATCTGTAACTCACTTATGCATATTCGAACTAAAATGAATATGCTTCCTTGATAACAGAAGGAAATCTGTCGAATCCTAATCTTTATGTTTCAGTTCGAAGCTCCAAAGTCCATTCCATATCCTCACATACTAATTTGCACCAACCATTAGCTCTCTGTAATGCTATAGATATGTACTCCTCTTTTTCAATGCTTTTTTATATTATTATTTTACCTCAATTTGGTAAAAAAACAATTACTTTAGATAAAATAGAACTGATAATGTTGATGTTAAGGACTTGATAGCAGAATTAAAACTTATGTTTTAATTTAAATATTGAATTTCTTCCTATATGCGTGTTTATGTAAACTAGCAATGTATATGATATACATAGTGATTTAAAGTGATACTATTGTTAAAATGGAACATAATGGATTTATTTAGAAGGAAAGGATGAAGATTTATGGAGTTAATCGGTCAAAGAGCAAAGCTAAGGATCATGAATATAGAAGATGTAAAAGCCCTCTACAACTTTGTTCAGCAAAACCCCAATCTATGGACATACATGGTTCGCAAAATGGATTGTTTAGAAGATATGGAAAAGCTAGTTAGAGAGGCAATAAAGAATTTTGATAAAGGAATAGAACTTCCTTTTGTCGTGATAGATAAAGTTAGTAATACCATTATTGGAAGTACTCGTTTGTATGATATATCTTATGATCGTAAAACTGTAGAATTAGGGTCTACGTTTTATGACCAGTCTGTTCGAAAAACAAGTGTGAATACCGAGTGTAAATATTTATTGCTAAAGCATGCTTTTGAAACATTACATATGGTACGTGTTCAAATCAAAACAGATAGCCAAAATGTAGGTGCACAGAAGGCTATTGAACGTATTGGAGGAATAAAGGAAGGAGTTTTACGCAACGAGAGAATGTTACATAACGGACGTATTCGCGATGCAGTTCTATATAGTATTACAAATAATGAGTGGAATGTAGTGAAAGTTAAACTAGAAGACCTTTTAACAAAACATTACGATAAAGTAGAATAATATTTTTGTTGATGGTATCATCTTTCTGCATGTTATAAGGACGAAAGCCCTTTATAGAAGGGCTTTTTTATTACTATAAAGCACATTATGTTAACTATAAATGAATATATTATGCATTTTGATTTGCTTATATTTTACTTTTAAATGGAATAAAAGGTAAAAATTATGATTTAATAGATATTGGAAATGTTTATTAAAAACGAACGGGGATTATTTAAATGCATAATATAAAATTCAATTATTTAACCGACTTATGTTCAAGGTATCAACAAGACAAATTTTTCATCGAAGAAATTCCTCTCTCTATTTTATCTAAGGCAAATAAAAGGTTTAACATTTCAAATAATGAAGAAGTGATTGCTTTTCTCGACTGTACAATATTTGGATCAGGGAAAATCGGTGTGTGTTTTACCGATAAGGCGTTAAGGTGGAAAAATCTAAGTGGTGAATTAGACAATATTGAATGGACTGAATTTGGTAAAGTAAATCAGATTACAGTTCAAAATAATCTCGAAGTTCATTTCGACAATAGAAAAGCATGTTTAATAGGTGGAGGAAATACGTATCCGATCCCATTATTTATAGAACTTTTGACAAATATAAGAGATTTCTTAAACGAATATTCGTACGAATTACTTGTAAAACCGCACAATGTATCTTCTTCTGTAACGTATAATGACTTAATGAACATAAGTACATTATTTGAGAAATATGAAGAAGCCTTTGAGCCTAATAATGGCCTGTTAGTAGATCAGCATATCCCTTCAGATTTGAAAAAGAAAATAATAAAGTATTTTAATTTACAACCTAATAAAGAGATTGTTGCTTTTTTATGTACGTTTCCTTTAAAGAAGACAGACGGTATTATTATTGGTGAAAATGGAATTTATTTTAGAGAAACATTCGTCTCTCTTTATTATCCCTGGTATGTATTCCGAACGTTGCCTTTATATTTATCAGAAGATGAGCTTAATATTGGGAAAGATAATATTTTTCATCTTACTCATGCCAAAATGAAAGGTACAGAGATTCTACTTTTCCTAAAAAAACTTCAGGAGTATGCTAATTCTGCTTATGAGAACGTTCCTGATGTAGTTGACCTGGACGCTGCTAACGCTAAAATTTAAAAGTTACGTTATATATTAATTAAAACCCACTTCATAATAAGATGAAACTATGAAGTGGGTTTTTGACGCTTCCTAGAACTGTGATTATGGTAACTAATTTTTTCACCTAAACTATTACTTTAATGTTATTTTTAGTAATAGAGGTGAGTGAGATATGAATTTTAAAAAGAGCCAATCTTATATTGATTTGACGGTAAGAAATTGGGATAACACAGAGTTTGGTAGTACTTTGAGGGAAATGTGTGAAGCAGCTAGAGAATATGAGAATGATCAAGTAGAAGTTCATCAAGTAGTAAATCTAGGGAAACGTAAGGGAGAATGGAACTACCTAATTATCTTAAATATCAGTCAAGATTTAGATAATTTGGGGGTACTTGTAGAAAGTAATTATAGATAAATAAATCCCCCTTTATCTAAATAGGATAAAGGGGGATTGGTTCTTATAAAGGGGTTTTATGTAAAGTAAAAAGCACATATAAAATAAATTTCTTAAAAAGTAAAAGCTACTGAACAGGGTTCAGTAGCTTTTTAACGAAGCATGTTGTTAACTCAACAAGTAATGAGGATTTCCAAACAGAAGCTTCACAGCGTCTCGTGTAGTTTGCTCATAATCCATAAAAATATTCACATTAAAGATTCTGTAAGTGAATTTGTATACTGAACAGCTTGATGTAAACTAGAGAAACTTCTAACTCCCTCAACTTTTATTCCTAAGCTCACCATGGTCTGAGCAATTTCTGGACGTATCCCACTGATAACGACTTCGATTCCTAATAACTGTAGTCCAGCTATTACTTTAAACAGTTGATCTGCTACCATCGTATCAATAATGGGCACAGCTGATAAGTCAATAATAAGCCATTTTAATTTATATTGGCTTCCTTTCTCTAAGGCACTCTCCATCAAATATTGTGCCCGTTTGGTATCTAAATCACCTACTAAAGGAAGGATGCCTATTTCTTCTGTCATACGAACAACAGGTACAGATAATTCATCAATGGCATATTGAGCATAATTTATTTTGTCAGTGTAGTCTTTTACATACGACTTACTTACGAACTGAATGGCATTATCTACAATACTATTAAAATGAGAAATGATTTGATAAAAAGCATCGAGGGAAAAATCATTATCCTTTGCTTCTTCTTTGATTATTTCTCCGATTACATCTCGATAATAGCTAATCTCCTCTAAAGCTAGGTTTAATGGTAGTCCATGATTGACTAATAAATTAGCCATATTGTTTCCCCACTGTGCCATGACTTCATTTGCTGCCTCTTTTTCCATTAAAAGAGAATCAGCATAAGTTGTAAGAAGGTCCAATCGAAAAGTAGTCAACTCTGTATAGATATGATGAGATTCCGCAAGATCTTCTCTTTTATTTTCAGCTAGCTCTTCTTTTCGTTGTAAAATATTTTCTCTAATAGCATGTAATTTTTCTTGTGGTATATAGGGCAAAAATTCCCCTCCTAGTATATAAAAAAGTAAAAGTCCTCTAATAGATGAGGATTAGAGGACTAAACATGTTGAAAAGTGTATTAAGATCAATGAAATGTTAAGTTACTTATATTCTTTATTTAGTTGTATAGTACACCTAAATTGTATCATAAATTCCCTATAACATCTTTATTTCCGATAATTTATTTTTAACAATAAATGGATATAATATACAACCTAACAGAGAATTAGAAAATCGTGTTACGAATACCAACTTCGGAAGGTATTTTAATTGCATTTTGGTCCAATCATATAAAAAATATACTACTAACAAATGAAAAAACTACCCTATGTGAATAGGATAAGTCGTTTGTCTTAGAGGACATAAAAAAAGCTAGTTCATTGAGCTAACTGTAACATATTGTTCTTTATTGGCTTAAACCTGTTGAGATAGATCTTTTCTTGAACATACTTGAAATAATAACCAAGCTCATCTTGGTAGATTTTACGAGTAAAGAATCTTTCAAATGTAGTATTCTGAGCACAACCAAAGAGGTATTCTTCTGTATCAGAATAAAAGATGTCAATAGCATAAATAGAAAATTCATAAACATATGGAAAGGTGTACACAGCAAACTTACTAGTAATACCTTGCTCATATCTCTTGATGTGCTCTGTTTTTTTCACAATATCTCAACTCCCTTGACTAAGGATAATAGTACTCTGGAGAGTACTTCATTGTTTTTATATAAAATAAAAAGAAAGACAATAAATAATAAAATCGTCCTTTCAAAGCAGAAAATGAACAAATCATGTTGCGTATACGATGTTTTGTCATTAATCGAAAGCATACTATGAGAGAAATGTCCTAAAACCTCTGATACCCATATATACAGGAAATGAAACATCTTGTAGTACTACTGACACATTTTTAATGAAAAAAGCATCATCCCGTCATGAAAACAAGGAATGATGCTTTTTTATTAATTATTTTTTAACTAAGTTTTACGCTTCTTTATACTTATTGAGTAGAAATTAATAACATTGTGTAGATTACACTTTATCAATTAATTCTTTATCATAACTTCTAAATTTATTCATTAATTATTACAAGCTACACAAGAAAGTAAGGGGAAATGAGATAATACATAGAAAAAGAATACATCGAAAGCTAATTAGGAACCTTTTACTTGATCAGTCACTATAACCAATTTAGTTTTATATAAAATATCAATTTTTTGTAATTCCATAGACATTCTCTTTCAAAACTTCTTCCTCATTTTTATTTCATCATTGCATATTTTTTACTCCATTTTCCCATACTTTCTAGGATAGGTGTAAACCCCTTTCCTGCTTCTGTTAAGGAGTATTCTACTTTTGGAGGTACTTGTGGGTATACTTTTCTTATAACCATTTGGTCTCTTTCTAGTTCTCTTAACTGGCTAGTTAAAATTCCTTTTGAAATACCAGGAACCAGTCGTTGAAGTTCCCCAAATCGTAGGGTCTGGTTACTTAAATGCCAAAGAATGATAATTTTCCATTTCCCCGCGATGATATTTTGCGTTGCCGTGACCGGACAAACTTCTCTCTGTTCTGGGGGTGTTTCACCCTCAAATCGAGTTCGTGCCATATTCAAGCCCTCTCTTTTCTTAATGGTCATGTTTTTGTGACTACGTCATAAAAATATGACTACTTTTGTTTTTTTTTCTAATGCCATAATATATGAATATACGTTAATAAACAATAAAACCAAGGGGGATTTATAATGAAAATCGCGATTATTGGTGCGACTGGTAAAGTTGGAAAGCTTATTATGAAAGAAGCTATGGATAGAGGATTTGACGTAACCGCAATTGTTCGAAATGCTTCAAAAGTTACAGAACCAAATGTGACTATTCTTGAAAACGATGTTTTTACTCTTACAGCCTCAGAACTAAAAGCATTTGATGTTGTAGTTAGCACATATCGAGCACCACAAGGAGAAGAACAGTTATATATAGAAGCCGGAAGGGTTTTAGTTGAAGCTCTTAAAGGTAATTTAGACACAAAATTAATTGTCGTGGGTGGTGCTGGAAGTCTATTTGTAGACGAAGAGAAGACACAGAGACTGATGGACACGCCTGATTTTCCAGAGTTTGTTCTCCCAACGGCATACAATGCAGGAAAACAACTTGAGGAGCTACAAAATTCAGAATCTATTGCATGGACATATATTAGTCCTGCAGGTTTTTTTGATCCAGAAGGAAAGAGAACGGGTTCTTATAAAGCAGGAAAAGATCATGTCATACTAAATAATAAAGGCCAAAGTTATATCAGTTATGCTGACTATGCTATTGCCGTAATAGATGAAATCGAAAAGCCACAACATGTGAATGAAAGATTTACGGTTGTTGGTGAAACAGAATAACTTTTTCTACAACTGCCGAGATTCTAAAGAGCTTACTTCTAAGGACAGTATCTTTAAATACATTTCAACATATTAAAATGGTTATTATCATTAACAAAATAAAGAAGCAACCTCTGCAGTGAGTGCGAGGTTGCTACATGTAAGGGTTCATTCATACATATCTGAGTATGAACGATAAAGATATTATAACATATTTTTCAATATACAGACTATTTTTTATGCGCTTCTATATATGAATAAAAATTGTATAAACGATAAATATGGGAAGCCAATGAGCCCTTTTGTACCAAGGACCCGTTTTTTCGTGTCTTTCGGAAAGCTGTTTTATGTTAACTAACTTACAGTCCAAGAATAACAAAAAACTTATAATTGAATATACGAAAAAGGCCATCTAATGGTTGCAAATTAGATGGCCTTTTAAAGGTTGTCTTTTGTCTATTAAATTGTAACATATTTTTAGAAAGAGGTTCAATTGTAGGAAGCTTATTTTAGGTGAAAAAGCTACTGACTGACTCCATCAACAGTAGCTTCTTCCATTTAAAATAGAATAGGAAAGTTAATGCCTCTCGGCATCGTAGGTAGTTTATCCAAAAGACATTGCGTTAATACCCTTAGACCTTGGATAAATACATGTTATGTGATTCGAAGAAATTATCTCATCGAAAATAAGTTTCTTCAAAATATATGTTAACAAACTTTTATAGAAAAATCACTTAATTAGGTTGATATACATACATGTTAAAAGTGCAATATTTAGTTAAAAGGACTTATGAACTGTGTTAGTTGTGATCTGGGCTGTCCTCCGATTTTACTTTTCAGTATTTTCCCATTTTTAAACAAAATAATGGTCGGAAATATGTCGACTGGGAATTTGTCGACTACTTTTTTTTCTTCATTCACATTAATTTCTACGAACTTAATGTCTTTTTTTATATTCTTCTCTATAGATTCTAAGTTTGCTCGAGTTGCTTGGCACTCTTCTGTCTCCGGATTAGAAAAATAAGCTAAGGTTATACCATCCTTAATTAGGGAGAAAAAATTATCTTTTGTTCCTCTTAAAATGGCCATTATAATCCTCCAAATCACCTTTTTGTAATGAAGACTTTAATTATGTTTTATCTCTCTTATTTCTAATTATTCTTAGTACAATAACTCAAATAGATGGTGTGTTTTCTAGGTGACAGACACCTGAAGAATACGTATAATAAGGGAGAATGTTAACCTTAACCAAGTACATTCATTCAGACTAGGAGAAGACTTTCTTATTTGAGAAAGTCTTTTTCGTTTTAAATTTAAGAAGTATCTAAATCACACATTAGATTGTTGCAAGAGAGATTATTAAAAAGTGGGTTTCTACTAAAACCATAACATGGATTAAAAAGAAAATCATGCTATTTCCTTTTTAAAAATGAAATATACATAACAGATCATACGGGGTATAATTTAATTATTCTGAAAATTAATTTTAGCAACTGTTCAAAGGGGTCATGGTGGAACATGTTTCTTTATTTATGGGCAGTTGTTTTTTTCTATTTACATTCTATTGAATTTTATTTATACTATCTTTACCTTACTGTAACGGAAATTATAGTGGGTGATTCTAACTACGAAAAGAGCCTTCTCATTCTTTGAGGAGGCTCTTTTTTATTCTTAAAGTACCATTATAATAACCTGCGCTTCTGATGAATTTTCTCAAATAGCAACTGTGTAACCATTTAAATATAGGTTAGTTACTTATAAAAAATATTTGTGAATTCCACATTTTATCTAGTTTACAAAATAATATGCTTAACATTATAATCTTTATAGTCTAAAAATTTTTACAACGAGGAGAAAAATATGACAGAATTTATTGCAATGCTTAATGATTATTTATGGTCCAAACTGATTGTTATCTTTTTGGTCGCAATTGGGCTTTTCTTAACAATTAGATTTGGCTTTTTACAAATAAAGTTCTTACCTGAAATGGTACGTTTATTAGGAGACGGACGCAAAAATAAAGATAAAGATAAGAAGAGTGTGTCTTCTTTGCAAGCATTCATGATTGGTATGGCTGCTCGTATTGGTACAGGTAATATAGCTGGAGTAGCAACAGCAGTTGCATTAGGAGGTCCCGGTGCAGTATTTTGGATGTGGGTTATCGCTTTAATTGGCTCAGCTTCAGCTTTTGTAGAAAGTACGTTAGCCCAAGTTTATAAAGTGAAAGACGGAGATGCTTGGCGAGGCGGACCTGCTTATTATATGGAAAAAGGTCTAGGAAAAAGAAAATTAGGTATTGCTTTCAGTATTTTAATTACGTTGTCTTTTGGTCTTATCTTTAATGCTGTTCAAGCGAATACGATTGCTGCATCAATTAACAATGAGTTCGGAATAAATACGACAATGACGGGGATCATTCTTACGGTTATTACAGCTCTTATTATATTTGGTGGCGTTCATTCCGTAGCTAAATTTTCTACAATTTTAGTACCAATTAAAGCAGGCGCTTATATTCTGTTATCGTTATGGATTATGATTGCAAACTATCACGTACTTCCTAGTGTGTTTAGTGCTATCTTTTCGGAAGGTCTATTCTCATTTAAACAATTATTTAGTGGGGTAATGGGTGCAGCTGTACTTCAGGGTATCCGTCGAGGATTATTTTCTAATGAAGCAGGAATGGGTTCTGCACCGAATGCTGCAGCTGCAGCTGATGTTACTCACCCAGCAAAACAGGGCTTTATTCAAGCTTTAGGCGTTATCATCGATACATTTGTTATTTGTTCATCTACAGTGATGATTGTGTTAGTTTCTGGTGTCTATAAAACTTCTGAGTTAACAGGTATTCCATTAACACAAGAATCTTTACGTGTAGGACTTGGTGGATTTGCCGCAACGTTCGTATCTATATCTGTTTTCTTATTTGCGTTGAGTACAATTATGGGGAACTATTACTACGGTGAGTCAAACATTAGCTTTATGAAACATAGCAAGAAAACAATCTTATTTTATCGTTTTGGAGTCATTTTAATGGTCCTATTTGGGGCATTATATAGCGCTGAGTTAGTTTGGTCTCTTGCAGATATCTTTATGGGACTAATGGTTCTAATTAATTTATATGCCATTACTCGCTTATCTAAAGTAGCTAAAGCCGTATTAAAAGATTATATAGCTCAAAAGAAACAAGGGAAAGATCCGGTATTTCATGCAGACAGTATCTCACACTTACCAGGTCGTGAAACATTAGAGGCTTGGAATGAGGAAGAAAAAACTCAAAAACAAATTGTGAGTTAAATTACTGAGAGTACTTTCAGTAGTAAACTCATTATAGAGAAACTATAAATCAAAAAAAGCTACTTTATTAAAGTAGCTTTTTTGATTTAAGTTCTTAGAGAATTTAAAATCTAATTTGTATCATTTGGTGCTTTACGAGAAGTGAATCTGTTATCCCTTTTGAATAATGAAAGGATTATCATTACAAGAACGAAAGCCACGCAAACTGTAGAGCTTAATCTATTCGCACTATCTATTAGAAAGACTATAAAGCTAATAACTAATGCACATGCAGCAAAAAGTGTTAAATAAGGGAATCCCCAAAGCTTAAAATATGGTTTTTGTTTATATTGAGGACGTAGCTTTAGCTGAGCTAAGCAAATACTAATCCATATAAGAGAAACTGTAAAACCAGGAATAGCTAATAAATAAGAAAAAGCTTTTTCAGGATATAAGTACACAATGTATGTTCCCATTAATAAGAATAAGACGCTGAAAGCTAAACTGTAAATAGGTACGCCTTGTTTATTTACATAGGATAAGCTTTTAGGTGCATCCCCCGACTGAGATAAAGAATGAAGCATCCTTGTACAGCCATAAATACCTGAGTTGGCTGCTGAAAGGACAGCTGTTAATAAAATAAAGTTCATAACATGAGAAGCCCCTTGAAGCCCGGCTATTTCGAATACTTGGACAAAAGGGCTAGCATTTGCATCAATTTTATCCCAAGGTATTAAGCCACAGATAATAAAGATAGGTAAGGTGTAAAATAGAACTACTCTCCACATAACACCTTTAACTACGCCTGGTAAGACCTTTTCAGCATCTTTCGTTTCTGTAATAGTTAAGCCAATTAGTTCTGAGCCTCCATATGAGAAGATGACTACAAGCAAGGTAGAAAAAACGGCTTTCCAACCATTTGGGACAAAGTTGCTATAATTATGAAGGTACTCAGAAGATGGGCTATTACTTGGAATGATTCCAAATAAAATACTTACACCTAATAGAATGAAAGCAATAATAACAAAGATTTTAATGCCTGCAAACCAAAACTCAATTTCTCCAAAAGACTTTACACTTGTAGCATTGATTAAGATAAGTACGATGGAACAAATAAGACAAAGAATCCATAAAGGAATAGAAGAAAACCAATACTGCAGAAAACTACCTGCAGCGATGACTTCAATAACACACACGGTAAGCCACATAAAGCAATAAGTAGCTCCAGTTACAAAAGAAAAACGCCTCCCAAAAGCTTTTTGAATTAGATCCTTCATATTGTGAGATGGGTATACAATGGCCATTTCAGCCAAAGCTCCCATTACAATGAGAAGCAATAGACCAGCAAATAAGTATGAAAAGATAACGGAAGGTCCTGCTAATCCAATCGTATCAGCACTTCCTTTGAAAATTCCTGTTCCAATCATTCCTCCAATAGCAATCATTCGAATGTGTCGCGGTAATAGTTGCTTTTTTAACGTATTCTTTGATGCAGTATTTTCTTTCATGATGCCCTCCTTTTAACATAAAAAAGCCCCTGCTGAATCATTCAGCAGGGACGAAAATTTCGCGGTACCACCCTATATTGTAAAAAACATCTTACCTCTCAATTAGCATAACGGTTTTATCCGTCCTCTCTAAAACAACTTTAGAAGAGGAAGCTCTAGGAGTGAATTTCATCTCTAATCTTTGTACTGACTTCCACCTATTGTCAGCTCTCTATAACAGGGAGGTTAAAGTTACTTACGGTCCTATCTTCGCTTTTGTTTATTAAATTAAATCATATGTAATGTATATCATCTTAGTTAGTTTAGAATTAAAAGTCAACATATATTTTACTCCATGTAAAATTATAAGAAGCGTTATTGAGATTTGCATAAATATATTTTTAGGTTTCCTTATTTATTTTTCAATCAGTCATGTGTACTATAGTTGGACTATATACTTATCTAACTAGAAAAACTACTGCACAAGAAAGAGTGCAGTAGTTTTTCAAATCAGAATAAAGATGGTGAGAAAATATCTCAGTATTAAATTGTATCCTAAAGAATAAACTGATGCAAGGTTCATTATCCTTTTAGGAACTTTTCTCTTACAACATTTGAGTTACAAATAGAAAAAATCTTTAAAAACAGGGGTTAAAGTTTTGTTACTTCTTATAATTGGTTTTATGTTAACTAAACGTTTATAAAAATATGCGAAGATAAAACGAAAAAACCTGTTCGTGCCTGACAAGCCAACAGGTTTTTTCGTGACTTAATTAAAGATTATTTGTGATGATTTTATCCATCTTAAGTAGTCTGCTCAAAATAAGTGTAAAGTATGTACATTTAATTATATTTTAATTTTCAAGTATTTGTTTCTCTTCGTCTTCTATGTCATCTCTCAATCACAGAATTTGAAAAGTATAGCCAATGTTAATATAATTTTCGATTACGCAGCAATGACTAAGATTAATAAAGAAGAAGAGATAAATAAAAGAAATTATGCTTAGCTAAAAGTTTATACGTTTGGTTATTATGAGAAGTATTTACCTAGTCCAAAACGAAATATATCAATTGGTCCTGGACGCTCATTTTAATGTGAATCTATGAAGCCCTTAGTTTATCTAGGGGCTTTTTTAATGATTTTAAGGAGGTTTTATTGTGACTTAAGATGTTTCTAGTATAATTTTTTTAATTTTTTACAAGAAAATATAAGCACTACTACTTAATTTTGGTATAATAGGAAAGGCTTTTTGTAGTTCTCAAGAATTACAATAAAGTAAAAAAAAGAAAAGTACGAGGGATAATTATCTATGAAAATGTTAAAAGTTGTTTTGGGAGCTCCATTATTAGCGCTGGCGTTAGCTGGTTGTGGTCATGAAAGTAGTGAATCTGAACCACAAAAAGAAGTCACTACACCGCGAACAGCAGTACATACAAATGATACTAACAAGGACACTACTAAAGACACGAGTACTGTAAAAGAAGCTACACCTCACACTCTACAGACGAAGGCAACAGATTTACAAAAAGCTGTTAACTCCAATAATGCTGATATGGATTACCTTATGAGTTTAATGGTTGGCTATCAATATATCCAAGTAGGTAATAACGAATATATCTATTACGGAATTAACCAAGAACAAAATGTCTTTTCAATAATGGAAGTGACTTTTGATAATACAGGTAACTACATTCAAAATGTTAATTTAATTGACAATGCTTCAGCAGATCAAATTGCCATATTACAAAGTCAAATCAAAGATCAACAAGCGCAATTATCAGATCTTGAGCAAAAGCAAATGCAAAAAGAGTTAGACGATTACTATGCTCAACTAGAAGCTGAACAAAAAGCTCAAGAAGAAGCTGATGCTAAGGCAGAAGCTGATGCTCAAGCTGAAGCAGACAAACAAGCTCAAGTAGAGGCGGAAGCACAAGCTAAAGCCGATAAAGAGAAACAAGAGCAAGCTGCAGCTGAACAAAAAGCTCAAGAAGATGCAGATAAAAAAGCCGAAGAGGAAGCACAAAAAGCTCAGGAAGAAGCTGATGCACAGGCAAAAGCAGATGCGGAAGCAGCGGCGCAAGCTCAAGCTGATGCCCAAGCTGATGCAGACGCACAAGCTAAACAAGAAAAAATTTATGCTGCATATGAGGCAGTATCAGATATGCAAGGTTGGATATCACCAGAGGCTCAACAAAAGATTGAGGCGGAATTAGCTTCAAGTGGTGATGGCTCAAGTGAAACTTTAGACCATTGTTTTAACGTATACAACGGAGATGAAGCCGATACGGAAAGTTTATTCTGTAGTAACCAAGAATAATAAACAAGCATAAGGAGTGTGGGGGTTACCTTCACTCCTTTTCATTAACAAGTATTATTTTTTATGAACATTATTCTAAAATAACTAATACTTTCAAACTAATAAACAAGTCTATTACGTAAATAGATATTAAGATAGAAGTGTATATCTGTCTTAGTATAGAAAAAGTGTAGGATTAAAAGGAGATACAGCATGATATTAGCTCAAGGTGAACAAATTGTTAAGGAGTATAAGTGGAAAAGGAAACTTACTATTATCTTAACTAATAAACGTCTCGTTATACGTGACAAGAAAAATGGAGGTTGGAAAGAAGATTATTCTATTTTCCTAAAAGAGGTAGTAAATACAAATATGGCTAAGGACACGCCAGGATATGCAATAAACATAGGGATAGTAGGCGTTTTAGGATTTATTGCATCCTTACTTATGGGGGATGTATTTACCTATGCAAAATACTACGGAACAGCAATTTTATTAAGTTATCTTATACATAAAAGAAGTAATTTTAGGCTTATTGTGACTTTTTCATCAGGAAGAAGAAAAGTAGTAAATGTTCATTGTGCTCATAAAAGAGAATTATTAGAGTTAATGGACTTAGTAGATGCTAAAGTAGCCGAAGTAGCATAATTCTATATTCATATTTAACTATATTGTTAAACATACATACAATAAACATCTTAAGAGGAGGAACAATAATGTACAAAAAAGGTATTATTTCATTAGTAGCAGCAACTACATTTTTAATTAGTGGTTGCCAATCAGAGGAAAAGGCAGATTCAAAAACGGTAGAAACTGAGAAAGGTAGTAATCAGGAAGCTGGTAATAACAATGCTGTTAAGACTACGGAAGGTAGCGGTAGTACTACCAGCGATAACACGTCTGAAAATAAAAGTGAAGGAAGTAAAAGCACCACTGTGGACAATGACAACACCGTAAAAGGTAGTGGCAATGCAACTGATACTCATAAAAATGATTCCCAACCTGTGTCTAGTAATAAAGATACGACGGTGAGTAGCAATTCAACGTCTAATAATACAGGTAGTCCATCAATTGATACAGCAGGTCTTCTTATGAGTGATTATATAGGTGGATTAACAGACGCTATTAATACAGGAAGATTCGACTATTATGTTAGTGACTTTATTGAAGGATCCCTCTATAATCAACAAAAGTCATTAGTTAGTAAACTATATAAACAAGGTATTAAGGAAAGATGGGAAGATTATTCTTTAGTTAGTTTTAATAAAACTGGGGAATCTTCAAAAGGAAGTCTTTATAAGATAGCAACCCGCGAGACTGTTACAATCATTAAGCCTGATGGTTCCCAAGCCACTAAAAAATATAATTGGATGTATTCTGCAATTTATCATGATGACCATTTATTTTTAACAGATATCGCTAAAAATGGCCCAATAACAACTGTTTCAGAAAGTAAAGCAACGAATAATCAAAATCAGTCTACAGATAATCAAACAGTTACAAACAGCCCAGCACCTGCTAGCAAAAAAGAAGAGTATCTATATAAACTGGACCATACTAAAGATATGCTAGAAGCAAGTGCTACTTCTGAAAATGATATGGAAAGAAAGCAACAATATAGCCAGAATTATCAATTGTGGGATGGTTTATTAAACGAGATTTACGGTGTTTTAAAGACACAATTATCTGCTTCAGAAATGAGTACGCTTCAATCTGATCAACGCCAATGGATCGAATCTAGAGATGCAGCTGCCCAAGAAACTTTTGATGAAGAAGGTGGCGGTACCTTATCACAAGCTGAACAAGTACGTACATTATGGGAACTTACAAGAGACCGTTGCTACATTTTAGTTTACAACTATATGAAATGATGAGTAAATATTATTATTTGGAATTTTATATGTTGCTTACCTTTTTTATCTTATGTTTGTATGCTTTAATATAAGTACAGACATACATATCTATATAAGTTCGTTTTTGCTAGGAGAGAGCAGCCAGTATATGATGGTTGCTCTTTTCGTATTTGTATAGAAGAAACTAAACAAAATGGGTTAGTAATTAACGTGGTTTGGTTTAGGGAATTTACACTAAGAGAAGGAAGAAAGAAAAGAATTAAAATAGAAGAATGGCGTACTTACTCTCCAGGATGAAATGCGTGAATTGGGCATTACAGAAAATCAAATATTTTAAATGCAAATGATTGAAGTTGAACCACCGAAGAATAATAAAACTAGACGATGATACATTGGCAGCTGCTACTATAGTGGCTGTCTTTTTTGTCGAAATTTGAATATGAGAATAGATGGTTATGTTGGAAAATTAATAGTATCATAGTCATAGCGAGTGGGTGGTCATATATAACCAAGGGGAGAGATTCGATGAAGAAAAAGGGTATTATCTCATTATTATCTGTAGGACTATTAGCTTCCTCATTATCAGTAGGTACAGCTCAAGCGGACAGCAATACTTACGAGGCTTCAAAGAAGGCAATTGAAGGTCAATTAGAGACTAATAAACCACTCAATCATAACGTAATTAGTCCTAGTGTACTTAATGATTTTAAAGAGAAAACTCTGAACTCATTAAAAACTCCGAAGTCTTTTTCAGCAAAAAAATCAAATGCTGCCAGTATTAGTGGTAGTAGCGGTTCGCCAATGTATGAGAGTGAGCCCAATGATGATTTCAAAATAGCAGACACTTTACTAAATGATAGAATGACATTTGGACAGTTTGACGATACTTTCGATATAGATTTTTATAAGGTATATGTATCTGGAAAAGGTACTTTATTAGTAGGAGGGGTAACGGATACTCCTTCCGATATAGATTTATTATTTGTGGCAACCGAATATGATTACCAAGATCATGGATATTTAGAATACTTAGATTCTGAATATGATGATGGGGTAGAAGTCCAAGAATACAAAGTTAATAAAGCAGGCACATATTACATACCTGTTCTAGATTTAAATAGTAGTGAAACTGATGACGTGTATGGAATCTCAACCTTATTTCAAGCTGAGGCTAAAGATACAGTTGCACCAAATAAACCTACTGTTAACAAGGTAGACAATAACGATAAAGTTGTAACAGGTAAGGCAGAAGCAGGTTCAACAGTCACTGTTAATGTAGGGAAAAGTCGAATTGGATATGCAAAGGCGAGTTCAAATGGTTCATTCTCGGTTAACATCCCTGTTCAAAAAGCAGGAACTAGCCTTAATGTAACTGCTAAGGATGCTTCAGGGAATGTGAGTAAACTTACGTATGTAACTGTTGTGAAAGCAGATGTTACGCCGCCTAACAAGCCAACAGTTAATAAAGTAGACGATAATGATAAGGTCGTAACTGGTAAAGCTGAGGCTAATTCCACTGTTACAGTTAATGTAGGGAAAAATCGAATTGGGTATGCAAAAGCAAATTCGAAGGGAATATTCTCTGTTAGTATCCCAGTACAGAAAAAGGGTACTACACTTAACGTAACTGCTAAGGATGCTTCAAATAATGTAAGTAAACTTACGTATGTAACTGTTGTAAAACATTAATTTTTTTGAATCGGTTTTGCTAGAAGAGAGCAACCAGTATATGATGGCTGCTCTCTTCGTTTGTACAGAGATAGTTTATTAAAATCAACTTAAAATTTTCTCCTAAGAGGTTATTTTAATAGTCCTGTTGAATTTTATTAGCATATATTACTTATTTAACTACTTTATGCTAAAATAACTAAGACTTTAAAACTATTAACAACTTAGAAGGGAACACACACATGAAAATATTTTTAATCATTGTCATCAGTCTTATTGTTCTTAATATCTTAAACAAAGCGAGACGCAAAACCAAATGGAACCTTTCCAATGCCCGTTTAACGTCTTCCATCAACAAATGCAAAGCGGAAATGACTAAATCGTATAACTGTCATGAAGATGATTTTGAAGTGTATCGTCACGACGATCGAGTAGAAAACGACGGTACTGCCCTTATTTTAGACCGAAACAAAGGGAAAGTTGCGTTTGTGTATGAACAACGTTTTAGCATTACCGATGGCTATAACATTTTAGATGCACAATTTGTACCAAGGATACATATGTCAGACAACACGGTTACCTTGAAAGTTTATACGGAAGATATTGACGTTATATACCTTACAACGTACGCACGCCGAGGGTTTTTCACAGGTGGCGAAGCCTATGAAATGGCCAACGTGCGAACAATGGCTCTATTAGAAAAATTAATTGGGTTAAAAGGGTATTATCCTGATTTTAATGATTCACCTTCCGAATCCCCGTACTCCATGGCAGACGAACTTCGTAAACTAACCGACATGTATGAAGACGGGTTGTTAGACGAAGAAGAATTTACGAAAGCTAAAGCAAGATTATTAGCTTAATACCCTTACCTTTTTTCTATAGGAGGATATTATGAGTAAAGAAAAGTCGAGTAAAGCGTTAATGGTTTTTGGTATTTTATTATTGATTACAATAGTGTCAACTCTGGTATTCTTGTGCTTAACCAAGTACAACCCTCACTATTGGGATGATGTACTAATAAGCTTCGGTGCTATTAGTATGCTCGGAGTAGTTTTTCTACTTTACATAAAGGAAGTGCGTATTAAAGAAAACTGGTCAAAGATACCTTTAGTTGGTAGAACTATATGGTGGATGATGTTCATTACTCATAGTTACAATTTCATAGAACAATTTATGGTAGCGTTTATCTTTCGATAAGCGTTCTTTTTTTACTTAACTAAATGAGTAAACATTAAAAGTTTGTTATAAAAACCATAGTTTTATCATTTACTCTTATTGACGACAAATACGCAGTTTTTCTATTTATACATATAAGAGATAAAGTTTTACAACATATAATTAAAAATGAAAAGATACAATAATGTTTTATGTAAATATAATTTAATGTTTTTTACAAGAGTAATGGTTAACGTATTTTATTAAAAATAATTATACTATTTACTCACATTGTAGAAAAAGATCATATTTGTCGTCATCTAGAGTAAATAGTAAAACTATAATTTTTATAAGTAAGTTTATCTATTTACTCTTTTAAACAATATAAAATTGATATTTAATTAGCTTAATAATAACT
>NZ_JBLTIR010000005.1:0-374233 GCF_053345675.1 Priestia sp. D51 | reverse complement strand
TTAACGTTGACGTTTACTATTTCGTTCAGTTTTCAAAGAACTCTTGTCTTAAAGCGACTCCTATATAATAACACTTTATAAGAATCATTGTCAACACTTTTATATAACTTTTTTTAAAACTACTAAAAAACTTATATGTGTTTTGCTGACTTTTTATATATTACCAAAATAAAAAGCCTATGGCAAGTTTTTTTACATAAAAAAAAGCCCCTGCTTTTTCAGGGGCTTTTTTTATTCTTCCGTTTCTTCAGCTTCAATTATTATATCTGTCTCTTCATGTTCATCTAATTCATCTAATACTTCGTCTTCATCTTCTGAAGTTTGTACTTTTGCAACCGTTGAAACAAACTCTTCGTCTCCTAAACGGATGACTTTGACACCTTGTGTGTTACGGCCCATTTGTGAAATATCTGAAACAGAAACACGGATAAGAACGCCGCTTACTGTGATAAGCATAATATCTTCTTCTTGAGATACGCATTTCAGTGCGACAACATCACCATTTTTATCAGTGATATTACATGTTCTTAAACCTTTACCGCCTCTTGTTTGTACACGATATTCCTCAATCGGCGTACGTTTTCCGTAACCATTTTTCGTAATGATCAAGATATCTGATTGTTCTTCGAGAATCTCCATACCGATTACTTCATCTTCTGAATCGAGAGTAATCCCTTTAACTCCAGTAGCTGTACGTCCCATTGAACGAACATCATTTTCATTAAAACGAATTAACATACCCTTCTTCGTTCCAATAACCATATCGCGCTTACCATCTGTCAATTTAACAGAAATCAATTCATCTTCTTCTCTTAAATTCAAGGCGATAAGTCCGCTATTTCGAATGTTCTCAAAAGAAGATAAAGGTGTACGCTTAGAAATTCCTTGTTTTGTAGTAAAGAATAGATACCAATCGTCTACAAATTCATCGACGCGAATGATGGCATTTACCCATTCACCTTTGTCTACTTCTAATAAGTTAATAATAGGTATCCCTTTAGCTGTTCTTCCATACTCTGGAATTTCGTATCCTTTCGTACGGTAAACTTTTCCCTTATTTGTAAAGAAGAGAATCGTATCATGAGTAGACGTTGTTAGAAGATGTTCAACGAAATCATCTTCGTTTGTATTCATTCCTTGAATACCTCTTCCGCCTCTTCGCTGACTCTTATACGTAGAAACAGGCAAACGTTTAATATAGCCGTTGTGCGTTAAGCTAATAACAATATCTTGGCGAGGAATCAGATCCTCGTCTTCGATAATTTCAGCTCCTCCGCTTACGATTTCTGTTCGACGGCCGTCATTGAATCTTTCTTTTACTTCTATTAGTTCTTCTCTAATAATTTCTAATACTTTTTCTTCATCTGCTAAAATAGCTTTTAATTCAGCAATTAGCGCTAATAAAGATTGATATTCCGCTTCAATCTTCTCTCGCTCTAATCCTGTTAAACGCTGCAGGCGCATATCCAAAATAGCTTGCGCTTGTTTTTCAGATAACGAAAACTGCGTCATTAATCCTTCACGTGCAATATCTGTTGTTTGAGAACCTCTAATTAAAGCAATAACAGCATCTAAATTATCAAGAGCAATCTTTAAACCTTCTAAAATATGCGCACGTGCTTCGGCTTTTCGAAGTTCAAATTCAGTACGACGACGAATCACCACTACCTGATGGTCTAAATAGTACTGTAGACATTGCTTTAAGTTCAATACTTTTGGCTGTCCATCTACTAATGCAAGAGTATTAATACCAAAACTTGTTTGAAGAGATGTCTGCTTATATAAGTTATTTAATAAAACATTTGCATTTGCATCACGTCTTACTTCAATAACAATACGCATACCCGAACGGTCAGACTCATCTCGTAAGTCCGTAATTCCATCAATCTTCTTATCACGAGCTAGCTCGGCAATTTTTTCAATTAGCTTTGCTTTATTTACTTGGTATGGAAGTTCATGAACAATAATAGTTTGTTTACCATTGTTTTGTTCTTCAATTTCTACTTTTGCGCGAACAATAATAGAACCTTTCCCAGTTTCATAAGCTTTACGAATCCCGCTGCGGCCAAGAATTTGTCCTGCAGTTGGGAAATCCGGTCCTGGAATAATCTCCATTAACTCTGCAATTGTGATATCAGGGTCTTGACTTACAGCTAAAACGCCGTCAATGACTTCCCCTAACTGATGCGGAGGAATATTTGTCGCCATACCTACCGCAATTCCGGCTGAACCGTTTACAAGTAAATTTGGAAATCTAGCAGGTAATACAATTGGTTCACGTTCAGAACCGTCATAGTTATCTTGATAATCAATTGTATCTTTATTGATGTCACGTAACAGTTCCATCGAAACTTTTGACATTCTTGCTTCTGTATAACGCATAGCTGCTGCTGCATCTCCATCAACAGATCCAAAGTTTCCATGACCGTCAATTAGCATATAACGATAGCTAAAATCTTGTGCCATACGAACCATTGTTTCATATACAGCTGAGTCACCGTGTGGGTGATACTTACCAATTACTTCTCCTACGATACGAGCTGATTTTTTATATGGCTTATCCGATCCCATACCTAAATCATTCATTGCATATAAAATACGACGGTGCACGGGCTTAAGTCCGTCTCTTACATCTGGTAAAGCACGCGATACAATTACGCTCATTGCATAATCTAAAAAGGATGCGCGCATTTCTTGACTAATATTTACTTCTCTTATTTGAGAGTTTGGTTTATCTGACATCGATAAGAACCTCCTTCGCGAAGTTCAGTATAGTAATTCATATATATGTAAACGCAGGATAGAACCTATCTCTATCCTGACGTTTATATACCCTTTATAAAAAATATAAAGGGTATTACCGTTCATTTAAATATCGAGATTTTTTACGTACTGAGCATTTTCTTCAATGAAATTACGGCGCGGTTCTACTTTGTCGCCCATTAAAATTTCAAATGTCTCATCAGCTTCAATTGCATCTTGCAAGTTCACCTGAAGAAGGGTACGGAATTCTGGATCCATTGTTGTTTCCCATAATTGTTCAGGATTCATCTCTCCTAAACCTTTGTAACGCTGAAGGTTTGGTTTTGCGCCTTCAGGGAAAGATGCTAATACCTCTTCTAATTGACGATCGTTGTACGCGTACTCTACTTTTTTACCTTGTGAAACTTTGTAAAGCGGCGGCTGGGCAATGTACACATATCCGTGCTCAATAATCTGTCTCATATAGCGATAGAAGAACGTTAGAAGAAGCGTACGAATATGCGCACCATCTACGTCTGCATCTGTCATAATCACAATTTTATGGTAGCGGGCTTTCGAAATATCAAAATCGTCACCAATACCCGTTCCTAGAGCGGTAATGATTGTACGAATTTCGTTATTAGATAAAATTTTATCTAAACGCGCTTTCTCTACATTGATAATTTTACCGCGCAAAGGCAAAATAGCTTGGAAATGGCGGCTTCTTCCCTGCTTAGCTGAACCTCCGGCAGAGTCACCCTCTACTACATAGAGTTCGCTAATAGAAGGATCTTTTGATGAACAATCTGCTAATTTACCCGGTAAGTTTGAAATTTCAAGCGCGCTTTTACGTCTTGTAAGCTCACGAGCTTTTTTAGCTGCCATTCTTGCTCTTGCAGCCATTAAACCTTTTTCAATTACCTTTTTCGCCACAATAGGGTTCTCTAGCAAGTAAGTTTCTAAGTGTTCTGCAAACACAGAGTCAGTAATTGTTCTTGCTTCACTATTTCCCAGCTTTGTTTTTGTTTGTCCTTCAAACTGCGGATCTGGGTGCTTAATAGAGATAATAGCTGTAATTCCTTCACGAACATCTTCACCCGTTAAATTGGCGTCACTATCTTTAAATACGCTGTTTTTACGTGCATAGTCGTTAATTACACGCGTTAACGCTGTTTTAAATCCTGCTTCGTGCGTTCCACCTTCATATGTGTGAATGTTGTTTGCGAAAGAATATAAATTACTTGTGTAGCTATCGTTATATTGAATAGCAATTTCTACAGAAATGTTGTCTCGATTACCTTCAATATAGATCGGCTCTTCGTGAATCACTTCTTTCGAACGGTTTAAGTGTTCAACGTAAGACTTAATTCCGCCTTCGTAATGGTATTCACGTCTTTTATCTTCTTCACGTTTGTCTTCAATCGTAATTTTAATGCCGCGGTTTAAGAAAGCTAACTCACGCAGACGATTAGCTAACGTATCAAAATCGTATTCAAGCGTTTCTGTAAAAATTTCACCGTCTGGATGGAATTGAATAACAGTACCTGTTTTATCTGTTTCTCCAACTACTTTTAAGTCAGCAGCCGGTACACCTCGTTCATATTTTTGATAATGAACTTTACCGTCACGATGTACGTGTACTTCCAAAGAGGTAGAAAGTGCGTTAACAACTGAGGCACCTACACCGTGTAATCCACCAGATACTTTATAGCCGCCGCCGCCAAATTTACCTCCGGCATGAAGAACCGTTAAGATAACTTCAACAGCAGGTCTGCCCATTTTTTCTTGAATACCAACTGGAATTCCACGACCGTTATCTTTGACTGTAATACTATTATCCTTTTCGATAATAACATTAATTTCATCGCAATAGCCGGCCAGCGCTTCATCAATACTATTATCTACAATTTCCCATACAAGATGATGTAAACCCTTTGCGCTCGTCGATCCAATATACATCCCCGGACGTTTACGAACAGCTTCTAATCCTTCTAATACTTGTATCTGATCAGCTTCATATGCTTGTACTTCTTTTTGTTCCATCGTCAAATGTATCACCTACACTTTTTTTTAACAGCAAACTGCTGTATTTATCATTTTGTATTATGTTTTTCGAATATTATGTGGAAATAATACGGAGCCTTTAATGTATTTGCCATTTGTTTACTTATGCACAAAATTTTCATAATCGAGGGTACGAGTTGAAATATATAGACTTAAAACTATAATGATATCATATTTCAGTTAGATTGCCTTGTGAAAAGTTTTTAGACAGATCAATTGCTATTTGACCTTTTGAATTTGGCCAGCTTCTACATGATATGTAGCGGCTTTTTCTAAGGTCTCGTGATGAATTCCTTCAATGCTCGTTGTCGTTACAAACGTCTGAACTTTTCCTTGGATGGTATTGAGCAAGTGTGATTGACGAAAATCATCTAATTCAGACAATACGTCATCTAAAAGCAAAATTGGATATTCACCTACTTCTTGATGAATTAACTCAATTTCAGCAAGCTTTAACGATAAAGCAGTCGTCCGTTGTTGCCCTTGTGAACCAAATGTTTGAACGTCTTTTTCATTAACGTAGAAAAGAAGATCATCACGGTGTGGTCCTGCTAAGGTGACACCTCTATCAATTTCTCTACTTTTTATTTTATCAAACTTTTGATGATATGCTTCTAACATTTTCGACAAATCTGCATCTTCTGATACATCAATTGAATTCTTATACTCAATTTTTAATGTTTCTAAGTCTCGACTGATCCCTTTATGAATAGGCTCTGCCCACTGTTGGAGTAACTGTAAAAACTCAAAACGTTTTTTTAAGATTTTCGCTGCCATTTCACTTAACTGTAACGTAAGTACGTCTAAAAGTGAAAGATCCGTTTGTTTTTTTGTCTGCAGCTGCTTCAAATATTGATTTCTTTGCTGCAAAATCTTTTGATACCTGCTTAGATCATGCATGTAAACAGGCGAAACTTGACCAATTTCCATATCGATAAATTTGCGCCTTACTTGCGGACTCCCTTTAACTAGGTTCAAATCCTCCGGAGCAAACATGACAGTGTTAATTGACCCTATATATTGACTGAGTTTTTTCTGCTCAATGTGATTATATTTTGCTTTTTTCCCTTTTGTTGAGATGACTAAATCCAGTGTAACGGGCCCTCTATGCTTTTCTACAATGCCCGATAGCTTTGCATACTCACAGTCCCATTTAATTAATTCTTTATCGTTGGACGTACGATGAGATTTAGCCATAGATAATACGAAGATCGATTCCATCACATTTGTTTTACCCTGTGCGTTTTCACCCAAAATGACGTTTACTTTATTTTCAAAGGGAATCGTTGTCTTCGTATAGTTTCGGTAATTTGTTAAAGTAATTTCTTTAATATACAAACGTTTCACCAACTTTAAGTAATAACAACAAATGATCCTGCAGCCGGTATATCTACTTCGTCATTTGCATATAATTTACGTCCGCGGCGCTCTTCTAGCTCCCCGTTCACATATACTTCGTGCTCACTTAAAAACCATTTTACCATTCCACCTGTTTGAATGACGTCTGCTAGTTTTAAAAACTGGCCAAGCGTAATGTATTCAGTTGAAATTTTAACCTCTGTTTTCATGCGACTCTCTCACTTTCTAATGATGTATCTCTATTTTACTAAATAATTCTTCTTGAGAAAAGAAAGCTACTAGTACGGCATGCTAGTAGCTTTCTGAGATTTAATATGTTCGCACTGGTAAAATCAGCTGCAGCATTGAATCATCCTCTAATGTTCGAATGACAAATGGACGCATCGCACCAGTGAAGTTAATTTTGATATCTGTTCCTTCGAGCGCTTTTAATGCGTCTAACATATATTTTGCGCTAAAAGAAATTTTTAATTCTTCTCCTGAGATAGACTGACTTTGTACCTCTTCAATGACTTTTCCGATTTCAGGAGAGTTAGAAGAAATTTCAACAATTCCTTCATCTAGCGTAGATAGTTTTACTACGTTGTTTCTTCCTTCACGAGCTAATAAAGAAGCACGGTCAATCGATTGTAAAAATTCTTTTACGTTCAATATAACATCCGTTTTACTATCGGCTGGGATCAATCTTGAAGTGTCAGGATAATTTCCGTCCAGTAATCTTGAGAAAAATAGTAAGTGTTTTGTTTTGAATAATACTTGATTTTCCGTGATAACGATGTCTACTAATTCATGAGAATCATCAAGGATCTTACTGAATTCACTTAAACTTTTACCTGGAATAACCACATTATACGTTGCTTCATTTCCAGTTTCAATGGTCGCTTTTCGCAAAGCTAGACGATGACTGTCAGTGGCAATACACGTTAATTCTTTGCCGTCGACTTTCCAGTTTACACCTGTCAAGATAGGTCGTGTTTCTGAGGTGGACACTGCAAAGACAGTTTGTCGAATCATGTTTTTTAATAAGTCTGTCGGTAATCTAAACATGTTGTTTTCTTCGATCTGTGGCAAATGAGGATACTCTTCTGCATCTAAACCATTTAAGTTAAATTCAGCTTTTCCTGAACGAATGATTGTTAAAAAGTGACTTTGGACGTCCAATTCTACGATGTCTTTAGGAAGCTTTTTGACGATTTCACTAAAGAAACGAGCTGGGAGAACAACGCTTCCTGGTTTTTGGATATCAACAATCTCTTTTCCTTCTTCCTCGTTTGGAATAAACGATTCAATAGAGATATCAGAATCACTTCCGGTTAAAGTAACACCTTCTTCAGTCGCTACAATTTTAATCCCTGTTAAAATTGGAATTGTTGTTCTAGAAGATACAGCTTTCATAACGTCTTGAACGCTTTGAACTAGGTAGTCTTTCTGTATGATAAATTTCATAATAATTAATCCTCCTTAAAAGTAGGTTTAAAAGCTTATTATTTATTATATTTTAAGATAGTAGTAGTAATAGGGGCTGTGGAAATGTGGATAACCCCTAAAAACGTGAGAACACAGCCTATCCACATGTGGACAGACTGTGTACAATCCTAACTCACTTATACACAAAATACAAGTAAAAAAAGCCTATATTTTTAGTGATTCACTTATTTCTTTAATTTGTTTTTGTAGGTCAGTATCTGTTTGAACAAGTTTTGAGATTTTTTCATGAGCATGGATGACCGTAGTATGGTCTCGCCCGCCAAACTCTTCTCCAATTTTAGGAAGCGAAAAATCCGTTAGTTCGCGAGAAAGGTACATGGCAATTTGTCGAGGAAACGCTACTGACTTTGTACGTTTCTTCGCTTTGAAATCATCTAATTTTATATTAAATTCTTGTCCAACAATCTGTTGAATATCTTGAATCGTAATAACCCTAGGTTTTGAACTAGGAATGATATCTTTTAATGCTTCTGCTGCTAAATCAGCGTTTATATCTTTATTAATTAGTGAAGAATAAGCTACTACGCGAATAAGTGCTCCTTCTAATTCTCTGATATTTGAATCAATCTGATTGGCGATATAAAGCATAACTTCATTTGGAATAACTAAGCCGTCCGCTTTTGCTTTTTTACGCAAAATAGCAATTCGTGTTTCCAAATCTGGTGGTGTGATGTCTGTAATAAGGCCCCATTCAAAGCGAGAACGAAGTCGATCTTCAAGTGTAGGAATTTCTTTCGGCGGTCGATCACTTGAGATGACAATCTGTTTGCTTTCTTCATGAAGCGTATTAAACGTATGGAAAAATTCTTCTTGTGTCTGCTCTTTACCCGCTAAGAATTGAATATCATCAATCAGTAAAACATCTACATTGCGGTATTTGTTGCGGAATTCTACTGCTTTATTGTCACGAATAGAGTTAATAAACTCATTTGTGAATTTTTCAGATGATAAGTACACGACTTTAGCAGCAGGATTATGATCTAACACATAGTGGCCTATTGCGTGCATTAAGTGTGTTTTACCTAATCCTACTCCCCCGTAAATAAAAAGCGGATTATACGCTTTAGCCGGCGCCTCTGCTACTGCTAAAGAAGCTGCATGGGCAAAACGATTCCCAGATCCGATAACAAATGTATCAAAGGTATACTTCGAATTTAGCATACTTTGAGGGAATTCTGCTCCTTCGTCTTTATTGACTTTCTTTTTAGGAGTTTGAATATCGAATTCTTCCTCGGCCTGGTTAGGAGGAATAATAAATTTCACATCTAACTCTTCCCCCGTAAGGTCGTAAAGTGTTTCAGCAATTAAATTAGAATACCTAGATTCTAACCAGTCCCGTGCAAAATCATTAGGCGCAGTAATAATGAGTGTGTCTCCTTGCAAAGCATGAGCTTTTGTCGATTTGAGCCAGGTTTCAAAACTAGGTTTGCTTAATTTTTTTTCAATTTGATCTAAAGCTCTGTTCCATAAATCATGAATGTTTTCCAACGAGTAACCCCTCCTTTTTCTAGTTTTCATGCGCTTTGTACAACCCTTGTACAACCTGTACAAAACCTTATGCATAAAAAATTTATATTTATACAATTGCTATTATGTGGGTAAATATATATTATAGAAGAAAGCCGACTATTCGACAGATTCCACATGGTGTGGATAACTTTATACAGTGATAGTGGAAATGATGTCCACAAGTTGTCCACAGTTTGTGGATAAAAACCAACTGTGGAAAAGTAATTAAGAGTGAAAACAAAAATATAATATCAAAGAATTCGGCATGATGCAATGAATTTTCGAAACTTATCCACAATCACTACACCTTGTGGAGAAAAGTTTTCCACAACACAAGATAGTGTGCATGAGTTGTCAATAAGAAATGGAAAAGTAGAAAAATGTCGAAAAAACTTATCCACAAAGGTTTAAGAGAAGAATTTGAATAAAAAAGAGGCTTTTTATAACATTTATTGTTGTAGTTTTGTTCAGTAACGATGCGATCGCAGCTGGTAGAGAAAGAAAAAGAGATGAAAAGGAAAAATTTTTTCTTTAATAAATCAATGAATTTTATTGATTAGGTATAGACAATTGGGTTATAAAGATATTAGAATGAAGAAGATTGAGTAAAACAGATAATGAAACCAAGAGATTGAAAATTTTATTTTTTAAATAACATTGACATCTTCTTAGTCTTTTCATTATAATTGCAAGGACTGTCTTTTTCAGTTATTCCTCGAGGAGGTGTTTATAGATGAAAAGAACTTACCAACCAAACAAACGTAAGCACAGTAAAGTACACGGTTTCCGCGCTCGTATGAGCTCAGCGAATGGACGTAAAGTTTTAGCTCGTCGTCGTCGTAAAGGAAGAAAAGTATTATCAGCATAATAGACCACTGACGCCAGTGGTCTTTTTTCGCTTTCTAAGGCTAAAATCACCTCTGTTCCTGTAGGGACTACATAAAAGCATGACCTGAAAAAGGGCAGGAGTTGTTAAAAATGAAAAAAAGATATCGTATAAAAAAGAATGATGAATTTCAAACCGTTTTTAAAAAGGGCAAGTCCGTAGCGAATCGCCAATTTGTCTTGTATGTTCTAGACAAACCGGATCAAGAACATTTCCGCGTAGGATTCTCCGTGGGCAAAAAGATTGGAAATGCCGTGACTCGTAATCGAGTTAAGCGCCTTGCTAAACAAATTATGTTTGAATTCACACCGTATTTAAAGCAAGACAAAGATTATATTGTAATTGCAAGGCAGCCTGCTGCAACAATGAGCTATGAAGAAATTAAAAGCAGTTTGCAGCATGTCTTTAAGCGTGGCAAATTACTTACACATAGACAAAACGATTAATAAACAATAGAAGAAAAGCCTTTAATAGCTGTTGTTTTTCTACCGCATCCTTATATAATGGATTTTGACGCACTTTCAGAATTGAAAGGTGAACATGTAGAAGGAGGAAAAACAGGTGAAGAAGAAGTTGTTTTTAGGGATAACGCTTATCTTTCTATTAACTGTTTTAGCGGGTTGTACGGAAATGAACCAACCTATTACAGATGATAGTAAAGGTTTTTGGAATGAGTATGTTGTGTATCCGCTGTCATTAGTCATTACGTATCTGGCGGAGGTATTTAAAAGCTATGGAGTTGCGATCATCGTTGTCACGATCCTGATTCGCTTACTTATTCTACCGCTTATGATCAAACAGATGAGAAACACGAAAGCAATGCAGATGCTTCAGCCCGAAATGCAGAAGTTAAAGGAGAAGTACAGTTCAAAAGATGCCCAGACGCAGCAGCAATTGCAGAAAGAAACGATGGCATTATTCCAAACTTACGGAGTAAATCCTTTAGCTGGGTGCTTCCCAATTCTAATTCAAATGCCCATTCTTATTGGGATTTTCCACGCGATTACACGAACTTCGGAAATCGCAAACAACAGCTTTTTATGGTTTGATTTAGGTGCGCGTGATCCGCTATTTATCTTACCAATTGTCGCAGGAATCACAACGTTTATTCAGCAAAAGATGATGATGGCCGGAAATGCAAATCAAAATCCTCAAATGGCTATGATGCTTTGGATTATGCCGATCATGATTGTGGTTTTTGCAATCAATTTTCCAGCCGCCTTATCTCTTTATTGGGTAGTGGGAAATCTATTTATGATTATTCAAACCTACTTCATTAAAGGGCCAGACTTAAAACAAGCGAATATTGAAGGGGTTAAAAAATGAACGAAATCACAATTACGGCCCAGACGATTGAAGCTGCTGTTCAAGAAGCATTAAATGCTTTAGAAGTAGAGCGAAATCAAACAAATGTAGAAATAATTGAACCAGGTAAAAAAGGATTTTTAGGAATCTTTAAGGGAAAACCCGCAGTTGTAAAAGTTACAAAAATAGTTGACCCTGTAGAGGAAGCGGTTCATTTTATTACAAATGTTAGCCGTGAAATGGGGATTTCGATTCATACGAACGTCAAAAAAACCTCCAGAAACTGCATAATTGAGATTAGTAGCGATTCAGCGGGAATGTTGATTGGAAAACATGGACAAACCCTCAATGCGCTCCAGCTTCTCACACAATTGGTAGCTAATCGATACAGTCAGCAATTTTTAAATGTTGTCTTAAATCCAGAAGGCTACCGAGAAAAACGAAAAGAAATGGTCGAAAAACTGGCATTAAAAATAGCTAATCAGGCGATTAAAACGAATCGATCTGTTCAACTAGAACCAATGCCTTCCCATGAAAGAAAAATGATTCACCAAGCGTTAGCTAAAAATTCTTTAGTTGAGACACAATCCGTTGGCAAAGAACCCAAAAGAAGTATTTTGGTTCAGCCAGTTGCCAAAAAGCACTAGCAAAATAAGCTAGTGCTTTTTTATATGCTTATTTTTATCGATCCAGCGTTCAAAAAAATCAAGATGCATACGTTGTTATTCACATGTGGATAAGTTAAAATAGTACATACTGCCTGTTTTTCTTGCTGTGCATAACAGAAGAACGTTAGAGATGTTCCAAATCGGTGAATTGTGGTATTCTATTTATTTGGTTCATACAAATCACGGGCCTTAAAATAGATGTTTTTGTTCGTAGAAAATTGTTAACGATGATAGTATATAACATCGTTTAAAATAAAAGGTTTATAAAATGAAATGAGGTGAAGTTGGTGCTAGATTTTGATACAATTGCGGCCATTTCTACACCAATGGGAGAAGGAGCTATTGCCATCGTCCGCCTGAGTGGTGAAGAAGCAATTACGATTGCAGATCGTATCTTTAAAAGCGTTTCGAATAAACGATTAACAGACGTAGCTTCTCATACCATTCACTACGGTCATATCGTAGATCCCAAGACGGAGCAAGTCGTTGAAGAAGTGATGCTTTCCATTATGAAAGGTCCCAAGACATTTACTAGAGAAGACATTATTGAAATTAACTGTCACGGAGGAATTGTATCCGTTAATCGTGTGCTGCAGTTAGTTATTGCAAATGGTGCCCGTTTAGCCGAGCCAGGTGAGTTTACAAAACGAGCATTTTTAAATGGTCGAGTAGACTTATCACAAGCAGAAGCTGTAATGGATTTAATTCGTGCCAAAACGGATAAAGCGATGAATATGGCAATTGGCCAAATGGAAGGGCGTTTGTCCAAGCTAGTACGTCATTTACGCCAGGAAATTCTCGAAACACTTGCCCATGTAGAGGTGAACATTGACTATCCAGAATACGACGATGTAGAGGAAATGACTCACCAAGTGTTGATCGAAAAAGCTTCAAATGTACGCCAAGAAATTGATAAGCTTCTTCAAACCTCTCATCAAGGGAAAATTTTAAGAGAAGGATTAGCTACGGTTATTATTGGACGTCCTAATGTAGGGAAATCTTCTCTTCTAAATAGTTTAGTGCAAGATGCAAAGGCTATTGTCACAGACATTCCTGGAACGACGCGAGATGTGATCGAAGAGTACGTTAATGTGCGAGGAGTTCCTCTACGATTAGTTGATACAGCTGGAATTCGTGAAACAGAAGATATTGTAGAACGAATTGGTGTGGAACGCTCCCGTCAGTATTTGAAAGAAGCGGATTTAATTTTGCTTGTGTTGAATTTCAATGAAGAATTAACGGACGAAGATAAAAAGCTATTTGAAGCTGTAGAAGGCATGGACGTTATTGTCATTGTGAATAAAACAGATCTTGAGCAAAAAATTAATCTAGAGGAAGTGCAGCAATTTGCTGGTGATCATCCAGTAGTGACGACTTCGCTTCTTCAAGAACAAGGAGTGGATCAGCTTGAAGAAGCAATCGCAGCTCTTTTCTTTGAAGGAACAATTGAATCTCAAGATTTAACATATTTATCTAATACGAGACATATTGCGCTTTTAACGCAAGCAAGAGGAGCTATCGATGAGGCCATCACAGGTATTGAAAGTGGTGTTCCAATCGATATTGTCCAAATTGATTTAACAAGAACGTGGGAACTATTAGGTGAAATTATTGGTGATGCTGTTCACGAAAGCTTAATTGATCAGTTGTTCTCTCAATTCTGTTTAGGAAAATAGATTATTAAAGGAGGCTACTATTATGCAATATGAAGGTGGACAATATGATGTTATTGTCATTGGAGCAGGTCATGCAGGATGTGAAGCGGCGCTTGCTTCTGCGCGTATGGGTGCTAAAACGTTAACATTGACCATCAACTTAGACATGGTGGCGTTTATGCCCTGCAATCCTTCTGTAGGTGGTCCTGCAAAAGGTATTGTCGTACGTGAAATTGATGCTCTTGGCGGAGAAATGGGTAGAAATATCGATAAAACTCATATTCAAATGAGAATGTTAAACACAGGAAAAGGTCCGGCTGTTCGAGCACTTAGAGCTCAAGCAGATAAATTTGCTTATCAGCATGAAATGAAAAAAACGTTAGAAAATGAAGAAAACCTAACCCTTATGCAAGGCATGGTAGAACAGTTAATCGTAGAAGACGGTGTATGTACAGGTGTTGTCACTCAAACGGGAGCTGTGTATAAAGCTAAAACAGTTGTTATTACGACAGGAACATTCTTACGCGGGGAAATTATTTTAGGTGAACTAAAATACTCAAGCGGTCCTAACAATCAACAACCGGCTATTAAGCTTTCTGAACACTTAGAGGAGTTAGGACTGGACATGGTCCGTTTTAAAACAGGAACTCCACCTCGTGTTAATAGCTCAACTATCGATTACAGCAAAACGGAGATTCAGCCTGGGGATGATGTGCCTCGTGCTTTCTCATATGAAACAACACAGTACATTACAGATCAATTGCCTTGCTGGTTAACATATACAAGTGAACAAACGCATCAAATTATTGATGACAACCTCCACTTATCCCCTATGTATTCTGGGATGATCAAAGGTACTGGACCACGCTACTGTCCATCTATTGAAGATAAGGTTGTGCGCTTTAATGATAAACCGCGTCACCAAATTTTCTTAGAGCCAGAAGGACGAAATACGCAAGAAGTATATGTTCAAGGACTATCAACAAGCCTTCCTGAGCACGTACAGCGTCAAATGCTTGCAACAATTCCTGGCCTTGAAAAAGTCCAAATGATGCGTGCGGGCTATGCTATTGAATATGATGCAATTGTTCCGACTCAGTTATGGCCAACGCTGGAAACGAAGAAAATTAAAAATCTTTATACGGCTGGACAAATTAACGGAACGTCTGGTTATGAAGAAGCTGCAGGCCAAGGTCTTCTTGCCGGAATTAACGCGGGAAGAAGAGCGCTGGAACAAGAAGAAGTCATCTTAGGACGTTCTGATGCTTACATCGGTGTATTGGTGGATGATTTAGTAACAAAAGGAACAAATGAACCGTATCGTCTGCTAACATCGCGTGCAGAATATCGTTTATTGCTTCGTCACGACAACGCTGATTTACGCCTCACTGAAATTGGTCGTGAACTAGGATTAATCAGCGATGAGCGCTATGCTAAATTTGAACAAAAGAAAGCGGAAATCGAGCAAGAGAAGAAACGTCTTTTCTCTTTTATTATTAAGCCGAATGAAGCTGTTCAACAACTGATTAAAGAAGCTGGCGGCAGCGAATTAAAAGATGGCATTCGTGCGACAGATTTACTTCGCCGCCCTGAAATGACGTATACTCATATTCATCAATTGGCACCAGCGGATGAGACGGTAGATCCTGAAGTAGCTGAACAAGTAGAAATTCAGGTGAAATACGAAGGATATATTCAGAAATCACTTCAACAAGTTGAACGCTTGAAGAAGTTAGAAAACAAAAAGATTCCTGATTATATCGATTATGATGCAATTAACGGTTTAGCTACAGAAGCCCGTCAAAAATTAAACCAAGTGCGTCCACTAACGGTAGCGCAAGCTTCACGTATTTCTGGAGTCAACCCAGCTGATATTTCAATCTTGCTTGTTTATATTGAACAAGGGCGCATCGCTAAAGTATCAAATGATTAAAACTCTTAGGCGCGAAGAAAGGGAAACTCAATGAATATTCAACAGTTTCAACAGCTATTAGAAGAAAAGGGAATTTCTCTTTCTTCTAAACAGCTGAATCAATTTGAAAAGTATTATCAAGTTTTAGTGGAATGGAACGAAAAAATGAATTTAACTGCTATCACTGATCACGGTGAAGTGTATGAAAAGCATTTTTACGATTCTATTTCAGCTGCTTTTTTTCAAGACTTTACAGAAATTGAATCCATGTGTGATGTAGGGGCAGGAGCAGGATTTCCAAGTATTCCGATCAAAATTTGTTTCCCGCATTTGCATGTAACCATTGTTGATTCGTTACAAAAGCGTATTACGTTTTTGACGCATCTTGTAAATGAGCTTGAACTAGACAATGTCACACTATGTCATGATCGAGCTGAAACATTTGGTAAAAAAGAAACGATTCGCGAGTCATTCGATCTTGTAACAGCAAGAGCCGTGGCACGTATCTCCGTTCTTAATGAATTTTGCTTACCGCTTGTTAAAGAACAAGGACGCTTTTTAGCAATGAAAGGTGCTTCTGCCCCTGAGGAATTAAAAAATGGGGAAAAATCATTTCAAGTATTAGGTGGAAAAGTGAAGTCGATTGAACATTTCCAATTGCCTTTGGAGCAAAGTGAACGTTACATTATTTTAATAGATAAAATAAAGAAAACGCCTAAAAAATATCCTAGAAAACCTGGTACCCCAGTTAAGCTTCCATTAGAGTAGGCGGTAAATAGATAGAGAAGAAAATGTTTCATATGAAACATTTTCTTCTCTATATTTTCTGTTTAGAAAGCAGGATATGATTAAAAAACATCGAATTAGTTTAAGGCGGGATTTTCCTGAAGGTGGTGTGGGACTATGAAATCTGCTTTTTCACGTTTTTTTAATTTAAAAGAAAAAGATGAGGATATTCATGTAGAGATTGAAACTGTCCAAGATGAAAATGTCGAAAAAGTTTTAAGAGATGAAGTAAAACAAATTAGGGTTTCAAGTATTATTCCGAATCGTTATCAGCCGCGTACTGTGTTTAATGAAGCAAAAATTGAAGAGCTAGCTCTTACTATTCATACACACGGTATTATTCAACCTATTGTGGTTCGACCGACTGAGGGCGAAGAATACGAATTAATTGCTGGAGAACGCCGGTGGAGAGCTGTACAAAGCTTAGGATGGGATACGGTTCCTGCAATTGTGAAACATTTTAACGATACAGAAACGGCCTCTGTGGCTTTAATAGAAAACTTACAACGTGAAGAGCTAACGGCTGTCGAAGAAGCACTAGCCTACGCAAAGTTAATTGAGTTACATAATCTTACCCAAGAGGCATTAGCTCAACGTTTAGGAAAAGGCCAATCCACAATTGCAAACAAGCTTCGTTTGTTAAAGCTTCCTGTTGAAATACAAGAAGCAATCAAACAAAAATTGATTACAGAGCGACATGCGAGAGCGCTCATTCCCCTCAAAAATCAAGAAAAACAACTTCAAGTATTAGCTGAGATTATTGAAAAACAATTAAATGTAAAACAAACGGAAGATCGAGTAGTTAAATTGTTAGAAACGCAGGTTAAAAAGCCAAAAGCAAAAAGAAAAGCGTTTAGTAAAGATACGCGTATCGCAATGAATACAATCCGTCAATCGTTGACAATGGTTAGTGACAGCGGTATTTCATTAAACACAGAAGAAGAAGAGTTTGATGAATATTTTCAGTTTACTATTAAGATTCCGAAAAAATAAAGAAATAGCCCTCATCTTTTTTTGATGAGGCTTTTTTATCAAAGTTTTTCGTCAGAAAATTCAATGAACAATAAAACTGTCTGGACAAATGGGATGGAAATGAAAGTAGGTGACAACATGGGGAAAATTGTGGCAGTTGCGAATCAAAAAGGCGGGGTTGGAAAAACAACAACCGCTGTTAATTTAGGCGCTTGTTTAGCTGAACAAGGAAAAAAGGTTCTACTTGTAGACGGAGATCCACAGGGTAACGCTACGAGTGGAGTTGGCATAGATAAAGCAGATGTAGATGAATGTATTTACAATGTAGTAGTGGAAGATATGGAAGCCAAAAACGTTGTGCGTTCAACAGCCGTCGAAAATTTATCAATCATTCCCGCGACCATTCAATTAGCTGGTGCAGAAATTGAATTAGTGTCGACTATTTCACGTGAAGTTCGACTTAAGAGAGCTTTAGAAACGGTGAAAGATCACTTTGATTATGTTATTATTGATTGTCCCCCTTCTCTTGGTTTACTGACATTAAATGCGTTAACTGCAGCTGATTCTGTTTTAATACCTGTACAGTGTGAATATTATGCGCTTGAAGGATTAAGTCAATTGCTAAATACCGTTAGATTAGTCCAAAAACATTTGAATAATCAACTGCGTATCGAAGGTGTATTGCTTACTATGCTTGACGCACGCACAAATTTGGGACTCCAGGTAACAGCAGAAGTGAAGAAGTACTTTCAGGATCGGGTTTATCAAACGATTATTCCTCGAAATGTTCGTTTGAGCGAAGCACCTAGTCATGGTGAACCAATTATCTTATATGATGCAAGATCTAGAGGGGCCGCAGTTTATACGGAACTTGCAAAGGAAGTGATTTATAATGGCGAAAGGATTAGGGAAAGGAATTAATGCCTTATTTTCAGGCTTAGATGCACAGGCTGATGATTCAATTCAGGAAGTTGCTATTCACGAACTTAGACCCAACCCCTATCAACCACGTAAAACGTTTAATAAAGAAGCAATTAATGAGTTAAAGCAATCCATTTTACATCATGGCATCTTACAGCCTATTGTAGCTCGCAAAAGCATTAAAGGCTATGAAATCTTAGCGGGTGAAAGACGATTTAGAGCTGCTAAAGAAGCTGACCTTGCTACTGTTCCTGTCATTATAAAAGACTTTTCAGAAAAGCAAATGATGGAACTAGCTTTGTTGGAGAATTTACAGCGTGAAGATTTGACGCCAATTGAAGAAGCAACGGCTTATCAATTGCTTATGGATAAGCTCGATATGACACAGGAGCAACTTGCTACACGACTAGGAAAAAGCCGACCTCATATTGCTAACTATGTTCGCCTCTTGCAACTGCCTGAGGAAATTCAAACCCTCATTTCTACTAATGAATTGTCTATGGGACACGGGCGTACGCTAGTCGGTTTAAAAAATAAAGCTCTTCTACCTAAAGTAGTTGAAAAAATACGCAAGGAACAATTAAATGTCAGACAGCTAGAGGCTTATATTGCTCACTTAAATAAAGCCGTTCCACGTGAAACATCAAAAACCAAAAAAGATAAAGATTTATTCATAAAACAAAGTGAAACACAGCTCCGTGAGCGCTTTGGTACCTCCGTTCATATTACACAAAGCAAGAAAAAAGGAAAAATTGAAATCGAATTTTTCTCTAAAGAAGATTTAAACCGTCTTCTTGAATTATTTAATGATCTTTCTCAGACCAATAAATCTTCTGTATAAAAAAGGTTGTCCTAGTTTTAGGACAACCTTTTTTATTGTTTATAGTGTCTTACAGTTTGGTAAACCGGAGAAGCATTAAACTCTTTCTCTCGTTCGTTGTGTACAGTCTCAATGCTTTTCGCAATTAAATCGGCAATGCACATAACAAGATGAAGCCTCGTATTTTGCAAGACGAAAAACTCCATAAATCCGCTCACGTTGACAACCCCTGTTATATGAATATCCCCGACTGGCGGCAATTCTTTATTAACCCCTGCTCCTGGTTTAACGGGTCCTATTCCAAGTGATGCAGAGCCTACGCTTTTCATACGACCTAAACAAGCATCAATTCCAATAATAAAAGGATTCGGGAAAAGCTTTTGAATATGTTTTAACGTTTCTTTCAAATTAACAGCATGAACAGGCTCTTCTAACGTTCCAAAAATATGAAAAGATGAAACCTTTTTTTCATTCAGTTTCGTTCCGACTAATGGACCCAATGAGTCCCCAGTTGAACGGTCCGTTCCAATACATACAAAAACAATTGGTCTGTCTTTCTGTGCTGGAAGTAAAGATAGTAACTGTGTACTCAGCTTCTTTATAGCAGATTCTTCATCATGAAATACGCGGGTTGAATGTTGTGTCTTCTCAAAGAAGGGAGATTTTAAATTCATAGGGTCCACTCCTTATACATAATAGTAACAGTATACGAAGATTTTGAAGATTCTATACATATATTTCATAGATTGGGGGAAAATCGATGTGGAGAGCAGGATGTAAATGGATATTCTTAATTATGGGAACCATGATAGGCGCTGGATATGCTTCAGGGAGAGAGCTATGGCAGTTTTTTGGCGAAGAAAGCGGACTTGCTATTTTTCTATTTTCTATTATTTTTGCGATTTCTTGCAATGTGATTATGCAAATCAGCTATCGCTATCGAACCAATCAATTTTACCCAGTACTAATTGAATTAATAGGAAAGAAATGGGCTGCAGCCTACGACGTTTTAATCGTTTTTTATTTGTTTACGACGACGGTGATTATGATCGCAGGCGGCGGGGCGACATTGGAAGTGTGGCATGTTCCTTACTGGTGGGGAATTGGTGCTCTTAGTGCGTTGATTGTCTTTGTTTTTTCAAGAGGATTAAGTGGACTGCTTTCTATCAATTCTTTCGTTATGCCAATCTTAATGATTGGACTAGCTGGCGTACTTCTTACATTTGTTTTACGTCATCCTGGAGTAACTAATTGGCATCTTCAGCATAATTGGCCTGCTGCTTTTACCTTTACGGCTTTGAATATTCTTCCTCTCGTCGCGGTATTATCTACAATTGGAAAGGAAATTAAAAGCAAAAAAGAGATTTATATTGCAAGTGTTGGCAGTGGTTTTTTATTAGGAGGTCTCTCCTTTATTTATAATGAATCACTTATTCAAGTTTCAGGGCTTCTTTCCTCTTATGAAATTCCATTATTCGCTATTCTTAAAGATTTTCCTTATATGATGACGTTTTTAATGAGCATTGTTTTGCTTATCGCAATTTATACGACAGCCGTTTCGGGAATTTTAGGATTGACCGCGCGTTTTCATACTGAAAAGGTGCAATCTCTTTGGAAACTGGCAGCCTGCTGGCTACTTTTAATGATTCCCTTTACAAAGGTAGGGTTTTCTACTTTGATTGCCGTTTTGTATCCAATGTATGGAATCGTCAATTTATTTCTAGTAACAGCCGTTCTGTTGTATCCATTTCGAAATCGCTACAAAAGTTCGTAGAAACTTGCTACAATAGGTTAAAACTTTCTCATATGCAGATTATGTTACGTTAGGAGCTACATGTAGTATGAATTCGTTGAAGTCGGTTTTTAAGAACGTGTTTGAGCCATTTTTTCAAGAAGAAACGTGGGCACATATTGGAGAGGGATTTATAAAAATTCTGTTGATTCTACTTATTTCCATGTTTTTAATTCGAATTGGAAAGAAAGCGTTAAATAAATTCGTAGAGGTTCGCACAAATAGCCCTCTGCGTATTTCTGAGCGACGAGAAGCTACGATGGTCCGTTTGCTTCAAAATATTTTTTCTTATGCCATTTATTTCGTTGCGGGAGTTATGATTTTAGAAACGTTATCGGTAGATGTCCGTGGATTGCTAGCGGGGGCTGGAATCGTAGGGCTCGCGGTAGGGTTTGGTGCTCAAAACTTAGTGAAAGACATCATCACGGGGTTTTTTATTATCTTTGAAGATCAGTTCTCCGTTGGCGATTATGTTCGAGTAGGAACATTTGAGGGGAATGTGGAAGAAATTGGGTTGCGCACAACGAAGATTAAGAGTTGGACAGGCGAAATTAATATTTTACCCAATGGCAGTATTGTAGAGGTCACTAATTTTTCGTTACATAACAGCGTAGCTTTCGTTGATGTAAGCATTTCTTATGAAGAAAACATACAAAAAGCAGAACAAGTGATTTTAGACCTGTTAGAAGAATTGCCAAGTCGCTATGAAGATATGGTGAAAACGCCTGAACTGCTGGGGGTTCAAAATATCCATGCAACTGAAGTCACAATGAGAATTACAAGCGAAGTAAAACCAATGAGACATTTCCATATTTCTCGTATGATTCGTAAAGAAGTGCGTACAAGGCTAAATGAACATGGAATTGAAGTTCCATTTCCACGTATGGTTATGTATAATCGTACAGAAGAAGCACGGCATTCGTCGACGTTGAAAGGGACATAAGGAGGAGAGAGCTGATGACGGAAAAAGAATTTGGTTTAAATGACGTTGTGGAAATGAAAAAACCTCATCCTTGCGGTACAAATGAATGGAAAATCATTCGAATGGGAATGGATATCCGTATTAAATGTGAAGGCTGCGGCCATAGCGTAATGATTCCAAGACGTGATTTTGCACGTAAAATGAAAAAAATTCTTGTAAAGCATGAGGAATAACCTCATGCATTTTCTATGTTTATGCCTTATACTGTAAGGTGGGACAAAATGAGGCACCTTAACCCCATGCGGTTAAAGGTTCTTTATCAAACTTGTATTTCAAAAGTTGACTCACTATAATTGTGACAGGTTAACTTGTTTCGGATATATAAAGAGGAGTGAATAAATATATGGCTTTAACAGCTGGAATTGTTGGTCTTCCTAACGTTGGAAAATCAACATTATTTAATGCAATTACACAAGCGGGCGCAGAATCTGCGAACTACCCTTTCTGTACGATTGATCCTAACGTAGGTATCGTAGAAGTACCTGATCATCGTCTTCAAAAACTTACAGAGCTTGTAAAACCTAAAAAAACAATCCCAACAGCATTTGAATTCACAGATATCGCTGGAATCGTAAAAGGTGCTAGTAAAGGTGAAGGATTGGGAAATAAATTCTTATCTCATATTCGAGAAGTAGATGCGATTTGTCACGTTGTGCGTTGTTTTGAAGATGAAAACATCACGCACGTTTCAGGAAAAGTAGATCCTATCTCAGATATTGAAACAATTAATTTAGAGTTGATTTTAGCAGATTTAGAAACGGTAGAGAAACGTATTGGCCGTGTTCAAAAAATGGCTAAACAAAAAGACAAAGAAGCAATGTATGAATACGAAATTCTAGAGAAACTAAAGAATGCATTTGAAAGTGATCAGCCAGCTCGTGCTGTATCATTTACAGAAGAACAAATGAAATTAGTAAAACAATTTCACTTGCTAACGATTAAGCCTATTCTTTATGTAGCAAACGTTGCTGAAGATGAAGTAGCCGATGCATCTGCTAACGAATATGTAGCAAAAGTGCGTGAGTATGCGGCAAGCGAAGGTGCAGAAGTAATTGTTGTTTGCGCACGCATTGAATCTGAAATTGCTGAACTTGAAGGAGAAGAAAAAGCAATGTTCCTTGAAGAACTAGGCATTGAACAGTCAGGTCTAGATCAGCTTGTACGTGCAGCGTACGATTTACTTGGATTAGCTACGTACTTTACAGCTGGTGAGCAAGAAGTACGCGCGTGGACGTTTACACAAGGTATGAAAGCTCCTGGGTGTGCAGGTATTATTCATACAGATTTTGAACGTGGATTTATTCGTGCAGAAACGGTGTCATACGAGGATTTATTAGCTGCCAAAACAATGGGAGCAGCTCGTGAAGCTGGAAAAGTACGTTTAGAAGGAAAAGAATACATCGTAAAAGACGGAGACGTTATGCATTTCCGCTTTAACGTATAAGATTAAAAGCCGAAAGAAGATATCTTCTTTCGGCTTTTATCGTTGGCGAAAATATTAGCGTATATTTACGAAACAGCCCGCAATGCATATTGCTTTGCCTAGGGTAGTGTGCTATAATTTTAATTCGTGAGTAATATTTTATTGCTCCTTGCCCGTTTCGGGCCGTTAGACCAAAAGGAGGTGACAGTGATGAGAAAGTATGAAGTAATGTACATCATCCGTCCAAGCATTGATGACGAAGCAAAGAAAGCATTAGTTGAGCGCTTCAACGGCGTATTAACTGATAATGGTGCTGAAATCGCAAATGTTAAAGAATGGGGTAAACGTCGTTTAGCATACGAAATCAATGATTTCCGTGACGGTTACTACATGATTCTTGACGTGGCGGCTACTTCAGAAGCAGTTTCTGAATTTGATCGTCTTGCGAAAATCAACGAAGACATTATCCGTCATATCGTTGTTAAACAAGAAGCATAATTAAACGTTTAAATAAATGGGTTTTATTTCCTTAAGGAGTGGTTCTGATGATGAATCGCGTAATTCTCGTAGGACGCTTAACCAAAGATCCTGAATTACGTTATACCCCGAGTGGAGCAGCGGTTGCAACATTCACTTTAGCGGTAAACCGCACATTTACAAATCAGCAAGGTGAACGTGAAGCTGACTTCATCAACTGTGTTGTATGGCGTCGTCAGGCTGAAAATGCAGCCAATTTCCTTAAAAAAGGAAGTTTAGCTGGTGTTGATGGTCGACTACAATCTCGCAGTTACGAAGGACAAGACGGTCGTCGTGTATACGTAACGGAAGTTGTAGCGGAAAGTGTGCAATTTTTAGAGCCGAAAAGTGGCGGTGGGGATACGCAACGCAGTAACTTTGCTAACACTGGAGGATCTGGACAAGGCTCTCCATTTGGAGATAATCAGAACCGTAACTCAGGTAATCAAGGTTATACTCGCGTTGATGATGATCCATTTGCAAATAATGGCGAGACAATTGACATTTCTGATGACGATTTACCGTTTTAATTCGCAGTAGATTATCCGGAGTATAAAATTTTATAGAAACTTTTAAGCGGAAGGAGGCGTATCAAAATGGCAGGTGGACGTAAAGGTGGACGCAACAGACGTCGTAAAGTTTGTTTCTTCACAGCAAACGGCATCACTCACATCGATTACAAAGATGTAGATATGCTTAAAAAATTCGTTTCAGAGCGTGGTAAAATTTTACCTCGTCGTGTAACTGGAACAAGCGCTAAATACCAACGTAAATTAACGATCGCTATCAAACGCGCTCGTCAAATGGCATTATTACCATATGTTTCTGGTGAATAATGAACGGTATAAAAAGAGGCAGTAAGGATTCCCTTACTGCCTCTTTTTACATTACATAGGTGCTCTTTTGTCAAATAGTTGCTTCTTATGAACTGAATCGATAAAATAAATAATAGTCTATATCAACGAGGTGAAGTTGTGAAAGGAATTCGATATATTACAGAAGGAGCAGCTCTTTTAGCGCTGTTTGTAGCGCTGATGTTAGCGTCCCTCTATGTACCTCTTTTGGGAGTGGTTTTGGCTTTCGTATTAGGTGTACCCTTTATCGTTTTTACTATGAGACATGGATTCGGAAAATCTGTCCTCTTTTTTATCGTAGCCGTCTTACTGACTGTTTTGTTTGGAACGTTAAAAGCATTGCCTATTACCTTTATATTTGGAATAGGGGGAACAATGATAGGTGTACTTTATGCTAAAAAGCAGTCAAGGTATATTACTTTATTAGGAGGTACCATTGCCTTCGCATTTGGATTTTTATTATGGTTTGTGTTAACTATTTCGTTATTACATATAAATCTTTCGGCTGATCAATGGGCCACTACAGTGAATGAGTCTATAGATCGAAGTATAAAGTTATCGGAAAGCTTAGGTCGGAGTGTAAGTCAGCAGCAAATTGAAAGAACAAAAGACTCTATTTCCATGTTAAAATATATAATCCCAACATTTTTGGTAGTCGTAGGTGCAGTATTTTCACTAATTACTCAGGCTATAGCTGCACCTATATTAAAGCGTTTAGGTCATGAAGTGGAAAAATTTCCTCCTATTCGTACATTAAAATTACCTAAAAGTATTCTTTGGTATTATTTAATTGCATTAATACTGACTTTTCCTATGTTTAATTTTGAACAAGGATCTTTTATGTATATTGTAATTTTAAATATGCTTGCACTGTTGCAAATGCTAGTCGTGTTACAAGGGATCTCTTTTATTTTCTATTTCTCACATCAAAAAGGGTATGCCAAAGCAATTCCAATTGTTGTAACAATTTTAGCATTAATTATTCCAATTATCCTTCAAATTGTGCGCATCTTAGGTATAATTGATTTAGGATTTAATTTAAGAAAACAATTAGACACAAAAAAGTAGATATTGTGGAACTTAAAAAAGTAGGAGCTGAAATGGATGCCTGTCTTTACAAAAAAGAACGTCATTCGCTATCCATTTTACTCATTGTATAGTATAGCCCTGATTTTAGTAGGTATCGTGACCTATCATAATTGGATCATAGGAATGATAGGCTTTATATTACTATTAGCCTGTCTTTTTCTATACATGAGAATGGAGCGAATGCTGTCCGATGAGTTTGAAACCTATATTTCAATGCTGTCTCATCGGTTGAAAAAAGTAGGCGAAGAGGCATTAATGGAAATGCCGATTGGGATTATGCTATTTAATGATGAATATCAAATTGAATGGACCAATCCTTTTCTAGCATCTTGTCTCGGTGAAGACACACTGGTGGGAAGATCATTATACGATGTGGCAGAGAGTATTATTCCACTGATCAAACAAGAAGTGGAAACAGAAGTTGTCACGTTGCATGATCGGAAATTCAAAGTGGTGATTAAACGAGACGAGCGCTTACTGTACTTCTTTGATATTACAGAGCAAATAGAAATCGAAAAATTGTATGAGGAAGAACGAACAAGTTTAGGCATTATCTTTTTAGATAATTATGATGAACTAACGCAAGGAATGGATGATCAAGTTAAAAGTAACTTGAATAGCCAAGTAACTTCTATGTTAAATAGTTGGGCTCAAGAATACGGTATTTTTATTAAACGTACGTCTTCTGAGAAATTTATTGCGATTATGAATGAACAAATCTTAATTCATTTAGAGCGAAGCAAATTTTCTATCTTAGACCAAGTTCGAGAAGAGACGTCTAAACAAAATATACCGCTTACATTGAGCATTGGTATCGGAGCTGGTGCTGCTGATTTACCTGAGCTGGGTGCTTTAGCTCAATCTAGCTTGGATTTGGCCTTAGGCCGAGGTGGAGATCAAGTAGCGATTAAACAGCCGAATGGAAAAGTGAAATTCTTTGGCGGCAAGACTAATCCAATGGAAAAACGGACGCGTGTGCGTGCCAGAGTTATTTCTCACGCGTTAAAAGAGCTCATTACAGAGAGTGGAAAAGTGATTATCATGGGTCATAAGTATCCGGATATGGATGCTGTAGGAGCTGCTATTGGGATATTAAAAGTAGCGCAAGTAAATCAGAAAGACGGTTTTATCGTATTAGATCCTGATCATATTGATACAGGTGTTCAGCGAATGCTAGAAGAGATTAAAAAGAAAGAAGGCCTGTGGGAACGATTTATTACGCCTGAAGAAGCCTTAAATCTTGTGAGTGATGATACTCTTTTAGTAGTAGTAGATACGCATAAGCCGTCGCTCGTTATTGAAGAAAGGTTATTAAATCGTATTGAAAATGTCGTGGTCATTGATCATCATAGACGAGGAGAAGACTTTATCGAAGACCCTCTTCTTGTCTATATGGAGCCATATGCTTCCTCGACAGCAGAACTCGTTACTGAGCTTCTTGAATACCAGCCAAAACGATTTAAAATTGATATGCTAGAAGCAACAGCACTTTTAGCCGGTATTATTGTCGATACAAAAAGCTTTACATTACGCACGGGATCTCGTACGTTTGATGCAGCGTCCTTTTTACGTTCTCAAGGCGCAGATACGGTTCTTGTTCAAAAGTTTTTAAAAGAAGATATTACGCAATATGTACAGCGAGCACGCTTCATTGAACATGCAGAGATTTATACAGCGGGTATTGCCATTTCACGCGCTGAACCGAACAAAATGTATGATCAAGTGTTAATCGCGCAAGCTGCAGATACGCTGCTTTCAATCAGTGGAGTGGTTGCTTCGTTTGTTATTTCTAAGCGACGGGATAATCTAATTGGCATTAGTGCTAGATCGCTTGGAGATATCAATGTACAAGTTATTATGGAAAGTCTCCAAGGCGGAGGCCACTTAACGAATGCTGCTACTCAGCTTCAAGACATTAGTTTGGATGAAGCTGAAGAAAGGCTTAAACAAGCAATTGATGAGTACTTAGATGGAGGTAAAAAATCATGAAAGTAATTTTCTTAAAAGATGTAAAAGGAAAAGGTAAAAAAGGTGAAGTGAAAAATGTTTCAGATGGTTATGCACATAACTTCTTATTAAAAAATGGTTATGCTGTTGAAGCTACGGGCGGTAATGTGAAAGTATTAGAAGCACAAAAAAATAGAGAGCAAAAAGATGCAGCTGCAGAACTGCAAGCAAACAAAGAGTTAAAAGCAACTCTTGAAGAACTGACAGTTGAATTAACAGCAAAATCTGGTGAAGGCGGCCGTTTATTCGGTTCTATCACAAGCAAACAAATTGCTGAAGAATTAAAGAAAAAACACAAAATTAAAGTAGATAAGCGTAAAATTGAATTAAATGATGCCATTCGCGCATTAGGCTACACAAATGTACCGGTTAAATTACATCCGGAAGTAACGGCTACTGTAAAGGTACACGTGACTGAACAAAAATAAACGTACGATTGAGAAATAAGTAAATAATATAAAGGGTTGGCGCGGACTTGTATTTGTTCGCGCCAACATTTATGATGAAAGAAAATACTGAAAGAATATAAGAGGGGCATAGAAATATGAGTGATCTTTTTGCTGATCGTCTTCCGCCTCAGAATATTGAAGCAGAGCAAGCGCTATTAGGGGCCATTTTCTTAGAGCCTTCTTCTTTAACCTTAGCATCTGAACTGCTGATACCTGAAGATTTTTATCGGGCATCGCACCAGAAAATCTTTACATGTATGCTGAAACTTTCTGACCAAGGTGAACCGGTTGATTTGGTAACGGTAACGTCTGAATTAGCTGACCAAAAAATCCTAGAAGAAGTTGGCGGCGTATCGTATTTAAGTGATTTAGCTAACTCTGTTCCAACGGCTGCAAACGTAGAATATTACGGTAAAATTGTAGAAGAAAAGTCGATTTTACGCCGTCTAATTCGTACTGCAACGCATATTGCTTCAGAAGGATATGCAAGGGAAGACGAAGTGGAAGTTTTATTAAATGAAGCGGAAAAAAACATTTTAGAAGTAGCACAGCGTAAAAACAGCGGTGTGTTTCAAAATATCAAAGATGTACTTGTACAAACGTACGATGATATCGAAGTTCTTCACAATCGAAAAGGTGACATTACAGGTATCCCAACTGGGTTTAGTGATTTAGATAGAATGACAGCAGGGTTCCAGCGAAATGATTTAATCATTGTAGCGGCGCGTCCATCGGTAGGTAAAACGGCTTTTGCCTTAAATATTGCGCAAAACGTTGCAACGAAAACGGATGAGAACGTAGCAATATTCAGTTTAGAGATGGGTGCTCAGCAGCTTGTTATGAGGATGCTGTGTGCCGAAGGAAATATTGATGCACAAAGGCTGCGTACAGGCTCGCTTACAGCCGATGACTGGGGAAAGCTCACGATGGCAATGGGATCTTTGTCCAATGCAGGGATTTATATTGATGATACACCGGGTATTCGAGTAGGTGAAATTCGTTCTAAGTGTCGTCGCTTGAAACAAGAAGGCGGACTTGGGATGATTTTAATTGACTACTTACAGCTTATTCAAGGTAATGGACGAAGCGGAGAAAACCGACAGCAGGAAGTATCTGAAATTTCGCGTGCGTTAAAAGCTTTAGCCCGTGAATTAGAAGTTCCTGTTATCGCCTTATCACAGCTTTCCCGTGGCGTAGAGCAGAGACAAGATAAGCGACCGATGATGTCTGATATCCGTGAATCCGGAAGTATTGAGCAGGATGCCGATATCGTAGCTTTCTTATATCGTGAAGACTATTATGAAAAAGACACAGAAAATCAAAATATTATCGAGATTATTATAGCCAAGCAGCGTAACGGTCCAGTTGGAACCGTACAGCTTGCCTTTGTAAAAGAATACAATAAATTCGTTAATCTCGAGCGGCGCTTTGATGACGCAGGAGTGCCGCCTGGTGCATAAAACCTCTCAATATGAGAGGTTTTATTTTATTGTTATCGCATTCGTTCTGCAAAATACGATATATTTGTAATAACTTTTGTTAAATCGTTCGGATTTAATTGACTTTAGTGTGATAAATTGATACACTTATCCATGGTTAAATTATGTCGTAGTGAGCTGTTGCTTACTAAGCGGAGGTGCTTAAGATATGTCTTCAGTCGTTGTAGTAGGAACACAATGGGGAGATGAAGGAAAAGGGAAGATTACAGACTTCCTATCAGAAAATGCAGAAGTGATTGCACGTTACCAAGGTGGGAACAATGCAGGTCACACAATTAAGTTTAATGGTGAAACTTATAAGTTACATTTAATTCCTTCAGGTATTTTTTATAATGACAAAACGTGTGTAATTGGAAACGGTATGGTTGTTGATCCAAAAGCACTTGTTCAAGAATTAAAATACTTACATGATCGCGGTGTAACAACAGAAAACTTACGTATTAGTAACCGAGCTCATGTGATTCTTCCATATCATTTAAAATTAGATGAAGTTGAAGAAGAACGTAAAGGTGAAAATAAGATTGGTACAACGAAAAAAGGTATTGGACCAGCTTATATGGATAAAGCAGCACGTGTTGGTATTCGAATTGCCGATTTACTAGACCGTGAAGTATTTGAAGCAAAATTAACACAAAACTTAGCTGAAAAGAATCGCCTTCTTGAAAAAATGTATGAAGTAGAAGGCTTTACATTAGAAGAAATTTTAGATGAGTACTATGAGTACGGTCAACAAGTTGCAAAATATGTTGTTGATACATCAGTAGTATTAAATGATGCGTTAGACGAAGGACGTCGTGTACTATTTGAAGGCGCACAAGGTGTTATGTTAGATATCGACCAAGGAACATATCCATTTGTTACATCTTCAAACCCAGTAGCGGGTGGAGTAACAATTGGTTCTGGTGTAGGTCCATCTAAAATCAAACACGTTGTAGGTGTATCAAAAGCCTATACAACTCGTGTTGGTGACGGTCCTTTCCCAACTGAATTAACAAACGAAATCGGTGATCAAATCCGTGAAGTAGGACGTGAATATGGTACAACAACTGGTCGTCCTCGCCGTGTAGGTTGGTTTGACAGTGTAGTTGTACGTCATGCTCGCCGCGTTAGCGGAATCACAGACTTATCTTTAAACTCAATTGATGTATTAACGGGAATTGAGACATTAAAGATTTGTGTAGCTTACCGTTATAAAGGGGAAGTTATGGAAGAATTCCCTGCTAGCTTAAAAACACTTGCAGAATGCGAACCTGTATATGAAGAGCTTCCTGGTTGGACAGAAGATATTACGGGTGTGAAAACATTAGATGAGTTACCTGATAACGCTCGCCACTACTTAGAGCGCGTGTCTCAATTAACAGGTATTCCTTTATCTATTTTCTCTGTAGGTCCAGATCGTACACAAACAAATGTATTACGTGGTGTATATAGCTAAATAAAAAGAGTTAGCTCTTCGTGAGCTAACCTTTTTTATTTATAATTGGTGCTTTTTTAACAAGATTAAAAAAAAGCTCAATAATAAAAAGAAAGTTTTAAAAAAACTATTGCATTTATATGAAATATCATGTTATTATAATAAGCGTCGCTAAGAGATATAACATGAGCCATTAGCTCAGTTGGTAGAGCATCTGACTTTTAATCAGAGGGTCGAAGGTTCGAGTCCTTCATGGCTCACTTTTGTTACAACGTGGCCCGTTGGTCAAGCGGTTAAGACACCGCCCTTTCACGGCGGTAACACGGGTTCGAATCCCGTACGGGTCATTTTTAATATTTTTAATACATAGCATATAGACTGAGGTCCCGTGGTGTAGCGGTTAACATGCCTGCCTGTCACGCAGGAGATCGCGGGTTCGATTCCCGTCGGGACCGCCATTTTGGCTCGGTAGCTCAGTTGGTAGAGCAAAGGACTGAAAATCCTTGTGTCGGCGGTTCGATTCCGTCCCGAGCCATCAAAAAGCATGACTTTATTTAAAGTCATGCTTTTTTCTTTTATTTACATTTAAAAGAAAACGTTATTTGCTTTGCATCTCTTTTATGGTAATATATTACTTTTGTATTTAGAGATGGTTGAAAATCATATATCTTCATGTATAGTAGAGGATGAACTTGTGACGTTTCAAGGGTTATCAAGTATAATAAAACTACGGTATTCAAACAGTATGAATACTATCTTTTATATTTTGCTTCAACTAATAAAGGAGAACGATGATCATGGATAAACGTATTTTAGTCGTAGATGACGAAAAGCCGATTGCAGATATTTTAAAGTTTAATTTGCAAAAAGAAGGTTACGAAGTATTTTGTGCTTATGATGGCGTAGAAGCACTTGAAAAAGTGGAAGAAGTACAGCCTGAAATGATTTTATTAGATATTATGCTTCCTCAGAAAGATGGAATGGAAGTTTGCCGAGAAGTGCGCAAAAAATATGATATGCCCATTATCATGTTAACAGCAAAAGACTCTGAAATTGACAAGGTTTTAGGTCTAGAATTAGGTGCAGATGATTATGTAACTAAGCCGTTCAGTACGCGTGAATTATTAGCACGTGTAAAAGCTAATTTACGTAGACATCAGCAGGTAGCTGTTCCAACAGAAGAAAGTGAAACGAATGAAATTACGATTGGAGCACTTGTTATTCATCCAGATGCTTATATTGTGTCTAAGCGCGGAGAAACGATTGAACTGACTCATCGTGAATTTGAGCTGCTGCATTATTTAGCGAAGCACATTGGACAAGTCATGACGCGTGAACACTTGCTTCAAACTGTATGGGGTTATGACTATTTTGGTGATGTGCGTACGGTAGATGTAACAGTTCGAAGATTACGTGAAAAAATTGAAGATAATCCAAGCCATCCAATGTGGATTGTAACAAGACGTGGAGTAGGCTATTATTTACGCAGCCCAGAGCAGGAGTAATTTTAGATGAAGAAAGTAAGGCTCCTGCAATCTATTCATTTAAAGTTTGTATTGATTTATGTGCTGCTTATTTTAATTGCGATGCAAATTATTGGGGTCTATTTTGCTCGACAATTAGAAAAAGAATTAGTTAACAACTTTCGAACGTCTCTTCAAGAGCGGACAGACTTGCTGACGTATAACATTGGACAAGAAATGGTGAAAAATCGTGATGATGATTCACCGACTCTTGAGGAAGACTTAAAGACTATTTTACGAGATTTTGCTTCAAGACCCAATTTAGCTTCAAATGATATGAATGACATCTCTGAAGTAAGAGTCATTGACCAAAATAGAAGAATCATTGCTACATCGAACTCAAATCCTCAACAGATCATAGGTAAAAAGACTAATGATTTAGCGATTACAAATGCGTTGTTAGCAGGAACGAACTCTGATAATGTATTTGTTGATCAAAGCGGGCAGCGAATCAGAGTTATGATACAGCCTATCCGTTTACAGGATAAAGTAGGTGCCAGTCAATCAAGTTCAACTAATAAAAATGGAAAAGTTCAGTCTAGCGAAGAAATCTTAGGCGCTATTTACTTAACAGCTTCCATGGAGCCTGTTTACGATCAAATGAGTAATATCAATCAGATCTTTAAGGCAGGTACGGTGATTGCTCTTTTTATCACAGCTATTTTAGGCGTGTTTTTAGCTCAGACCATTACTCGTCCAATGTCTGAAATGAGAAAACAAGCACTTGAGATGGCCAAAGGGAATTTTACGAGAAAAGCTAAGGTGTACGGGTATGATGAAATTGGTCAGCTAGCTCTCACATTCAACAACTTAACAAGAAAGCTTCAAGAAGCACAGGCAACGACAGAAGGGGAGCGCCGTAAGCTTAGTTCGGTATTAGCTCATATGACGGACGGCGTTATTGCGACGGATCGAAAGGGAAGAGTAATTTTAATTAATGATCCAGCCGCAGCTATGCTAAATGTTTCACGTGAAACGGTTTTGTCTGATCCAGTTGTTTCCCTATTAGATCTTGAAGAAACGCATACGTTTGAAAGCTTGCTTGCCAATCAAGAGTCATTAATTTTGGACTTTAGTACAAAATCGGATCCCTTTATTTTACGAGCTACCATTTCCGCTATTCAAAAAGAGACCGGTTTTATCAATGGGATTATCATTGTCTTGCATGACATTACAGAGCAGGAAAAAATTGATCAAGATCGCCGAGAATTTGTAGCGAATGTTTCACATGAATTGCGTACGCCGTTAACAACGATGCGCAGTTATTTAGATGCGCTTGCAGATGGTGCTTGGCAAGATAAGGACTTAGCTCCAACATTTTTAAATGTAACGCAAACGGAGACAGAGCGAATGATTCGTCTCGTTAACGACTTGCTTCAATTATCTAAGCTAGATAGCCAAGACTACCGATTTAGTCGTGACCCAATCAATTTTGTAAAGTTTTATCATTACATCATTGATCGCTTTGAAATGACAATTGAACAAGGTATTTCGTTCGTGCGCGACTTGCCAAATGAAGCAATCTATGTCGCTATCGATCAAGATAAAATTACACAAGTATTAGATAACATTATTTCCAATGCAATAAAATATTCACCTGAAGGCGGAACCATTACATTTTCAATTGCTCAGCATACGCATGAAATTGTTGTGAGCATTAAAGACCAAGGTATGGGAATTCCAAAATCAAATTTAGCTAAAATTTTCGAACGCTTCTATCGTGTAGATAAAGCACGAACTCGTAAATTAGGCGGAACAGGATTAGGGCTTGCTATTGCCAAGGAAATTATTGAAGCACATGATGGACGCATTTGGGCAGATAGTCAGGAAGGAAAAGGAACAACGATTTACTTTACTCTTCCGATTGAAAGTGAGAATGATGACGAATGGGAATGAGATATGAACATATCAAAACGGCCATCTTAGTTGTTCTCGTCGCTTCCAGTTTAATTATGACGTATCATATATGGACGTATCAGCCTTCTTATAAGGTCATTTCAAAAAATCAACATTTGCAAGAAGTTGAAGTTAGTTCAAAAAGTAAAATAGAAGATCATATTCTTCCAACAGAAGTTCTCTATCATCGAAACGACAATCACTACATGTCTCACGATGAAGATGATGTAAACAAATGGGTAAATGAAATGAAAAAGTGGAAATTTTCGAATGTGACGGACGTTTCGGATGCTATTTCTCCTGATGGATTTTTAAATTATGTACATGGAAGTAATTCTATTGAAGTGCTGTATCCAGACGCACTACCTTTGAAAACATTTCAACAGCTTTTTTCATTTTCTCAAACGTCTTTGCCTAATCAAACATTTGACCGTGTACTCATTAAAATTAAGCGTACACCTTCCTTTTTCGTGAGCGTGTATCTTGTGAATTATGAGCAAAAAAAGATTTATTCGGTTACAGTCAAGAATTTGGCCAAAGATGATATCAAAGAATTAGAAGATAAAATGAAGCGTACGTATGCCCCGAGCCTTGTATATAAAGAAAACAAAAATCGGTATATTTTCCTTCCGGAAAATAATATTACGATGAATAGTGAAGTCTACTATACGAGCATGAGGCATTTAGATATTGAAAAATATAAAGAAGCGCTTTTTAACAACCCAGACTATGCACGGAAAGAAACGTCTACAAACCGAGATGTCTACACTGAAGGTACAAAAGTAATCAATGTCAATACGAAGACAGATGTGATGGAATATGTGAATCTTGTAAATTCCACGACCGAGGTAATGGAAGATTATAATTTAATAAATCGCAGCTTTAGCTTCGTTAATGACCACGGCGGCTGGACAGAATCTAATTACAGGTTCAACAGCTGGAATCGCATTACAAAAGAAATTAGCTATCGTTATTATAAAGATAACTATCCAGTGTACAGCAATCAGGGAATGACTGAAATATATCAGAGATGGGGAAATGCGGAGATTTTAAATTACCGTCGTCCTCTTTATCGTTTTGTAAGAGTACAGGACTCGAGTGTAGAAAAGCTGCAGTCATCTCAAAAGGTGATTCAATTAATTGAAAAACATCAAAACTTTGACCCGAATCTGTTAAAAGATATTTCAATAGGCTATCAGCTAGAAGAAGTGTCACAGCAGCCGAAAACCGGCGAAAAGACGGTTGAGTTTAATTCTAATTCTGTCAAACTCGTTCCTTCTTGGTTCTATTATTATAATAGCAAATGGTATCGAATTGCACCGCCGACCGAAGGAGGCGATAACGATGGATTGGAATAGAACAAAAACCATCTTTATTTTCACTTTCTTGATTCTTAATATTTACTTAGGCTATCAGATTTTTAAAACTCATCAAGAAGATCAGTACTCTCTATTTGTGGAGTCGAGCGTGGAAGAACAATTAACGAGTGAAGGCATTGAATATAAACATTTACCTGTAGATGTGAAAGAAGCTTCTTCGTTAAATGCTAAAAGTAAGCTGTTTAAAGAAGAAGACTTAAAAAAGCTGAAAGAGCAAAAAGCAGCGCTGCTTGAGGAAAAAACAATTCGAAGCGTATTGGACAAACCTTTTTCAGTGCCTGAAAAAAATACAAAAGCAAAGCTAAGTCAATTTTTGAAACGATATGTGCTCTCCGGTGAAGATTATGAGCTATGGAACGTTAATAAAGAGAAAAAAACAGTTACATTCTTTCAACAATATAAGAAGCACAAAATCTATGACAATGAAAATGGCATGATCATTGCTCATTTAAATGATAAAGGTGAAATTGTTTCATATGAACAAACGATGCTAGGTTCCGTGAAAACGTTGGATGATGAGCAGGATGTTTTGTCTCCTTTAAAAGCATTGGAAAATTTGTTTTTGAAGGATGAATTGAAAAAGAAAGATTCTGTAACAAACGTAGAGTTTGGATACTATACGTTTGATCTGCCGTTATTAAATTCTCAAGTTTTAGCACCAACTTGGCACATTGTTGTAAATGGAGATACAAGTTATTTTGTAAATGCCTTTGAAGGACAGATCATTAAAAAAGGAAATAAATAAGTATTTGGAGTGAGATAAATGAGCCTGCATTTCAGCGTGCTAGCGAGTGGAAGCACAGGAAATGCGATTTTAGTAAGTGATGGAGAACATTCCTTACTAGTTGATGCAGGGCTGAGCGGAAAACAAATGGAAGCTCTCTTTCAACAAGTAAATCGCAATATCCCGGATTTATCAGGAATTTTAGTGACTCACGAACATAGTGACCATATTAAAGGACTAGGTGTTCTGGCACGTAAATATAAGCTCCCTATTTTCGCGAATGAAAAAACGTGGAACGCAATGGACGGCTTGATCGGCAACATTGATACGGAACAGAAGTTTCACTTTGAAATTGGCCAAACGAAATCGTTTGGTCAATTGGAAGTGGAGTCTTTTGGCGTTTCGCATGATGCTGCAGAGCCTATGTTTTATGTCTTTCATCAAGGGTCTAAAAAATTGACCCTTATTACGGATACCGGCTATGTAAGTGACCGCATGAAAGGTACAATTAAAAATAGTGATATGTACGTATTTGAAAGCAATCATGATGTTGAAATGCTGAGAATGGGGCGCTACCCTTGGAGCATTAAAAGACGAATTTTAAGCGACGTAGGACATGTATCAAATGAAGACGCGGCGCTTGCAATGGCAGATGTGATCGGAGATCAAACCAAACGCATTTACTTGGCGCATTTGAGTCAAGACAATAACATGAAGGAAATTGCCCGCATGTCGGTTGCACAAGTGCTACAACAAAAAGACATCAATGTAGAGGACAATATTCTTCTATGTGATACTGATCCAAAAAGACCAACTGATATTGTTTATGTATAGTCTCTAGAAAGGAAGCGAAAAATAACTTCATTTAGTACGTGAATGCAGACATTCACGATGATAAATGAAGGGTTCGGTGATAGTGTGGAACATTATGATGAAGGCCAAGAGCCGAATAGTCGGCCGCCTAAACGCCGCAGAGGATATTTCGCTTCTGCTCTGATTGGAGCTATTATAGGTGCACTTATTGTACTGCTTCTTATGCCAGCCTTGGTGAGGAACGGGATTTTGCCATACGGATGGATGAATGATGAAAACGGAGATGAACAAACAGGGTCTACGATACAAAAGTCAGTATCTCTTGACGTCACTACGGCCGTCACAAAAGCTGTTTCCGGAGTCAATGCAGCAGTTGTAGGAGTTGTAAACATTCAGAACTCTGAAAGCTTTTGGAATGATGAACGAACTGATGCCGGGACGGGCTCAGGTGTTATTTACAAAAAGCAAGGCAATAAAGCTTATATTGTGACAAACTATCATGTCATTAAAGGTGCTAACGAAATTGAAGTGAGCTTCAGTAACGGTACAAGGGTATCAGCTAAAATTCTTGGCAGCGATGATTTAATGGACTTAGCAGTTCTTGAAATTGATGCAGGTCACGTGACAAAAGTGGCTACCTTCGGAAATTCTGATAAGCTTAAAGCTGGTGAACCAGTGATTGCTATCGGAAACCCGCTAGGCCTTCAATTTTCTGGATCCGTTACACAAGGAGTTGTCTCAGGAGTTAACCGTGTCATTCCTCAAGATTTGAATGGCGATGGAAATCCTGATTGGCAATCAGAAGTCATTCAAACAGATGCCGCAATTAACCCTGGCAATAGCGGGGGTGCTCTTGTTAATATTGATGGTGAATTAATAGGCATTAATTCCATGAAAATTGCCCAAGAAGCAGTAGAAGGCATTGGTCTTGCAATACCAATTAACATGGCTAGGCCCATTATTAATGACTTAGAACGATATGGTGAAGTTAGACGTCCGTATCTTGGAGTTAGTACACTATCATTAAGTGAGGTATCAGGGTATCATTTAAAAGAAACCCTTAAGTTACCGCATGATGTAGTAAACGGAGTCGCTGTTCTAAAAGTCGAGCCAGGTTCGCCAGCCGCTAAAGCTGGGTTGAAGGAATATGATGTGATTGTCGAGCTAGATCACAGCAAAGTAAGAGATATTGCGACACTTCGCAAACACCTCTACATTGAAAAAGAAATTGGCGATAAAATGAATGTAACGTTCTATCGTGATGGCAAAAAGAAATCCACAGAAGTAAAATTAACGCGTCAAATGAAGTAAAAGAAAAGTTATCCACAGGGGATAAACTCCTGTGGTTTTTTAATGAAAAGAATAGAGAAAGGAAGATAAATACATGAAGATATATTGCTGTTTAGAACACACGGAACTAGCGCTGGATGTAATGGTAGATGAGATTGAGCTAGCACCTGTTTTTGAAAAAATAGAAAATTCAACTGACAAAAAAAGCTGCGAATATTGTGACAATGAAGCTGTATATGTAGTAGGGAACTAATATTCTTATACAAAATGTGGATATGACATGTGGATATGTGGATAATATCTGTGGATAAGGGATAAAGGAGAGGAGAATAGCCTGTGAATATCTCTATTATAACCATTGGGAAGTTAAAAGAAAAATACTTAAAACAAGGCATTGAAGAATATTTAAAGCGTTTATCAAGCTATGCAAAAGTAGAAATTATTGAGCTTGCAGATGAAAAAGCGCCCGAAAACTTAAGTGAATCTGAAATGGAACAGGTGAAACAAAAAGAAGGAGAGCGTATCTTAGCGAAAATCTCAGATGATACTCACGTGATCGCATTAGCTATCAACGGAAAACAAAAATCTTCCGAGGAACTGGCAAAAGAAATCGATTCATTAGCTACTTACGGAAAAAGTAAAGTAGCGTTTGTCATTGGCGGATCGCTTGGCTTAAGCAGCGAAGTAATGAAACGTTCAAACGCAGCTCTTTCTTTTTCAAAAATGACCTTTCCTCATCAGCTTATGCGCCTAGTATTAGTAGAACAGATTTACCGAGCTTTTCGTATTATTCGAAATGAACCTTATCATAAATAGAATGTGTGGATATTTTTTCATCAAAAGCTGAGGCAGAAGGAAATGTAGAACCTTCTGCCTCAGCTTTTATCATATGTGGATAAATAGCAAACGTCTATAAAATAGAACAATTGAGTTTAAGCAAACGAGCTCTTATTTAAGAAACAGAAAAACCTTCGTCTTCTTTCACTCCAGCTCTGTCTTTAAACTCATCAAGCAATGCACGCACTTCATCAGTCGTTTCCGTGCTCATGAGTAGATTTCTTAATTCACTTGCACCGCGGAATCCACGAACGTAAATTTTGAAAAAGCGTCGAAGCGGTTTGAAAGGGCGCGGCTCTAGCTCTTCAGAATATTTGTCATGAAGGTCTAGCTGCAGGCGAAGAAGTTCTAATAGCTCTTCGCTTGTGTGCTCTTTCTTTTCTTTTTCAAACGCAAACGGATTATGGAAAATTCCGCGTCCAATCATAATTCCATCAACGCCGTACTTCTCCGCAAGTTCAAGACCTTTCTGGCGGTCAGGAATATCACCGTTAATTGTTAGTAGCGTATGAGGCGCGATTTCGTCACGAAGCTTCTTAATCTCCGGAATTAACTCCCAGTGCGCGTCAACATCGCTCATTTCTTTTTTCGTACGAAGGTGAATAGAAAGGTTCACGATATCTTGTTCTAGAATGTGCTTCAGCCAGTCGTACCACTCATCAACTTGCGTATAGCCAAGACGAGTCTTTACGCTTACTGGAAGCCCTCCAGCTTTGGCTGCCTGGATAATCTCAGCCGCAGTATCTGGACGACGAATCAAACCAGAACCTTTTCCGTTTCCTGCAACGTTCTGCACAGGACAGCCCATATTAATATCAATGCCGCGAAAGCCCATTTCGGCCATGCCGATACTCATTTGACGGAAGTATTCAGGCTTGTCTCCCCAAATGTGCGCAACGATTGGCTGTTCATCATCTGTAAACGTCAAACGTCCTTTTACGCTATCTTTTCCTTTCGGATGGCAATAGCTTTCCGTATTCGTAAACTCTGTAAAAAATACGTCAGGTCGTGCTGCTTCAGTCACAACATGGCGAAAAACGACATCCGTCACAGCTTCCATCGGTGCCAAAATAAAAAACGGACGCGGCAACTCATGCCAAAAATTATCTTTCATCTTATATCTAAACCCTTTCTTTTAGGGAAAACATCTTCCCAAAATTAAAAAGTGTAATTTCTTTTATAAGGTTGAATGCTAGTATAAACTTCAACCAATATATACTTTAATGGTATGGAACGAAAAGTGCAAGGGAACGAGACATTTTGTTTAGCTGGAAATACTTATTGAAACGAATTTTATATCTAGCATTAGTGGGGCATAAGGGAGCCTGAAGGGATATACCGGATACTTACCAATAAATATGCTAACGCGTTTGGGGCTAGGCACTTTCTTTAAGGATATTATAAAGTATTCACCATAATTGTGGTTGCGATAAGCGGTTTTATAAATAACTTCTACTATATAAAAACCACGTCTGTCACTCACAACAGACGTGGTTTCATTACGTATTAATGCTTTTTGTAAGGAGCGCCGTCCTTAGAAGGCAGTCCAGAAATGTATCCGACACCACCAGTTTCTTGAATGCCAATGCTTTCTTTCATTGCATTAGCTAACTCTTCTTTATCAACAGCGGTAATATTTTTGTCGCTGATGTCCTCGCCCGGGTGCTGATAGTTGCTTAGTACGTAGCGAGAGTTTTTAATGTTTTCTACTGCACGAAGTCCCGTTGCTTCTGCTCCCACTGGAACCGAAAGGATGCGTGATAGTTTTTTGGTTTTTACATTATAGGCCCATACAAAGTTGTTTGTGTGCAGTGAGCTGTCTTCTCCGATAAACAGTGTATTTAAGTCATTTGAATACGTAAGGTTATCAGGGTTGGCAATTTTATTTGGATCCGCTGTATTGCCGTATGCATCTGCTTTTTCTAGGTCTTGTCCAATCAATAGCCCTTCCATACTTGCAGGAACGTAGCGGCTGTTAATCTTGCCTTTTGCTTGGTCTTTTTGATGCGAGCCTAAGTTCAGCTGGTAGGTCACACCAGACTCTAATTTTGGAAGCTGAATATCATCTTGTACAGCACCAGGCTCTTTTAGCATGGCACTATTTTGGTAAGAAATAGCCATATACGCTTTTTTGTCTTTTTTATTAACCGTTAGTCCTTCCATCTTGTTGAATTCAGACGTGGCACCTAGAATCGCACCGTATCTGCGTGATTCTAAAAAGGCAGCTGCTTTTTCCATGCCAGGCTTTACTTTTAAATATTCAACTTTTTTACTTGCGGCGGTTTTGACTGCTTTAAATCCTTTTGTAGGCTGGTCGGCTGTTTCAAAAATATCACTAAATTTTGTGCCTTTGTCGATTATTGTTTTCACTTCATTGTCTGTTGCATGGCCAAGCTTAATCCACTGAAGGTCGCCTTTCCCTCCATTTTTTGTGCTCGTTTGTTTAAACTTTGCGGCATAAAGAGTTCCTGCTGAGAAGTCTTTTTCCTTATCTGCTACATACATAAACATCATGGTATTAGAACCATCGTCTCCAAAAAGAGCGGTTTTATTATCTGGAAGTACCTGCATCATTTCATGTGAAAAACGGCCTGTGCTGTAATGTTTTACGACAGACGCATCGCCGCTTTCATCCACTGAAATTTCTGGAATCCAGCCGTAGTAGTAAGGGTTTGCTTTTGACGTGTCACCGAAATAAAGCTTAGCGAAGTTCGTAACGTCTTTATAAGAGCTAGATGCAGGGTCTTCAAAAGCGCGTGCATCAGGCTCGTATTCTTCTGAACCGAGGTGAGTACCCCAATCCGTTGTAGAGCCATTACACGGCGTCCACAAACCATTTACATTAGAAAAATCAATTTTTTTAGCATGGTTGACGGTTAGTTTTCCTGTTTTATCATCTCGATCAACTTGTGTAAGCGTCATGGAAGCAGGAAGACCGGAAATCTCTTTTCCAGCATTATTAACAGATTCGTATTCATAATGTGAAATAATATAAGACTTACCGTTAATGGTAATAAAGCTGTTTGAATCCGGCGCGTCTGATACGTACGGTGATGGCTGATCAGGAACGCTTCGGTCAATAATTGGATCCCCGTTTGCATCGATTGGTGTACCTGCGGCGATTAATTCTCCTTTATTATCGACAATTTTATCTTTTGAAAGAAAGAGTTGGTTATAGTTAAGCGGCGTTTTTTCCACACTTCCATCTTTATACGTTACTTTTACAGAGGCCTCTGTATACGTTTTAATCATATTCTCAATCGTAGTAGGTGCTTTCATTGGCTGAAACTCGACGCTTTTGATTTGTTTTGGATGTTGAACTGGATGATGCTCTGCTGCAAAAGCAGAAGCGGCGCTAGAAGCTAAGAGAGTGAGAGATAGTCCAAGAGATACTCGTTTTTTCATGGTTGATAACCTCCAAATCGTATTCATACATTTATTAAATCATTTGATTGTTGAGGAAATATGAAGAGAAGCATTGGATTTGTTGAGCTGTTGTTAAGAACGTTGAACATTTAGATGACAAGTTTAACTAGAAGTTATTCAGCTATCTTTCAGAATTTGTTCAGATAGCATTCAGCTGGGCTTCATAGTGAATTCATGTTCCGCTCTTAAAATAAACACATAGCTAAAGAGGACAAGAAGCGCTTTGGCTCGTACAGCAAAAGTGAAAGGTATTTTAGCAGAAAAAAACGTTACTCCAATGGCGCTATTTTGATAAATGACCGCTGCTAAAACCTTTAGCTTGTGCTGTAAATACATTGGAAATTACGCGGAGGTATAATCATGATTGGAAAAGTATTAGCAGGAAAAGCAGTAGTAGCAAAAGCCGTGGGAGGTGCCACAATTGGAACAGCTATCGCTCTTGGTTCAATGACAAGTGCATTCGCTTCAGACGGCCAGCACATTACTTCAACAAAAGCGTCGGCTCATACCGAAGCGGCCACATATACACAAGCTCAAGCAAAAACAATTGCCTTAAAGAACTGCGGAGGAACGGTTCAATCGGTTTCTTTTGAAAATAACGCCTATACGTTTTTAATTCACGGAAAAGATAATCAAGACCATCATGTGAAAGTAAATGCACACAGCGGAAAAGTGGTAAAGGTTGAAAAACTATCTTTTTCTCAAAGTGAGGCACAAGCAGTAGCGGTGAAAAACTGTGGAGGAACGGTTAAGTCGGTAGGCTTCAACGATGGAGTGTATACGTTCTTAATTCATGGAAACGATAGCCGTGACCACCACGTAAGAGTCAATGCACAAAGTGGAAAAGTGATTCAAATTCAAAGCCCTGCATTTACAAAAGCACAGGTTCAATCAATTGCATTAAAAAATTGCAGTGGAACGATTCAATCGAGTTCATATGTAAATGATGTATACACATTTTTAATTCACGGAAAAGATAACAAAGATCACCATGTGAAAATAAACGCTGAAACAGGAAAAGTAATCAAAGTCGAAGCGGTAAAGTTTACGCAAGAACAAGCTAAACAAGCTGCTCTTCAACAGCACAAAGGAACGGTTCAATCTGTTTCATTCAGTGAACAAGCGTACACGTTTGTGATCAAAGGAACAGACAATATAAAACATACTGTAAAAATCAGCCCTCAAACAGGAAAAGTATGCTGATTTGATAAAAAAGACGATTGCTTCAAGGCAATCGTCTTTTTTATGTCAAGGGCAATACGATTTCAAAAGCAGTTCCTGCATTCAATTTGCTTTCTACATGTATTTTCCCCCCGTGCAGCTCTATAATAGATGCGCTAATGGCCAAGCCTAAGCCCGCTCCTCCATATGCCCGAGAGCGTGAAGCATCAGCTTTGTAAAATCGCTCAAATAAATGAGGAAGGTGTTCTTGAGGAATACCATGACCGTTATCTTGTATTATTAACGAAAGTTCTTTCTCATTTATTTTTCCTATCACTTGAATAACTCCTGTAGTTGGATTTGTATGCTGTACGGCGTTGGAAAATAAGTTTAAAACAACTTGTTTAAATTGATCTTTGTTAATGTCTGATGGTAAACGGCTTGGAAAGTCGAATAAAACCTTTCTGTTCCCCGCCAATAGTATGAGTTGAGGTTTCATATCTAAAATCAACTCATCTACAAAACAGTATTCTTTTTGAAACGGTGGAAGTTGATCAAGCTGAGCAAGAAGCAGAAGATCCTGAATAAGTTTGTGCAGTCTTTTGGACTCTCCATACATGCTTTTTAATGCGTCGTTTAATTGTTCTGGATTACTGCTAGCCCCTCTTAATAAAACTTCTAAAAAGCCGTGAATAGATGTAAGCGGCGTTCGCAGTTCATGCGAAGCATCCGCAACAAAACGCCGCATTTGTTCTTTGGCTTCTGTTTCTGCTTTAAATGCTTTTTCAAGACGTTCAAGCATTTCATTAATAGAAAGAGAAAGGCGATCCATTTCGATTTGTCCTTGATTAACAGGCAAGCGGTCATGTAAGCTTCCGGCATTAATATGCTCTACTTTTTTAGTAGTAGTAAACAAAGGGACTAACGTCTGTTTTAAAACAGAAGAAAAAACAAAAAAAGCAATGGTCATTGCGGTAAGTGAAAGCATTAAAAAGATGAGCATTTGTCTGATTAAGAGGTCTCTTAATGATTCTGTGGGAGTATTAATTTGAATAACTCCCTGTATTTCTCCATCAAAGATAATGGGTTTTAAAACAACGACTTGCTCTTGATGACCATCCATTTTTTTTATGAGGCTCGTCGTGTTGTTCGGCTGGTTGCTGTTTTTCATTACTTGTTTGTATGCAGATGCAGAAAGCTTAGGGAAGTAAGAATGATGTGGATCCTTAGCCAGCCGTAAAAAGGTGCTTTTTTGATTGATAAAGGTAATATTAACGCCCGGGAAATAAACCATTGGTCTCGATGATTGTTTTACATTCTGGCTTGTTTCAATATCGTGCTTCCAGACATCATCGGGAATCAAGTGAATTTGGTCTTCGATGCTTCTAATTTTATTTGTGTAAATAAATTGCTTCATAAATACGTATTGAAAAACGCCTATCAGCATCAGTAAGCTCAAAATAACGAGTAAACTTCTAGATAAAAGCTGAAGGCGAAGAGAATTCAGATGAAAGAAACGTTTGTGCTTCATGAAATATCAATCCGGTATCCTACACCGCGAAGCGTTCGAATAACGGTTCGGCTATGGTCCTGTAATTTTTCTCTCAGTGATCGAATGTATACTTCAACAATGTTTTCTTCTCCTCCAAAATCATATCCCCACACTCGATCTAAAATGGTGGATTTACTTAGTACAAGACCGTGATTAATAACCAAGAATTTCAAGAGTGCATATTCAGTAGGGGATAAATCAAGTATGTGATTAAGGTATTTAATTTCTTTGCGGCGGTCATCAATTTTAAATGGACCGATTGATACCTCGTCTAATAGGTTGGGAAATTGATTGCGGATTCTAGCTTGAATGCGCGCAAGAAGTTCTTCAAAACTGAAGGGTTTGACCATATAATCATCTGCTCCAATAGTCAGTCCCTTTACTCGATCGTCCACTTGATCTTTTGCTGTTAGCATGATGACAGCTATATTCCCCATTTTCTTTAACAAACGGCATACTTCAAATCCATCCATTCCCGGAAGCATAACATCTACAATAGCGATATGAGGCTTGAATTCTTTTGCTATATTAATGCCTTCCATTCCGTCTCGGGCAGCTTTGATATCAAATCCTTCATTCGTTAACCCTAAAGATAAAAACTGTAAAATAGTTGGTTCGTCATCTATAAGTAAGACTTTAATTCCTTTTAGTTGATCCATCATGGTGAAAACTCCTTTGCTCCTCTACTTTCTATTATGCTTTTTTATCTGAAACAGCCCTGAATAATAGCTGAAAGCAAGCTGAAAAATAGTAGCTATTCTTATATCTTCAGCTAACTTTAAGCTTCTATTCGTCTTATTCTCAGAAATCTTTTGCATAATGAACGGCGTACTAGATAAAACGCCATAGACGGAAAGTCTAATGGTGAAGGAGGAGGAAATGTAAGGATGATTAAATGGGCAAAAGTATTGTCTACATCTGCTTTAGGAGCTGCAGTTGCATTTAGCTCTATTACAACGAGTCGCGCTGCAGAGATGAAGACAGCGAAAGCAGAGACAACTGAACATGTGAGTATCTCGCAAGCTCAGGCAAATGGCATTGCGCTGCAAGATTGTAAAGGGACGGTCACATCTACGGAATTTAAGCAGGAATCAAGTGTGTATTTGATTACAATTGCAACGAATAACCTTGAGCAAAGAATCGTAGAAGTAAGCGCAAGCACTGGAAAAGTAGTAAAGAAGCAAGACGTGAAGTTATGGACACAAAATCAAGTGAAAGAATCCATTTCTAAGCAGTATACAGGAGCGATTCAATCTATTACATTTAACAAAGAAACGCATGAATATACGTTAACTGTAGTAGATGGCAAAGTAGAATATACGCTAACCGTGGATGGTCTAACGGGGAAAGTCATTCATGAGAATAAAAAAGAGCTGCAGCTAATATCAGAGCAAAAAATAAAAGAAGCAATTGTTAAACAATATAGTGGTTACGTATATAGTCTAGAGTTTAAAGAATCCGCTAGTCAGTATGTCGCAGTGATTCTTAAAGATAGCACTCAATATACGGTAAAGTTAGATGCTTTCACAGGAAAAGTAGTTAATACTTCTCAGCAAGAAGTGAAGCTATTAACGAGACAAGATGCAAAAGATCTTGCATTGGCTACATATGCAGGTAAGGTGAGAATGGTAGAATATGATCAAAACGCAGCGATTTTCACAGTAAAAATAATCAAAGATAATACGGAATCCACAGTTACAATCGATGCGGTTTCGGGTGAAATCACACATGTAAAACATGATAAGCTTCAGCCGTTAACGGAGACCGCTGTGAAAGTTCTTGCTTTAAAACATCAAGAAGGAAAAGTAGAGCATATTGAGCTTATAACAGAAAACTCAATAACTGTATACGTGGTGACTTTAGTGAGCGGAAGCAAGCAGCAGACGCTTAAGTTCGATGCATATACTGGACAAGAGTGCTCATAATTTTTTATCTTAAAACATAAAACATACATTTCATTTTTCATTCATATCAAGCAGAGGGTGCTTCAAGGCATCCTCTGCTTTTCTATTTTGTAACTGGAAACATTACCGGTTATCTATGTTAAGATAAATGTAGATTATTCTCGTAAAATGGATAAAACTAGAATGAACTAAATTAAATAGATAGGGTGTACACATGAGAAAAGAAGTACAAGTTATAGCCAAAGAAGCTTTTATTAAAAAAGTGAATAAAGGTTATCCACTCATTGAAAAAGATGCGCTTGTTGATGGTCATAAACTGCAAGAAGAAGGCGTTATTATTAACTTAGTCACTCCAAAGAATCAATTCTTAGCCAAAGGCTATTATGGAAAACAAAACAAAGGCTACGGATGGATTCTGACGAAGAAGAAAAGTGAACAAATTGACGCGGCGTTTTTTGTACGAAAAATTCAGCGAGCTATTGCCTCTCGTCACGATTTTTATGCGTCTGAAGATACAACTGCTTTTCGTGTATTTAATAGTGAAGGTGACGGAATTGGCGGCTTAATCATTGATTATTATGACGGATATTACGTCACGAGCTGGTATAGTGAAGGAATTTATCAATTTAAAGAATACGTTATTGAAGCTTTAAAATCTGCGCCTAACTTTAAAGGGCTGTACCAGAAAAAACGTTTCAACGTAAAAGGGCAGTATATTGAAGAAGATGATTTTGTCACAGGAAATAAAGGTGAATTCCCTTTAATTGTAAGAGAAAATGGTATTCGTTTTGCCGTTTATTTAAATGACGGAGCGATGGTTGGGGTCTTTTTAGATCAGCGAGACGTCCGTAAAACGATTCGAGATAAATATGCAAAAGGAAAGACCGTTCTAAACATGTTTTCGTATACAGGCGCATTTTCAGTGGCGGCCGCTCTTGGAGGAGCTACGAAAACAACAAGTGTCGACTTGGCCAATCGCAGCTTGGCAAAAACAATTGAGCAATTTAGTGTAAATGGAATTGATCACGAAGCACAGGACATTATTGTGGAAGATGTTTTTAAGTATTTTAAATATGCAGTTAAGAAGAATATGACGTTCGATCTTGTGGTGCTAGATCCGCCGAGCTTTGCTAAATCGAAAAAGCATACGTTCAGCGCGGCAAAAGACTACAAAGATTTATTAAAAGAAGCCATTGCTCTTACAAAGCCAAATGGTGTCATTGTAGCTTCGACGAATGCAAGTAATTTTGATATGAAAAGATTTCATTCGTTTATTGAAAAAGCTTTTAATGAAAAAGGGGAACGCTACAAAATGATGGAGCAGTTCTCTCTTCCAGCTGATTTTAAAACAATAAAAGAATTTAAGTCAGGTGATTATCTCAAAGTCGTGTTTATTCAAAAAGTAAATCGTTAAATGCAAGGCTGCATGATGAACTCATGCAGCTTATTTATTTTGATGAAATAACGCTTACAAGCTATTTTGAAGGGAATAAAATGAAGGTGAAAGATAAAAATTGTCAATATGTATGATAAAATAATAAAGGAATTATGCTCAACACTTCACAAATTTACAATATCATCCTTATGAAACGTATTTTTACAATTATTTTATTTTAAATGGGACAAGTATTGGGTACGAAGGGGAAAGAGCATACTACTATTATTATTTAAAAACATGAAAGGAGAAAGATTATGGCTGAAACAACTAAAAAGCCTGCCGGCGAAGTGAAGTTTATTCCTTTATTAATTTGTCTGGCAATCGGACTTATTTTATGGTTTATTACACCTCCGTCCGGACTTGATGTGAAGGCTTGGCACTTATTCGCTATTTTTGTGGCTACTATCGTAGGTCTTATCATTAAACCATTGCCATTAGGCAGTGTAGCTATTTTATCTTTAACCATTATTGTATTAACTAATACATTAACACTTGAACAATCGCTCAGCGGTTTTCAAAATACAACGATTTGGTTGATCGTTATTGCATTCTTTATTTCTAGAGGTTTTATTAAGACTGGTCTAGGAACAAGGGTTGCCTATATCTTTGTCCGTTTGTTCGGTAAAAAGACGTTGGGACTATCGTATTCTCTTATCGTAAGTGATTTACTTTTATCACCTGCAATGCCGTCTAATACAGCACGAGCTGGAGGAATTATTCTTCCAATCATTCGTTCTTTATCTGAAACATACGGATCGAGAACTGGAGACGGTACGGAGCGCAGAGTCGGTGCTTTCTTAACAAAAGTATCGTTTCAAGGAGATATGATTACATCGGCTATGTTCGTAACGGCAATGGCGGCCAATCCTCTTGCTGTTAAAATGACAGAACAAATTACAGGAAAGACTATTTCATGGGTTGGATGGGCAGCGGCTGCAATCGTGCCTGGAATTATTAGTTTAATTGTTATTCCGCTCGTTATTTATAAGCTGTATCCGCCAGAATTAAAAGAAACGCCGGAAGCATCTGAAATTGCAGCAAAAAAACTAAATGAAATGGGTCCGCTAAAGAAAGAAGAATGGTACATGATTGGCGTATTTTTACTTCTTCTTGTGCTGTGGATCTTTGGCGCTAATTTAAATATTAATGCAACAACAACTGCTTTTATTGGTCTATGTGCGCTGCTTTTAACGCAAGTGTTAAGCTGGTCGGACATCAAAAAAGAACAGGGAGCATGGGATACATTAGTCTGGTTTGCTGTTTTGGTTATGATGGCAACTTTCTTAAATGATCTAGGCATGATTCCTTGGTTCAGTGATCTGATGAAAGGCACTGTTAGTCATATGTCTTGGATGACGGCGTTGATTGTACTAGCTATTGCATATTTTTATTCTCACTACTTTTTTGCGAGTAACACGGCTCACGTCAGCGCTATGTACGCAGCATTTTTATCTGTCATCGTGGCCGCTGGTGCGCCTCCGTTACTGTCAGCATTAATTTTAGCGTTCTTTAGCAATTTATTTGGCTGTTTAACTCACTACGGCAGTGGACCGGCACCGGTGTTCTTCGGTAGTGGATATGTAACGCAGCAAAAATGGTGGTCGCTCGGCTTTTTAATTTCAATTATTCATATTATCATTTGGATTGGAATTGGCGGCTTGTGGTGGAAACTGCTAGGTCTATGGTAAAAAAACAGTGGCGCAGGCCACTGTTTTTTTATGCTTCAGCCCAAACGGATACAGAGCCGCCATTTACAGGGAAGTGTCCGTAGCCGTCTTCTTCAATCACAACTTGGTCTTCTCGGTTCTTTGTGAAGTCGATCCACGTTTGTCCGCTTCGGTGTTCGCCGACGAACATTCTCTTTTCGCCGTCTTCGCCGTTTGACATCACCACAGCGCATCCAGACTTCTCAAATTCCTCTACACCATGCCTTACCCATCCAATGGTATTCGGGTGATCAAAATAATCGTCTTGCTGTCCGTATGCTTTGTCATAGCGTACGTGCAAGAGAGCAGAAATATCTTTTTCTTTTCCCTCAATTGGATGCTCTCCACCTATCCCAAAATAGTCTCCGTAAAATACACAAGGATAGCCGTCTTCACGAAGTAAAATTAGAGCGTAAGCACTTTGTTTGAACCAATCTTCTACCCAAGATTCTAAAGATTCATTTGGCTGAGAGTCATGGTTATCTACAAATGTGACAACATTCAACGGATGAGTCTTAACCAATGTATCATCAAAAATTGTGGTTAAATCAAAATCTCTTCCTTGCTGAGAGGCTTCATGCAGTTTGTAATGCAGCGATACGTCAAACAAATCAATTTGATAATCAATAACGTCTAAAAATTCCTGACAGGTTGTTAATTCTGGATTCCAAAACTCTCCCACAAAATAAAATGGCTTTTCTTGAGAAGAGGACAATTCGTGAGCAAACTCTTTAATAAAATCATGGTTAATATGTTTAATGGCGTCTAATCGGTAACCGTCGCACTGCAGGGTGTCTGCTAACCATTTTCCCCATTTGATCATTTCTTCTCGAACTTCAGGGTGGTCGTAATCAATATTCGCAAACATTAAATAATCGTAGTTGCCAAACTCTTGATCAACATTTTCGTTCCAGCTTTTGTTTTCCCCGGCAATACGAAACACACCTTCTTTTCCATTTTTATCATCGTAATCAGTGCCATTAAAATGATTAAAGTTCCATTTGAAAGAAGAATATTGATCGCCGCGCCCTTCAAATGTAAACTTTGTCCACCCTTCAATTTCAAAGGGTTCAGAAATCTCTTCTGTTCGGTTCATGGGGTCTACTTCAATGACGTGGAAGGTTTCTTTTTCATCCGCTGCAGCTTTATGATTCATCACAATATCAACATAGACATTAATTCCGTGATTATGACAGGCATCAATTGCTTCATGCAGCTCTTGCTTGGTTCCATACTTTGTACGAACGGTTCCTTTTTGATCAAACTCGCCAAGATCATATAAGTCGTAAACGCCGTAGCCATTATCCTCTGATGAAACACCTTTTGTAACCGGGGGAATCCACACGGAATCAATTCCTTGTTCTTTTAGTTGAGGAGCGAGCTCTTTGAGGCGTTTCCAATGCTCGCCATCAGCTGGCACATGCCATTCGAAAAATTGCATAATTGTATGATTCCGTTCCAAGTTAAATCATCCTCCTTTTAAATAAAAAGATATAATCGCTCACGGATAGTTCTTTAGAATCAAATGAGGAATTGATTATATTTTTTCTTTTAACGTTCCTGTTATCCCTATTCCTTAAACCTTTTTCAATATATGATGCTTAAGAAAATCTTAAGATTCCCCCTTCTTTTTTCTTAAGAAATGCAGTTTACAATAAAACCCATAGACGAAATGACCCATGATATACTTTTGAAAGGAGTGTGAGAAATCAATGAACGAATATGTGGTTTTAGTTGTAGATGATGAGCAAGAAATCCGCAATGGTATTGCTATTTATTTAAAAAATGAAGGTATTAAAGTCTTTACGGCCAAAGATGGAATCGAAGCCATAGAGATACTAAATAAAGAAAAAGTTCACTTGATTATTCTGGATATTATGATGCCAAGGCAAGACGGCATTTCAACAACGTTTAAAATTCGAGAACAAAAAAATATCCCGATTATTATGCTGAGTGCTAAAAGCGAAGATGCCGATAAAGTGCTTGGTCTGCAGGTAGGAGCAGACGATTATGTGACAAAACCTTTTAATCCATTAGAGCTGATAGCAAGAGTTAAATCACAGTTAAGAAGATATGTGACATTAGGTACCTATGAAGAAACAAAGACGATTAATATCCGAGGTCTTGTACTTGATATTGAGGCTAAGTCCGTCACTCTTGATGGGGAATTCATTAAGCTCACTCCCATTGAGTATAAAATTGTAGAATTATTAATGAAAAATGCAGGAAGAGTTTTTTCCATACATGATATTTATGAGCGCGTATGGAATGAACCCGGCTACAACGCAGAAAATACGGTAGCAGTGCACATTAGAAAAATAAGAGAAAAAATTGAGATTGAACCAAAAAATCCGAGGTATGTAAAGGTTGTGTGGGGACTTGGATATAAAATGGAAAAATAGCGTTATTTCAGCTATAGGTATTATCTTGTTTTTATTTGGTTTAGGAGCAACCATTTCTTCTATTGGCGGCATGCATAACCTAGTAAAAGCAAACTACTTACAAAAAAGTACCTATGTAAAATCAGAAGACTTCCAAAAAGAAATAGATCGTTTTACAAATGATCTTTACCTCTTAGAATTGACATCCAAGAATAAAAATACCGTTAACGCAAATACGATAACAGAAGAAGACATTGAGTCGTATCGATATGCAGAAGGAAACTTAACGGAACAAATACAAAACGTACACGATAAATATGAAGAAAAAATAGAAGACGCTAAGCAAGCAAAGAGTAAAAAAGTTGAAGATGCCTATGTAAAGCAGCGGGATCTAGAAGTTAAAAACATTCAAAAAAAGTTTCAAGATGATCAATTTGTTCGAGAAGAAATAGCAAAAAATAAAGAATTCGAAATAACGAGAATTTATGATGAAGCTTTTGATCGGCAAAAACCATTATCTCAATATAAAAAAGACATCATGTATTATTTGAAAGATAGAAACACACAAAAAATATATACGAACATCCAAAATGCAAGCAAGGAAAACGTTAATCAATTAGTAAAACAAAAAAATATGTTGTATAAACATACCTATTCAGCTCAATCACCCCTTGTGTTTCAACTAGATGAATATAAAAATTCATTGTTAAGCAGTGAGACAGACTCAGAGATTCCAAACCGGTATTTAAAGCAGAAGTTTACGGGTATAATTGCTGTTCCTGAAAAAGAAGCTTTCAGTAGTTCTTTATTTGATGAGTATAACTATTTTCATCATCAAAATGTAGTATTTCTCGTGTATGTATTGTCAGGGATAATAGCTCTGTTAATAGTTTACTTCATTTATAAAAAAACAATAACCGGACATTTAAAAGAAATAACAAGACAAACTGCCGTACAGAGGATTTATAAAAAAGTACCTTTAGATATGTGTATAATTGTTTTTCTTTTGTACTCATTTTTCACATCAAGTCTAGTTCTGAACGGCTATCCAACTTCTTTATTAGAATCATATAAGCATGTTGCTACATTTTTCTTTTATATGATAGCTATATCCATAGCTATTTGCCTGTGGGTACTTCAAGTATTTTTACTGTTTCAGCGTATGCGCACACTAGATGATATAAAAGAAGAATATAACAGAACGTGTGTTTATCAAGTCATTTATTTTCTTCAATCTATTTTTATTATCAGACATATTGGCATGTATATAATGGTTGTAGTACTGCTTTTAGTTTTTGCGGTATTTGCTGTTGCAGCTTTATTGACCAGTGGATCTATGTTTGTAGAACAAGTGTCTATACTATACTTAGCTGTCGGCAGTGTTATAGGAGTGGTTACTTTGATACTGCTTATGCTACGAATTAATTATTTAAATAAAATTATTATTTCCATTAATCAAATCGCCACAGCTGAGTGGAAAGAGCCGTTACCTATCAAAGGAAAATCAGCTTTAACTCAAGCAGCGATAGATATAAATCATATTCAGCAGCAAATTCAAACATCTCAGCATGTTCAAGTTAAAAGTGAACGCTTGAAAACAGAGTTAATTACCAACGTCAGTCACGATTTAAGAACACCATTGACTTCTATTATGACATATACAGCGTTGCTAAAGTCCCAAGATCTTACTTCGGACGAACAACATGCTTACGTTGAAATTATTGACCGTAAATCAAAACGTTTACAGACACTTATTGATGATTTATTTGAAGTATCAAAAATGGCAAGTGGAAATGTAGAATTGCATAAAGACACAATTGATATTAATCAGCTTCTTCATCAGGCTTTAGCTGAATATGATGAAGCAATTAAAGATTCAACTCTGCAATTTCGTATTCAAACTATCCAAAAGCCGATATTTGCTACTGTAGATGGTCAAAAATTATGGAGAGTATTTGACAATTTGATAGAGAACATATTGAAATATTCACTTGAACAAACGCGTGTCTATATTTCTGTTCAAGAAATAAACGAACAAGTGAAACTAACGTTTAAAAATGTAAGTAAATATGAGTTAAATGAGCAGGCAGACGAGCTGTTTGAACGATTTAAAAGAGGGGACGCCTCAAGACAAACCGATGGCTCTGGACTTGGTTTAGCTATTGCTAAGTCAATTATTGATTTGCACAGAGGAGAATTGAATATTGAAATTGACGGAGATTTATTTAAAGTAACGATTACTCTTTAATGTGAGTGAATATAAACAGCATATCTAGTAAAGAAGAGAAGCAACCTCATTATGCTGGTTGCTTCTCTTTTTTTAGCGTTCGTAATTTTATTCCGCAACCGCAAAGTGTACTGTGCTTTAGTACTTTTATTTCTCTATGACACTGATTACATCTTATTTCTTGTCCAATCATTTCTTCATCCCTTCCTCTTTTTACAAGAATTTAAATAAGTATCCATAAAATATGGATACTTATTTAGTGATAAAATGTTAAATTAATTGAGAATAAACGAGAATCTAAAATGAGAAAAACACCTTTATTTTCTCATTGGGAAAACTGATCTCTTTATTTTACTTGCTGTGGAACAGACAATCCTAAACCGTCTGCAACGCGTGTTCCATACTCTGGATCCGCTTTGTAGAAGTGCTGAATTTGACGCAGTTTAATCTCTTCTTTTTCTACAGGCTTCATAGCTTCAACGATGTTTGCAACTAGTCGTGTACGCTCGTCTTCGCTTAGAAGGCGGTATAAGTCACCTGCTTGCGTGTAATGGTCGTTATGATCATATGAAACACTATCGGCAACGCCTGAAACAGGGTATGCCGCTTGTTTGTTTTCATGAGATTCTGTCGGACCGCCAAAGCTGTTTGGCTCATAGTAAACAGAACGGCCGCCGTTATCGTCAAAGCGCATTTGACCATCACGCTGATAGTTATTTACTTCATTGCGCGGACGGTTAATAGGTAGCGCTTGATGGTTAGCACCCACGCGGTAGCGATGTGCATCGCTGTATGCGAATAGTCGACCTTGCAGCATTTTATCAGGTGATACGTCAATTCCCGGTACAAGCGTTCCAGGTGAGAATGTAGCTTGCTCCACTTCGGCAAAATAATTTTCTGGATTTCGGTCCAAGACCATGCGACCTACTTCAATTAACGGATAGTCTTTTTGTGACCAAACCTTTGTTACGTCAAACGGATCAAAGCGATACGTATCAGCGTCTTCTAATGGCATAATTTGAACGTACAGCTTCCATGAAGGGAAATCGCCTTTTTCAATGGCATTAAATAGATCTTCAGTATGATAATCTGGATTTTCACCAGCTAGCTTTGCGGCTACGTCTGGAGACAGATTTTTCACGCCTTGCTCTGTTTTAAAGTGATATTTTACCCAAACGCCATCTCCTTCGGCATTAACCCATTTAAATGTATGGCTGCCAAATCCATGCATATGGCGTAACGTTGCCGGGATACCGCGATCAGACATTAAAATAGAAACTTGATGCAAAGATTCAGGAGATAAAGACCAGAAATCCCACACGGCCGTCGGGTTTTTCAAATGCGTGCGTGGATCGCGTTTTTGTGTATGAATAAAATCGGGAAATTTAATCGCATCTCGGATGAAAAATACAGGTGTATTATTTCCGACTAAGTCGTAGTTGCCTTCTTCTGTATAAAATTTAACAGCAAATCCGCGAGGGTCGCGAACGGTATCTGCTGAGCCGTTTTCACCAGCTACTGTTGAAAAGCGAACAAATAGAGGTGTTCGTTTTCCTACTTCAGAAAGGAAAGCTGCTTTTGTATAGGCTGAAACATTGTTTGTCACTTCAAAATAACCGTGGGCACCGGCGCCTTTTGCGTGTACGACGCGTTCAGGAACACGCTCTCGGTTAAAATGGGCTAATTTCTCTAAAAGGTGAACATCTTGAATTAAAGTAGGTCCGCGTGAACCAGCGGTCATCGAATTTTGATTATCTCCAACCGGAGATCCCCAACTAGTCGTTAAGTTATTCTTGTTTGTTGTCATCTTAGAACCACCTCTTATTTGAATTTTATTATGTTAGAAATAATAATAACATTTTTAAATAAAAAATCAATACTAAATTATAATTATTATAATTTAAAGTGTTAATTTTGAGATGTAGTCAGTGGGGGTTATAAGCATGTGAAGTGTACGAACTATTTTAAAAATTTTCTGTATAGTATATTTAGTTTAATAATAAAAATGCCTGGTGTGCAATTATTTTGACCGGCTATTACCATATCAAAAACACGCTTGCTTATATAAGCAAGCGTGTTCGTTTTATATATTTTGTGATAAGTTTGCTTTCGCCGCTAGTTCAGCCTGAGGCGTGCGCCAAAGCTGCGTCCATTTTTGAATCGCGGCAATCATAATAATGAGACCGAGTATAAGCATGATGATTGAAAGAGTCGCATTTAATATGCTGTAACCTGCCGCAGCTTCATTTAAATACACATTCTTAACCATCCAATAACCCGCGTAGTTAACCGTTACGTAAAGGTAGGCTAGTGGAATAAGACAAGTAAGCATATAGGAGCGCTTATCTGCAATTCTAAGAATAACGGTTGCACCAATAATTAAACCAATGGATGCCATTAACTGATTCGATACGCCGAACAGCGCCCAAACTGAGCCAATATCTCCTGAGAACAATAAGTATCCCCACATAAAACAGGCTAGGGCACTTGCAAAAATGGACCCAGGAAGCCAGTCTACTCGCTTCAATGGCTTATAAAATTCACCGAAAAAGTCTTGAATTAAATAGCGGGAAACGCGTGTACCCGCGTCGATAGCAGTCAAAATAAACACTGCTTCAAACATAATAACGAATTGAAAAAAGTAAGAAGACAGGTGGCTGAACCAAGGAATTTCCGTGAAAATATACGTCATTCCTACAGCCAGTGTAACAGCGCCGCCTGTACGGCCTTCTAAGTTTAGGCCAATTTCTTGGCTAAGCTGAGGAAGAGCCGTTACGTTCATGCCAAGCGTTTTGAATACTTCAGGTGTAGAGTTGATTGCAAAATAGTCTCCAGGATGTAAAGCAGTTGCGGCAATTAATGCCATAATTCCTACTAAGCATTCGACTAACATCGCGCCGAAGCCTACAACTTTAATGTCACTCCAACGATCGAGCATCTTAGGGGTTGTTCCTGAACCAACAAATGCATGGAAGCCAGAAATAGCACCGCAGGCGATCGTAATGGAAATAAACGGCCACACAGGTCCTGCTAAAATAGGGCCGCCTCCGTGAATAAATTCAGTAACTGCAGGAAATGGAATTGATGGATTTACGAAAAACACGCCTACAATCAGCGCGATAAAGACACCAATTTTCATAAAGCTGCTTAAGTAATCTCGAGGTGCTAAAAGCAGCCAAACGGGCAAGGCCGCTGCAAAAAATGCATAAACGGGAAGAATAATTGAAAGTGTTTTAATATCTAGCGTTAAAAAATCTCCTAAAGCTGTTCCTTGAATATAAGGACCGCTAAATACGGCAATTAAAATTAAAATGAAGCCGACGGTAGAAGCCGCTTTTAAATTACCTGTTTTTTTGTGGTAAATACCTACCCCCATTGCGATCGGAATGGTAATTCCAACAGCGAATGTACCCCAAGGATTTTTCTCAAGGGCGTGTAACACGACCATAGATAAACCGGCCATTGTAATGGTAATGATAAAAAGCATAGCTAAACCTGTACAAAAACCAGCGACGGGTCCTAGCTCTTTTTTAGCCACTTCTGAAAGCGACTGGCCTTTTTGGCGCATAGATGCAAATAACACAACTGCATCGTGAACGGCTCCTCCGATTACAGCTCCGATTAAAAGCCAGAGCAGTCCGGGCAAATAGCCAAACTGAGCTGCTAAAATAGGTCCAACAAGCGGACCCGCAGCTGCAATAGCTGCAAAGTGATGACCAAATGTTACCCATCGATTGGTTGGCACGTAATCTTTTCCATCTTCAAGCTCATGTGCCGGCGTTTTTTGCGCATCGTTTAGTTTCAAGACCTTAACAGCCATGAATGTTCCATAAAGCCGATACGCAATCATTAAAATACAGATAGATCCAATAACAATCGTAACCGCATTCATTACAAATCCCCCTATCCCTTAGTTGTCTGATGTTTGTACTACTACACAACGTTATGTAATTGTGTGTTCCCCTTACAACTTTCATTATAAAAGAAGAAAGCGCTTTTATCACCAGTTTTTCCCTTAATTATTTAAAAAATTAGAAAGTTCAAATTCCCTTTGAAAAACTATAAGACTTTTCACATAATCTCTGCTATAATTTTTAAAAAAATTAGTACGCATTTAGGTGTTTTTAGTTAGGGAGATGAAATGAGTGAAGCATCGTCAAGAGTTACAAAATAGCAAGCGTATCGTAGTCAAAGTAGGGACATCTACGTTGACCTATGATAACGGAGATATTAACTTAGCACGCATTGAAAAACTAGCGCGTGTTTTATCTGATTTAATGAATGCAGGAAAAGAAGTTGTGCTTGTTACATCAGGTGCCGTTCAAGTGGGAGTAAAAAAACTAAAGTTAAAAGAAAAACCAACTTCTATTCGAGAAAAACAAGCAGCAGCCTCTGTCGGGCAGTGTGAGCTTATGCATATCTATAGTAAATTCTTTGGTGAGTATAGTCACATTGTTGGTCAAGTACTGTTAACAAAAGATGTAATCGAAGATGAACATGTGCGCAATAACGTTGTGAACACGTTTGAAAAATTAATTGAAGACAAAGTGATTCCTATTGTGAATGAAAACGATACAGTTGCCATCGATGAGATTGAAAACATCGTGCGTTTTGGAGATAACGATAATTTATCCGCCATTGTTTCAGTTTTGATTCACGCAGATTTACTTGTTATTTTATCTGATATTGACGGTTTCTTTGATTCAGATCCCACAAAAAACCCTAACTCTAAATTAATGAAAGTAATAGATGGCATCACGCCGGAGCTTGAGAATTTTGCTGGAGATAGTGGAACTGACGTTGGAACAGGCGGAATGGTCACAAAACTGACCGCTGCTAAAACAGCTACAAGTGCAGGCGTGAGCTTAATCCTAGCAAATGGGAAAGAACCAAGTATTTTGCGAGATATTATTGAAGGCCAAGAAATTGGAACGTTATTCTTAAAACAAGCTGAAGGAGTAATGAAATGAGTGAATTGCAGCTTAAAGGAAAGCAGGCAAAAGAAGCCTCTTATTTCTTAGGAAATGTAACGAGCGAACAAAAACAGCAGGCACTTTATAAAATGGCGGCTGCTCTATTGGATCAACAAGAGACAATTTTAAAAGCAAATGAATTAGACGTAGAAAAAGCCGTTCAAAAAGGCACGTCAAAAGCGATGTTGGATCGCTTATCTTTAAATGAAGGGCGGATTCATGGAATGGCAGACGGCCTGCGCCAAGTAGCTGCGCTTGCAGATCCGGTAGGAGAAGTGCTGTCTATGGCTAAACGACCAAATGGCTTACAAATTGGGCAGCAGCGTGTACCTATTGGTGTCATAGGAATTATTTATGAAGCGCGTCCAAACGTTACATGTGATGCAGCAGGCTTATGCTTAAAAGCAGGAAATGCGGTTATTTTGCGCGGAGGCAGTGAGGCATTTCATTCGAATCAAGCGATTGTTTCTGTATTATCCCAAGCTGCGGCAAGTGCAGGATTTCCTGAGCATAGCGTACAGCTTATTGAAGATACGTCGAGAGAAACAGCACTGGAGTTAATGAAGCTAAATGAATATATCGATGTATTAATTCCTCGAGGCGGTGCTGGTTTAATTGAAGCGGTGGTAAAAAATGCAACGGTTCCTGTTATTGAGACAGGAACCGGGAACTGCCACATTTATGTTGATGAAGAATATGACCGTGACATGGCAGCCAGTATTGTCATTAATGCAAAAACATCTCGTCCAGCGGTGTGCAACTCAGCCGAAAAGCTGATTATTCATGAACGGGCGGCTCATGAATTTTTGCCGATTATTGTTCAAGCGCTACGAGAGAAAGATGTAGAAGTACGCGGTGATGAACGTGCGCTCACAATCGTTCCAGATCTTGTTCCAGCAGGGGATGAGGATTGGAAGAAAGAATATTTGGATTTCATCATGGCAGTTAAAATCGTAGATGATATCGATGAAGCGATTTCCCATATTAATGTTCATAGTTCACATCATTCTGAAGCGATTGTAACAACAAATTATGCTCATGCTCAGCGTTTTTTACAGCGCGTTAATTCAGCTGCTGTTTATGTGAATGCTTCGACGAGGTTTACGGACGGAGAAGAGTTTGGTTTCGGGGCAGAAATCGGAATTAGTACACAAAAGCTTCATGCGCGTGGACCAATGGGATTAAAGGAATTAACAACATTAAAATATATTATTTACGGAGATGGACAAATTCGATAAAAAGAAGAGGCTGGGACGAAAGTATTTTAGACAAAGTAAAACCGAACCATTGATCAAAATTTTTGATTAGTGGTTCGTTTTTTTTGTTAGGGTGAACATAGTTTTCATCTGTTTAAATTCTTCTAGTAGTTGATTGGAGGGCGAGATGAAGACTCCCGCGGAAAGCGAAGTCTTGCACGGAAATCAACTACGGTGTCATAAGCCGTTTAGCTCATGTATCCCATTTGTTTTTCTTTAGATTGGATTCATTTAGATATACCCCAACCTCTTCCCTTACTTCCATATATGTTCAATTTCTTCAAGTGACTTTCCTTTTGTTTCTGGAACCCACTTCCATATAAACAAAAATGAAGCGATACACATAATCATAAAAGATAAAAAGGTAAAAGATCCTCCAGCTTTGTTCCAAAGAATAGGAAAAAACTGAGACACAAACCAATTAGCTATCCACAAGAAAAAGGTAGAAATAGACATTGCATAGCCTCTCGCATGATTAGGAAAAATTTCAGAAATCACAACCCATACAACAGGCCCCATAGAAATATTAAAAAGAAATAAATAAAAAACAATAAGTAAACTAGTAGTCAAGCCTTCAGTACCCTGTGAATGAAATCCAAAAGAAACGAGAAGCTGCGTAACGGCCATACCGGCTGTGCCAATAAGTAATAAAGCTTTGCGGCCAATCCGGTCGATAAGCCACATGGAACAAAGAACGCCTAAAAAGGCAGCTACACCAATCATAGACGTAACAAGGAGCGATAAATCTCCTCTAGCTCCAGCTGCTTCAAAAACTTGCGGGGCGTAATAAATAATGGCATTGATTCCGACAAGCTGTTGAAAGGCTGCAAGTAGAATACCAATAAGCAACGCTTTTCGAAGGCCTGCCTCTTTAAAAAGCGAAAGAGAAGCCGGTTGATTTTCTTTTAACGATTGCTCAATATGATACAGCTCTTGGCGTGCAATGTGTGTACCATTGATTTTAATTAAAATGTCCATAGCTTCTACAGTGCGGTTTGCTTTTACTAGCCACCTCGGACTTTCAGGAACAGGAGAAAGGATAAGAAGAAATAAAAGAGCTGGAATCCCAGAAGCACCGATAATGTAGCGCCATCCTGTGGAATTCTGCCATGCGTCTTCCCCAATAGATAAAATGTAGTCATTTACAAAATAGACAGAAACAATCCCAACGGCAACAGCAAATTGATAAAGAGAGCCTAAGCGGCCGCGCATGTGCGGAGGGGCTATTTCAGAAATATAGGTAATAGAAAGAACGGAGGCCATACCAATGCCTAGCCCTCCAATAATTCGAGAAATAATCACAAAAGAGATGGTTGAAGATAGCGCTTGCATAATTGCGGATACGATAAATAAAGAAGCTGCTAAAAGCAAGATACCTTTTCTACCGAATCGATCACTCAGTTTTCCTGAAGAAAGTACCCCAACGGCACCCCCGAGCAGCAAACTGGATACAACAAAACCTACCATCGTTGGACTGAGATTAAAATGCACTTCCATCAATCCAATAGCCCCTGAAATGACGGCTGTGTCATAGCCGTAAAGTAACCCTCCAAAAGCAGCTGCACATGAAATGAAAATAACAAAAAATAGATTTCCTTTTTGCTCTTTATACTCGTCAGAAGTTACTTTTACTATCCCCATATAAATTCCTCCTTTGAATCGCGTTCACTATTTTAATTTAAAAAAACGTTATACGTAAAACGTTTTCATAAAAGATGTTTTTATGTTAAACTAAAAATTGTAAATAATCAAACTATTTTTTAACTTTTATATGAATTATGTACGTTTTGTTATCAATCAATAGGGAAGAAAAAGTAAGGGGGAAGAGAAATATGGCGTTTATTCAATGTGATTTTTTTTCAGAAGTATTGCAAATAAGTACTTCAATGAACGTTTTGATACCGCAGCAAACAAAATCTCAGATTGGTTTACAAACTAATACAAGAAGTGAGAAACACCCTACGCTCTATTTATTACACGGTCTTTCTGATGATCATACGATATGGATGAGAAGAACTTCGATTGAACGCTACGCATCAGAATTAGGACTTGCAGTTGTAATGCCAAATGTAGATCGTAGCTTTTATAGAGATATGGCTTATGGAAAGAAGTATTGGACGTTTGTAACAGAAGAACTTCCTCAATTGGCTAGGTCATTCTTTCCGTTATCGGAAAAAAGAGAAGATAATTTTGTGGCTGGTCTTTCTATGGGAGGGTACGGCGCTTTAAAATGGGCGTTTCGCAAACCACATCAATTTTCTGCAGCTGCCAGTTTATCAGGAGTGATGGACATTGAAGGGCTTGGAGAGCGAGGGGAAGTTCAGTTCCTAGATTATCCTTTGATTTTTGGCATGCCGCCTGTTATTAGACCTGAGGATGATCTTTTCTGGCTGCTTGAAAATCGCCGGCGCTATGGAGAAGTGACTCCGCGTATTTATCAATGCTGTGGAACGGAAGATTTTTTATATCAGGAAAATAAACGTTTTTCCGAGCGATGTAAGCAAGAGCCTATTTGTTTTACATATGAAGAAGGAAAAGGAAGTCACGACTGGGCATATTGGGATCAAAAAATTCAAGATGTGTTAAAGTGGCTGTTTAGTGAAAAGTAGGGAAGGTAGTTTTGGGTGGTTCCGACTTCTAGTAGTATAATAAAGAAAAATGTTTACTTGGTCGATAGACTAAAAGGAAATAGGAGTCGGTACGAATGGGGAGAAAAAAAGTCACGATTACAGAAGTAGCAAAAGAAGCGGGTGTTTCATTAGCTACGGTATCAAGAATCTTCAATAATAAAGACGGTAAAATTAAAATCAGTGAAAAAACAAAACAAAAAGTACTAAAAGCAGCAGCTCATTTAGGGTATCAGACAAATCCATTTGCGGCAGCTCTGCGGGCCCAAAAAACAGGGATTATCGGGATATTAATTAGAGATTTAAAAGACCCATTTTTAATCGAGCTGTTAAAAAAGGTACAGCAGCAAGTTCAAAGTCGAGGGATGGACGTTCTTATTGGCCATACGGATTACCAAGAAACAACGGCTGAGCGTCAATTAAATGTGATGATGAATCATTGGTTTGATGGAGTCATTTTATTAGATTATGTAGCCGCTCCGCATCCGTTTGTAGACGTATTAAAACAATATCAAACGCCTTACGTTTCTCTTACAGGAGACGGCTCTTCTGCACTTTGGCCAATTGTACATGTAGATGATGCGGTGGGAATGCAATTAGCTGTTGCTCACTTAACGGACCTTGGCCATAATAATATCGGGTTCGTTGGAAAAGCTGTAAGCGGAGTGGAGCACCGTCTGTCTCTTTTTTATCAATATGTACCGTCAGCAAACGCAAAGTTTGTGAAAGAAGATATGAATAACTCAGATGAACTATATCAGTTTATAAATGAGCTAGCTCATCATCCAGAGCCCCCAACTGCGCTTATTTGTGCTACGGATTACATTGCTCTGAAAGTGATACACTGTGCGTGGCAAAACGGACTTCACGTTCCAGCGGATTTGTCTGTTATAGGGTTTGATGATATTACAGAAGCTAGTGAAGCGCAACCTCCGCTAACAACCATCCGTCAACCGATGGAAAAAATGGCTGAAAAAGCAGTAAACCTCTTACTTCAGCAAATTCAGGATCAGCAAGAAATAGATCAGGTACAGTATAAAATGGCACCTGTATTAGTAGAGCGTGAGACCACAAAACGTATGAATTGATAAGGAATGTATATACTATTCCTGAAAGTGTGAGACAAAAAGTCCACACTTTTTTGCATTAACCATTGCGTCCACTTCCCTCTTTCTTATACACTGTATGCTGTAGGGGAAAAAACCAAGCTTTAATATGTTTGGAGCGATTTGATGACACAACAAAAATTAGATAAATATGAAATTATGGACGTTAGCTTACTAGCAGGTAAAATTATGTTAGAAAGCGGAGCAGAAACGTATCGAGTAGAAGACACAATGATGCGGATTGCAGCGTCTTACGGTATAAAAAAATCCCACAGCTATGTGACGCCAACAGGGATTATGTTTTCACTTGAAACGAAAGAACCGACGAAAACGAAGTTAATTCGTATTTCCGAACGAACGACCGATTTAAAAAAAGTAACTATGGTAAATAGCGTCTCAAGAACTATCAGTCAAGGAAACATCTCCTTGGAGGAAGCGTATGAAATGCTACAAGAAATTGAAGCAACGAACGTAGCTTTTCCACTATGGGTTCAACTTGCAGCTGCATCCATTTCTAGCGGATGCTTTTTAATCATGTTTCAAGGTTTATGGACGGACTTTATTCCAGCGATGTTTTCAGGAGGTCTCGGATTTTTAACCGTGGTGTATTTCCACCGTCTTATTCCGATTCGCTTTTTTGCTGAGTTTACCGCTTCGTTAGTTATTGGACTTTTATCAGCTCTTTTAGTCGCTTCAGGACTAGGAACGCAAATTGATAAAATTATTATTGGATCCGTTATGCCTCTCGTTCCTGGGTTATCGATTACCAATGCAGTGCGAGATTTAATGGCGGGACATTTACTGTCTGGATTATCAAAAGGAGCAGAAGCGTTTCTGACGGCATTTGCTATTGGTGCAGGTATTGCCATTGTATTTACGCTTCTATAGAAGGGAGGCATCATATGCATATCGTAGAGCAGATAATTACAAGTTTTATTGCTTCAGCAGCGTTTGGGATTATTTTTAATGTTCCACGTGAATCATTATTAAAAAGTGGCTTTGTCGGAATGATTGGCTGGCTCATTTACTATTTGCTAACGTTCTATGGTGTAGATGAAATTCCAAGCACTGTAGCATCGGCCTTTTTTATTGCTATTATTAGTCAAATTTACGCAAAAATTTATCGTACGCCGATCATTATTTTCACGGTAGCAGGTATTATTCCGCTCGTTCCAGGGGGAACAGCATACGATGCCATGCGTAACTTTGTAGAAAATAATTATAATGAAGCGATTAGTCTTGCAGCAAAAGCCTTTATGATTTCAGGTTCAATTGCCATTGGTATTGTATTTTCTGAAGTCATTAACCAAATCATTCGTCAATCTAAATTAAATGCGAAAGCAAAATATCGACCGTAGAGAAGCAAGCTCAAATCAGAGCGTGCTTTTTTTATGAAAAAATAAAGAGATCCTGCCCTTTTTTGTCACAAGAAAGTCACGTTTTAGTCTAAAAACGTTCAAAAAATGTACGTGCACAGCTAAAAAAATAGACTATACTATGTAAATAGAAAGAGAGACATTACATATGTTTGTGAAATGTTGAGCATATTTCTCGAATTGTTATGCTCAATGTTTCACAATATAAGTAAAAGATGCTCAGGAATGAGCAAAGTATCTATGGAAATGATGAATGTTCTTATATATGAAAGGAGAAAGAAGATGGATACAGTCATACTATCACGTATTCAATTTGCATCAACGACGCTGTTTCATTTTATCTTTGTACCGCTGTCTATCGGCCTTGTCTTTTTAGTAGCGATCATGGAAACGATGTACGTAGTAAAAAAAGATGAACAGTATAAAAAGATGGCAAAGTTTTGGGGGCACTTATTCCTGATTAACTTTGCTGTCGGAGTCGTAACAGGTATTTTACAAGAATTTCAGTTTGGCATGAACTGGTCAGAGTACTCAAGATTTGTAGGAGATGTATTTGGTGCGCCGCTTGCTATTGAAGCACTGCTAGCGTTTTTTATGGAGTCCACGTTCCTCGGGCTGTGGATTTTCGGGTGGGATCGTTTGCCTAAATGGCTGCACTGTCTATGTATTTGGCTTGTTAGTCTAGGTACTATCTTTTCAGCGTTCTTTATTTTAACGGCTAATTCTTTTATGCAGCATCCGGTCGGAATGGAGCTAAATAATGGCCGTTTGGAAATGAATGACTTCTTTAAATTATTAACGAACGGTCAGCTGTGGGTCGAATTCCCTCATACAATTTTAGGTTCGTTTGCAACAGGCGCCTTTTTTATCACGGGTGTCAGCGCTGTTATGCTCTTGAAGAAAAAACATGTGGTTTTTGCTAAAAAATCATTTCAAGTTGCTATCCTTGTAGGGCTAGTTTCAGGTGTAGGAATTGCACTATCTGGGCATGAACAGGCCGGATATTTAGTTAAAACACAGCCGATGAAAATGGCCGCAAGTGAAGGATTATGGGAAAACAGCGGAAGTCCAGGTGCTTGGACAGTAACAGCAAATATTCACCCTGATGAAAAGAAAAATACGAGTGAAATCAAAATACCTTACTTATTAAGCTTCTTATCATACGGTAAGTTTTCAGGCTCCGTTCCTGGAATGAATGAGCTGCAGCAGCAGTATACGGCGAAATATGGAGAAGGAAATTATATTCCACCCGTTCGAACAACGTTTTGGAGTTTCCGCATTATGGCTGGTCTAGGTGGCGTATTATGTGCATTAGGCATTTGGGGTACGTACTTGCTTTCTCGTAAAAAACTTCAAGAAAGCAAACTATTTTTACGTATTATGACGATTGCCATCGCCTTTCCGTTCCTTGGAAGCTCAGCAGGTTGGATTATGACAGAGATTGGCCGTCAGCCTTGGGTTGTATTTGGCTATATGAAAACCGAAGATGCCGTGTCTCCTGGTGTAACAGCAGGCGAATTGCTATTTTCTATTATCTCGTTTTCGTTCTTTTACTTAATTTTAGCTGTGATTATGGTGTTCTTGTTCGTTAAAGAAATTAAAAAAGGTCCAGATCACGATCACGAAGCACATACAAAAGTAACATCAACTGATCCGTTTACAAAGGAGGGATACAATGTTTTCTCTTAATGAATTCTGGTATTTGCTAGTATCCATTCTGTTTGTTGGTTTTATCTTTTTAGAAGGCTTTGATTTTGGGATTGGAATGGTGTCTCGCTTTTTAGGAAGAAACGACTTAGAGCGACGAGCTTTTATTAATACAATCGGTCCTTTTTGGGATGCAAATGAAGTTTGGTTAATTTCAGCAATCGGTGCTATGTTTGCCGCTTTTCCAAACTGGTATGCAACGCTATTAAGCGGGTCATATGTTCTTTTTGTTCTTCTGTTGCTTTCGCTTATCGGACGCGGTGTAGCATTTGAATTTCGAGGAAAAGTTGAAAAACAAGCGTGGAAAAATGCGTGGGATTGGGTTATCTTCTTTGGAAGTCTTTTTCCACCGCTCATTTTCGGCATCTTATTTTCAGCACTAATGAAAGGATTGCCTGTTGAGCGCAACATGCAAATGAATGCCGGCTTTTCGGATATTGTGAATCTATATACCATAACGGGCGGCGTGACGCTAACGATGCTTTGCTTATGGCACGGACTTATTTTTGCGACGATCCGTACGATGGATGACATTAGAGATCGTTCACGAAAAGTTGCCATGAAACTTTTGCCTGTTAATGCCTTGCTGCTTCTTATTTTTTCAGGCATGACGTTTTTTGAAACAAATTTATTCAGCAACCATAGCCGCTTGATGCTATACACATTTTTTATCGGTATTTTCGTGTATTTACTAGCAGGATTTTTCCTTACACGGAAAAAAGACGGATGGGCCTTTGCTATGTCTGGCTTAATTTTAATTTTATCAATTTCCTCTATATTTGCAGGATTGTTTCCAACCGTTTTGGTTAGTTCAGTCAATGAAAGCTATAGTTTAACGATTCATAATGCAGCATCAGGGAATTATTCCTTGAAAATTATGTCTTACGCTGCTATTGCGTTACTGCCTTTTGTGTTAGGTTATCAAATTTGGAGCTACTACGTTTTTAGAAAACGTGTAGATCATAAGGAGCATATGGAGTACTAATGGGTAGAAATTTAATGGTTTACAACGGAGTAAAAATGGTTCTTGCCGTGTTAATAGGGCTTATTACTATTCAAAGTGTAGCCATTATTTTTCAAGCTAAGTGGCTTGCCGAAGTAATTACTGCTCTTTTTCATGGTGAAAGTTTAACTTCGCAGACAAAAGCAATCGGATTGTTTTTGTCTGCCTTTATGGTTCGTCAGATCGTAAGTTTTATAGTGAAAAAAACAGCATATCAATTTGGAGTCAAAACGACTCAGGAACTTCGTTTGACGGTCATGAAAAGCATTTTTGCACTCGGACCGCGCTTTACCAAAAATGAAGGGACAGGAAACTTGGTGACGCTCATCACTACAGGCCTACAGAAGCTTCGCGCTTATCTTGAGCTGTTTTTGCCTAAACTGGCCGCCATCAGCGTTACACCTTGGCTAGTGCTCGCTTTCGTTTGGTATCAAGATCGGCTCTCAGGCATTATTTTGCTTGTAACTATGCCCATTTTAATTTTATTTATGATTTTACTTGGACTGGCTGCCCAGAAAAAAATAGATAGTCAATGGGAGACATATCATGTGCTGTCCAATCACTTTGTAGATTCGCTTCGAGGATTAGAAACGTTAACATTTCTCGGGAAAAGTAAGGAGCATGCTGAAACGATTGGAAGAGTCAGTGACCGCTATCGAAAAGCGACAATGGGAACGCTCCGAATTGCTTTTTTATCTACGTTTGCTTTAGATTTCTTTACGATGTTATCTGTAGCCATCGTGGCTGTTATGCTCGGTTTGCGGCTAGTGAACGGTTCGATGACGTTAGAGCCTGCACTTATGATTTTATTGCTGGCGCCTGAATACTTCCTGCCGATACGGGAAGTCGGAAACGATTATCATGCAACATTAGACGGAAAAGAATCCGGAGATGCATTAATTAAGATTGTAAAGCAGGCTGAAAAACCGTCGGCTAAAGAAGAAGATGTCCCTGATTGGACGGAAAACAGTGAAATTCAATTGCGTCATATCACCTTAAAATATGACGAAGAGCAGCCGCCTTCTCTTGAAGATGTGTCACTTCATGTTAAAGGAAGTAAAAAAATTGGGATTATAGGAAAAAGCGGAGCTGGAAAATCGACGCTTATTGATATACTGAGCGGCTTTGTACAATTTACAGAAGGGTCTGCTGAAGTAAACGGCGTGCCGGTTGATTTACGCTCAGATGCTTGGCAAAAGCAGATTACGTATATCCCTCAGCACCCATTTATTTTTAATGGAACAGTGAAAGAAAATATTGAATTTTATCAGGATAGAGGCGGTTCTTATGATTATGAAGATGCTTTAACGAAAGCAGGACTTTTATCTACGATTCAACAGATGCCTAAGAAGGAAAATGAAGTGATAGGAGATGGAGGACGGCAGCTTAGCGGCGGCCAAGCTCAAAGGATTGCCCTAGCTAGGGCGTTTCTGAGCGATCGCCCTATTATTATGCTTGATGAACCAACGGCGCAAGTAGATATTGAAACGGAATATGAATTAAAGCAAGATATCTTAACGATGTTTCAAGACAAGTTATTTATTTTAGCTACGCACCGTCTGCATTGGATGAAAGATATGGACCTCATTGTTGTAATAGAGAACGGAAAGGTTGCAGAAGTCGGCAATCATCAAGAACTGATTCGAAAAAAAGGAGCTTACTATCAATTTTTACATGAAGAGGAGGAGATATGATGAAATATAAAAGTTGGATATGGCCCTACTTTAAAACGTATAAATATCGTATCTTTTCTATCTTATTACTAAGCTTGTTAACGATTGGTTCTGCTTGTGCGCTAATGTTCACATCAGGTTACTTGATTTCAGCTTCTTCCTTACGCCCAGAAACAATCTTACTGGTGTACGTTCCCATTGTGCTTGTGCGTACATTTGGTTTAAGTCGAGCCGCCTTTCGTTATGCGGAGCGTCTTGTTAGTCACGATTTTATTCTTCGCATTTTAGCTAAGATGCGTACACGTCTTTATCATTTGATTGAACCGTTAGTTGCTACATCCCGCTATCGAACGGGAGATGTTTTAGCGGTTCTCGCTGAAGATATTGAAAGTTTACAAGACTTGTTCTTGCGTACCATTCTTCCAACAATCTCAGCTGTTATTTTATACGTTATTTCGATTGTAGCTTTAGGATTCTTTAGCCTAAAGTTTGCATGTTTGATTGCCATCTATTTATTTTTATTAGTAGTAGTGATGCCGCTTTTTTCCCTTTGGCATATGAAAGCGGCCAATCAGCGATATAAATCAAGCAAAGCACAGTTATATGCTAAGGTCACAGACGGGTTTTTAGGAGTTGCTGATTGGGTGTTAAGCGGTCAGCAGCAGTCATTTTTTCATTCGTATAACAAAACAGAAGATGAGCTAGACCGCATGGATCGTAAGCTTAAACTATGGACGTATTACCGAGAATTGATTGGCCAAGTTATTGTAGCAGGTTTAATTGTCACAATGATTTGGTTTGGGGCTTCTCTTTTTGCAGATAAAGAGCTTGCAGGTGTTTTTATTGCTGCTTTTATTTTAGTAGTATTTCCTTTATCTGAAGCACTGCTGCCGGTATCTAATGCAGTAGAAAAAATTCCTCAATTTGAAGAGTCATTAAATAGAGTGCAGGAAATGGAAAAGAACTGGGAATCTGTGAATGGAAAGAAAAAACATACTCTTTCCCTACCTTACAAAGGTTCATGGGACTCGGTTAGCTTAAAAGTCGAGCATGTAAGCTTTCGCTATAGCAATGAGGAAGAGTCAGTCATTCATGATCTTTCATTTCAAGTCGAGCAAGGGAAAAAAATTGCGATTCTTGGCAAGAGCGGAGCTGGAAAGTCGACTCTGTTAAAGCTGCTGCAAGGCTCCTTATTGCCTACAGAAGGTACAGTTCAACTAAACGGTCAGTCTGTTGCTGAAGTTCGTGAAGATGTACCAAAACTCATCTCTGTATTAAATCAAAATCCTTATTTATTTAATACAAGCGTAGCAAACAATTTATTACTAGCTAATGAAGAGGCTACAAAAGAAGAGGTAATTGAGGCAATGAAGCACGTCAATATGCACTCCCTTGTGGAAGGTTTGCATCAAGGATATCAAACGTCCATGCTCGAAACAGGTCAGCGCTTTTCAGGAGGAGAACGTCAGCGGATTGCGTTAGCACGTGTTCTACTTCAGCGTACGCCAATTGTTATGCTGGATGAGCCAACTGCAGGGTTGGATACCGTGACTGAAAAGCGTTTGTTATCCACTATCTTTGAAACTCTTCACGACAAAACTTTAATTTGGGTTACACATAATTTAGTTGGGATGGAAAAGATGGATGAAATCTTATTCCTACAAGATGGAAAGATAGCCATTCGCGGAACGCATGAGGAATTACTTGCTACGAACAGTCACTATCAAAAGCTATATGAATTGGATCATCCGGCAAAAAGCCTTTAGTAGCAGCTAAAGGCTTTTTACTATTTTATACTAAAATGAAATTCGACAAACATGAGTAAGATATGTGTCGAACGAAGGAAAGTAGCTTGGATTCAAAGAGGGGAGAGGCGTTTAGCATTTTTGAAAAAGTGGTAAAACAAGGTAGTGTTTGTTTCTTCCTGTATAACATCGGTTTATTTTAGGGAAAATATATACACATTATGCGAACGAGAGAAGGAAGATACAATGGAACCTATGCTTGTACATATCACACTTGTAGTGGGACTAGGAGTTCTATCTCAGTGGCTGGCTTGGAGATTTAAGCTACCAGCAATTGTCGTGATGTCGATTATCGGACTGCTAACAGGCCCTATTTCAGGTTTAATTGATCCTAAAGCACAGTTTGCTCAGCTTTTTGATCCTTTTGTATCGATTGCTGTAGCTGTTATTTTATTTGAAGGCAGCTTGAACTTAGACATGAGAGAGGTAAGAGGAATCGAAAAGCCCGTGTTTCGCATTGTGACACTGGGAGCCATGCTAGCTTGGATGTTAGGCTCTTTAGCTGCTCATTATATAGCGGATTTATCCTGGGCGGTGGCAATTGTTATCGGAGGGCTTTTTATTGTGACGGGTCCAACCGTAATTTTACCTCTTTTACGACAAGCTAAATTAAAACCAAAACCAGCAGCGATTTTAAAATGGGAAGGTATTATTGTCGATCCATTTGGTGCACTGTTGGCCGTTTTTTCGTTTGAAATTGTTCAATTTTTAGTGCTGAGAGAAGTGAGTGGAAAAACAATTCTCTTTTTCTTCGTAGCCTCTATTATTGCCATTTTAATAGGATGGATTCTTGGCCGCGGAATAGGATGGATGTTTCAAAAGGGGCATATTCCAGAGTATTTAAAATCTCCGGTCGTATTTATTGTCGTTATTGCCTGCTTTACAGTAGCTGATGAAATTAAGCATGAAACAGGTCTTCTAGCAGTAACAGCGATGGGGATTACCCTTGCTAATATGCATATTTCGTCTATTAGTGATATGCGACACTTTAAAGAGAACATTTCGGTTCTATTAACTTCTACTATTTTTATCATGTTAACGGCTGGACTGACGATGAAGACCATTACTGAAATTTTTCATTGGAATATTATTTTGTTTGTTTTACTTATGCTGTTTATTGTCAGACCTGTCTCCATCTTTTTATCAACGGTAGGCACAGATTTATCTATAAAAGAAAAAATACTGATTGGCTGGATTGCCCCGCGCGGAATTGTGGCGTTAACGGTCTCGAGCTACTTTGCGAAAGTACTAATTGATGAAGGATTTAAAGATGCTTCCATCCTAACAACGCTGACATTTGCTTTAGTGTTTGCTACGGTTTGTGCACACGGTTTTTCTCTTTCATGGCTAGCTAAGAAGCTTGATTTATCAATTGGAGAAGAACCTGGTATTTTGCTTGTAGGAAGCAATGATTTTACGGTTGCCTTTGCAACGAAGTTAAAACAGCTAGGCTATCCAGTATTAGTTGCTGATTCTTCGTGGGAGCGGTTAAGAGTTGCGCGCAGAGCGGAGGTAAATGTTTATCACGGAGAAGTACTAGCTGAGCAAACAGAATATCATCTAGACTTAACTCCTTATGAATATGTGATTGCTGCAACTGAGTTAGATGCATATAATGCGCTTGTTTGTACTGCCTTTCTTCAAGATATGGGACGGAACAATGTTTTTCAATTGAGCATTCGTGACCAAGAAGATTCAAGAGAAGATGTTGATGAAATTATGCATACAGTAAGAGGACGTATGCTCTTTAAGAAAGGCATTACGTGGGAGTTTCTGCATCATAAAATGGAGCATGGATATACGATTTACAATACAAAAATCACGGATGAATATACGTACGAAACATATCTTGAGGAGAAAAGCGATGATTCTCTTTTACTAGCAGTGAGTACGCAAGGAAAGGCATTGAGTTTTTTTGCTCATGATCAAGAAATAAACGTCAATGCGGGCGATACGGTGTTAAGCCTTCAGCCATTAAAAAGATAAAAAAACAGGCCGTTAATGGCCTGTTTTTTTATGCTTGTCTTTGTTTAAAATGAATGACGAACAGATAAGCAGCAGCTGCTGCAAAATAGATGGTAACGGCTGGTGCTGTAAAGACATGCCCAGCTACAAAAGCAATTCCAAGAGCTAATACAATTGCTGTACTATACATCATAAAGCTTTCATCAAGAAGCTGTGATGGCTCTTTAAATAATCGAACCAATACGGTTAAACCAACTACTAGAAGTGGAAGAACCCATAGTAAAAATCCAATGATACCTAAAGAGAAAAACAAATCATAAAAATCCATTTCAATCATCTTTGGCGGAAGCTGTTTTGTATAGTCACCAGAAAAGCCCATACCTATCATTTTTCGTGCAATAGGTGCTTTTGCATACTCTTCCTTATGATGAGCTAAGAATTGCTCACGGCTGCTTAGAATCAGATTTTGAATATCTTTATCATCTAAATTTGATTCCTTTTGTTTTTTCTTTTTAGCCGGCTTTTCTTTTTCTTTCTTTTCCGGCTTTTCTTGCTTTGTTTTCTCTTTTTTAGCCTCTAACATATCGATGTGCGTATATGTGTTTTTATAAGCTGGAGAAATCGGAGTAGTTGCTCCGGTTACAATTAAAAGCAGAATTGAGATTACTAAGTTGGCTTTAATTAAGCTGCGTTTATTCGTAAATAATTTAGCAAATAAGACAACTGTTGCTACAACTAAAGAAAGAATAACGGCACCTAAGCCTACTTTCGTTCCAAGCATGATGGACGAAACGGCTAACAAGATAAAGGGAATCCAGTAATAAGCTTTTGAAAACGAACGTACTTTATCTAAAGCTAAAAGCAGTGTGAGAGGAAGCAAAATAGCAATGGTTGCGCCTAGCTCATTCGCTGCATAAAACCAGCCTTTAAACCCAATTTTATTATACTGATAACTCTCTAGTGCTGTACCCGTTAGCATTGTACCGATAAAAACAATACTGATGATGAGTGAAGCAGTTAATAAGTTTTTGCTCAGTATTCTTTTTACATCCACAGATGATCGATAATGTGAAAACATCACAATCATTCCAAGCAGCGTAACGTTCATATAAACAACTTTATTGAAAAATTTAATTTCTTGCCCAATATAATAAGGATCTTTCCATTGATGATTTAAGTAGATGTTGAGTCCAAGAAAGAGTGCAAAAACAATAAGGTAGATAATCGAATATCTAGCCCATTTTGATTGTTTGGCAAACACTAAAAGTAGGACACCTGCAAAAATCATATATAGAAAGCGAATAACAACCCCAATTGAGAGACCACTATCCATGTTCAAAACCATGTACGTCGTTAGCATATCAATAATCGGCTGAATTGAAATAAAACCAACGAACAGAAAAAATAACCAGTATGTGTTCTTCATATAGTACTCTCCTGTTTTACGTGAATTAACGTTTTCTTTTAACTAAAAGCATAACACCTTCTACTCTGCATAATAGCGTCGACATTAAGTATACTAAACCACCTGCAATACAGACAATACCAAATCGTAAGATAACATGTAATGAATTCAAAAATGCGATGTCCTTTAAGAAGAACATGACGATCGCAACAGGTACGGAAGCTAAAAGAATTTTTCCTGTTTCTTTCACTAGATATCCGTAATGGAAGTGATTGATTTGTTTTGCCAGCATAACGAATACGATAGCCGTATAGAAAAAGGCAACTACTGACATGGAAAGTGCTAATCCTTGGTATCCCATAAATTTAGTGAAAATCATGTTAAAGATGATATTTAACACAATGGATAATAAGCCTGCTCTCATAATAAGATAACCTTTTTGAAGAGAATAAAATCCTTTTGCAAGAACAGCTTGCAGGGAATAGAAAAACACCGAACCTAGGTAATAATAAGATACATCTGTTGTTTTTAACGTCGAATGTGCGTCAAATGCACCGCGCTGGTAAGCAATCATTACAATGTCTTTCATATAAAAGATCATGATAACAATCGTCGGAATCAGCAGCATCAGCATAAACGTAATCCCTTTTTCAATTCCTGATTTAAAGCGCTCTTCATCTTTTTCAGAAATGGCTCTTGCAATCAGCGGATAAATAATGGTTGCGACCGTAACCCCGAATATTGCCTGGGGAATACTTACAAGTCTGAAAGCATAATTCAAGTATGAAATAACGCCTTCACCAAAGGAACCGGCAAAGAAGAAGTTGACAGTTAAATTAATTTGACCGACCATAATGGTTACACCAACAGGGATGAATACTTTATAAAAAGCCACCACTTCATCACGGTCAATTTTTTGCTTCCATAACAGCAGATGCTGCGGTTTAAAATAGACAACTTTAATTAAGAAAGAAGCAATAGTTCCTATAAAATAGCCAAGAGCAATTGCATAGCCGCCCATAATTGAATGTAATAGGATTGTACTTAAAATTGTAAATAATACAACAACTGTTTGAGAAAACACAGAGAAAGAATATTGACTTCGTGCATCAAATACACCTTCGTATACGGCATTCACTCCAACTAGTGAAAGAGATAAGAAGTACATAACGCCCGTATAAATTCCTAGTTCAATTGCTGCTTTAGAAAAATTAGAATACGAAGCGGGAAAGTAAAAGAAAGCCGCAATTGATCCGAGAACCGAAATAATGAAACAAATAAGAAAGGTTGATTTAACAATATTAGTCAAATGAACCTTTCCTTTATTTTCTTTTTCATAACGTAAATAACTAGGAATAAACGCATCCTTCATCCCCGTTAACATAAATAAAATAAAAGCATTTGGAATAATCATTGCTGCGTTGTATGAATCGACAATATAACTTGTACCGAAATAGTTAGCAATAACTAAATCACGAATCATACTAGAAAATTTCAAAAATAATGTTGATATGAGCAGTAAAATGCTCGCGAATTTTAAGTTTTTCATGCGAAACTCCTACCTTTTCAAGTTATCTCATCAACTATTAGCAATAAAGAAGCATCCAACAATTAGAAGAATACAGCCGATAACTTGTTTTGTTGTAACTTTTTCTTTAATTAAAAAGTAACCGAATGTTAATGTCCAAATATACGTAATAGACGTGAGCGGAAATACAATAGAATAAGGTAACAGCGTTAAAACATACACATTAAGCAGAGCTGCCGCCCCGTAAAAAAGGCCGCCACCCACAAAACAAATAAGCGCTAGCTTTATCTTTTTTTCATTTAAATACGTAGAAATATACTTGAAAAAGACAGCGCCAACTGAACCTAAAAGAGTCATAATAATTAAAAGTGGGATACTATTCATCTTGGCCACCTACTAAAATTACACCTACGATAATAATAAGAGTACCGACCAGCTTCATAGGGCTAATGGTTTCATTTAATAGAAAGAAACCAAGAGCGATGCTGATGACATATCCTAGGCTTAAAAATGGATGAAGCAAGGAAACTCTTTCAAATTTAAAAGCGGCAATCATAAACACCGCTCCTAATCCATAAAGGAAAAAACCAATAATTAAATTTAAGTTAAATGAAGCTTCGGACAACTTCCAAAAAAGTTGTCCAACAGCTGTAAACAGGGAAGCCACGATAATGAGTGTGATTCCTAGCTTTTTGTTATAATTGCTCTCCATCAGGAGGTCACATCCTTTTCTTTCTGATCAAATCGGATAAAAGGAAGACCAATAAAGAAGAAAGACACAAATACGCTTGCTAATAAATATCGAAAATCTTGAGCCGGCAGTGCCGCAAGAACAGAAAGCGTGTTAAGTGCCCAAGGAATGACAATAATAAGGGACGTAATTCCTCTTCGAATCACTAGCATTAATGAAAATAATAAAATGACACAGTGATAAAAAGCTGGTTTCCATAAGAATGTAAAAACAGGGTGCTTAAAAATAGCTAAGTAAGCATTGGCAGTATGTGTAATAAACGGCTCGATTACTTTATTTTTAAGACCTAAATCATTGCCGTAATAAATGTTGGTTACGTACGTATCCGTGTAGCCATCTTTAAAAGGATTGATTTGCCATACTAAAGCTGTTTGTTTGAGAAAGCCTTCCGTTGCTAGATAAGGATTTTTGATGACAATGCTAGCATAGTTCTTAAAGTAAAGGCCTAAATCATTAAAAATAAACTCGCGGTCGTAGTATTTCCACGTGAATTTAATTGGATCGCTTTTGTATGGATTATACTTTTCTTTCCACAATTCAATAGGGAGCACTTTATTAAAATATTCGCGCTCTTCTTTTGACATCTCTCCATCATTTGAAATGATGTTTGCAATTTGTTGAGTTGGAATAGACAAAGCTTCATTTGGATCTGAAGGTTTTACATCAAGCCACGTGAACACAGGGCCTGTAACAATCTTTTGTAAAATAAAGACGACTAAGAAAATCGTGACAAGAGGTTTCCAATTTTTTCTGAATAAGACAATCATTAAAAGGAAAGTCAAAACAAATACAGGAAAACCATTATGTCTAAAGAAAGCTACTCCAAATGCGGAAAGTAAAAGTAAGAAAAAGCTCGCTTTACTTTTAACCCAAGCGCCTTTTGACAGATAAATTTTTGCAATGTTAACCGTAAAAAACAGCAGAAAAGCACTGTATAAAATGTCTTTCCAAATAATAATTGAAAAGATTAAAAAGCTTGGAATAATGACAATAATAGCTGTTAAAAGTCCAATCATAACAGGATGTGCTTTGCGTTTAATGAAAAAGTCAAATGTATAGGCGTATATGCTCACTACAACAACAATTTGCGTGAACGCTACAATTCCTGGGTTATCCCATATTTTTGTCAGCAGCATAATAAGCCAAGTAATCATAATAGGGTGCCAATCGTTAAATTCTCCGTTATGTGCCTGTCTCCACTGTGCTAATGAATCAGGAGTCATGGCCGCTGGGAAAAAGGCGAACCAGTAATATAGACTAACAGTTAAAATAAGAATCGTAACAATTCCTAGATAACGCTTTGGGTGTGCAAATGTATAGTGAAAATCGTTTATCTGTTTGATAGCGCTGAGTACAGCGGCCGTCAGCAGCATTGCCAATAAAGTACGGCTGATGGCATACAAAACGAGTGAAAAAATAGTTGAGCTCGTCATATGTAAGTTATCTAAAAGTGAAAACTGTACGATAAACGAAAAAACAATCAGCAATAGCCATTCTAGCGGTTTAAATGAAGCATAAGCTCTATTTTTATAAATAAAAATAGAGCTTATGATGGTAAATACAAGTGCAGCAAAAAGGGAAAGATAGTGAACACCGTCTGGATTACCAATACTTAAACCGATAAGAATAATTAAAGCTGTTACTGTAAGCAGTAAAATACTTTTTTTATTCTTCATCATTGTTATTCTCCTACTTGTTCAATCTGTTCAATTTTTTTATTTAGTTCTAATTCATATTGCTTGCGATTCAATGAAGCGATTGTATCTAGAATTAATCCACAGACGAAAGATAAAACACCTAACACCATCAATCCAGTTGCTAAGATAGATGAAGGTACTTTGGTAATAAAGCCTGTATCAAAAAATTCATAAAGTACCGGAGCACCAACAGCTAATCCTGCGACAATAAACAACACTGTCCAAATGGAGAAGAACTGAAGCGGCTTGTACTCTTTAAATAACGTAAAAATCATTCGTAACACTTTAAATCCATCAGAGAACGTATTAAGTTTCGATTCGCTGCCTTCAGGTCGATCGCGATAATCGATCGCGATTTCTTTTAGGCGGAATCGTTTATCTAACGCGTGAAGACTCATTTCTGTTTCAATCTCAAATCCTGGGCTCATCACAGGAATTGATTTTACAAATAATTTATCGTACGCACGATAACCTGTCATGATATCTTTAATGTTACTTTTGTACAGGCCGTTAATTAAAGAACGTACTAAGTTGTTACCAAAATTATGGAAAGCACGTTTGTTTTCTTCGAGATACGTTCCGTTTGATAAACGATCTCCAATGACCATGTTAGCTTCTCGATTTCTAATAGGCTCAATTAATTGATGAACAAATTCTGCAGGATACGTATCATCCCCATCTACCATGACATAACAATCTGCATCAATTTCTTGAAACATTGAACGTACAACGTTTCCTTTTCCTTGCTTAAATTCTTTTTTGACGATTGCGCCGTGTTCAAGTGCAATTTCACTTGTACGATCTTTTGAATTGTTGTCGTATACATAAATATCTGCACTAGGCAGTTCGCGTTTGAAATCGTCAATTACTTTTCCAATTGTTACTTCCTCGTTATAACAAGGAATTAAAACTGCGACTTTCATTTTTCCACCTCATCAAAAAAAATTGTTGGGAGTTGTTCAGCAATTACATCTACTGTGTAGCGGTTTGCTGTTTGTAACGCCTGTTGAGACATTTGCTGTTTCACATCTTCAGGAAGATTAATAAAAGCCTGTAGCTGTGAAGCTAGTTCATCTACATTTTTAGGCTCAAAGAATAGACCATTCTTTCCGTCTATAATGTAATCTTTTAGACCACCAATCTGACTCCCAATCACGGGTGCTCCGCAAGCCATAGCTTCGAGGCCGACTAAGCCCAAACTTTCTCCTTTTCTTACGGTCGGAAACACGAATGCTTCAATCGCATTATATACGTAAGCAAGAGACGACTGAGGAAGCAGAGGAAAATGGATGACTTTTCCCTCTAGGCCCAGAGTCTTGATCAATTCCTTAAATGCAGCTTCGTCTTTTCCGCTTCCAACGTATAAGTATTTGTAAGAAGTGGGCGTTTGTTGTTCAGCTTTTGCAATTGCTTGAAGGTAGTATTCCCATCCTTTACCCACATCAATGCGGCTTACACATCCAATATAAAGGATAGTAGGGTCCAAGTTTAGTTCTTGATAAGCTTTGCTTTTATCTGCATAAGGATGAAACAGATCTTTATTCACTCCTCCGCTTGGAAAAATATAGATTGGATTATGAACCTTATATTTCTCTTCAACGAGCCCTTTATAGTAGGGAGAAGGAGTAATAATTTTAGTGGAATGGTGCAATAAGTCATTTACTCTAGGCTGATATTTTTCCTGTGAAGCTACTTCAGGTACAACATCTGAACCATGCACGTTTGTCACAATCTTCACATTCTTCTTTAGCTTTTTGAGAATCAGCAGCGGAAGAGCATTATGAGATGCATAATGTACGTAAAGATAGTCGTAATTTTTTGTTAAGCCCGTCACAATGACATTAGCATAATGAGAAGCATAGCTAAAAAGCTTGCTTAATTTGCTTGTCTTTTTTTGCATGACAATTTTATCAACTTGAATACCATGTTGAACTAAAATTTTTTCAGTGTTTTGAACAAATACACCATAGCTCGGGAATTGTTCAGAAGGATACATATTTGAAATCAACAAAATTTTCATGATTGTTTCACACCTATTTTTCTTTATTAGTTTATGATAATGACAACGGGTGTTCATTTAAATAGAGCTTACATGTATCATCTTACTATTAAGTTGAGCGATTTCATTGATAAACATGCAAAAATGGGTTGCATATCGTCAACATCACAATATTATAGCACACCTACTTTTTAAAATGCGAAAGTTTATCGGACACTTCTAAAACGATAGATAAAGCAGTAAAGAAGATGATTTTTACATAATCATAATCACAAGAAAAAAGCGAACGCTATTCGTTCGCTTTATGTCACTTATTTCACTTCAACGCTTACCCCAAAATGGTCAGAAACAACGGGATAATGTATGCCGTTAAAAACTACAGTCGATGATTGAATATCCTGCGCATGACTCGATAGAATGAGATCAAGGCGCAGCGCCCGTTCATTATCATCCCATCCAGCAATGTTCCCTTGAACTGTAATACCGCTATCTTTTTTGTTCGATAGAGTATACGTATCATAGAGGCCTTGGCTCAACAGGTAGTCGTAACCTTCATGTCGTCTATGAGCGTCATTATTAAAGTCTCCAAGTAAGAAAAATGGGTTATCTTTGTGTACATGAGCTAGCAGCGTATCAACTTGCTGCTTGAATGGCTCTTCCTCGTCATCCCACCAGCCAAGATGACAAGAATAAAAAGTAAGGAGTTCTTTTTCATATTCGATTGTTGCTCCAACAATTCTTCTCGTTTTCCAATAGTCAATATTTGACGTTTGTGAAACAAAAAATGAATGCTCTTCAATAATCGGGTGTTTCGTTAAAATGGCAATTCCTTCTTCATACACTTCATAGCCTATATGAGATAAATCCCATACCAATTGATAGTCTTCACCTTGCTTACCCAGTTCTTTTGCTAAAAGCCAAGCGTAATTATCGCTGCGAATGTAGTCATATACATAAGGCGCGTCTATTTTTTGGCTTACTTCCTGTAAAGCAATGACATCATATTTTTCTTTTTTAATTACTTCAGCTAGACAAGATAACTTGTCTAGCTGATTTTCCTCTTGCCAAGAGTGGCAATTTAACGTTAATAGCTTCATTATATTAAGCTCCTAACAAATCTTGAATGTCGGATTTTAAAACATCCGCTTTAGGTCCATAAATAGCTTGTACCCCTTTATCTTTCAAGATTAAACCAAGGGCTCCGTTTTGTTTCCATTCACTTTCTCCTGCAACGGCATGTATATCTTTTACCGTTACACGTAAGCGAGTCATACAAGCATCCACGTCTTCAATATTGTTTTCTCCGCCAAGCAGTCTAATAATGACTGGGGCAAGCGAATCATTTTTCACCTGCTTGCTGCTTGTTGCAGTTGTTTCTTCATCGATATAGTTTCCGTTACGTCCCGGTGTTGGGAAGTTAAAACGTTTAATTAAGAAGTTTGCCACTCCAAAATTTAAGCCAAAAAATACAAGGCAGGCGATGACAAAGTTCATTAAGTCAGCCCATAGTCCGGCTTTGATAATCATTGGTGTACGTGTTAATAGTTCAATTACGCCAAATGAGTGTACGCGAACATGAACAATATCAACAATGGCAAAAGCCAGTCCTGTCATAATGGCGTATACGACGTATAGAAGAGGCGCCGCGAACATGAACATAAATTCAATCGGCTCTGTTACGCCTGTTAAGAAAACAGCTAGTCCAGCTGAAAAGAACATTGAACGATATTTCGAACGTTTGTCAGGATCTACGTTGCGATACATTGCTAAAGCAATTCCAATTAATGACGCACAAGATAAAATCATCTGTCCTACTTTAAATCGTGCAGGTGTAACGTCATGTAAGAGCTGCTTGTAGCTGTCCATATCTCCTGCAGCACGGAAGTTATTTAAGTCTGCAATCCAAGCAAGCCACAAAGGATCTTGACCGGCAACAGTGGAACCTGCTCCAGAACCCGTTAAAATTTTGTACGTACCGCCTAGCTCCGTATAGTTCATAGGAACTGTCAGCATATGATGAAGACCAAACGGAAGAAGGAGACGCTCTAATGCTCCGAAAATAAATGGTGCCAGAATAGGAGCTGTATCTCTAGATGTTGCAATCCACTGTCCGAAGCTGTTTAGCGAACCTTGGATGAACGGCCACACAATGGATAAAAGCAGTGCCGTTACAACTGAACCACCGATGACTACAAACGGTACGAAGCGCTTGCCGTTAAAAAACGAAAGGGCTTCAGGCAATTTATCATAATTGTAATATTTGTTGAATAAATTTGCGCCTAAGAAACCAGCGATAATTCCTACGAATACTCCCATGTTAAGAGCGGGAGATCCTAAAATAGATGTGAAGTAGTCTTTTACAACTAATTCTTGTCCAAACAGTGATTGAACCGTTGCTTTTGAATCTGAGAGCATTTCTGCTTTAACTCCAAAAATGGCTCCTGTAATTCGATTAATAAGAATGAATGCAATGAGTGCAGCAAATGCACCGCCAGCACGTTCCTTTGCCCAAGATCCCCCGATGGCAACTGCGAACAAGATGTGAAGATTTGTAATGATACCCCATCCTATATCTTCCATCACTCGTGCAATTGTTTGTACAGCAGTGATGTCTCCCCCAGTCATTGCAACTAGTTTTCCAAGTGAAATCATAATACCAGCTGCGGGCATAACCGCTACTACTACTAATAAAGCCTTACCAAACTTCTGCCAAAAATCAAATGAAAAGAACTTCTTCATAGTTTTTCCCCTTCCCCTATGTATGGGTTTTCATTTTATTTTTTGATAAACTATATTTTTAAGACAGTGCAACCGTTTGCATAAACCTATTGTAATAAAAGGGCTTTCATAATGCAATACTGTAATTTCTCTTTTTTTGAAAAATTTATTCATAAATTATAAATGATGAAAAAATTTTTATGATAAAGTGAACAATATCAACGGTATTTTAACATGGTGGGATGTAATAAAAGCATTTAAGTAATGGCATAAAGATAGGTACAGAGGAGGATAATATGAAAAAAGAAGAGCTACAAGCGATTATTTTTGATTTAGACGGTGTTATTGCAGATACAATACATTTATATTATAGAGCAAATAAAAAAGTAGCAGATCAACTTAACGTTTCGTTTTCTGAAGAACTAAATCAACGGCTGCAGGGAATCAGCCGGATGAGAACTGTAGAGCTCATTGCTGCGCAAGGCAATGTACACCTGACAGTGGAACAAAAAGAAGAGCTTGCTTATGAAAAGAATAAGCATTATCAGGCTTTAATAAGAGAAATGACAGAAGATCATTTACTTCCAGGCATTAAAATGTTGTTAGAAGATTGTAAAAAACAAGGCATTAAAATGGGAATTGCTTCTTCTAGTTCGAATGCAAATACTGTAATAGATGCGCTAGGAATACGCTCTTTTTTTGATTGTATTGTGGATGTGAGGAAAATCAAGAAGGGAAAACCAGATCCAGAAATATTTTTGACAGCTGCCGATCAATTAAAAGTAAAACCCGATGCATGTGTGGCAATAGAAGATGGAGAGGCAGGTATAAAAGCTATTAATCAAACAGATATGGTTTCAATCGGCGTTGGTAAGCATCTGAGGGAAGAGGATGTGAATTTTCGCGTATATTCAACAGCTGATTTGCATGTAAAGACGATCAAAGAGGTTTTCGAAAAAGCAAGAAAAGGAACAGATTATAACAGCGCGTATACAAAAAATTAGTAAATCTTTTACATGCAAGTAGCAAAGCGCTAAAAAACATATGCTAGAATAAAATAAGAGAGCAAAGATACATAGGAAGGGGTACATCATGATTAAATGTATTGCGATCGATATGGATGGAACGCTAGTAAATAGTGAACAAGTTGTAAGTAAAGAAAATGCCCAAGCGATTAAGACAGCTCAAAAGGCAGGGGTGGAAGTTGTTGTTGCTACGGGACGTTCTTATGAAGAAGCGCGTTATGTTTTAGAAGAAGCAGGACTTCATACATATTTAATTTGTGCAAACGGAGCAGAGCTTCGCAATCCACAAGGGGAAAAACAATATTCAGTAGGCATGACGATGGAAGCTATTCGTGAAGTAGAAGATATTTTTAAGAAGTTTCAGCTGTACTTTGAAGTCTATACAAGTGAAGGTACGTATTCAAATGACTATGAAAAAGCTTTGTCCGTATTAATGGATATTTATTTAAGTGCTAGCTTAAAAGATAATTATGAAAAATCGTTAGAAGCGGCAAAAGAGCGTTTCAATAGCGGCAGAGTAAAGCTTATTGAAGAGTATGAAGCGCTGTTTCAAGATCCAAACAAAGACATTTATAAGCTGCTTGCTTTCTCTTTTGATGAAGAAAAGTTAGAGCAGGCAAAAGTAGAACTTGTGAAGTTAGATTCTATTGCAGTCAGTGCATCTGGTAAAGAAAATATTGAAATAAATGATGAAAATGCTCAAAAAGGAATTGCGGTTACATCATTTGTTCAAGAACGCCATATTTCTTTAGAAGAAACGATGGCTATTGGAGACAATTATAACGACGTATCGATGTTTCAGCGAGTTGGACGTGCCGTAGCGATGGGAAATGCCCCTCAAGAAATTAAAGAGTTTGCCCATATCGTAACAGGAACAAATGACGAGCACGGCGTAGCTCAAGCTATCTTAAATGCGCTTGAAACAGTCAAACAATAAGCAAAATAGAAAAGCATGCCTTTAGGCATGCTTTTAGTTTGTTACTTTTTCTTTGTTACGACGGTATGCACCGTGATTTGTTGGTCCGACATATTGATTTAAAGCAAATGAATGGCGAATTGCTTCTGTAATAAACTCTTTTGCTGTATAAATAGCTTGTTTGACGTCACTGCCTTTTGCCAATTCAGCAGCAATCGCAGCTGAGTATGTGCATCCAGCACCATGTGTAAATGTCGTTTCAATACGTTCAGACTCTAAGATCTCAAATGTCTTTCCATCATAAAGCAAATCGATTGCTTTTTCGTGTGCTAATTTACTTCCACCTTTAATCAATACATATTTGGCACCAAGTTCAGAAATTTTCACGGCTGCTTCTTTCATTTGATCAACCGTTTTGATAGGGCCAAGTCCGCTTAATTGACTAGCTTCAAATAAGTTAGGCGTTACGACTGTTGCTTTTGGAACTAGTACATCACGCAAGCTGACAGTTGTTTCCGGATGAAGCGCTTCGTCTTCTCCTTTACATACCATCACAGGATCTACTACAACATTTTTTAAATCGTATTCTTCAATTGTTTTTGCCGCTAGTTCAATAATTTCCACTGAGCCAAGCATACCCGTTTTTAGAGCTTGTACGCCTACGCCTTTTACAATTGTTTTCAGCTGCTGTTCAACAGTGGAAGGTTGTTGTGGAAATACGTTATGAGACCAGCTGTTATCGGGATCCATTGTTACAATTGTTGTTAAAGCTGTCATTCCGTAAACACCAAGTTCTTGGAATGTTTTTAAATCCGCTTGAATGCCAGCTCCGCCGCTGCTATCAGAACCAGCAATGGTTAATGCTTTATTCATTGTCATAAAAAATCCTCCCGTATTTTAAGTTCATAGAGAAAATAGAGTAAAATTTCTACCGGGCGGCTTTTAGTTGCCCAATGTGTTTTAGATAAATTTCTTCCATTCACTTTTTCTTCTATTTTATCGCTTTTAATGTAGATATTCAATTTCTAAAAACTGTATGAATCCTACGTGTAATTTAGAATTATCATGACTGACTGTGAAGCATGAGTTAAATGAACGTTAGCGAATGAGATATAAGGTGGTTTGAACATTTACTTTACATAAACTTAAGAGTAACCACCTTCACAAGTAATCGCATGCTAAAAAACCTCTTATTAAAAGGCTTTTTACCTTATTGTACAAGCACTCTTTTTCTTAATGAATAAAATGAATAGAAACTTAAGAAAGGGTGATTCACATAAAAAAACATTATAATCATGACAGTTATAAAGATGCCCCGGATTCTTCTAATCAATCACAACTTCAAAAGAGAAATCACAAAGACTGTTATATAAAATCGAATTTAATGAGCGATAACTTCAAAACTGTTAAGACAGGTACTTTAAATGTTTGTATAATCGTATTACCAGGAGCTAAAGTTGATCGAAACTCTAAAGATAATCCGTCTACAGTTCCCAACCGTGTAAAAAGAGACATAGCGGCTGCTAATAGGATATGGAAACAATATGAGAAAAACCAATTAATCCAGGGGGTTACATTTACTATTACACGTTCATTTGTTTTTTTGGAAAACATCAGTGGCATTGTAAGTAATGCGGAAAATTTTCCAATTAGAGGAGCTAGTCATCTTACAATGGTACAAGCAATGCTTGAAACTGGCCGAAAAGTTTGTCAAGACGCTGATGTATACGTATTTTATATGAATGGAAATAGATTTGGGCCTGTTAATTTTGACTATTCATCGACTCTTGCTGTAACTTATAACTCTTTTCCACTTGTGATTATGACAAATGCAAGTACAGATGAGTATCTTCTTGCACATGAATTAGGTCACTTTATGTTTATTACGAATCGGTTTAACGAGACAGATGATCCTGAACCATTTCATGAATTAGATGGTAATCATAATAGAACGCCTAGCAACCTTATGTTTCCTACTCCTGAATTCTGGCCAATGGTACCGGAGATTACCGGTGAACAGATACACAAAGCTTTAAATAGTCGTGTTTTTTACAGCTAATTGCTGTTTATTCAAAATAAAAACGCCCTTAACAGAGGGTTAAGGACGTTTTTTACTATCTATTAAATAGAAGCTAATTCTTTTTCAAGAGCTACGTCTACTGATACATAATCATAACCTAAATCATGTGCAACTGCTTCGTACGTAATAGCTCCGTTTGCAACGTTCACTCCTAATTTTAACGCTTCGTTTTGAGCGATTGCTTTGTGAACACCTTTAGAAGCAATTTGAAGTGCGTAAGGTACCGTTACATTTGTTAAAGCAATCGTTGATGTGCGTGGAACTGCTCCTGGCATGTTCGCAACTGCATAGTGTACAACACCGTGCTTTTCATAAGTAGGCTGATCGTGTGTTGTAATGTGGTCAATTGTTTCAACGATACCACCTTGGTCGATTGCTACGTCAACAATAACAGAACCTGGCTTCATGGTTTTCACCATTTCTTCTGTTACGAGTTTTGGAGCTTTTGCACCTGGGATTAATACTGCACCAATCACTAAATCTGACTCTGCTACTGCATCCGCAATGTTATAAGGATTTGACACTAGCGTATTGATTTGGTTGCCAAAGATATCGTCTAATTGACGTAGGCGTTCAGGACTTAAATCAATAATCGTTACATCAGCACCGAGGCCGATTGCGATTTTTGCAGCATTTGTACCAACACCGCCGCCTCCAATAATCGTTACTTTTCCGCGGCTAACTCCAGGAACACCCGCTAATAAAATTCCTTTTCCGCCGTTTGATTTTTGAAGGAATTGTGCACCAATTTGAGCAGCCATACGTCCTGCTACTTCGCTCATAGGTGTTAATAGAGGCAATGTACGATTGACTGCCACTGTTTCATAAGCAATAGCCGTTACACCGCTATCTTTTAATGCTTTTGCCAGTGCTGGTTCAGCTGCTAAGTGAAGGTAAGTGAATAAGATAAGACCTGGTCTAAAATAGTCGTATTCACTTGCTAATGGTTCTTTTACTTTCATGACCATTTCAGCTTGTGCCCACACGTCAGCTGCTGTCTCAACAATTTCAGCTCCGGCTTTTACATAATCTTCGTTTGTGAAGTTACTTCCAATACCCGCTTCATTTTCAATTAATACACGATGACCTGTACCAACAAATGATGCTACGCCTGCTGGTGTAATCGCTACTCGGTTTTCGTTGTTTTTGATTTCTTTTGGTACGCCAATAATCATGATTAATTTCCCCCTTGGTCGTTTGTGTATCTTTAGTATAAAGAAAGTTTTGTGAAATTTCTTTGTCTAGAAAGAAGAATTGAAGAAGCGGTTTTTGTTTAAACACACAAATGTAACCGCTTACTTATCAGAATTTTTAATTTTTATGTCAGGTTATCTAACATTGTTAAGGGAAGAAAACATAAAAAAAGAGCTATTTATTTATCGGAAAATAAATAAATAGCTTTCTGTTAAAAAATATAACATTATCTGTTATTTTTTATATTTCATTAACTTAATATCAATATAAAGAGTCATTTTTTGATTAACATCCTTTAAATTGATATCACCAATCTCTGAAATTCGCTTTAATCGATAGCTAAGTGTATTCATATGCACATTTAATTCTTTGGCTGCTTCATTAATATTGTTATCATTATTTAAAAATACTTCAAGAGTCTCCACCAAGTTACTATTATGACGAAGGTCATAATCAGTTAGCTTCTTTAAAGAATGGTTTTCAAATTGATCTTGAATGCGCTTGTCTAAAATAACATCTAGAAATTGATAAATACCTAATTCTTGATAGTTAATAATCTCTTTTGTTTCTTCTGGAAACTTACTTTTCATATCTAATACGTTCAAAGCTTCTTTATAGCTTTTTTCGATATGATCGTGCGATGAATAAATACTGCTGCAGCTGGCTTTAATTTGAGTAACATCAAAGCGTTCATGCATGTTTCCTCTAAAATAGTCTACAAAATCTCGCTGTTCATCAAGAGGATTTTCAACCGCATCCAAAGAAAGCAGTAAGATTAAATCATTGCAATCAATCGTATAAAGAACGATTTTTAAGCGGTGCATTGTTTTCAACATATACGAAATTTGGCGTTCAGCTTCAGGCGTAATATCTTCTTGGAAGCGGAAGATAGCAATGGAAAACGCTGATGGAGCCGTAATTTGAGCTTCATAAAACGCTTCTGAAATTTCTTGGCGAGACTTAATGTGGCCAGTTAATAATTTCCAGAAAAATTCCTGTGAGCGCTCTTCTCGTTTGTATTTTCGAATTTGAAGCTGCAGCAATTTGTTTTTTAATACATTCGCAGCTTTTTTTAATAGCTCCACTTCTTCATCGCCTAAGGCTTTCTCAATTTCCACAGCCCAAATGAATCCTAGAACTTCTTCATTTTTCCAGATAGAAATGGCTATACGATCTCCAAGCCCGATTTCATTTATATTTTTCACACGCACAGGTTCATTTGTCTCAAGCAGTTTCGGAATAATGCCTTCTTTCCATAAGTTGTTAATGACTTTTTCCGGAACTCTTCTTCCAATAATCGTAGCAATACGCGCTTGGTCCGTTCTTTCATCATGGGTGCTGTAAGCTAGTAAGCGATGATTAGCATCTTCAATCGTAATAGGGCAGTTCAATACCTCGCTAATGCGATCAGCAAATTCTTCAAGCGTATCAAAATTTTCTTTGAACGGATCTTTGATTGGTTTTGTCATATATAAAATCCCTCTTCATAAAACAAAATAAGTACTAGTGCAGCTTTTTTAGCTACAGTAAATATAGTAAAACGGTAACAACCGTGTTGATCATCAATTCATTGAAATGATTAACTGCTTAATATTTTAACAAAAGTAATTGTTTAAGAAAATGTTAAAATGCGTCTAAAGGTAGTTAAGAATGCACGGATGATTAGTAACTGCGTTCATTTCACTTATTTTATCGAAATTTTCTTCAAAATAATCAATGTTCGGTGAGCATGATTCTTTTCAAATGTGTATAATAAAACGTATGATTATGGTTATATCAAACTTGAATCTGTAACTTTCTTTATGATATGTTCAGTTACGATTAGGTTGACCAATTCATATTACACATGAAGGGAAGAATTTAACATGGCAAAACAACAAATCGGTGTTATCGGTTTAGCGGTTATGGGGAAAAACTTGGCGCTAAACATTGAGAGCAGAGGCTATTCTGTTTCAGTTTATAACCGCTCTCCTGAAAAGACAGAAGAGTTCCTAAAAACAGAAGCAGAAGGTAAAAATTTTGCAGGTACATACAGTGTGGAAGAGTTTATTAATTCTCTTGAAAAACCGCGTAAAATTTTATTAATGGTTAAAGCTGGTGCTGCTACAGATGCAACAATTGATTCGTTAAAACCATACTTAGAAAAAGGCGACATTTTAATCGATGGCGGAAATACATTCTTCCAGGATACAATTCGTCGTAACAAAGAGCTAGAAGAATTAGGTATCCATTTCATCGGTACAGGCGTATCCGGCGGAGAAGAAGGCGCATTAAAAGGACCTTCAATCATGCCTGGCGGACAAAAAGAAGCATATGAACTTGTAAAACCAATCTTAACAGCTATTTCAGCGAAAGTTAAAGGCGATGATTGCTGCACATACATTGGACCAAATGGTGCAGGTCACTACGTAAAAATGGTTCATAACGGCATCGAGTATGGCGATATGCAGTTAATTTGTGAAGCATACTTCATCATGAAAAACGTATTAGGCTTAGAAACAGATGAATTACATGAAGTATTTGCTGAATGGAATAAAGGCGAGCTAGATAGCTACTTAATTGAAATCACAGCTGATATCTTTACGAAAAAAGATGAAGAAACAGGTAAAGCACTTGTAGACGTTATTTTAGATACTGCAGGTCAAAAAGGTACAGGTAAATGGACAAGCCAAAGTGCGCTTGATTTAGGTGTACCACTACCAATCATTACGGAATCTGTATTTGCACGCTTTATTTCAGCTATGAAAGAAGAACGTGTAAAAGCAAGCAAAGTATTGAGCGGTCCAAATGCAGCTTCATTTGAAGGCGATAAAACCGAATTAGTAGAAGCAATTCGTAAAGCATTGTACATGAGTAAAATTTGTTCATATGCGCAAGGGTTTGCTCAAATGAAAGCAGCTTCTGAAGAATATGACTGGAATTTACAGTACGGTGATATTGCGATGATCTTCCGCGGTGGTTGTATCATCCGTGCACAATTCTTACAAAAAATCAAAGAAGCTTACGATCGCGATGCAGATCTAACAAACTTATTGTTAGACCCATACTTCAAGGATATCGTAGAAGGCTATCAGTCGGCTCTTCGTGAAGTTATTTCAATTGCGGTTAAACAAGGTATTCCTGTACCAAGTTTCTCAAGTGCATTAGCTTACTATGACAGCTACCGTACAGAAACGCTACCAGCGAACCTTTTACAAGCGCAACGTGACTACTTCGGAGCTCACACATATCAACGTGTTGATAAAGAGGGCGTATTCCATACTGAGTGGTTAAAATAAAAAACAAGAAAAGCAGCTGTATACTACAGCTGCTTTTTTTGTTTACTCTTTAGGTGAGAAGTTGTCTTCTCCGACTGGCCACCAGTGGAAACCGTCTTCAGCAAGCAATGCGTCTGATTCTTTTGGTCCCATTGAACCTGATTCGTAGTTCGGGAAGTTTTGTGCTTTTGTGCTTTCCCATGCTTCTGAGATAGTATCAACAAATTTCCAAGAAAGGGCTACTTCATCCCAGTGAGTAAAGTTCGTTGCATCTCCAAGCATGCAATCATAAATAAGGCGTTCATAAGCTTCCGGTGTATTCATTTTATCTCCACAGTTATTGCAATAGTTCAAGTTAATCGGTGTGGATGATGTGGCACCTGGCGTTTTACGCGCGTTCAAGTGAAGCGTAATGCCTTCTTCCGGTTGGATATGAATGACAAGCAAGTTTGGATGAATTTCTTTATCTTTATTGAAGTACAGGTTCATTGGTAAGTCTTTGAACTGTACAACAATTGTCGTTGCTTTTTCTTTCATGCGTTTACCTGTACGGATATAAATCGGTACGCCAGCCCATCTGAAGTTATCAATCATAAGCTTACCAGATACAAATGTAGCGGTATTAGACTCAGGATCAACCGAGTTTCCTTCGCGATAGCCGATAACTTCTTCTCCTTCAAGTACACCTTTGCCGTATTGACCTCGTACAAAATAATCATCTACTTCATCCACTGATAAAGAGCGAAGAGCACGCAATACTTTTACTTTTTCACTGCGAATTTCTTCCGGTGTTAATTTAATCGGCGGTTCCATTGCAAGTAGGGCCACCATTTGAAGCATATGGTTTTGTACCATATCTCGAAGGGCACCTGAAGATTCATAGTAACGGCCACGGTCTTCTACACCAAGCGTCTCACTAGACGTAATTTGGATGTTTGAAATGTATTGGTTGTTCCACATCGGTTCAAATAGAGCATTTGCAAAACGGATAACTTCGATATTTTGCACCATTTCTTTACCGAGATAGTGGTCGATACGATAAATTTGATCTTCCTTAAATGCATGGCGAATTTGTTCATTTAATTCTTTAGCAGAAGGATAATCATGGCCAAACGGCTTTTCAATGACTAGGCGGCTCCAGCCTTCTGTTTGTGTTAAACCTTCATTTTTTAAATTCGAAGCAATCGTTCCGAAAAATTCAGGTGCCATTGCTAGATAGAAAATACGATTTCCAGGCACGTTGTATTGCTCATCAAGGCTTTCTGTTAGGCTTTTTAATTCTTGATAAGAAGCGACATCTGTTACGTCAAACGGTTGGTAATAAAAATGTGAAGCAAACTTTTCAATGTCAGCGTCACTGTTTTTGAAACTGCTCACTGATTTTTTTACATTTTCGCGTAATTCGTCATTAGTCCAAGGTCTTCTTGCGACACCAACAACAGCGAAATCTTCCGATAGTTTGTTCGCTTTATATAAGCGGAAAATAGAGGGGAATAACTTACGTTTTGCTAAATCACCTGTAGCGCCAAAAATTACGATAATGGATTTTGGTTGTACATTTGTCATTACTTCTAGGACCTCACTTTGTCGTAGTTACGTTCAATTTTTTTCCGCTTTAACAGACAACACTTAAATGAAATCTGGGGATTCATTGCCCGTTAAACTCGGCCTTTATAAACAAACGAATGATTGCTTGTTTACCTTTTCCTTTATGTATAGAACTACTAATAAATTGTAACGATTTTAAAGGGTTAACGCAAATAGATTAAAACAATTTGTAGTTATTATTCCATGTTTTTAACAAGTTTAAAAGTATTTTGTTTCGAATACGGAGAAAAAGCTACCGTTATTTTAACAGTAGCTTTTCTCATTTATTTATATTGATACAGGGAACCGATAGATTTTTTTGTTGAAAATGGCAGCTCAGGGCTATCGGCAATGATAAAAATAGGACAGTGCATTAAAAGTGGATGTTTTTCGAAAAAGGAAGCATCAGCGTGATAGATAGACGATAGAATAACAGGGAGTTGTTCTAAAAAGTGAAGGTAGCGTGTAATGGTTTCATCTGTTGATGTATGCGCACCGATGTAATAATACACAGTAAGGGAATAAAAACCTTTATCGAAGACGAAGGATGCTAAATATTCGTTCCGCTCTTTTTGCATATGATCGTAGGCAAATTCAATGCCGATTTGAATGGAAGGAACAGAAGTGTGTTGACCTGGGAAAACGGTGTATTTTCTTGGTATCATTGGTTCAACGGGTGTAACACCCAGGCTGTAGGTTACGTCTATTTGGTGGGGATTGCTGATGATCATATGGAATCCCTCCTTTAATATAAAAATACACTCTTTATAAGTGTATACAAAGTTTCATTGAACATGACAATATTAAAATATGCCCAGGCTCTCAGCGTATTTAAAGCAGGCAACGTTTGAGCAGGCGGCAGAGTTTACGATAAAATAACAAAAAAGATTATTATGAGGTGATAAGCAATGAGTATTTTAAAAAATGACTGGGCTCCTTTATTAGAAGAAGAATTTCAAAAAGACTATTACATACAGCTTCGAGAATTTTTAGTGGATGAATATAATCACCACACCATTTATCCTGATAAATATGATATTTTTAACGCTTTACACTATACGGATTATAAAAATGTAAAAGTTGTCATATTGGGACAAGATCCTTATCATGGACCAAATCAAGCGCATGGACTGAGCTTCTCTGTTCAACCAGGAGTCAAAACACCGCCTTCTTTAGTGAATATTTACAAAGAGCTGAAAAATGAAATGGACTATCACATTCCGAATAACGGTTATTTAGTCAAATGGGCAGAACAAGGTGTTCTTTTGCTTAACACTGTTTTGACGGTTAGAAGAGGGGAAGCGAATTCTCACAAAGGAAAAGGATGGGAACAGCTGACGGACCGCATTATTGAATTAGTGGCACAAAAAGAGGAGCCGGTCGTGTTTTTGCTGTGGGGCAAACATGCACAAGCTAAAAAAGAGCTCATTCATCATTCACACCATTTAATTTTGGAAAGCCCGCATCCTAGCCCATTTTCAGCTAATCGAGGCTTTTTTGGCAATAATCATTTTCAACGAGCAAATGAGTTTTTGCTCCAACACGGACGTCAATCCATCGATTGGCAAATTGATGATGTGTAAAAGTGAGCATTTCATGAAGATTAGCTTCAGACATAGCCTCCTATTTCATCTTTTGATAAAATAGCTGTATAAAGTCATATTGAATGTAAGATGAGGTGTCTACATGGATATAAAAATGGCGCAGCTCCTTGATAAAATTAGTGCAGAAGTACAAAAAGCGAAGCACCATTCGAATAGTGGGAACGTTCGAGATCAATTGGTTGCTATCAAAGCACTGTGTGAGCTTGCATTAGATCAAAATGGAGAGGTTTCAGCATCGAAACCTGTCTCGGTTTCAAAACCTGTTGTCATGTCTTCACCGGAAATTATGCAATCGCCTGAGATTATGCAGCAACAGATTATTCAGTCATCCAAACCTAATTTTGAAGGAACGAAATTGAAATCAGATGATGCAAACGGCGATAGTTTGTTTGATTTCTAAAGTGAGGAGAAAAAAATGAAACTATTTTTAATAATCGGTGCAATCAATGCGATGTTAGCGGTTGCTCTTGGTGCTTTTGGAGCACACGGGTTAGAAGGGAAAATCTCAGAGAAGTATTTAGAGGTATGGAAAACAGGAGTGCAGTACCAGATGTTCCATGCAATAGGACTATTTGTCATTGCGTTTCTATTAAGCAAATTTCCTCAGTCTTCTTTGTTAACAGCTTCGGGCTGGATTATGTTTGCAGGGATTGTGCTGTTTTCAGGCAGTCTCTATGTATTAAGTACGTCCGGTATTAAAGTTCTTGGCGCGATTACTCCGCTAGGTGGAGTTGCATTTATTGTGGCTTGGATTTTAATTGTTGTTGCAGCTGTAAAATGGCTATAAAAAAACCCCTGAAAAGGGGTTTTTTTAACGCGGAGAATAATTGCTCAACTGCTGTCCTCCACCGCTAAACGGATAATTATATTTGATTGGACCCTCAAAAGTAATGTAATCGAGATAAACCATAAGCAGTAAATAGCGGGTGCCAGTTTGCGGATCACTTAAAATGATATGATCGCGTCCGGCTGCTTCAATTTCTCCTCTAAAGACCTTCGCGTTCCACTGCGTATTATTTTCAAACGTCATATATACAGTCGCTATTTTTCCTCGATTCAAACGTAAAATATTTTCAATATATGATTCTTCAATGGGCAGTTGATTTGGGTCTTGCGGGGCACCACTGCCTCCAGAAGAGGTAGGGGGCGGACCTCCTTGGCTTTGCCCTTGAACCTGCTGGCCGCCTGGCTGGGGCTGCTGCGGCTGAGGCATATAATAAGGGTAGTTTGGACTCATATACGGATTTTGCATATATTGCTGTTGCGGTTGATTAGACTTTGGTTTTTTCATAGGAACCTCCTTCAAACAAAAAGAAATTAGTAAACTCCTGGACAATCAGCTTGAGTTGGTGCAAAGAAACAGTGAGATTTAAATCGTCCTGTGTTATTTTGGTTATACCATTGAGCAGGACAGTCGCCGCTGGGCTTGAAAAACCACAGTGAGTTTTCCGCGGGGTTAAAACGTTCCCCTCTTAATACACGTCGTGCAAGTGTAATTTCAGACTGGCGGGCACGCTGATAAAAGTAGCCTTTTTGAGTTGCTTCAAATCCGCCTGGGTTTTGAAATACCATCTGACGAATGGTTCTTATATTTCTAAAATCCAAACAGGGAGCTTTAGCGCGGTTCACGCCTACATTTCCTACCAGTAACATCCCTTGTTTTCCTTCACTTTCAGCTTCAGCTCGAATGAGTCTGGCTAGGAGCTTAACATCTTCTTCGTTGTGTGCAACGACTGCCATTATCCCACCTCGCTTACTTGTGACACTGTTGTATATATATGGTCCTGTAGATGCGAATATGCCATGGGTAGAAAATAAAAAAACCTGTTTCCAAGTGGAAACAGGTTTTTTATATACTAAATTTTATAAAAGAGATGAACGCTTTTACAACTTAGTTTAAACGTGTAAAAAGCGTGCAATAGCTTCTTCTTTTAATAAATTTCCGACAAAGAAGCTGCCAAATTCCCCGTAGCGAGCACTTACTTCGTCAAAACGCATTTCGTATACTAATTTTTTAAATTGAAGAACGTCATCTGCAAAAAGAGTAACGCCCCACTCATAATCATCAAACCCAACAGAACCCGTAATGATTTGCTTTACTTTTCCAGCGTATTGACGTCCAATCATTCCGTGGCTGCGCATTAAGCTGCGTCGTTCTTCCATAGGAAGCATGTACCAATTGTCATTTCCTTGACGACGTTTATCCATTGGATAAAAGCAAACGTGACTCGCTTTTGGTAAAGTTGGATATAGTCTAGCTTGGATTTGAGGATTTTCATAAGGATCCTCCCCAGCAGGTAAGTAGTTGCTTAATTCAACTACTGATACATATGAATAAGTAGGAATGGTAAACTCAGCAAGCTTTGTTTTGTTAAATTCTGTTTCAATTTCATTTAGTTCTTCCATAGTAGGACGAACAAGCATTAGCATAAAATCTGCTTTTTGGCCGACAATGGTATATAAAGCATGACTGCCTTGCTTTTCAGCTTCAGTTCCTTTCCATTTCTCAATCAAACCTAAAAATTCATGGATGGCCGCTTGGCGATCGTCGCTTGATAACTGCTTCCAAGCGCCCCAATCGATTGAACGGAAATCATGAAGTGCATACCAACCGTCTAATGTTTGTGCTGCTTCTGCCATTTCGTTTCACTCCTATTGTCCGATTATGATAAATTCCAATTCTACTATATCATAGTTTGTCCGAAGAACTGGAATGAAAAACCTGTGATTTTGTGACTAAACTTTAAACAATTGTTGCAAAGTAAAAACAGGTTTTATTTTGAGTGTTAGCGGAAAATTAAGAATTAAAAGACTTTTTCGTAATCATGGATTCTTGAAGGACATGCCTTTGATTTTTAAAAAAAGTGGAGTATCCTATTATGAGAAAAGTTTTTTACATATCGAGGAGGATTTACTTTGAGTGATTTATTTACAGGTTTAAAACAAAAAGTATCAGCTAGCGATGTATCAATCGTATTCCCAGAGGGATTAGATGAGCGCGTATTAGGTGCTGTTTCTCGTTTAGCTGCCGACAATATCTTAAAGCCTATCGTTGTTGGAAATAAAGACGCGGTAGCATCAAAAGCAGCAGAATTAAACGTAAAATTAGACGGTGTTGAGGTTTTAGATCCTCAAAGCTACTCTGAATTTGATGAAATGGTGGCAGCATTTGTTGAGCGTCGTAAAGGCAAAGCAACAGAAGAAGATGCTCGCAAAATTTTATTAGATGAAAATTATTTTGGCACAATGCTTGTTCATATGAACAAAGCTGACGGTCTTGTAAGCGGAGCTGCTCATTCTACAGCAGACACAGTGCGACCTGCTCTACAAATTATCAAAACAAGACAAGGTGTTAAGAAAACATCTGGCGTATTTATCATGGTTCGCGGCGATCAAAAATACGTATTTGCTGACTGTGCAATCAATATTTCACCTGACAGCCAAGATTTAGCTGAAATTGCTATCGAAAGTGCTCGTACAGCTGAAATGTTCGATATCGATCCTCGTGTTGCTATGCTAAGCTTCTCAACAAAAGGATCAGCAAAATCTCCGGAAACAGAAAAGGTAGCAAACGCAGTAGAAATTGCAAAAGAATTAGCACCAAGCGTAACATTAGACGGCGAATTCCAATTCGACGCAGCATTTGTTCCTTCTGTAGCTGAAAAGAAAGCACCAGGTTCAGTGATCAAAGGAGATGCAAACGTATTTGTATTCCCAAGCCTTGAAGCAGGTAACATTGGTTACAAAATTGCACAGCGCTTAGGAAACTTCGAAGCAGTAGGTCCAATCTTACAAGGTCTAAACAAACCGGTAAACGATCTATCTCGCGGTTGTAACGAAGAAGATGTGTACAAGCTTGCTTTAATCACAGCTGCTCAAGCACTTTAATAAAAAAACTCCGTCCTAGGGCGGAGTTTTTTTATTCGGCTAATGAACCCAACGCTTTTTCATTGCGGTCATACATGCGCTGCAGCTGCGTCTCAAACAGCATTTGTTCGGTAGCATTTAAAGGCATATTTACAAGAGAAGAGCTCATGCTATTCAGTGTTTGCAATAAAAGCAGCATGACATCAGAAACGGTTAAATCAATCTGTAATAGTTCAGATAGAGAAGCCATTGTATGAGGCTCGATATTTGGGTATGAAAATTTAGTTTCTGTGTTTTGGAGCCCTTTTTTGTAAAACTCTTGAATGAGAGAAGCGCGTTTAGAGCCGCTTCCGTTAACGCATAAGTAAATTTGTACGGCCACACCGCCGCGAACGCGTCGCTGTGAAATGCCTGCAAATTTTTGATTGCGAATGCTCAAATCAAAGCTGCCGGGACAATAGGATCCTACGATTTCCTTCGCTTCAATTGCGGTACCGTAAGATGCAAACATGGCCTTAATCAAATCAAACATGGCTTCATAGCCACGATCAATATCAATTCCTTTTTCTGCATCTGGAAAAATTAAAGAAATGTTTAGAACATCTTGATCAAGTACGACAGCGAGGCCGCCTGAATTGCGGACGATTGTTTTATACCCTTGTTCATGTAAATAAGCTGCACCTTCAGCCAGGTGAGGGAGCTTTGTATCTTGAATGCCTAATACAATCGTATCGTGATGCACCCATGAGCGCATGACAGCTGGAGATTCACCTCTTCCAACGGTTGTACAAAGCGTGTCATCGATGGCAAAAGAATGACGGGCATCAAAATGAGGACCTAGACTGGATTGATCAATAATACGCCAAGCGGGCTGTGCTAAAAGTTTCAAACTATTCTGCTGCATATCTCAAACCCCTTTATAAACAGTAAACGAACATATTATAGCATAAAGGCGTCAGGTCATTGTCTGTAAAATAGAAAAAGAAGAAAGCAGAGCCAAGTTGGACATCCCTCTTTCTTCGTTCGTGTAGCTTATTCAGCCATTTTCTCAAGATTTCCGTTACGATCCATTTTAAACGTAGTAGAAGAACGCTCTTCTTCATCAAATAGAGCTAACTTTCGCGCACGGTTCATGATTTGCATTAATGTTTCATAGTCTTCTTGAATAGTAGTAGCATTAGCTTCGAGATGTTTAATTTGTTTTTCCAACTCTGTGTTTTTCTTAGCTAACTCTGCATTTTCTTGCATCAAGCGTTTGTTTTCGCTTTGCAATGCTTGTAAATTGCTCGCTTGATTTGGCATTGTTTGCAAGAAGCGAATAACATCAGCCATTGAAAGCTCCTCACTGCTGCTTCTTTCTACGTGTGTTTCAGGTAAGTTATATGTTGCTGTAGGCGCAGACATCATTTGTTCCACATGCTCTACAGATGCTGGTGGCGTATATAATAATTTCTTTTTGCCTTGCTCTTGTCCAAGTGCACGCATACGCTGTTTTCGCTGTTTTTTAGCTAGCTGCAGTGCTTTTTCATACTGATGGCGTACAACAGCATTCCATCTGAATCCACATGCTGCTGAAGTTCGATTTAATTCATCTCCAACTTCTTCAAACGCATTCAACTGCGTACTTCCTTCGCGGACATGGCGCAATACTGTTTCAGCTAATAATAAGTCGTTTTCTTCTGTCCAAGCATCTTGTCTATCTTTCACTTTGTTCACTCCTCTATTTTCCATGACTCATAGTAATCATGTTTTGTAGTATCATCATGTACAAAAAATCCATACTTTATACCATTTCTTCTAGGAGTATGATAGATTTTGCTTCCTTCTTTAACTTGCATCGGACTTCAAATAGGGGTAAAATACCCCTTAGACAAAATGATGAACCAATTTTGAAAGGATTGTGTCAACATGGCAAATGAATTTAGAATTTGTGATGATTGTCAGGCAACAAACGTCAAAACGTTGTTACCTCGACTTAAAAAAATAGATGAACAAGCTGAAGTACAAATCGGTTGCCAGTCTTACTGTGGACCCGGACGTAAAAAGTCATTTGCATTTGTAAATAACCGTCCTGTAGCAGCGCCAACAGAGGACGAATTAATCGAGAAGATTGAAAAAAAAGTAAAAAAATAGATAGTGAAACAATAAATAGCTGCTTTTCTGCTACTTATTTGTCGAACGAGCTTCTTACAAACAGAATCGCCTTGTTTGTTAGGTAAATCACCTTGGTTGCTTGACAAGGTGATTTTTTATTCTGAATAGGAAAATAGGAAGTGAGTGTCGAAAAATTATAGCAACAACAAAGTGAAGATAGAGAGGTATGTAAATGACATATCCTAATGAAAAACTCAGTGAAGAAAAAGTATTTAAAGATCCTGTTCACCGCTATATCCATGTAAGAGATCGTGTTATTTGGGAGCTAATTGGGACAGCCGAATTTCAAAGGCTGCGTCGTATTAGACAGCTAGGAACGACATACTTAACGTTTCATGGGGCTGAACACAGCCGTTTTAGTCATTCCTTAGGTGTTTATGAAATTGTGCGCCGTATTATTGACGACGGTTTTCAAGGACGCCCTGAATGGAATGAAGATGAGCGTCTTCTTTGTCTTTGTGCTGCTTTACTGCACGATTTAGGTCACGGTCCGTTTTCACATTCATTTGAGAAGGTTTTCCACTTAGATCATGAAGAATTTACACAAGCCATTATCGTAGGTGACACGGAGGTAAATCAAGTGTTGACGAAAGTGGGAAAGGATTTTCCTAAAAAAGTGGCCGAAGTAATCGCGAAAACATATGAAAATAAGCTTGTCGTTAGTTTAATTTCCAGTCAAATTGATGCAGATCGCATGGATTATTTGCAGCGTGATGCGTATTACACAGGAGTAAGCTACGGTCACTTTGATATGGAACGAATTCTTCGTGTTATGCGTCCTCGGGAAGACCAAGCCGTGATTAAACACAGCGGTATGCATGCGGTTGAAGATTATATTATGAGCCGCTACCAAATGTACTGGCAAGTGTATTTTCATCCTGTTACGAGAAGTGCTGAAGTTATTTTGACAAAAATTTTACATCGCGCGAAAGAGCTCCATCATCATTACTATGAGTTCAAGCAGGAGCCCACTCATTTTTATTCGATTTTTGAAGAAGAAATATCGCTAAAAGAGTATTTGAAATTAGATGAATCTGTTATTTTATTTTATTTTCAAGCATGGGAAGAAGAAGAGGATGAAATTTTATCTGATCTATGCCGAAGATTTATGAATCGTCAGCTTTTTAAATACATTGAGTTTAATCCAAATTCACAAATGAAAATGTGGATGGAGCTTACAACACTTTTTAAAAAAGCGGGCATTAACCCAGATTATTATTTAGTCGTCGATTCTTCAAGCGACCTACCATACGATTTTTATCGACCGGGTGAAGAGGAAGAACGTTTGCCGATTCATCTGTTGATGCCAAATAATGAAGTGCGTGAATTATCACGTCAGTCGGAGATTGTTGAAGCAATTTCAGGGAAAAAGAGAACCGATCATAAATTATATTTTCCACAAGATCTCATTGATCAATTGTCGTCTAAGCGAAAAGTTAAAGATCAGATTATAAACTTACTAAAAGGAGATCAGAGTTAAATAGTATAGGAGTTGAAGGGGCTGTGTTAAACGATCACGCAAAGATTGTGAAAGTATTTTCCGCGGCGGGAGAAGTTGTTGGCAGAAAAAAGTTACAAAAGATGATATTTATCGGAAAAAAACTGAAGTTTCCTTTTTATGAAAAGTATAATTTTCACTTTTTTGGACCTTATTCTGAGGAATTAACGCTTCGAATTGAGGAGCTGTGTAACTTGGGCTTTTTAAGTGAAATTAAAGAGAAAAAAGGCGGGTATATGCAGTATCGTTACGTATTAACAGAAGCGGGAGAAGGATTTTTAAGTCACTATGACTTAGAGCTTCCTCACTTGCAGGAATGTATGAAGGATATGAACGAGCAAAGCTCTAAATTTTTGGAGCTCGTCTCTACGATTTTATATTTTGATAACTTACCTAAAGAAGAAGTAAAAGAAAAAGTGTTTACGTTAAAGCGTAAGCAAAACTATACAGAAGAAGACATTGCAGAAGCATACGAATATATTGAAAAACTTCAGGCAACTCTGTCTGTACATTAAAAAGATGCCATAGGTCAACTCCTATGGCATTTTTTTTTATGTAGGCGTTATTGATCGCTCATGCGCTTGCCCGCTACAGCGTAATGGTTTTTAGACATTTCTTCGATGATAATCGATACTTTTTCAGGTGATGCACCTGTTGTTTCTACAACAGCATCCGTTACTTTTTCAACAAGAGCTCTTTTTTGATCATCTGTACGGCCCTCAAGCATCTTAACAGTTACAACTGGCATAATGTGTACACTCCTTTTTGGTCAGTATATGATTAGTGTACCCGTTTTCTGAATAAAATGACAGTATGAGGTAGTGATGCAGGTCATAATCTGTAGTATACTTTTTATCATAACATCGATGCTAAAAACCAGGTGGGGCCATAGGGAGCCCATGTCTGGTTTTTGAGACCTTTGAGGCCATATTCAAGAAGTCTTGTATCCTTCTTCGTAAGCAAACGGTTTATTTAGTAGATATGATGTGTAGAAATTATTTTAAAATAAAGGAGATAAAGAGTGGAACATTTTTTAGCTTTTTCATTGCAAGACCTTCCTTACGTGGTGATGACCCTTATTGTTGCATTCACACTGCATGAGTTTGCACATGCGTATGTAGCTTATTTATTTGGAGACCACACGGCTAAAAAGCAAGGAAGGCTAACGCTTTCTCCGCTGGCACATTTAGATCCATTTGGAACGCTTTTGTTAATTATCGCAGGTTTTGGGTGGGCGAAGCCGGTTCCTGTTAATCGCTATTTCTTTAAAAAGCCTCGTTTAGCTGGTATTCTAGTATCGATAGCGGGACCGTTTAGCAACTTGTTGTTGGCATTTATCGGCTTGCTTATTTACTATTTGATGAACAATGCCGCAGTGGACAACGATGCGCTTTATCGTTTTTTTACATTATTTATTCAAATAAACCTAACACTAGGTGTATTTAACTTGTTGCCTTTTCCGCCTTTAGACGGCTACCGCGTGATTGAAGATCTCGTTCCGCCGTCTACGCGAGCCAAAATGACGCAGTATGAGTCTTGGGGTATTTTTGTATTTTTGATTCTTGTGATTACACCTCTGGATCGAATTGTAATCTGGCCGCTTCTAAACGGAGCAGCAACGTTTGTGATGAATATCTTTCAGCAGATATTAGCACCACTGATTTACTAAATAGAGGAGGCTTACTATGACTCAGCCAAAAAAGAAAAGTATAGGATTTAATATCATAAAAGACGATTCAACCGACGGCCACGGCGGCTACGGGGTTGGAGCGTTAAGTTTAGAAAACATTTCACCGGTTTTTGTTTGCCCAAGCGATGAAGAAGTATTTGTCGATATTGGTGCGATGCATGCCAGAAGTGTAGTAGAAAAAGGAATTAAGTTCTTACCGAATAAAGACGAGGTGCCAAACGGCAAGTTATATTGGCTTGTATGGGTAACGATTGATCGCAAGCAAGAAGGACCTTACTACGCAGGTATGACAGCATGTGAAATGACCGTTGATCGTGAAATTCGCCGCGGCTATAAGTCACTTCCTGAACATGTAAACAAAATGGATAAATCCTTAAAACGACGCATTATGGTAGAAGAAATGGATAACAAGTCTAAGGCTTTGCTTCGTGAGTTTTTGAAGTCTCATAATGAAGAAATCTGGACGTTATCTAATGATGACTTAAAAGAAGCGCTTCAAACATCGTAATGCTAAAAAAAGCTTAAGGCCAAGGCCTTAAGCTTTTTTTAATCAAACCATTTTGGGAACCAGTGAAATTTTTTACCTTCTGTTTCACGCTCTTTTTTCTTCGTTTTTACTGCATGATCGATGTGATCAGTACAATATGTTTTAGGCTGTGTTCCAGTTAAATAATAAGCTTTATATTGAACAGGACATGATTTGGATGCTAACTTTCCATTTTGAGGATTAATGTTGACGCTCATTAATCCGTTTGGTGCTTTAAACTTTTCTTTTTTCTTCCCTTTTAAAGCATCTTCCATAAATAGCGCCCACATTTTTTTTGCGTATCCTTTTTCAGCTACATCATCCATTGTCCTTCCTTGATCATATCCAACCCAAACGCCTGAAACGAGCTGAGGAGAGTAGCCAATCATCCAGCTATCCGTAGAGGTTGTGCCGGATTTTCCCGCGTAAGGACGAGATACATATTTAGAAATAGGCTTTCCTGTGACGGTTGTATAGCCATTTAGCTTTTGATTAAACATGCCTGTCATTAAATGGGTAGTAAGAAAAGCATAGCGTTTATCAATGACTTGTTTCCGTTCAGAAGGAGCTTGATAAACAACTTCTCCGTCATGGGTTTCAATTCGTTTAATAAATGTTGGACGAATTTCTTTTCCGCCATTAGCAAAGATGCCGTACGCATTAACCATATCAATGACTTTGACAGGTGAAGTTCCAAGAGCTAAAGATGGAACTTTCTTTAAAGGTGATGATATACCAAGTGTTTTAGCGGTTTCGATCAAGCGATTTTCCCCAATGAACAAATGCGTTTTGACCGCATAAATATTGTCTGAAAGTGCGATGGCTTGAGCCATTGTAATAGGCGCATCTGCATAATAATTGTGATAGTTACTAGGCGTGTATGTCGAAACACCATCTTCTAATTTGAACGTCGTTTCTTCACTTTTCATTGGAGTGGATTCAGTAAAACCATCTTTTAATGCCGCATAGTATAAAAATGGCTTCATCGTTGAGCCAGGCTGTCTTACTGCTTGAGTAGCGCGGTTAAACGGGCTCTTTTCATAATCTCTTCCACCAATAAGAGCTTTCACTTGTCCATTTTGAGGATTCATCGCAACAAATGCACTTTGTACGTCTGAAGAGCTGCTGATAACATCTTTCATTTTTTCTTCTGCCGTTCGCTGCATCTTTTCGTCCAGCGTTGTATAAACGCGAAGTCCATTTGTATAAACCATGGTTTCATCAATGCCTAAATCTTGCTTTAATTCTGCTAGCGCTGCATCCATAAAGTAAGAAGCGTCTTCTTTGTTAGGATCTTTTTCAGCAGGCTTTGAAAATGCTAGGGGAGTTACCAGCGCTTTTGTTGCTTGCTTCGACGTAATAATTCCATCCTCTTTCATGAGAGATAAAATGATATTTTGTCGTTTTTTTGCATTTTCCTGATGAATAAGAGGAGAGTAGTAGCTAGGGCCTTTTGGAATACCGGCTAACATACTCGCTTCACTTAACGTCAAATTTTTGGCGTGCTTATCAAAGTACAGCCTAGCTGCCGCTTCAATTCCATAAGCTCCATGGCCGTAGTAAATCGTATTCATGTAGCCTTCTAGAATTTGGTCTTTGCTATAATTCATTTCTAACCGAATCGTATACAGAGCTTCTTGAAGCTTTCGAGTCCACGTTTTGTCGTGCTCTAAAAACAAGTTTCGTGCATACTGCTGAGTAATAGTACTCGCACCTTGTACTTTTCCCATAGCTTTTATATCAGCTACAATTGCTCCGGCGATTCGATGCATATCAAAGCCGTGATGCTCATAGAAGCGCTTATCTTCAACGGCTAAAGTCGCATCTTTTACGTAAGGTGAAATTTGATTAAGTGAAACCCAGTAGCGCTTTTGTCCATTGTGAACTTCATCAAGAACTTTACCGTTTGCTGAGTAGAAAACAGCTGTTTGAGAAACGTTTAGCGGAGGGGGGCCAGCGATTTTGGCGTAGAGAAAGATGCTTATGTAGGCAAACAACAATAAAGCCCCCGCTAATATACCAAGGACGAGAAGAATTCGGAAGATGCGTCTTGCCTTTTTTAAATGTTCGGTTAATACCGTTTCCATTTCTATTCACCACCAATATGTGTCACTATGCACCATACATGTTGCTTTCAACAAAACAAAATTCTATTAAAAGAGCGGTGCAAGTAGATTCTAAAGCTTGTATCTATCATCAGTATGAAATAGAAAAGGAGGTTTTAAACCTCCATTGCTAAAAATTTTACTTGCTTTTTTGCTGAATTCATCTATACTTTTTTCATGTTTGTATAAATTATGTTAGGGTAATCTATGCATAGGTTAATTCTCAAAATAGAAGGGAAGATTTTGAAATGGAATTATGGTTCACAGAAAAGCAAACAAAGAACTTTGGTATTACAGCTAAAATTAATCGCACTTTACATACAGAGCAAACGGAGTTTCAAAAATTAGACATGGTTGAAACAGAAGAGTTTGGTAACATGCTCCTACTTGACGGTATGGTTATGACAACAGAAAAAGATGAGTTCGTTTATCATGAAATGGTTGCACATGTACCGTTATTTACGCATCCAAATCCAGAAAACGTACTAGTTGTAGGTGGAGGAGACGGAGGCGTAATCCGTGAAATCTTAAAACACCCAAGCGTAAAAAAAGCGACGTTAGTTGATATCGATGGAAAAGTTATTGAGTACTCAAAAAAATTCTTACCTTCAATTGCGGGTAAACTAGAAGATCCTCGTGTTGATGTACAAGTAGATGACGGATTTATGCACATCGCTAAAAGCGAGAACGAATATGATGTCATTTTAGTGGATTCAACAGAGCCAGTAGGTCCAGCTGTGAATTTATTTACAAAAGGATTCTATGCAGGTATCTCAAAAGCACTTAAAGAAGATGGTATCTTTGTTGCTCAATCGGACAACCCTTGGTTCACACCAGAGCTTATCTCAAATGTTCAGCGTGATGTAAGAGAAATCTTCCCGATTACACGTCTATACGTAGCAAATATTCCAACATACCCAAGCGGTTTATGGACATTTACAATGGGCTCAAAGAAACATGATCCATTGGAAGTAAGCGAAGATCGTTTCTTTGATATTGATACAAAATATTACACAAAAGAATTGCACAAAGCGGCATTTGCCTTACCTAAATTTGTGCAAGATCTTATTAAATAAGTTATCACATACAAGTGAGATGCCAGAGGTTTAAGGCTGGCATCTTTTCTATGAGTAATGAAGGAGGAACAAAATATGCGTTTTGATGAAGCTTATTCAGGTAATGTATTTATTGGCAGTCACCCTGTTTTTGAAGAAAGTGAAGCGGTTCTTTACGGAATGCCAATGGACTGGACAGTTAGCTATCGTCCAGGTTCACGATTTGGCCCAACTCGTATTCGTGAAGTATCAATTGGATTAGAAGAATACAGCCCGTATTTAGATCGGGAGCTAGAAGAAGTGAAATATTTTGATGCAGGAGATATTCCACTTCCATTTGGGAATCCTCAGCGCAGCTTGAACATAATTGAAGAGTATATCGACCAGCTTTTAGCAGCGGACAAGTTCCCATTAGGCATGGGCGGAGAGCATTTGGTTTCTTGGCCTGTTATGAAAGCTATGTATAAAAAATACCCGGATTTAGCCATTATCCATATGGATGCTCACACAGACCTTCGTGAAGAGTATGAAGGAGAACCACTTTCTCATTCCACTCCAATTCGTAAAGTTGCTGAACTAATCGGACCGGAGAATGTTTATTCATTTGGTATTCGTTCAGGAATGAAAGAAGAATTTCAATGGGCAAAAGAAAACGGTATGCATATTTCAAAATTTGAAGTTCTAGAGCCGTTAAAAGAGATTCTACCAACACTTGCAGGTCGTCCTGTTTATGTAACAATTGATATCGATGTATTAGATCCAGCGCACGCTCCTGGTACAGGAACAGTAGATGCAGGCGGTATCACATCAAAAGAGCTTTTAGCTTCTATTCACGCAATTGCTAAATCAGATATTCGTATTGTCGGAGGAGATTTAGTCGAAGTAGCTCCAATTTATGATCCGTCTGAACAAACAGCTAATACAGCAAGCAAGCTTATTCGCGAAATGATCTTAGGCTGGGTTCAAAAGAAATAAATAAAGTAAAAAGGCGGCCGCCTACGGCCGCCTTTTTTGTTTGAAATATGTGAGTACGTCAAACACAGTGAAAAAAGGAATTCTCGGCTTATCTATCATATTTCCTTTGAAGTATTATTGAATTCTTTCTTTAGAATGTTTATACTATTTAAGTTATAACGTATTCATTTTAATAAGGAAGTGTCTTTTGTGAGTAACGCTTCAGAAGTCAAAAAACCCATTGAAGTTAAAATTGTGACGGATATCCGTGATGGTCACCGAAAAGAGACAACATCGGTAAATGCAAAAGGTATGTATTATGAAAAAGGATCGAAAATTTATCTTACATACACAGAGCGCCAAGAGGAAATCGGAGATATTAGAACAATGGTAAAAATTAGCGAAGACGAAGTATCAATTAACCGAACTGGTGCTGTTCAAATGAAGCAATCGTTTCGTAAAAAGGTACAGATCGAAGGAACTTATATAAGCCCTTATGGACGTATGGATTTACTAACATTCGCTCATAACATTGAATATAAACAAATGACTCAAAAGGGTCGGTTATTTTTAACGTATGATCTAGAAGTACAGGGTCAGCCTACCGGGAAATATGCGTTAACCATTACATTCAAGGAGGAGAAAAAATGAACATCGTCGAACAAGTGCAGCAAAAATTAAAAGCTGAAATTCAAGATGCTGTGGTCAAAGCAGGACTTGCTGAAAAAGCAGAACTTCCAGAAGTTCTATTAGAAACCCCAAAAGATAAAACACATGGTGATTATTCTACCAATATGGCTATGCAGCTAGCTCGTATTGCCAAAAAAGCACCGCGTGTTATCGCTGAAGAGCTTGTAGCAAACTTCGATAAATCAAAAGCATCTATCGAAAAAATTGACATTGCAGGCCCTGGATTCATCAACTTTTATATGAATAACTCTTATTTAACAGAGCTTATTCCAACGATTATAAAAGCTGGTGAAGCATACGGTGAGACAAACGTAGGGAACGGACAAAAAGTACAGGTTGAGTTTGTTTCAGCTAATCCGACAGGAGATTTACATTTAGGACATGCCCGCGGTGCTGCAGTTGGAGACTCATTATGTAATGTTCTTGAAAAAGCAGGTTACGATGTGTCACGTGAATACTATATCAATGATGCTGGTAACCAAATTAATAACCTGGCTTATTCAGTAGAAGCACGCTACATGCAGGCTCTTGGTTTAGAGAAAGAAATGCCTGCAGACGGCTATCATGGTGCTGATATTATAAACATCGGAAAAGAGTTAGCAAAAGAGCACGGAGACAAGTATGTAAACGCCTCTGAAGAAGAGCGTTTTGAATTCTTCCGTCAATACGGATTAGATTATGAGTTAGCTAAATTAAAGCGTGATCTTGAACAGTTCCGTGTGAAATTTGACGTATGGTATTCTGAAACGTCTCTTTATAAAAATGATAAAATTTCAGTTGCACTTGAAACGTTAAAAAAACAAGGCCACGTATATGAAGAAGAAGGTGCTACGTGGTTCCGCTCTACAACATTTGGTGATGATAAAGACCGTGTGTTAATTAAAAATGACGGTTCATTTACGTACTTAACGCCAGATATTGCGTATCACCAAGACAAAATTCAACGCGGATTTGATAAGCTAATTAATATTTGGGGAGCCGACCACCATGGATATATTCCTCGTATGAAAGCGGCGATTCAAGCGCTTGGTTATGAAAAAGATACGCTGGAAGTAGAAATTATTCAAATGGTTCAACTGTATCAAAATGGCGAAAAAATGAAGATGAGCAAACGTACAGGTAAAGCAGTAACAATGCGTGACCTAGTAGAAGAGGTAGGCCTTGATGCAACTCGCTACTTCTTTGCGATGAGAAGTGCGGATACACATTTAGACTTTGATTTAGATTTAGCTGTTTCTCAATCTAATGAAAATCCTGTATACTACGCGCAATATGCTCATGCCCGTATTTGCAGTATTCTTCGTCAAGGTGAAGAGATGGGGATTCAATCAACATCTGGCGCCGACCTTTCATTAATTAGTGCAGAAAAAGAAATGGAACTGCTGAAGAAAATCGGAGAGTTCCCTCAGGCCGTAGCGGAAGCAGCAACAAAACGTATTCCGCACCGCATTACGAACTATGTATTTGATCTTGCTTCTACGTTCCATAGCTTCTATAATGCAGAAAAAGTATTAGACAGCGATAATATAGAAACAAGTAAAGCGCGTATTGAACTAGTGAAAGCTGTTCAAGTAACGCTTCAAAACTCCTTAAAACTAATTGGTGTTTCAGCACCTGAAAAAATGTAAATAAAAAAAGAGCCTCTTGGCTCTTTTTTTATTTAAAAAACAAGCGTGGCGCCTCCCGTACGCTTTACTCCTCTCATTGATGCTAAATCTTCCACTAATTTTAGCAGCGCTTTATCTTTTAACTTTGCTTCAATCATTACGTCAAAATCTTGTCCCATATCTTTAGCTATTTGCAAAAAAGGTGCGATGAAATCAGTTGAGACATAATCAGAGTGACTTCTAAATTCTTTTTCAGATTTAGGAGAAGAGATATGTACTTTTGGTTTTAATCCGATATGTTTCCACGTGTCAAAGATACGAGGGAGCAATAGGTCAAGAGGTTCTTCTCCTTCATTTGCTTTATGGTGGTGATAATCAAAGAGGAGAGGGACTTTCTCTTTTTCGCATACGGCTAATGTTTCTTCAGTTGTGTATGTTTTATCATCGTTTTCAAGAGTCATGCGCTTTTTAATGGCAGGCGGCAGCGTTTGAATGTTTTCATGAAATCGACCAATCGCTTTTTCTTTATTGCCATAAGCTCCTCCTACATGAATATTAATAAGAGCTTGATCAGCTACTCCCATCGCTTCAAGCATTCTATAGTGATAATCCATATCTTTTACCGCATTTTCTGTAATGTGTTTTTTGTCGCTTGTAAATAATGTGAACTGATTGGGGTGAAAACTCACGCGCAGCTGATGATTCCGAATCAATTCTCCTATCTCTGACCAGTCTTCTTGGAACGCATCAATGTAATTCCAAGCTACTTCAGGATGAGTAGCTAAAGGGACAAGAGAAGATGACAATCGATACAGCATAATTTCGTGGGCAATATTAAAATGCAAAGCGCGCTTAGTATGATTCAAATTTTGTTTTGTGACGTGATGAAGCTTATCCAGCCTCTCATCTTTTTTCATTTTTCCCCATCTAGTAAACGTGAGGGTTTTAGCAGGTGAGCAGTCCCAAAGCGACAGGGCATGTGATACATAGCCAAATCTAATTTTCATGATAAATCTTCCTCTTTTCGTTCATTAAAGTAATGGAGAAATAAAGGTTGCAAATCCTTGCTTTAGTTTTTCACTCCATTTTCGGTTTTTGACATCTTCTAAAGACAAAATTGGGCATTCCCCCATACAAGCTTTAAAGCTGTTCTTTACTTCTTCAATATACGTTGCATCATAGATTAAACAGTTGATTTCAGCATTTAAGAACAAGCTTCTTTTATCAAAATTAGCCGTTCCTACATCGCAGATAACATTGTCTGCAATTAATACTTTGGCATGGTAAAAACCGTAATAATATTGATAAATCATACAACCTGCTTGAAGTAATGTGGGAAGATAAGCAAACGCAGCATGATGAACAAGCGGTTGATCTGCACGCATTGGAATTAAAATATGAACTTTTACTCCCCGTGCACGAGCTTGGAGTAAAGCATTCATCAAAGGTTCACTTGGAATAAAATAAGGAGTACCTATGTACAATTCCCTATTGGCTTGGTTGATAATCGATAAAAAGCTTTCTTCAAGTGAAAAACCTTCAGTCGACTTTAGCTGAATAACATAGTCTCCTTCAGATGTTGGTGGAAAGTATCTTTCCACTTTACGCAGGTCTAAGCCGGTAGCAGCATACCAGTCGCTCAATAGTTGCATTTGAAGGTCTTGTATACCTTCCCCTTCCATACGCAGGTGGTAATCTTTCCACACCCCAAGCTTGGCGTCGAGTCCTAAATATTCTCTTCCAATATTAAAACCGCCAATGTAGCCAACTTTCCCATCAATAACGGCCATTTTACGGTGATTGCGTGCGTTGAGTGTATAAAACAAATAAGGCCACCGTAGCGTTCGACTGTAAGCAAAATGAACACCTTGTTTCTTTAAGAATGCAATTTTGTTTTTCTTGATTTTATAGCTTCCTACACGGTCTACCAATAATCTGACTTCAACATTTTGCTGTGCTTTTTGGACTAGTAAATCTAAAAATTCTTGGCTAATTTCATCATTTTGTACAATGTAAAACGATAAATGGATAAATGAAGAGGCATTTTCTATTTCGTGAAATAAATCTTTATACAAGACATTCCCGTCTGCGAACAAAAAGAGAGAAGCACGGCGTTTTGGAAAAGTATTTTCAGCCTGGGAAAATACTTTCTTTCCAACACCAAGGTCAATTGCAAGCCAAGCAATAAAAATAATAAAAAGTAAAATCACAATCATGCCGCTCATCATGTCACCTCTTTTCCCGATGTAAATACATTTTATGTTGTTCTTAGTGTCACCTTGTTTAAATAGAATATGAACAAAAGAACGAAAAGATATTGACTGAATGCTCATTCATTATATACAATGAAAACAGATATATTATCAGAAAATTTAGTCGTCAGGAGGAAAGAAAGGTAACAAATTATTCAAGGAGGGGACGAGATGACAGGGTTGCTGTGGGTGAATTTTCTCTTTTTTATTATTGTAACCGCTTACGCTATCTCTTTGTTTGTATATTTAATTCGCACACGCATTGAGTACATTCAATTAGGAAAAAAAGTTGAATTTGATCAGCGGTTAAAAGAAAGGCTGCAAAAAATTTGGGTGAATGTGTTTGGACAAAAGAAACTGTTAAAAGATAAAAAAAGTGGAATTATGCACGTCATGTTTTTTTATGGGTTTATTTTAGTTCAGTTCGGCGCGTTAGACTTCATTATAAAAGGTTTGCTTCCAGGTAAACATTTGCCGCTTGGACCTTTATATCCCGGCTTTACATTTTTCCAAGAAATTGTGACGTTTTTGATTTTAGTAGCAGTTGTCTGGGCTTTTCACCGTCGCTATGTAGAAAAGCTTGTGCGTTTAAAAAGAGGATTTAAATCTGGTTTAGTACTGATTTTTATTGGAGCACTTATGCTGTCAGTGCTTGTTGGAAACGGCATGTCAATCATCTGGCATAATCATGAACCAGCATGGACAGAACCGATTGCGTCATCTATTGCCATCTTGTTTAAGGGAATCAATGATACTGCCGCTATCTCCATTTTTTATGTTTCATGGTGGATTCACTTAGCCGTATTATTGACGTTTTTAGTATATGTTCCTCAATCAAAACATGCTCATTTACTGGCTGGACCGGCTAACGTATTTTTTAACCGTGTTTCTAAGCCAGGTAAGCTTGAAAAGATTGATTTTGAAGATGAGACGCAGGAGACGTTTGGGGTTGGTAAGATTGAAGAATTCACGCAGCATCAGCTCATTGATTTATATGCCTGTGTAGAATGCGGTCGATGTACGAATATGTGTCCGGCAACGGGTACGGGGAAAATTTTGTCTCCAATGGATTTAATTTTGAAGATGCGCGATCACTTAACAGAAAAAGGAGCGGTTGTGACATCTAAGGCTCCTTGGGTTCCTACGTATGCATTCTCTAAAACAAAAGGAAATCAGCTGGCGATGATGGCGGCCAGCCAAGGCGGAGCAGAAGCCGCAGCAACAGCGGAATATAATCCCGCCCTAATTGGAGATGTCATTACGGAAGAAGAAATTTGGGCATGTACAACGTGCCGAAACTGTGAAGATCAATGTCCCGTAATGAACGAGCATGTAGATAAGATCATAGATTTACGACGTTTTTTAGTATTAACCGAAGGAAAGATGGACGCGGATGCTCAGCGTGCCATGACGAATATTGAGCGTCAAGGAAACCCTTGGGGATTAAACCGAAAAGAGCGTGAAGAATGGCGACATGTAAGAGAAGATGTTCACATTCCGACTGTTAAAGAAGTAAGTAAAGCGGGTGAAACGTTTGAGTATTTGTTCTGGGTAGGTTCGATGGGATCTTATGATAACCGCAGTCAAAAAATCGCTCTATCGTTTGCTAAGCTTCTCAATGAAGCTGGTGTTTCATTTGCGATTTTAGGAAATAAAGAAAAAAATTCTGGTGATACGCCCCGCAGGTTGGGCAATGAATTTTTATTCCAAGAGTTAGCTTCTAAAAATATCGCTGAATTTGAAAAAAATGAAATCAAAAAAATTGTTACGATTGATCCACATGCTTACAATATCTTCAAAAATGAATATCCAGATTTCGGTTTTGAAGGAGAAGTGTATCATCACACAGAATTATTAGCTATGTTGATGAAAGAAGGTAAGCTGACACCAAAACATGCGGTTAATGAAAAAATTACCTTCCATGATTCCTGTTATTTAGGAAGATATAACGAAGTATACAGTCCACCAAGAGAAATTTTGAAAGCGATTCCAGGTGTTAGTTTGATTGAAATGGATCGCAACCGTGAAAATGGTATGTGCTGTGGAGCAGGAGGAGGGTTAATGTGGACGGAAGAAACGACCGGCCAGCGCATTAACGTAGCGCGCACGGAACAAGCCTTAGCCGTTAATCCAAGCATTATCAGTTCAGGTTGTCCGTACTGCTTAACGATGCTAAGTGACGGAACAAAAGCAAAAGAAGTAGAAGAAAAGGTTCATACGTATGACGTAGCAGAACTGCTTGAAAAGTCAATTTATGGTGACGTGCAAGAACAGGTTTCATAAAGGAGAAGTAGAGATGGTATTCATCTCTACTTTTTAAAGAAAGGAAATTGAGCAAGCGTTCAATCGGCAAGGACAAAGAGTAGGAAAAAGGGGAGGAAACAATAGTGGGGAAAACAGTTATTGTGAGTGCAGTTCGAACACCTTTTGGAAAATTAGGTGGCAGCGTAAGCGGACTAAAAGCGGCAGAACTAGGGGGGAGAGCGATTCAAGCAGCATCAAAGGGACGTACAGAAATTGATTCCGTTATTATGGGGTGCGTGCTGCAAGGGGGCCAAGGACAGCTACCTTCTAGGCAAGCCATGCATTATGCAGGTTTACCGTGGCAAGTAGAGACGGAAACCATTAATAAAGTTTGTGCATCGGGTATGCGCAGTATTACAACTGCTGATCAGCTGATTCGATTAGGAGAAGCAAAAACAATCATTGCAGGTGGAATGGAATCGATGAGTAACGCGCCGTATCTTCTTCCAAAAGCAAGATGGGGATTCCGGATGGGAGATAGCGTGGTGACGGATTTGATGGTTCATGACGGTTTAACATGCAGCTTTACAGGGGTGCAAATGGGTACGTATGGAAATCAAATAGCTTCTGAAATGAATATTTCCCGAGAAAAGCAGGATGAATGGGCGCTTCGCAGTCATCAATTAGCGGTAGAGTCAGAAGAAAAAGGGAGATGGGATGCAGAAAGAATTTCAGTTGATATTCCGTCTAAAAAAGGAACGATAACGGTTCAAAAAGATGAAGGACCAAGAAAAGATACGTCGTTAGAAAAACTCTCGTCTCTTCGGCCTGTATTTGGCCACAGTGGAACCATTACAGCAGGAAATGCACCTAGCGTGAATGACGGAGCAGCTGCGCTCATGCTAATGGATGAAGATGTGGCGAAAGCAAATGGCTATGAGCCGTTGGCTACGATTATAAACCATACTTCTCTTGCGATGGAGCCAAGGGAATTTCCGAAAACGCCTGGGTTTGCTATTAACAAGCTACTGCAAAAAACAAAGAAGACAGTAGACGATATTGCGCTGTTTGAAATCAATGAAGCTTTTTCAGCAGTAGCATTAATGAGTATGGAGATTGCAGGGCTTCCGGCTGAAAGAGTAAATGTGAACGGCGGGGCAGTGGCACTTGGACATCCGATTGGAGCAAGCGGCGCCCGTATTGTTGTAACGCTCATTCATGAATTAAGACGACGAGGCGGCGGACTAGGCATTGCTTCTATTTGCAGCGGCGGCGGCCAAGGTGATGCCATCATGGTAGAAGTGTAAAAGGGGGAAATCAACTTGAATATTGAAACAGTTATGGTTATTGGAGCAGGTCAGATGGGAGCAGGCATTGCGCAAGTATTTGCTGCGAGCGGATATCAAGTTTCTTTGTATGACGTTGATCAAAAAAATACACAAAAAGGAATAGAAGGTATTGATAAACGTCTGAAAATACAGGTGGAAAAAGGTTCTCTCTCAGCTAAGGAATATGAAGGGATTATGGAGCGCCTTCACTTGGCAAATGAAATAACAGCAGCACAAAAAGCAGATTTAATCGTCGAAGCGGTTGTGGAAAAGATGGAAGTCAAGCAAGCCATTTTTGCGGAGTTGGATTCGTTAGCCCCGAGTCATACTATTTTAGCAACCAACACGTCTTCGCTTCCTATTACTGAAATTGCAGCTGTGACCACTCGACCTGAAAAAGTAATTGGCATGCACTTTATGAATCCTGTTCCCGTGATGAAGCTCGTTGAAATTATTAGAGGGCTGGCTACTGCTGATGAAGTGTATCAAGCAGTCTATGAAACAACAAAAAAATTAAATAAAACCCCGGTGGAAGTTCATGATTTTCCAGGGTTTGTTTCAAATCGAATTTTAATGCCAATGATTAACGAAGCTGTGTTTACGCTCTATGAAGGTGTAGCAAACGAAGAGGATATTGATCAAGTGATGAAACTAGGAATGAACCATCCAATGGGACCTTTGACATTAGCAGATTTCATCGGCCTCGATACATGTTTGTTTATTATGGAAACGCTCCATAAAGGGTTTGGTGATGACAAATATCGTCCTTGTCCATTGCTTAGGAAATATGTAAAGGCAGGATGGCTTGGTCGAAAAACAGGAAAAGGATTTTTTACGTACGAAACATAAAGGAGTGGCAAAATGATCTTTTTTACGTCTGAACAACACATGATTAAAAAGATGGTAGCTGATTTTAGTGAAAAAGAAGTCGCTGCGGCTGTGCCAAACATGGAAAAGGGTGAATTTCCTCGAGGTTTATTAAAGCAGATGGCTGATCTTGGCCTGATGGGCATTCCCGTTCCTCAAACATACGGAGGAGGTGGACTGGACTTTGTGTCATACATGATTGCCATCCACGAAATATCAAAAGTAAGTCCAGCCCTCGGCGTCATTTTGTCTGTTCATACTTCTGTAGGTACGAATCCTATTGTCGTATTTGGGACGGAAGATCAAAAACAAAAGTATGTAAAAAAACTTGCGACAGGTGAATATTTAGGTGCTTTTTGCCTAACAGAACCTAGTGCAGGGTCTGATGCCGCAAGCCTAAAAACAAAAGCAGAACGAAAAGGAGACCACTATCTTTTAAATGGGTCAAAGCTTTTCATTACAAACGGGGGAGAAGCGGATACATATATTGTATTTGCTAAAACGAATCCCGAACGCGGGTCGAGAGGGATGAGCGCCTTTATCGTTGAAAAGACGATGGAGGGATTTTCAGTAGGAAAAGATGAACATAAGATGGGTCTTCACGGTTCTCGAACGGTTCAACTGCACTTTGAAAATATGCAGGTGCCTGTAGAAAATCGTCTCGGAGAAGAAGGTGAAGGATTTCGAATTGCTATGGCTAATTTAAATGCTGGAAGAATTGGTATTGCTGCTCAGGCGGTAGGAATTGCTGAAGGTGCGTTAACAGCAGCCAAAAACTATGCAAATGAACGATATCAATTTGGAAAGCCGATTTTATCTCAGCAGGGAATTGCCTTTAAGCTGGCTGATATGGAAACGGCTGTTGAATCAGCGAAGCTTTTAATGTACAGAGCCGCTTTTTTATATGATCAAAAACTTCCTTGCAAAAAAGAAGCCTCAATGGCGAAATTGTTTGCTTCCCAGACGGCTATGAATGTAGCAATCGATGCGATTCAAGTTTTGGGAGGCTATGGTTATATGAAAGATTATCCAGTAGAGAGGTATTTTCGTGACGCCAAAGTGTGCGAAATCTACGAAGGTACAAGCGAAATTCAGCGCATTGTCATTAGCAGTCAACTATAGGGGGAATAATCATGTTTTTTAAACTTTCAGAAGAGCACGAAATGATTCGAAAAATGGTGCGAGACTTTGCCAAAAACGAAGTGGCTCCGACAGCTGCACAACGAGATGAAGAAGAGCGTTTTGACAGAGGAATCTTTACACAAATGGCTGATCTAGGATTAACAGGTATTCCATGGCCAGAGCAATACGGAGGAATCGGCAGTGACTATCTAGCTTATTGCATTGCCGTTGAAGAACTATCTAGAGTATGTGCATCAACAGGCGTTACGTTGTCGGCTCATACTTCTCTTGCCGGCTGGCCAATCTATACATTCGGAACAGAAGAACAAAAACAAAAATACCTGAAACCTATGGCAACGGGTGAGAAAATAGGTGCTTATGGGTTAACGGAACCGAGTGCTGGATCAGACGCAGGAGGAATGAGAACGCTCGCTGTAAAGGACGGAGAAGATTATATTTTAAATGGTTCTAAAATCTTTATTACAAACGGCGGCGAAGCGGATATTTACGTCGTATTTGCTCGCATCGATCCTAATGAAAAACGCACGAGCGCTTTTATTATTGAAAAAGATATGCCGGGATTTTCAGTTGGTAAAAAAGAAAAGAAACTGGGCATTCGCTCTTCACCTACCACAGAAATTATTTTCGAGGATTGCCGTGTTCCAAAAGAAAATTTGCTAGGAAATGAAGGAGAAGGATTTAAAGTTGCCATGATGACGCTAGATGGCGGCCGAAATGGTATTGCAGCGCAGGCGGTAGGAATTGCTCAAGGAGCGTTAGATGCGGCGGTGGCTTATGCAAAGGAACGTCAGCAATTTGGAAAGCCCATTATTTCTCAGCAAGGAATTGCGTTTAAGTTAGCCGACATGGCCACGAGTATAGAAGCTGCCAGACTGTTAACCTATCAAGCTGCTTGGCTCGAGTCTCAAGGGCTGCCATACGGCAAAGAATCAGCCATGTCAAAATTATATGCTGGGGATACAGCAATGAAAGTAACGACAGAAGCTGTTCAAGTATTTGGAGGGTACGGTTATACAAAAGATTATCCAGTAGAACGTTTTATGAGAGATGCAAAAATCACGCAAATTTATGAGGGTACACAAGAAATTCAGCGTCTCGTCATTTCTAGGTATCTTGCTAAATAAAACACTTGTTGTAGGAGAGGTGAAAAAATGAAAAAGAGAGAAGTTCTCACATCCATTAAAGATGAAAAGCTGATTGTAGAGCGTCGTAATCAAATGATTAAAGGGGCCGTCACGCTATTTAAGGAAAAAGGTTTTCACCGAACAACAACAAGGGAAATTGCCAAAGCCGCTGGGTTCAGTATCGGTACACTTTACGAATATATTCAATCTAAAGAAGATGTTTTATATCTTGTATGTGACAACATTTACGACGAAGTGAGAGAGCGATTAGAAGAGATGGTAGTGGATCGTTATACAATCGCTGAGCTTCAACAAGCGATTCAACACTATTTTAAAGTTGTAGATGAGCTTCAAGATGAAGTATTAGTCATGTACCAAGAAGCGAAATCGCTGTCTAAAGATGCGCTTCCATATGTATTAAAAAAAGAGCTGGATATGGTTGAAATGTTTAAGGTTATTATCGAAGGCTGCGTAGAAAACAATCAATTTGCACTTACGGATAAAGAAATTTCGCTGTTTGCTCATCATTTATTTGTTCAAGGTCAGATGTGGGCATTTCGCAGATGGTGGCTGCAAAAGCATTATTCACTAGAAGAATATACAAATATGCAGTTGGATTTTTTACTTAAAAATTTTTCATTTCAACAACTGTGTGAGGGGGAGACAGTTTGAATACAAGCAAAAGACCGCTTCGTTTTTTAACCGCTTCTAGCCTGTTTGACGGCCACGATGCGTCTATTAATATTATGAGACGGATTCTTCAAGCCAAGGGGGTAGAAGTCATTCATCTGGGGCATAACCGATCTGTCGAAGAAGTTGTTAACGCTTCCATACAAGAGGATGTTCAGGGGATCGCCATTTCTTCTTACCAAGGCGGCCATGTAGAATATTTTAAGTATATGTACGATTTACTCCAAGAACAACAGGCTTCTCATATTAAAATTTATGGCGGCGGCGGCGGGGTAATTATTCCGAGTGAGATTCAAGAGCTTCATGATTACGGCATCTCTAAAATCTTTTCTCCGGAAGATGGACGAAAAATGGGGTTAGAAGGCATGATTCAATTCATGATCGATGATTGTTATTACACAAATCCCCCTGCACTGCCGAATGATCGAACCTTAACGCCGGCTAATGACCGTTTAATTGCCCAGCTTATTACATGTGCTGAAAATGAAGCCTATGAATACACAAAAGAGCATGCAGCCGCTCTTGAAGAAATACGAGAAAGTGTAATCGACAGCGAGACAGATCAAAAAATACCGGTTATTGGAATCACAGGAACAGGAGGAGCGGGGAAAAGTTCGCTTACGGATGAATTAGTAAGAAGGTTTATTGAACATATTCCAGATATTCATGTAGCTGTTTTATCCGTTGATCCAACTAAACAAAAGACCGGAGGAGCGCTTCTTGGGGATCGAATTCGCATGAACATCGCAGCGTCTCCTCGTGTGTATATGAGAAGTTTGGCCACGCGTTCATCTGGACATGAGCTATCGGCGGCCATTCGAGATGGAATTGCCGTCGTGAAAAAAGCGGGCTTCGACATTATCATTGTCGAAACAAGCGGCATCGGGCAAGCTGATGCTCAAGTTAAAGATATTGCAAACGTCTCTCTTTATGTCATGACAAGCGAATTTGGCGCGCCGTCGCAGTTAGAAAAGATTGAAATGATTGATTACGCAGACTTTATTGTCATCAATAAATTTGAAAAAAAAGGTTCCGAAGACGCAAAAAAACAAGTGCAGCGTCAATATCAGCGCAATCATCAGCTGTTTGAAAATAGTCTCTCTACGATGCCAATTTACGGAACAATCGCGAGTCAGTTCAACGACGGGGGAACAAATATTTTATTTGAAGATCTTGTAAATCATCTGCATCAAACATACCGTACGTCTTGGCACGTAGAAAAATCATCAGAGCGCGTAAGTGAAAAGAAATATACCATCATTCCTAATGATCAACAGCAATATTTACAGGAGATTGTAAACAGCGTTCGCTCTTATCACCGCAATACGGACGTTCAAGCGCAAACAGCGCGTAAATTTTATCAGCTAGAGGGTGCTCTCGAAGAAGTGGAAACAGAAACAGCCAAGCAAGAGCTCACTCAGCTAAAGGAGAAATATCAAAAACAGCTAACGGCCGAATCGATTGAAAAGCTGGAAAACTGGCCTAAATTAAAAAGTCAGTATCGGCAAGAAGAACTTATTACAAAGGTAAGAAATAAAGAAATTAAAACGTCTTTGCAAGTTGATACGCTATCAGGACTGCGTATTCCGCGCGTGGCCCTTCCAAAGGTTGATGAATACGGGGAAGTTCTTCGTTTTCTTTATAAAGAAAACGTGCCAGGTGCATTTCCATACACAGCAGGTGTTTTTCCGTTCAAACGAAAAGGTGAAGATCCTAAGCGTCAATTCGCAGGTGAAGGAACACCAGAACGAACCAATCGCCGCTTTCACTATTTGTCAAAAGATGATGAGGCCAAGCGTTTAAGTACAGCGTTTGATTCTGTAACGCTTTATGGAGAAAATCCGGATCCAAGGCCGGATATTTTCGGGAAAATTGGCGAAAGCGGCGTAAATGTCTGTACGCTTGATGATATGAAACTTTTGTATAAGGGATTTGATCTTTGCCATCCTTCGACTTCCGTTTCGATGACGATTAATGGGCCGGCTCCGATATTATTAGCTATGTTTATGAATACAGCTATCAGCCAGCAGGTAGAAAAGAAAGAAGAAGAATTAAAGCGTCCTTTAACGGAACAGGAATACGAGGAAGTAAAATCGGGTACGTTGAAACAAGTAAGAGGAACCGTTCAAGCGGATATTTTAAAAGAAGATCAAGGCCAAAATACGTGTATTTTTTCCACAGAATTTGCGTTAAAAATGATGGGAGATATTCAGCAGTACTTTATTGACGAGAAAGTGCGCAACTATTATTCTGTGTCTATTTCAGGCTATCATATTGCTGAAGCAGGGGCGAATCCAATTTCTCAGCTCGCGTTTACATTAGCCAACGGTTTTACGTACGTGGAATATTACTTAAGCCGAGGGATGCATATTGATGATTTTGCTCCTAATTTATCGTTTTTCTTTAGTAATGGACTTGACCCTGAATACACGGTTATTGGACGTGTGGCAAGAAGAATATGGGCAATTGTGATGCGTGATAAATACGGCGCAAATGAACGCAGTCAAAAGCTTAAGTATCATATTCAAACATCCGGCCGATCGCTTCATGCACAGGAAATTAATTTTAATGATATACGTACGACGCTGCAAGCCTTAATGGCTCTTCATGACAACTGCAACTCTCTTCATACCAATGCGTATGATGAAGCAATTACAACACCGACAGAGGAATCTGTACGTAGAGCGATGGCCATTCAACTAATCATTACAAAAGAGCATGGACTCACTAAGAATGAAAATCCATTACAGGGCTCTTTTATTATTGATGAACTAACAGACTTGGTAGAAGAAGCGGTATTGGCTGAATTTCAACGCTTAAATGATCGAGGCGGCGTTTTAGGTGCGATGGAAATGCAGTATCAGCGAGGTAAGATTCAAGATGAATCGATGGAATACGAGATGCAAAAACATACGGGAGCTTTACCTATTATAGGAGTAAATACGTATATTAATCCAAATGAAGAGGAAAGTTCCTCAGTTGATGACATGCAGTTAGCCCGCGCATCAAAAGAAGAAAAAAATCATCAAATTAATCAGCTTCAGAAGTTTCAACAGCAGCATGAAGAAAAAAGAGAAGACGCGCTGAAAAGGTTAAAGAAAGCTGCAACAGAAGGAGAGAACATTTTCAAAGAGTTAATGGAGACTGTTAAAGTAGCCAGCTTAGGAGAAATTACGCGAGCTTTATATGAATGCGGTGGGCAATATCGTCGAAATATGTAATAATGTATCGTTAGTATATAGTGATATATTAAAAGCCGCGATGACTATTTTTGGTCATCGCGGCTTTTATAGACTTAACCCTAACGGACTCAGAATAACTGATGGTGAATTCCTTTTGGTCAAAGGATACTGTTGGTGTATCAAGTAGAATGTATTATAGTAATAAAATGTCTATTTTTTCGTTGTTTTATGCGAAATTCTCGAGAATTTTAGAAACGAGGCTAGCATAAATGTATTGAATTTGTTTATAATGAATGGTATGTATTTATTCGTTTCCATCATTTACACATATGATGAATTGATTTAATAGATTTTCGATATACATAGCCATAGAAAGGATGTGCCAGATTTGAGTTTAGCACAGTACTCAAAAACGGATTTAAAAGAAATGTCGATGATTGAGATTGCTTACGCGCTTCTAGAAGAAAAAACAGATCGTCAAGCAATGTCATTCCAAGAAATTATTGCTGAAATTAAAGCAGCAGCGGAAATGTCAGATCAAGAATTAAAAACGAGATTAGCTCAGTTTTATACAGATATTAATATTGATGGTCGCTTTTTAACAGTAGGGGACAACCATTGGGGTCTTCGTGGATGGTATCCTTTTGACCAGGCTGAAGAAGAAGTTATTCCGGTTGCAAAACCTAAAAAGAAAAAAGCGAAAAAAGCTGTTGTTGAAGAAGTTGAAGACTTTGATGATCTAGAAGAAGATTTAGATTATGAAGATGTTGACGATCTAGACGAAGAAGAAGATTTTGAAGACATCGACGAGCTAGAAGAAGATGAAGATGATCTTGCAGAAGACGATTTTGACGATTTAGAAGATGATCTAGACGATGATGAGGAAGATGAAGAAGACGATTATGAGGACGAAAAAGAAAAATAATCCTTCTTGACTTTTTCAAGCGAAGTAGGTAGAATCTTTTTTGGGCTCTTTAAACAAGCATTTAAAAAGTTTTTATTTAAAATAGACTATTGCTCCCAATCCAGTTTTGGTATTGGGAGCAATTTTTTTATTTTATTTATCAATGTTTTACACCCCGATATGTTCTTATAAATCCTTGATAGAAACTTTCTTTTGGTTCTTGAACGTTTCACATTCATAAGGTTTCTTATAATTTCGCATGCACAATGAATGAATTGTGATTGTTTATGTGAAAACTTTTAATATTGTACAGTTCAAATTATTTAGAGGGGGAAGTATAGATGACAAAGTATATTTTCGTAACAGGCGGTGTTGTATCATCTCTAGGAAAAGGGATTACAGCAGCTTCTTTAGGCCGTTTATTAAAAAACCGTGGGTTGAACGTAACGATTCAAAAGTTTGATCCATACATTAACGTAGACCCAGGAACAATGAGTCCATACCAACACGGTGAGGTATTCGTAACAGATGACGGCGCGGAAACAGACTTAGACTTAGGTCACTATGAGCGTTTTATCGATATCAACTTAAATCGCTACAGCAATGTAACAACAGGTAAAGTATATTCAACAGTATTGAAAAAAGAGCGTCGCGGTGATTATTTAGGCGGAACAGTTCAGGTTATTCCGCACATCACAAATGAAATTAAAGAACGCGTTTTCCGTGCAGGCAAAGAAACAAACGCAGATGTTGTTATTACTGAAATCGGCGGAACGGTAGGAGATATTGAATCACTTCCTTTCCTAGAGGCTATTCGTCAAATCAAAAGCGATATTGGCCGTGACAACGTTATGTATATTCACTGTACACTTGTGCCATATTTAAAAGCGGCTGGTGAAATGAAAACAAAACCAACACAGCATAGTGTAAAAGAATTACGTAGCTTAGGTATTCAGCCAAACGTGATTGTTGTTCGTACAGAAATGCCAATTTCTGAAGATATGAAAGATAAGCTAGCTTTATTCTGCGACATTGATCCAAAAGCAGTTATTGAGTGTGCAGACGCTGAAACATTATATGAAATTCCACTATCTCTACAAGAGCAGCACTTAGATCAAATCACATGCGATCACTTGAAATTAGATTGCAAAGAGGCAGAAATGACTGAGTGGAAAGCACTTGTTGAGAAAGTAAAAGGACTTTCAAACACAACAAAAATTGCATTAGTTGGTAAGTATGTAGAGCTTCAAGATGCTTATATTTCTGTTGTAGAAGCAATGAAACATGCTGGATATGCATTCGATGCAGATGTAAATATCAAGTGGGTAAATTCTGAATTTGTAACAAAAGAAAATGTTCAAGATTTACTTGGTGATGTAGACGGTATCTTAGTTCCAGGTGGATTTGGGGATCGTGGAATCGAAGGTAAAATTGTGGCAACACAATATGCACGTGAGCAAAAAGTTCCATTCTTAGGTATTTGTTTAGGTATGCAGCTAGCATCAGTTGAGTTTGCACGCAATGTATTAGGATTAGAAGGCGCACATTCAGCAGAAATTGCACCTGAAACAAATTATCCAATTATCGACTTATTACCGGAACAAAAAGACGTAGAAGACTTAGGCGGTACATTACGCTTAGGATTATATCCTTGTAAATTGTCTGAAGATACGCTTGCATATGAAGCATATCAAGATGAAGTGGTGTATGAGCGTCATCGTCACCGCTATGAATTTAACAACGAATATCGCCAGCAAATGGAAGAGAAAGGCTTTATCTTCTCTGGTACAAGCCCGGATGGCCGTTTAGTTGAAATTGTAGAGCTTAAAGACCACCCATGGTTCTTGGCTTCACAATTCCACCCAGAATTCACGTCTCGTCCAACAAGACCGCAACCATTGTTCAAAGAATTTATTCGCGCATCAATGGAGTCAGGCCAAAACAAATAAGTGAAATAAAAACACGCTGTCTTTAGACAGCGTGTTTTTTATTCATATTCTTCTACGATTTCTTTTAATGTAAAAATTAAACCGTAGTACGCGTATAAAGCGACCATCATTGCTGGAAAACCAAATCTTGAGCCGTCTTCTCCAGGAATAAGGGGCTTTAACAATTTTGTATCAATATGAGCATCTGCGAGTGCTGTTAAAGAAGGTTCGGTTATTTCTTTAGGGACAGCAGCAATGCTGACAAATGGAATATCGCGTTTCTTTAAACGTTCAGCTATTTCCACAGCTTTGTGATCTGTTGAAAATCGAGAGACAAGCAGTACGCGATCGACGCTAGTCAGCTGATCCAATTCATGTAAAGGCAAAGGTTTTGCCTGACTTAAAGGTTCTGCACTGCTTAGTGCTTCTAGTGTAACGGCATGCATTTCTTCTACACCATAAATATAGATAAATCCTTCTCCGACAGAGGCCTGTGCTAAAATACGCGCGGCATCTTCAAATTGGAATTCTTCTTGTTCTTCAATTCGTTTAAAAAAACCTGAAAGTTGAGTTGTGAAAATTTTAAGCATAGAATCTCCCTTCGATTTAAGCGGCTAAAGCCGTCTATCTACACATTATAACGAAAAAAGCTATCTGTATTCTATCTTGAAATGAGCTACAATGAAAGTAAAGTGCAATGAAGTTAGATGGATGACAAAAAAAGCTATGTTTTGTAACAATTTCTCTAATTAGCAGGGATTTTTGTTTTAAAGGCGAAATACATATGTTAGTTTTGTCTGTAGAAGAGGAATATAAAAGGTGGGATTATATTGGCAGAGAAAATTTTAATTGTTGATGATCAGTATGGTATACGTATTTTATTAACGGAAGTGCTGCAAAAAGAAGGCTATACGACATTTCAAGCGGCGAACGGCTTCCAGGCGATTGATATTACAAAAGAGCAAGCACCGGATCTTGTCTTATTAGATATGAAAATTCCAGGAATGGATGGAATCGAAATTTTAAAAAGGTTAAAGCAGCACGATGAAACGATTAAAGTCATCATTATGACCGCTTATGGTGAATTGGATATGATTCAAGAAGCAAAAGATCTAGGAGCGTTAACTCACTTTGCAAAACCTTTTGATATTGATGAAATCCGCAAAGTTGTTAGGGAATATATACCAGTAAAGTCGAATTAAGGTTTTGGTAGGGTTTTCATCCTAACAAATTTTGAATATCAGCCTAAAAATGTTGCTGTTTTCATTGTTAGTTGGTATCCTAATTACTGTATTCATAATTCGACAATCTATTATGTAAAGATGCGCGTTGTTTCTACATGAAACACTCAATTCAAGAGCATACTATTTGAGTGTGCCTTTTGGTTAGCATCTAATCTAAGGTTGATTTTAAGGAGGATTTCAATATGCCTTTAGTATCAATGAAAGAAATGCTTATTACAGCAAAAGAACAAGGCTATGCAGTAGGTCAATTTAACTTAAATAACTTAGAGTTTACTCAAGCTATTCTTCAAGCAGCAAAAGAAGAAAACTCTCCAGTTATTCTTGGTGTATCTGAAGGTGCAGCACGCTACATGGGCGGTTTCAAAACTGTTGTAGCAATGGTTGAAGCTCTAATCGAAGATTACGACGTTCAAGTACCAGTTGCAATTCACTTAGACCACGGTTCAAGCTTTGAATCATGTGCAAAAGCAATCCATGCTGGATTCACTTCTGTAATGATCGATGCTTCTCACCACCCATTTGAAGAAAACATTGCAATTACTTCTAAAGTAGTTGAACTAGCTCACTTCCACGGAGTATCTGTAGAAGCAGAACTAGGAACTGTTGGTGGACAAGAAGACGACGTTATTGCTGAGGGTGTTATCTATGCAGATGCTAACGAGTGTGAAGAACTTGTTAACCGTACAGGTATCGATTGCTTAGCTCCAGCATTAGGATCAGTTCACGGACCATACAAAGGTGAACCAAACCTAGGTTTTGCTGAAATGAAAGAAATCGGAGATCGTACAGGCTTACCATTAGTTCTACACGGTGGAACTGGTATTCCAACAAAAGATATCCAAAAATCAGTTTCTTTAGGTACTGCTAAAATCAACGTAAACACTGAAAACCAAATTGCTTCAGCTAAAGCTGTTCGTGAAGTATTAGCTGCGCAACCTGAACAATATGATCCACGTAAATACTTAGGACCTGCTCGCGAAGCAATCAAAGAAACGGTTCAAGGTAAAATGCGTGAATTCGGTTCTTCTAACAAAGCATAATTTGAAATCTTCGGATGGCCTGTTTGCAGTTAGTTGAGTCTGAAAAATAAAACCGTCTTATTTTTATTGTAAGGCGGTTTTATTTTTACTATAATTTTCTTATCATTCTGAATACATAACACAGGGGGATGGCATTCATGAAGTTTTTTATTGATACGGCTAATTTAGACGAGATTAAGGAAGCGCATTCATTAGGTTTGTTAGCGGGGGTTACAACAAATCCTAGTTTAGTAGCTAAAGAGAACATCACGTTTGAAGATCGTCTTCGTGAAATTACAGAGTTCGTTGAAGGATCTGTAAGTGCAGAAGTGATTGCGCTTGATGCAGAAGGCATGATTCGCGAAGGAAAAGAGCTTGCTGCGATTGCGCCGAATATTACAATCAAGGTACCGATGACTCCAGATGGCTTAAAAGCAGTAAAAGAATTTAATAGTTTAGGTATTAAGACAAACGTTACGCTTATTTTCTCAGCTAACCAAGCGTTAATGGCAGCAAGAGCAGGTGCTACTTACGTATCGCCTTTCTTGGGAAGGTTAGACGATATTGGTTTTAATGGCCTCGATTTAATCTCAGATATTGCAGATATTTTTGCAATTCATGACATTCCATCCGAAATTATTGCAGCATCTATTCGTCATCCGATGCACGTAACAGAAGCTGCAAAAAATGGAGCACATATTGCGACAATTCCTTACAAAGTTTTAATGCAATTGTTCAAACATCCGTTAACAAATGCAGGAATTGACCAATTTTTAGCAGATTGGGAAAAACGAAATGTCTAAACATGTATAAATTTGTGTGGCATTTACCATCCTGACAGGTGAATGCCATATTTTTCTTTTATCTTGTCGAAACTATACATGATTTTTTCATTTTCGTGTACACTAGTAGGTAATAGGAAAAATAACCATTCTTTTAGGTATTCTTTGTACCAAAATTTTCCTCAATTACTAGGTGAGAAACTTTCTTTCACTAGAAGGGAGCTATAAATGGAAAAGTTAAAAATACAAGGTGGCTTTACCTTAAGTGGATCCGTCCGCGTCAGTGGTGCTAAAAATAGTGCCGTTGCGCTTATTCCAGCAACAATTTTAGCCGAGTCACCTGTTACAATTGAAGGTCTGCCTGATATTTCAGACGTGCAGTTATTAGGGGATTTAGTTGAAGAAATTGGTGGGAAAGTAACCATTGATAACGACGAATTAACAGTAGATCCATCCGGAATGGTTGCAATGCCTTTACCGAACGGAAAAGTAAAAAAATTACGCGCTTCTTATTATTTAATGGGGGCGATGTTGGGACGCTTTAAAAAAGCGGTAGTTGGTCTTCCAGGAGGCTGTTACCTTGGTCCAAGACCAATCGATCAGCACATTAAAGGCTTTGAAGCTCTTGGTGCGAAAGTAACAAATGAGCAAGGAGCTATTTACATTCGAGCTGATGAACTGATTGGTGCTCGAATTTATTTAGACGTTGTGAGCGTAGGAGCAACAATCAATATCATGCTAGCTGCTGTGAGAGCAAAAGGGCGTACCGTTATCGAGAATGCTGCTAAAGAGCCTGAAATTATCGATGTAGCTACGTTACTGACAAGTATGGGTGCCCGTATTAAAGGTGCAGGGACGGACGTTATTCGAATTGATGGCGTAGATCAATTAAAAGGATGCCGTCATTCCATCATTCCAGACCGAATTGAAGCAGGCACGTATATGATTATGGGAGCGAGTATGGGAAAAGAAGTTGTTGTTGACAACGTTATCCCTCAGCACCTAGAGTCATTAACGGCTAAAATGCGGGAAATGGGTATTCATATCGAAACAAGCTCAGATCAGATTCTCGTAGCGACTCGTCAGCTGTTGAAGCCCGTAGATATTAAAACGTTAGTATATCCAGGTTTTCCAACTGATTTACAGCAGCCATTCACGACGCTTCTAACAAGAGCATCAGGTACAAGCGTTGTGACAGATACAATTTACGGTGCAAGGTTTAAGCATATTGACGAGCTGAGACGAATGAATGCATCTGTTAAGGTAGAAGGACGTTCAGCTATTATTAATGGTCCCATTCACTTACAAGGTGCACGTGTGAAAGCGTCGGACTTACGAGCAGGAGCAGCCCTTGTAACCGCAGGCTTAATGGCCAAAGGGATTACAGAAGTAACGGGTTTAGAGCACATTGACCGAGGTTACAGCCATTTAGTAGACAAGCTATCGGATTTAGGGGCAATGATTTGGCGTGAAGAGATGACTCAAGAAGAAATTGAACAATTTCAAAATTCATAGAGGCAAATTGCACAACAGTCAGGAAAGCAAATTCTAGAAATGAGCCGTTAAATAAGCTACACAGGTGTAGGAACGTTCTTCTATGTCTGTGTAGCTTATATATTTATGAATAGGGTAAATAGATAAAAAGGGGAAGCTAAAAGATAAATTTCACTTCTTATTTTAACGTCCAGTTTATTTCCTTTAATGTGAAATTATGAAAAGGTTTTCCTTGCTTCTCTTAAGCTATTAAATTTCCTTTTTTTTATTCATCTTCTAAAGTAAAAAAAGATTGATTAAAAAGATAGAAAAAGGTTAGAATATAAATTGCTACGTTAAATTTATCAAGATAATATAAATGGTTTTATGTCGGAATTATTCTTCTAAAAGTGTATGGTTAATCAATTGATTCTACTTATTATACTTCAAAGGTTATATTCTCCATTTTCACAGATTTATTCCATCCATATCATCTCTCAATTTTATATTTGAATTTAATATGGGAGGAACGGTTAAAAATTATTCATTATAAAGCGTGGTGTCCTAATGAACTTAACATTATCCAGTTTAGAAAATATGAAATTAAAAGAGCTATATGAACATGCTCGTGAGTATAAAGTTTCGTACTATAGTAAATTAACGAAAAAAGAACTTGTCTTTGCTATTTTAAAGGCTCAAGCTGAACAAGATGGGCTTTTATTTATGGAAGGCGTTCTTGAAATTATTCAGTCAGAAGGATTCGGTTTCTTACGACCAATTAACTATTCACCGAGTTCAGAAGATATTTATATCTCAGCTTCACAAATTCGTCGCTTCGATCTGCGTAATGGAGACAAGGTATCGGGGAAAGTTCGTCCTCCGAAAGAAAATGAGCGCTACTACGGGTTACTGCATGTAGAAGCAGTAAACGGAGAAGACCCAGAAACGTCAAAAGAACGCGTACATTTTCCAGCACTAACCCCGATTTATCCAAATGAGCAAATGCTGCTGGAAACTCAGCCAAGAAGTTTCTCTACGCGTATTATTGACTTGATTTCACCAATTGGATTTGGGCAAAGGGGACTAATTGTTGCGCCGCCAAAGGCAGGTAAAACGATGCTGTTAAAAGAAATTGCCAATAGCATTACAACCAATCATCCTGATGCGGAATTGATTGTTCTTCTTATTGATGAGCGTCCTGAAGAAGTAACGGACATTGAGCGTTCGGTTGACGGTGATGTTGTCAGTTCTACATTTGACGAAGTGCCAGAAAATCACATTAAAGTAGCGGAACTTGTCCTTGAACGTGCGATGAGACTTGTCGAACACAAAAAAGATGTTGTCATTTTGATGGATAGCATTACAAGACTTGCTCGTGCTTATAACTTAGTTATTCCACCGAGCGGTCGTACACTATCAGGGGGTATTGATCCAGCTGCTTTTCATCGTCCAAAACGATTCTTTGGAGCTGCGCGTAACATTGAAGATGGAGGCAGCTTAACCATTCTAGCAACAGCCTTAATTGATACAGGCTCTCGTATGGATGATGTTATTTATGAAGAATTTAAAGGTACAGGTAACATGGAACTGCATCTAGATCGTTCACTAGCTGAAAAACGTATCTTCCCTGCGATTGACATTCGTCGTTCAGGCACACGTAAAGAAGAGCTGTTAATTCCAAAAGAGCATTTAGACCACTTATGGGCAATTCGCAAATCAATGGCAGATGCTCCTGATTTTGCAGAAAAATTCTTAAAACGTTTACGTCAAACAAAGACAAATGAAGAGTTCTTTTCGATGTTAACGGAAGAGAAAAAAACGCTTCTAGCAAATAAACGATAAGTTATAAAACATGTGGTTGCAAAAGCATACAACCCTTGTTATAATTTCATCATGTGTGTTGATAAAGTACACAGTGAAATAGTTATTATTTCATCACTATCTTTATCAATAAACTCTGTTTCAGAATGATTCAGGGCGGAAGGAGATGAAACGAATGAAAACAGGAATTCATCCAAACTATAAAACAGTTATGGTTAAATGTACTTGCGGAAACGAATTTGAAAGTGGTTCTGTAAAAGAAGAGATCCGCGTTGAGACTTGTTCTGAATGTCACCCATTCTACACTGGTCGTCAAAAATTCGCTGAAGCTGGTGGCCGTGTTGATCGCTTCAACAAAAAATACGGTCTTAAATAATCACATTGTCGAAACAAACAGGCAAGTAGCTTAACTTCTTGCCTGTTTTTTTGCTTAAAAAAGTAGAAAAACAGTGTCTGCTTGATAAAAAAGTGGGTACTTTATCATAGGAATAAGATCTACATAGAAGACGTAGATTAAGTTAGTAGCGGTTCGCTCAGAAACGGAACGAGAAGAAGGGAGAGTCCCGCAGTGGTGTACGTAATGAAACAAAGCGGTTGGATAGAAGTAATTTGTGGCAGTATGTTTTCAGGGAAATCAGAAGAGTTGATTCGACGTGTGCGCCGTACGCAGTTTGCTAAACAAAAAGCACAAGTGTTCAAGCCTGCAATTGATAATCGATATAGTGAAGAAGCTGTCGTTTCACATAATGGTACATCTGTTATGGCTTATTCAATCTCAGCATCGCGCGATATTTTAAAGCGAGTAAATGAAGAGACAGACGTAGTAGCGATAGATGAAGTACAGTTTTTTGACACAGATATTTTAGAAATTGTTCAATCTTTAGCAGATCAAGGCTTTCGTGTGATTGTAGCAGGGTTAGACCAAGACTTCAAAGGTGAACCTTTTGGACAAATGCCCCAGTTAATGGCTATTGCAGAATCGGTAACAAAGCTACAGGCCGTATGCGCTTCATGTGGCTCTCCTGCGAGCCGTACGCAGCGTTTGATTAACGGTGAGCCTGCTTCTTATGACGACCCTATTATTTTAGTCGGTGCGTCTGAATCGTACGAACCAAGATGTCGTCATTGCCACGTTGTGCAAAAGTCCAAAGGACAGGCTGTGTCTGTGGACTCAAGCGAAATGGTCGAAAAATAAAGCAAGAATTTTATGATGATAAAAACAGAACGCGCAGTTCTGTTTTTTTGTTCATATACGTGTATTAACAAGGTTTTGACTCTATTTTAAAGCTATACTATAATTACAATGTTATGGATAAAGAATGAGGTGAATGACGTGTTTGATCGTTTAGAAGCGGTAGAGGCGCGCTATGAGAAGTTAAACGAACTTCTGAGTGACCCTGAGATCGTAAACAACCCCTCTAAGTTGAGAGAATATTCGAAGGAACAATCAGATATACAACAAACGGTAGCCGCTTATCAGGAATACAAAGATGTAAAAGAGCAGTTATCAGAAGCGAAAACGATGCTTGAAGATAAGCTTGATGCAGATATGCGCGACATGGTCAAAGAAGAAATTGCCGAGTTAGAAACGCAGCAAGAAGAGCTAGTTGAAAAGCTACGTATTTTATTAATTCCAAAAGATCCAAACGATGATAAAAACGTAATCATGGAGGTTCGTGGAGCGGCTGGTGGAGATGAAGCAGCGTTATTTGCAGCTAATTTGTACCGCATGTATTCTCGTTTTGCTGAATCACAAGGCTGGAAAACAGAAGTAATGGAAGCAGCGACTACTGGAGTAGGGGGTTATAAAGAAATTATCTTTATGATTAACGGTAAAGGTGCGTACTCAAAGATGAAATTTGAAAACGGTGCACACCGTGTTCAGCGAGTTCCTGAAACAGAATCAGGCGGTCGTATTCATACATCTACAGCAACAGTAGCATGTCTTCCTGAAGCGGAAGAAGTTGAAGTGGATATTCATGAAAAAGACATCCGTGTAGATACATTTGCTTCAAGTGGACCTGGTGGCCAAAGTGTTAATACGACGATGTCGGCAGTTCGTTTAACACATTTACCAACAAATACAGTGGTATCATGTCAAGATGAAAAGTCTCAAATTAAAAATAAAGAAAAAGCAATGAAAGTATTGCGTGCTCGCGTGTACGACAAATTCCAGCGAGAAGCACAAGCAGAGTACGATGCAACGCGCAAACAAGCAGTTGGATCAGGAGATCGCTCTGAGCGTATCCGTACGTATAATTTCCCGCAAAATCGCGTAACGGACCACCGTATTGGTCTGACGATTCAAAAGCTAGATCAAATCTTAGAAGGCAAGCTTGATGAAATCATCGATGCATTAGTAATGGAAGACCAAGCGCGCCGAATGGAAGATTCGAACTAATGAAAGTATTTGAAGCCCTTAAGTGGGCTTCTTCTTTTTTGAAAGAGGCAAAGCGAGATGAAAACGCGGGAGAACTCTTGCTTCGCCATCACTTACAGATGACGAGAACTCATTTGCTAGGTGCTCTGCAGGAAGAACTAGAAGAAGAAACGCTAAAAAGATTTGAACAAGATGTCCATGCTCATAAAGCAGGGATGCCTGTACAATATCTCATCGGGACAGAAGAATTTTACGGACGTTCATTTATTGTAAACGAACATGTATTAATTCCAAGACCGGAAACAGAAGAGCTCGTATATGGAATGATTTCTCGAATGAAAAAAGAATTTCAACACCAGTCTATTGAGCTTGTCGATATTGGAACGGGAAGTGGGGCGATTGCTATCACTTTAGCGTTGGAGCTTGACAGCGTCAATGTTACAGCAACAGATATAGCTATAGAATCTTTAAATGTAGCCAAGAAGAATGCTCAAAATCTGGACGCTGCTGTCACGTTTATACAGGGAGATTTATTACAACCATTCCTATCATCAAATCAGAAATTTGATGTAATTGTGTCTAATCCGCCTTATATTCCAGCAGATGATGAATTGTCCACAGTGGTAAAAGATCATGAGCCAAATCGAGCTCTTTTTGGTGGAAAAGATGGTCTGGATTTTTATCGACGTTTTATGGAAGAGTTGCCATATGTGACGAAGTCAAACAGTATTATTGGATTTGAGGTCGGGGCCGGACAGACAAAAGATGTAGCTGAGATGCTGCAAAAAACGTTTCCGACAGCTTTTGTAGAATGTGTATATGATATTAATGGAAAAGATCGAATGGTTTTTGCACAACTTCGTGATAACTAAAAAAATCAGAGGGAATGATTTTCCCTTTGGTTTTTGAAAATCATGCATTTTTTTACTAAATTACTAGTTTAAGATATCTTGCTTTCGGCCATACTGTTCCTATGAAAGGGCGGTGGCCGAAATGAAGAAATATGCTATCATTTATTTTATTTTATTAATTATTGGAGCAAATGCTCAACTTATATATACACATAACCAAGTGCAGGCAGATCAGCCTGCAGTCATTCCAGACGAGGCAATTCGACTGCGTATTTTAGCAAACAGCGACGGTGAAAAAGATCAGTACGTAAAACGTCTGATTCGTGACCGTGTGAACGAACAAATTACAGAATGGGTAAAAGATTTAACATCTGTAACTGTAGCTCGAAAAACAATTAAAGAAAATTTGCCAGCGCTTGAGACAATTGCGAAAGAAGTGCTAAAAGAAGAAGGCGTAAATGAATCTGTTCACGTTAAATTCGGAAAAGTAGAGTTTCCTACTAAGTTGTACGGTCAGTTTTTATATCCAGCAGGTGAGTATGAAGCCGTGCTTATTACTCTTGGTAAAGGAGAAGGAGCAAACTGGTGGTGTGTACTATTTCCTCCTTTATGCTTCTTAGATTTTTCAAACGGTGAAGCGGTAAAAGCGCCAGAGCCATCTGAAGAAGAACCAAAGGTAGAAAAAGAAAAACCAGCAGCTTCTGAATTAAAATCTGCAGACAAAACAGATGATACGTCGGCTGAAAGTAAAGAACCCGCAGTGAAGACAGAAATTCAATCTGCAACTATTACATCGGATTCTATTAAGCAGAAAGCTGAGGAACCTTCTCAACCAACGGCATCTTCTAAAGAAGCAGCTGCAAAGGATACAAGCAACACAGCGAAAGAAGAAACAAGCGCTAAGGCTGAGAAAAAGGAAAGTAAGGAAGCTGAAAAGTCTGTTTCATCTAAGAAAAAAGCTGATGCTAAATCGAAAGAAGATTCTGTAGAAGTTAAGTTTTTTGTAGTAGAATGGATATCGTCCGTATTTAATTAATAGAATCATTAAAAATAAAATTCAGTTCTACTTTTTTTAACCATCTCATAGATTTGTTACTAGAAAACAAGTTGAGGTGATTAAAATGAGAGAACAATTAAAAATTGCCAGTGAAAATGATTATATTCGAATTCAGAAGTTTTTACAAAAAGCGGGTATTAGCACAGCGGGTGTAGAAGAATATATTCATCAATTTGTCATCATGGAAAGTGAAGAAGGCGAGCTGCTAGCAACAGTTGGGTTTGAAAAAGAAGGCATGGACGGAATTCTTCGCTCCCTTGTCGTGTCACCTTCTTTGATGCAATCTGATATTCTGCTGCTATTTAAAAGTATCGTTCAGCTGGCTCAAAAGCATGGTGTGAAGCAACTATATTTACTAACAAATAAGGCATCCTCTCTGCATTTTTTTCAAATGATGAATTTTCAGCAAACATCTTATAGTGCTCTACCTGATTTGTTAAAAGAACATTCGTATTTAAAACAGTTACCAAATCCTAAGGATGTCTACGTGATGTTTTATGCAGCTAGTTAAAAGGAAATGTGGATAAATCATTTTAATGGGGTATCCACAATGTTATTCACAAAAACCTAAGCTTTATCCACATTTTGTGGATAAAGCTTGTTTGCTGATATAATGAATACATGTATTTTACTGTTTTTGATACATATTGTACTTTTAAAGTAAAAAAAACCTAGATATAGAAAGAAAAAGGAGTTGAAGAAGATGGAAACTAAGTTATGGGTTGTGGATAATTTTATGAACGAAAAAGATATTTATCCACAGATAGAAGAAGCAGCAGATTTGCTGCGCAACCACGAAGTGGTTGCTTTTCCTACAGAGACGGTGTATGGATTAGGAGGAGATGCAACATCGGATAAAGCTGTGGATAAAATTTTTGCAGCGAAAGGACGTCCTAGTGATAACCCTCTTATTGTTCATATTGGAGATAAAGAGCAGCTGCATACATTTGTAGAGTCAATTCCTTCAAAAGCAGAGAAAGTGATTGATGCTTTTTGGCCAGGTCCTCTTACCGTGATATTACCTAAAAAAGATCAAGTTTCAGATAAGGTTACGGCTGGTTTAAACAGCATTGCAGTGAGAATGCCATCACATCCGGTAGCTCTTGCATTATTGAAAAAAGTGGCTTTGCCTATCGCAGCTCCTAGTGCAAACCTCTCCGGCAAGCCAAGCCCCACTTTAGCTCACCACGTGATGAATGATTTAGAAGGGCGTATTAGCGGAGTTGTAGATGGAGGAGCGACAGGGGTAGGAGTAGAGTCGACTGTCCTTGATTGTACTGAAGAGATTCCTATTATTTTACGTCCAGGCGGCATTACTCAGAAAGAGTTAGAAAGTGTAATTGGTCCCGTAAAAGTAGATCGAGCGTTAATAAGTGATAAAGAAGCGCCAAAATCTCCAGGTATGAAATATACGCATTACGCACCTGATGCACCGCTTGTCATTGTTGACGGCAGTTCAGATTTTTTCCAATCTATTATTGATCACTATCAAGATCAGGGTAAGCGAGTAGGGGTATTAACGACATCTGAACATGAAAATGTGTATAAAGCCGATGCCGTCATTACATGTGGATCTCGCTCAAATTTAGAGACGGTTGCTAGCCACTTATATGAGTCTCTTCGTTCATTTAATGAGTGCGATGTAGATATTATCGTTAGTGAAAGTTTTTCTGAAGAAGGAGTCGGTCATGCCGTTATGAATCGATTAATGAAAGCTGCAGGACATCACGTGATTAAGCAATAAAATTCATCTTCTAAACCTTTTCGAATGTGCATATTTTGAAATAGGAGCACGTCCGAGGAGGGTAAAGATGAATGTATCTCAGTTAATTAGTGAAATGATCACGTTAGTCATTATGGCGTTTGCCTTAGGAATGGATGCTTTCTCAGTTGGTTTGGGAATGGGGTTAATTCGTTTACGCTTTCGCCAAATTTTCTACATTGGTGTTGTTATCGGTATATTTCATATTTGGATGCCGCTATTGGGCATGTTTATTGGACGACTTTTGTCTGATAAACTTGGAATGTTTGCTACCTATGGCGGTGGAATTTTATTGCTGATTCTTGGGGCGCAGATGATTTATTCCTCCTTTAAGCATGACGATACGCCGTTTATCAAACCAGTTGGCTTTGGACTATTATTTTTTGCGCTCAGCGTGAGTCTAGATAGTTTTTCTGTTGGACTTAGCTTAGGTATTTTTGGGGCAAGAACGTTTTTGACCATTATTGTTTTTGGCGTAGTGAGTATGCTATTAACTTGGTTAGGACTGTTGCTTGGCAGAAGAGTACAAGGCTGGCTTGGTTCATATAGTGAGGCACTGGGCGGGAGCATTTTATTAGCTTTTGGCATCAAATTGCTATTACCTTTTTAACTATATATAAATAGGTAAAGGATCATGACCATGCAGGTTATGGTCTTTTTTTGCTTCTTTTAAATTACAGCAATAAAAAAAGGAAAGCGAAGGTGTTTTTTTCAAGATAAATAAAGAGATCATGGATAAAAAACACCCAAAAAAGCTAACTGGATTTATGCAAGCAATAGAGATACAATAGGGTGGAATATCAACATAGTCGCACATAGTGAAAGCAAGGGAGGATGTATCTTGAAAAACATCTTATTTGTATGTACAGGAAACACGTGCCGCAGCCCTATGGCAGAAGCGTTGCTGAAAGCTAAAAAAATAGATGGAATAAACGTGAAGTCTGCAGGTGTATTCGCTTCAAATGGAAGTGAAGCTTCTGTTCATGCACAAGTTGCCCTTCAACAGAAAGGCATAGCTTGTTCTCATGCTTCGGCAGCATTAACGGAAGAACAATTGATGTGGGCTACTTATATTTTTACGATGACGGAGCAGCATAAAATGCTAATTTTGAACCAAGCTCCATACGTAAGTGATAAATTATTTACGCTAAAAGAATTTGCCGGCGAGCAAGGTGAAGTATCTGATCCGTTTGGCGGATCATTACAGACGTACGAACAGACTTTAGAAGAGTTAGAGCGTATGATTAACAAAATAGTCGACAAATTATAAAAGGTCCCATAAATTTTTGCAGACTTAAACTGAACAAAAATTAATAGAAGATGAAGGTATGTATGAGGAGGAAACAAAGATGAAAGTAGCTATTGCATCTGACCACGGCGGTATAAATTTACGACAGGAAATTATCTCTTTAATGGAAGAATTAAATATTGAATATGTGGATTTAGGGTGTGAATGCTCAGCATCTGTCGATTATCCGGATTATGCACTTCCCGTTGCTCAAAAAGTGGCGAGCCAAGAAGTAAGTCGAGGCATTCTTATTTGCGGAACAGGCATCGGTATGAGCATAGCAGCTAATAAAGTAAAGGGAGTTCGCTGCGCTCTAGTGCATGATACGTTTAGTGCAAAAGCCACAAGAGAACATAATGATAGCAACATTTTAGCAATGGGTGAACGCGTCATTGGGCCGGGACTTGCACGTGAAATTGCGAAAATTTGGTTAACGACAGAATTTGAAGGCGGGCGACATGAAAATCGCGTGAATAAAATTAAACAGTATGAGCAGCAAAGTGATGCAACAGTAACGGCATAATGTGAACGTATTCAATGGAAGAAAGGAAGAAAAACGTGTCTGAACTTACGAAATGGAAAGAGCAGTTGGAAACAGTTTTATCTGATTTTTCAGCACAAGTGCAGTTATCTTCAGAACATACACTTGTCATTGGATGCAGTACAAGCGAGGTAATTGGTGAAAAAATAGGAACCGCAGGCGCAATGGAAGTTGCAGAAATGATCTTTGATACACTAGCAGATTTTCGAAAAAAAACGGGTGTCCACTTAGCATTTCAATGCTGTGAACATCTTAATCGAGCACTGGTAGTAGAAAGAGAATTAGCTCGTAAAGAACGCTTAGAAATCGTTAGTGTTGTTCCTATTCATAAAGCAGGTGGAGCGATGGCTACACAGGCCTATGGCCAGCTTAAAGATCCTGTTTTAGTAGAGTTTATTAAAGCTGATGCTGGGATTGATATTGGAGATACATTCATTGGTATGCATTTAAAGCATGTCGCAGTACCCGTTCGTTGTACGTTGAACGCAGTTGGACACGCTCATGTTACTTTAGCAAAGACGCGTCCAAAACTAATCGGTGGAATGAGAGCGTTTTACGAACTTTCGTAATTAAATATATTAAAATAATACACATTTTTTCTTTTTTATTCTAAATAAATCATGTTACAATGTAGTTGAATTAACAAATAACGAACATTGCGAATACGAAACGAGGAGAGGATTTTGATGGAGAAACAACTAATGCAACAAGATCCAGCAGTTTATAATGCGATCAAGGATGAATTACAAAGACAACGTACTAAGATTGAGCTAATTGCTTCAGAAAACTTTGTAACAACAGCGGTAATGGAAGCACAAGGTTCAGTTTTAACAAATAAATATGCTGAAGGCTATCCAGCTAAACGTTACTACGGTGGTTGTGAACACGTGGATGTAGTAGAAGACTTAGCTCGTGATCGTGCAAAAGAAATTTTCGGAGCAGAGCACGTGAACGTTCAACCTCACTCAGGTGCACAAGCAAACATGGCTGTATACTTCACTGTTTTAGAGGCTGGAGACACAGTACTTGGTATGAATTTATCGCACGGCGGTCACTTAACGCACGGAAGTCCTGTTAACTTTAGTGGTGTTCAGTACAATTTCATCGAATATGGTGTAGATCGCGAAACACATCGCATTAACTACGATGACGTATTAGAAAAAGCTCGTACACACAAACCAAAATTAATTGTGGCTGGTGCAAGCGCATATCCACGCGCAATCGACTTCAAGCGTTTCCGTGAAATCGCTGATGAAGTAGGCGCTTATTTAATGGTAGACATGGCTCATATTGCTGGTCTAGTAGCTGCAGGACTTCATCAAAATCCTGTGCCACATGCTCATTTCGTTACAACTACAACACATAAAACACTACGCGGGCCACGCGGCGGTATGATTTTATGTAAAGAAGAATTTGCGAAAAAGATTGATAAGTCGATCTTCCCTGGTATTCAAGGTGGTCCATTGATGCACGTTATCGCTGCAAAAGCAGTAGCATTTGGTGAAGCATTACAAGATGAGTTTAAGCACTATGCTCAAAATATCATCGACAATGCTAATCGTTTAGCAGAAGGATTAAAGAAAGAAGGATTTGCTCTTGTATCTGAAGGAACAGACAATCACCTTGTGTTAATCGACGTAAGCTCAATGAATTTGACAGGTAAAGTAGCTGAAAAAGCGCTTGATGATGTAGGTATTACAACAAACAAAAATACAATTCCTTATGATGAGCAAAGCCCATTTGTAACAAGCGGTATCCGTATTGGTACAGCTGCGGTTACAACTCGCGGATTTGGCTTAGAAGAGATGGATGAAATTGCTTCTATCATCGGATTAACGCTTAAAAATATTGAAGATGAAGAAAAGTTAGCTGAAGCTAAAACACGCGTTGAAGCTTTAACAAGCAAGTTTGGAATGTATAAATCACTTTAAGAGAGACAGGCCTTTGTGCCTGTTTTTTTATGGAGAAAGTGGTAGCAATCCAATCATTTTTTGAATAATGCTTGAACTCAAAAACTTTTTTCTGTAAAATGAATGCAATGTATAAATTTAATTAGCAAGAGATATGTTTTTACTAGTACGTACCATTCAATTCGTTGAATGGTATTTTAATGTGTACATCTTTATATATAAGGAGAGATATCAATGGGCAAAGTATACGTATTTGATCACCCGCTTATTCAACACAAATTAACTTACATACGCGATGTAAAAACGGGAACGAAAGAGTTTCGTGAATTAGTTGATGAAGTGGCAAGCTTAATGGCTTTTGAAGCAACACGTGATTTACCGCTAGAAGATGTTGAAATTGAAACACCGGTTTGCAAAACAAAGTCAAAAGTTATTGCAGGGAAAAAGCTTGGTATCGTTCCAATTCTTCGTGCTGGTATCGGCATGGTAGATGGATTTTTAAAACTAATGCCAGCTGCTAAAGTTGGACACGTTGGCTTATATCGTGATCCAGAAACATTACAGCCTGTTGAATATTATGTAAAGCTACCTAATGATGTAGAAGAGCGTGACTTTATTGTAGTAGATCCTATGCTTGCAACAGGAGGGTCAGCTGTAGAAGCAATCAACTCTCTGAAAAAAAGAGGCGCTAAAAACATTAAATTTATGTGTTTAATTGCTGCTCCTGAAGGCGTGGAAATTGTAAAAGAAGCACACCCTGACGTAGATATTTACATTGCAGCATTAGATGAAAAATTAAATGACCATGGATATATTGTTCCAGGTTTAGGTGATGCAGGGGATCGTTTATTCGGTACAAAATAATTTGTAGATTTGGGTGATGAACATGAAGCAGCCAATTAAAGTAATGACGATATTCGGGACAAGACCAGAAGCAATTAAAATGGCTCCTCTAGTATTAGAGCTTAAAAAGCGACCAGAAGAGTTCGAAGCAATTGTTACAGTAACGGCTCAGCACCGTGAAATGTTAGACCAAGTATTGAGCATCTTTGACATTCAGCCTGACTATGACCTGAACATTATGAAGGATCGCCAAACCCTTATGGACGTAACGACCAGAGGATTACAAGGCTTGGACGACGTAATGAAAAAAGTAAAGCCGGACATGGTACTTGTACACGGTGATACAACTACGACGTTTATTGCTGGGCTAGCAGCTTTTTATAATCAGATTCAGGTCGGGCATGTTGAAGCAGGTTTGCGCACATGGAATAAATATTCTCCATACCCGGAAGAAATGAACCGTCAGCTTACAGGTGTTCTCGCTGATTTGCACTTTGCTCCAACAGATAAGTCTGCAGCTAATTTGCAAGCAGAGAACAAAAAAGAAGAGCGAATCTTTGTGACTGGAAATACAGCTATCGATGCGTTAAAAACAACAGTAAAAGAGACATATGAGCATGAAGTGTTAACGAAATTGGGAGATGATCGTCTTATTTTGTTAACGGCACATCGCCGCGAAAATTTAGGCGAACCAATGAAAAATATGTTCCGTGCTGTTAAGCGTATTGTAGATGAACATGAAGATGTGCAAGTTGTGTATCCTGTTCATTTGAATCCAGTAGTTAGAGAAACAGCAAACGATATCTTAGGAAATGACCCGCGCATTCATTTAATTGAACCGTTAGATGTAATTGACTTCCATAACTTCGCTGAGCGCGCTCATATTATTTTGACAGATTCGGGCGGTGTTCAAGAAGAAGCTCCTTCATTAGGCGTACCTGTATTGGTACTTCGCGATACAACAGAGCGCCCGGAAGGAATTGAAGCAGGAACGCTCAAACTAGCAGGCACGGAAGAAGAAACGATTTATACGCTAGCAAAAGAGCTGTTAATAGATGAAGGCGTATATAAGCAAATGTCACAAGCATCGAATCCTTACGGAGACGGCTTAGCTTCTAAACGCATTTGTGATGCTATTAGCTACTATTTCAACCGCCGTGAAAACAGACCGGAAGCTTTTAATCCGCTTTCGTAAGATTTCTAAACACCTTTCACATGAAAAGCGTCTCTTTGAGACACGATAGTGTGAGAGGTGTTTTTTTATGTGGATTAAATGGTTAATGATTAGCTTTATATTGGGGAGTGGGGGAGGGCAAATGTCGCTCAATCCGACATTTCCTTCTATAAAACAAGAAATGAATCATCAGGAAAAATCAATCATTGTGATGATTAAAAAAGAAAAATTCACGAAATTTAAAAGTCAGCTACAAAAAAATTATCCTAATATAAAGATTAAGAGCGAATTTCACACGGTGTTTACAGGACTTTCATTAAACGGCTCCATCTCTGATTTGGAAAAACTATCTCAGAATCCATCTATTATTAGTTCACATTCTATTAAAAACTATCAGGTTACAGAAGAAAATAGCGTAACGTTCATTGGCTCAGAACAGGTAAGAGGCTTGTTTGATACTCACAATCAGCGCTTAACAGGAAAAGGGATCAAAGTAGGCGTTATCGATACGGGGGTTGATTATTCTCATCCTGATTTAAAACAAACCTACAGAGGGGGTTACGATGTAATAGATGAAGATTATGAGCCGATGGAAACCACTCGTGAGCAAGGAGAACCGACTCTGCACGGTACTCATGTAGCTGGTATTATTGCAGCGAATGGGAATATTACAGGCGTAGCACCCCAAGCGGAAATCTATGCATACCGAGCTCTTGGACCTGGAGGAGCTGGAACGTCTGAAAGTGTTATTCTAGCTATTGAAAAAGCAATTCAAGATGATGTAGATATTATTAATTTATCATTAGGAAATGATGTGAATGGCCCTGATTTACCAACAAGCTTAGCGTTAGATCGAGCTGTTGAAAAAGGAATTGTAACGGTTACATCTAGCGGCAATTCAGGTCCAGGTTTATGGACGGTGGGCTCTCCGGGTACAGCGGGAAAAGCTATTTCCGTTGGCGCTTCTGTTTCTCCGACAACAGTTCAATTTCTAACAATTGGATTTAACAAAGAAAAAATTATGATGGCGCCAGTAGAAGGGTCTCATCCATGGACGTTTAATCAAACGCTGCGTGTAATAAATGAAGAAGATTCCAAAGAGCAAAAGCATGCGTCGGGTAACGTCATTTTGCTAAAAGCAGAAGGAAATGCGGTTCAAAAAAAGATTAAACAAGCTGAACAGGCGGGAGCAAAAGCGGTTATTTTATATAGCCCGACAGAAAAAAGCATAGTCAGTAAACTAAAAGAGTCAGTAAATATTCCCGTGATATGGGTAAGTAAAAAAAGCGGTGACACCATTAGCCAACACATTCAGTCTCAACAACCGTACTTACGCACTGGGCAGCAAGTGGTGCAAGACTTGCTCACATCTTTCAGTTCAAGAGGGCCTGTAACGACTACTTGGGGAATCAAACCAGACGTCGTCGCACCAGGTTACTTCATTAATAGTACAGTTCCTGGAGGATATGAACGCATGCATGGCACAAGTATGGCTGCGCCCCATGTAGCTGGAGCGTGTGCGCTGATTTTACAAGCTCACCCGAACTGGTCTCCTGAACAAGTCAAAGCTTCATTGATGAACACCAGTAAAATAATGCAGCAGCTAAACGGTCAAACGTATCGCGTATATGAACAAGGAGCGGGAAGAATTCAAATAGCAAAAGCCGTCACAGCAGAATCTTTGTTTTATCCATCTTCTTTATCTTTTGGTATTTTTACGCGTCCATCAAAGAAAGTTTTATCTTTTAAAATTGATAACCAGTCTGATAAAGCAAAAACGTATCGCTTAAACGTTCCAAAAAAGGATGAAGGAGTGAACTGGGATGTTCCATTACCCGTCACGGTGCCACCCCGTCAGACAAAAGAGATAGCTGTCACTTTATCGGTGCAGCCCCGTTTTAAAAATAAAGGTATATATGACGGATATTTGGAAATAAATGATTCACGTGAAACATTTTCGCTTCCCTATATGTACATGATTAGCATTCCAGATTATCCTCGTGTCATGGGATTGCAAGTAGCAGCGGAAGAAGAGAAAAATACGTATAGCTATGAACTGTTTTTGCCTGAAGGAGCAGATCAGTTAGGCGTCGCTCTTTTTGATAAGCAGTCTTTACAGTTTGTATCGTATTTAGATGTTGACGTGGATGTAGAAAGAGGCATGAGAAAACGAAAAATAACGATTGACGAATCGCTTGTACCAGGAGTGTACCAAATATTTGCATTTGTGAAAAAGCATAGACAAGAGCAGGTTGTACACAGTACAATAACGATTGAATGAACCTCTTTAAATGTTTTCATTTGAAGAGGTTTTATGTGTGGCAGAAATGTGAACAATAAGAAGAGATTGTGAAGTTTTTAGCTTAAACACATTGACATTAAATATACGCTATTGTATGCTTACAGGGAATATAAATGATAAGGTTTTCAACCTGTGAAAACCGTTGATATTTCTGCGTATTTTATTAGCTGTTTTTACCTTTTTTAGCAATTTTTTTTGCCTTTCTATCATATATTGAGCTATGAAAACGATAGAGAATTCGGAAAAAAGAAAATTTTGCAAAAGGGGTATGAGCTTATGAAAGATCGCAACCGTCATCCTTTGCAAGCGATGGCATTAGTGTCAATCATTCTATCACAGTTAGCAGGTTCAGTCTTAATTGGCTTATTCTCTGGAAGATGGGCTGATCAATGGCTTGACACCGAACCACTATTTTTGATTTTAGGCCTTCTTTCAGGGCTAGCAGCAGGTGTTTTTATGATGCTGCGGACAGTCCACCATTTTTTTTCAGGAGATTAATAATTCATGCAGGATTTGCAGCACGTTTTTCCAAGACTTCGTTCATACATATTGTATTTGTTAGCATTATACGTTCTCGGCTGGGGATTTACAAGTTATAAGGCTGTTTTTGCAGGTTTAATTTTAGGAACCGCCCTGAGTTTGTATAATTTGTGGAACTTAGTAAGAAAGTTTGAGCAGTTTGGACAGGCGTTGGATGAGGGGAAAAAGCCCCGTTCAATTGGGACTGTTGTAAGATTTGCAACAGCTGCTCTCGCAGTTGTGATTACCATCTCTTATCCAAAAACCTTTCATATTATTAGTGTAGTTGTGGGATTAATGACGTATTATGTTGTCATTATCATAGATTTAGTTGTTCAAAATATGCGTAGAAGATAGAAAGAGAGGTGAACACAGTTGGGTCATGAATCACCAACTATAGAGTTTCTAGGCCTTACTTTTAGTCAAAGTAACTTGCTTATGGTTACCGTAGCTTCTGTTATTGTATTCTTAATTGCAGTTTTATGTACTCGTACTCTTGCTATGAAGCCAAGCGGTGCACAAAACTTTATTGAATGGGTCTTAGATTTTGTTAAAGGACTCGTTAATAGCAATATGGATTGGAAAACAGGTGGCCGCTTTTTGACGCTAGGTGTAACTTTACTTATGTACATTTTTGTGTCAAATATGTTGGGTCTTCCATTCGCCATCGTGATTGACCATAACTTATGGTGGAAATCGCCAACCGCTGATCCAGCAATTACGCTGACGTTAGCCGTTATGGTAGTTGTACTATCACATTATTATGGTATTAAAATGCGAGGTTTCTCTGCATACACGAAAGATTACTTCAAGCCAATGGCATTTTTATTCCCGCTTAAGATTATCGAGGAGTTTGCCAATACGTTAACGCTTGGCCTTCGTCTTTACGGTAATATTTATGCTGGGGAAATTTTGTTAAGCTTGCTAGCTGGTTTAGCAACAACAGGCTTCCTAGGTACAATTGGAGCTGCTATCCCAATGCTTTTATGGCAAGGATTCAGTATTTTTGTAGGCGCAATTCAGGCCTTCATTTTCACAATGTTAACGATGGTTTATTTATCTCACAAAGTGAGTAGCGACCATTAATTTATAAAGCTTTGTTCAAGTAATACCCAATTTGGACAAAACAAAACTTAGTTAAACAAAATCATATATATTAAGGGAGGACTTTATAAAATGGGTTTAATAGCATCTGCAATTGCGATTGGTTTAGCGGCACTAGGTGCTGGTATTGGTAACGGTCTTATCGTTTCTAAGACGATTGAAGGCACAGCTCGCCAACCAGAAGCACGTGGTACATTAACTTCAATGATGTTCGTTGGGGTTGCCTTAGTTGAGGCGCTTCCAATTATCGCCGTAGTTATTGCATTCATGGTACAAGGTAAATAATAATGTGTTACATGTGGCGAAGATCATTCAAAAGAACCTTCGCCATTACTTTATGTCTTTAAGAAGTAAATTATATATGTGGAGTCTCTGAAGGGAGTGAACATGGCCGTGTCGAACATGTTTGTGTTAGGAGCAGCAGGCATTAATGGTGGAGATATTCTTTTCCAATTAGTGATGTTCCTTATCCTACTTGCGTTACTTCAAAAATTCGCGTTTGGTCCTGTAATGGGAATCATGAAAAAACGTGAAGAGCATATTGCCGGTGAGATTGATGAAGCAGAAAAGCAAAATGAGGAAGCGAAGAAGCTTGTTGAAGAGCAGTGTGAAATCTTAAAGCAATCTCGTCAAGAAGTGCAAGTAATGATGGAAAACGCTAGAAAGTCTGCAGAAGATAAAAAAGAAGAAATCATTGCAGCAGCACGCGAAGAGTCTGAGCGTCTAAAAGCTGCAGCAAAACAAGAAATCGAACAGCAAAAAGATCAAGCAGTTGCTGCGTTACGTGAGCAAGTTGCTTCATTATCTGTTTTAATTGCGTCGAAAGTTATTGAAAAAGAACTTTCTGAACAAGATCAAGAGAAGTTAATTCATGAATATATCCAAGAAGTAGGGGATGTACGATGAGTCAACCAGCTGTAGCCAAGCGCTATGCACTAGCTCTTTTTCAATTAGCAACAGAAAAACAGATGATCGATGAAATGCAAGACCAGCTACAAATCGTTGAAGAGGTGTTTGCTAAAACACCTGAATTAATGGATGTATTAACTCATCCAAAAATTACAATTGAGCGAAAAAAACAGTTTGTAAGTGAGGCATTTGCTGAACTTTCACCAACTGTTCAACATACGGTTCTTCTATTATTAGAGCGTCACCGCATTCAAATTGTTAGCCAAATGGTGCAAGAGTATCGTTTCCTAGCGAACGAAGTACGTGGCGTGGCAGACGCAACTGTTTATTCTGTCAAACCTTTAAGCGCAGATGAGAAACGAGCAATCTCGCAATCATTTGCTTCAAAAGTTGGAAAACATACGTTAAATATTTCAAACGTAGTAGATAAAAGCCTAATCGGCGGCGTGAAGCTTCGCATTGGTAATCGTATCTATGATGGCAGCATTAGCAGCAAATTAGAAACGATCCACCGAGGACTTCTTGCACACAGATCGTAGATAGGGGTGAAATTCATGAGCATCAAAGCTGAAGAAATTAGTGCGCTGATCAAGCAGCAAATTGAAAACTATCAGTCTGAGATTAAAGTGAGTGATGTAGGTACTGTTATCCAAGTTGGGGATGGTATCGCACGTGCTCATGGCCTCGACAATGTCATGGCTGGAGAACTGGTTGAATTTTCAAATGGTGTCATGGGAATGGCACAAAACTTAGAAGAAAACAATGTAGGTATCATTATTTTAGGACCATATACAGAAATTCGTGAAGGTGACGAAGTTCGCCGTACAGGACGCATCATGGAAGTTCCAGTAGGGGAGCAGTTAATCGGTCGTGTTGTTAACTCATTAGGTCAGCCAGTAGACGGCTTAGGCCCGGTAGAAACAACAAAAACACGTCCAATTGAAGGTGCTGCACCTGGCGTTATGGATCGTAAATCAGTACATGAGCCGCTTCAAACAGGTATCAAGGCGATTGACGCACTTGTGCCGATCGGCCGTGGACAGCGTGAGTTAATTATCGGTGACCGTCAAACGGGTAAAACATCGGTAGCAATCGATACAATCTTAAACCAAAAAGATCAAGATATGGTATGTATCTATGTAGCGATTGGCCAAAAAGAATCAACAGTTCGTAACGTAGTAGAGACATTACGTAAACACGGTGCTCTAGATTACACAATCGTTGTAACAGCATCAGCTTCACAACCAGCTCCACTATTATTCTTAGCACCATACGCTGGAGTAACAATGGGTGAAGAGTTTATGTATAACGGTAAGCACGTACTTGTTATTTACGATGACTTAACAAAACAAGCATCAGCTTATCGTGAACTTTCATTACTATTACGCCGTCCTCCAGGTCGTGAAGCGTATCCAGGGGATGTATTCTATCTGCACTCTCGTTTATTAGAGCGTGCGGCAAAGTTATCGGACGCAAAAGGTGGAGGTTCATTAACAGCTCTTCCATTTATTGAAACGCAAGCAGGAGACGTATCTGCTTATATCCCAACGAACGTAATTTCGATTACAGACGGACAAATTTTCTTACAGTCAGATCTATTCTTCTCAGGCGTACGTCCTGCGATTAATGCTGGTCTTTCTGTATCACGTGTAGGGGGATCTGCACAAATTAAAGCGATGAAAAAGGTAGCAGGTACACTGCGTCTAGACCTTGCATCTTATCGTGAGCTTGAATCGTTTGCTCAGTTCGGTTCTGATCTTGACCAAGCAACTCAAGCAAAATTAAATCGAGGAGCGCGTACAGTTGAAATCTTAAAACAAGGTTTACACAAACCGCTTCGCGTAGAAAAACAAGTAGCTGTGCTTTACGCATTAACAAAAGGCTTCTTAGATGATGTTCCAGTATCAGATATTACACGCTTTGAAGACGAGTACTTAACATGGTTAGAATCAAACCGTAAAGAAGTACTTGAATCAATCCGTACAACTGGTGGCCTTCCTGAAGCTGGCGTATTCGAATCAGCACTTGAAGAATTCAAGAAAACATTTATTGCATCTGAATAATATATTGTCAGCATGGTATGTTAAGACAATCTTTCAATAAGGTGAAGGTGAACATTTGTTCACCTTTCATACCACGTGATCTTCTAAAACAAGGTGGTGAAACCTTTGGCATCATTACGTGATATACAAACTCGAATCACATCGACGAAAAAAACGAGCCAGATTACGAAAGCAATGGAAATGGTTTCAGCTGCAAAGCTGAATAGAGCGGAACAAAATGCAAAATCGTTTGTTCCATATATGGAAAAAATTCAAGAGGTAGTCTCAAGTGTAGCCCTAGGCAGCAGAGGCGCTTCACATCCAATGTTAACTGCGCGTAGCGTGAAGAAGACTGGTTATATCGTAATCACTTCAGATCGCGGTCTAGCAGGAGCATATAACAGTAATATTTTGCGAAAAGTATCTCAAGCTATTGAAGAACGCCATCAATCACCTGATGAATACGGTGTGATTGCAATTGGACGAGTAGGGAGAGATTTCTTCGTAAAACGCGGTATTCCGGTTTTGCTTGAAATCACAGGCTTAGCAGATCAGCCAGCTTTTGCTGACATTCAAGGAATTGCTTCACAAACAGTTCAAATGTTTGCGGACGGTACGTTTGATGAACTTTACTTATACTACAATCACTTTATCAATACGATTTCACAAGAAGTGACGGAGAAGAAGCTATTGCCTCTAACAGATCTTCAACCTTCTGGTAAACTTGTTGGTTATGAATTTGAACCATCACAAGAAGAGATTTTAGAAGTATTACTTCCTCAGTATGCAGAGAGTTTAATTTACGGCGGCCTGCTTGATGGAAAAGCAAGTGAGCATGCTGCTCGTATGACAGCGATGAAAAGTGCAACAGACAATGCAAAAGATCTTATCAATAATCTTACATTGTCATATAACCGTGCACGTCAAGCGGCAATTACCCAGGAAATTACGGAAATTGTTGGCGGAGCGGCAGCGTTAGAATAGAAAGTTTAATGGAAAAGCAAGTTAGGAGGGAACACGATGACAAAAGGACGCGTTACTCAAATCATGGGTCCAGTTGTAGACGTAAAGTTTGACAACGGACACCTTCCGGCAATTTATAACGCCCTTAAAATTTCACATAAACCGAGCAGTGCAAGTGAAGTTGCAATCGAATTAACATTAGAAGTTGCGATTCACTTAGGTGATAACACAGTTCGTACAGTAGCAATGTCATCCACTGACGGCTTAGTTCGTGGATTAGAAGTAGAAGATACAGGTGCAGCAATCTCAGTACCAGTTGGTGACGTTACGTTAGGTCGTGTATTTAACGTATTAGGTGAAAAAATCGACTTAGACGCCCCAATCGATGCAGGTGCACGTCGTGATCCGATCCACCGTCAAGCACCAAAGTTCGAAAATCTATCTACACAAGCTGAAATTCTTGAAACAGGTATTAAAGTAGTAGACTTATTAGCTCCTTACATTAAAGGTGGAAAAATCGGTCTATTCGGTGGTGCCGGTGTAGGTAAAACAGTATTAATTCAAGAGTTAATCAATAACATTGCTCAAGAGCACGGCGGTATTTCGGTATTCGCTGGTGTAGGTGAGCGTACGCGTGAAGGTAATGACTTATACCATGAAATGACAGACTCTGGTGTTATTAAGAAGACGGCTATGGTATTTGGACAAATGAATGAGCCGCCTGGTGCACGTCAGCGTGTTGCATTAACAGGATTAACAATGGCAGAATACTTCCGTGACGAACAAGGTCAAGACGTATTATTCTTTATCGATAATATCTTCCGTTTCACACAAGCGGGTTCAGAAGTATCAGCATTACTTGGCCGTATGCCATCAGCAGTAGGTTATCAGCCAACATTAGCGACAGAAATGGGTCAGCTTCAAGAGCGTATCACGTCAACAAGCGTAGGTTCTGTAACATCGATTCAAGCGATTTACGTACCAGCCGATGACTATACGGATCCAGCTCCAGCGACAACATTTGCTCACTTAGATGCAACAACAAACTTAGAGCGTAAATTATCAGAGATGGGTATTTACCCTGCGGTAGATCCATTAGCATCTACATCTCGCGCTTTATCTCCTGAAATTGTTGGAGAAGAGCACTATGCAATTGCGCGTCAAGTTCAACAAACGTTACAGCGTTATAAAGAGTTACAAGATATCATTGCAATCCTAGGTATGGATGAGTTATCTGATGAAGATAAACTTGTTGTACAACGTGCTCGTCGCGTTCAATTCTTCTTGTCTCAAAACTTCCACGTAGCAGAACAATTTACAGGTCAAAAAGGTTCTTATGTTCCTGTAAAAGAAACTGTTAAAGGATTTAAAGAGATCTTGGAAGGTAAATACGATCATTTACCTGAAGATGCGTTCCGTTTAGTTGGTCGCATTGAAGAAGTTATTGAAAATGCGAAACGTATGGGAGTAGAAGTTTAATTTAAGGGACATAGGAGGTTTTTTAAATGAAGACAATCCATGTCAGTGTAGTGACTCCTGATGGCCCAGTTTACGAATCAGAAGTGGAAATGGTAAGTACCCGAGCACAGAGCGGTGAGCTTGGTATTTTACATGGCCATATTCCGATGGTTGCTCCTTTACAAATTGGAGCCGTCCGCTTGAAGAAAGCAAGCAGTACAGAACTTGTGGCTGTTAGCGGAGGATTTCTTGAAGTAAGACCTGACAAAGTAACAATTCTTGCACAGGCTGCTGAAACAGCTGAAGCGATTGACGTAGCTCGTGCAGAAGAAGCGAAAAAGCGCGCTGAAATGCGCCTTGATAGCAAACAAGACGACGTTGATGTTAAGCGTGCTGAAATTGCCTTAAAACGGGCAGTCAATCGTTTAGATATTAGTCAACGTAAGTTCTAAAAAAAGCCCTCTCAAACGAATGAGAGGGCTTTTTTGCTCTATTATATAAAAGAGGAAGAGCAAATAGCATTCGTCTATGATTATATATTCCATTTAACTAAGCCTATCCGTTTTCTTTATTTTTTTTAATAATGGAAAAGGATCTTAAAATAGGGAATAAAATAAATGTTTTTCATGTTACCGTTTACGAATTTGCATAAGTGTGCTTTAATATGAAAAGAAGAGACGATGATCGTCTCTTCTTTTCATATGGTGTTTAAAAGGAGTGCTTTTATTGTTTGGAGGAATTGAGCAGCAAACGTTACTAACCATGATTTCACATTTGATTTTTATTGTGATTACTTGGTATGCTTTGCAAGGCTTTCAAATTGAAAAGCTGATGAAACCTAATCATGTGTTTCAAGCAAAATTAATGCTTATTTTATTGACCATTACGATTTCATCAACAGTAAGTAATTTCTTTTTGGATTATTTATTTTGGTCACAGCGCATCCCCTCATTTTTTCAATGATTGGCAAGCTATGAGTCTATGATAAAATAGACGTTCATTCGTTGAAGATATACGAATTTATACCCTAATGTATGTCGCTATGTCTAAATATGATGACCCTTTTCATGTATGTATCATCGCCTTCTGGAAAGACTGATGAGTACGGAGAGGGAGTGGCGAAATGTTTAAAAAAATTAGTGTCTTTTTGGCTATTTTCATTACTGGCTTATTCGTATATCATGGAAGTTATGTGAGCAATGCCCAAAACAATGAAACTACTATTGAGAAGATTGTTCACACCTTAAATAAGCAGCATGTTTCGTTAACTGAAGTATCGTTGTATGCAAGAGAAGAAGTAAAAGCTGTTACTGACCAAAAAACCTTTTATTCGCAAGCTAAAAGTATTAAAAGTAATTTTAGAGGTTTTAAATGGGAAGTAAAGAGGGAAAGAGACCTATGGAAAGCAATAGGTACACGCAAAAGTGAAGATGTGAACGAAGTCATTCTGTTAACTTATGCGATCGATGAACACAGCAATGCGTACATATCGTATCATGTAACGGGACAAGGTTTAAAAGAAAAAAATATGACCCATTTTCAAAATGTATTTCAGACAAATTATGAAAAAATTTTCCTGTCAGAACCCATAATTTTCTCTTGTGCAACAGGGGAAATCAATGATAAGATGGAAAGTGTTTTGTCTGTTGAAATTCAAGACCTATTACGAGCTTTCAATGCTAAACCAGTGGAATCTCTAGTGGAAGAGTCATTTACCTCTGTTTCAGCATATACTGGACTGTGGAAAGAAGCTCTTCAAACGAAAAAGCAGGAAATGAACTTACAAATTGCATTACGCAAGACAAGAATGGGCGGTCAAACAACCATAGTTGTTGGCACACCTATCATTACGTCTGAATATTAATATAGAGAAAATGGACGCGGAGGGGAATACCTTGGAAAAAATCATCGTCCGCGGTGGAAATAGATTAAGCGGTACAGTTAAAGTTGAAGGAGCAAAAAACGCCGTTTTACCTATTATCACTGCAACCTTATTAGCTAGTGAAGGAAAAACAATTCTAAATGATGTACCAGCTCTCTCCGATGTATTTACGATTGGCGAAGTTTTAAGACATCTGAATGCAGAAGTAGATTTTGAAACAAATCGTGTAGTTGTAGATGCATCAAGAGAGTTAAAAACAGATGCACCTTTTGAATATGTAAGAAAAATGCGCGCTTCAGTACTTGTAATGGGTCCTTTATTAGCGCGTATGGGTGAGGCTCGTGTAGCTTTACCTGGTGGATGTGCGATTGGATCAAGACCGATTGATCAGCACCTTAAAGGCTTTGAAGCAATGGGTGCTAAAGTTCAAGTAGGAAATGGTTTTATTGATGCAAAAGTTGAAGGAAGACTAAAAGGTGCTAAAATTTATTTAGACTTCCCAAGTGTAGGTGCCACAGAAAATATTATGATGGCAGCAGCATTAGCGGAAGGCACTACAATTATGGAAAACGTAGCAAAAGAACCTGAAATTGTCGACTTAGCAAACTTCTTAAACGCAATGGGCGCTAAAGTTCGCGGTGCAGGAACTGGTACGATCCGTATTGAAGGTGTTAATAAATTATATGGTGCAGAACATGCAATTATTCCAGATCGTATCGAAGCTGGAACATTCATGGTAGCAGCAGCTATTACAGGTGGAAACGTACTTGTACGCGGTGCAGTAGCAGAGCACATCAGTTCACTTGTTGCTAAAATGGAAGAAATGGGTGTTGAAATTACTGAAGAAGGCGACGGCTTACGTGTTGTAGGACCTGAAAAGCTAAAATCAGTAGATATTAAAACAATGCCTCATCCAGGGTTCCCTACGGATATGCAATCTCAAATGATGGCATTATTATTAGCAGCAGAAGGCACAAGTATGATTACAGAAACAGTTTTTGAAAACCGCTTTATGCACGTAGAAGAGTTTCGCCGCATGAACGCTGATATTAAAATTGAAGGACGCTCTGTTATTATTAACGGACCTTCTCAACTACAAGGCGCTGAAGTAGCAGCAACAGATCTTCGTGCAGCAGCAGCGTTAACATTAGCAGGACTTGTAGCAGACGGTTATACGCGTGTAACGGAATTAAAACACCTTGATCGTGGTTATGTAAATTTCCACAATAAATTAGCCGCTTTAGGCGCTGATATTGAACGTGTAAATGACGAAACAAAGCAGGTAGAACAAACTCAACAGGCTTCAGACGTCAAGTAAATATGTCATAAAAAAGCATCTCATAGCGAGATGCTTTTTTTGTCGTTGGACGACCCTTATGGCCGGTTTGCTGTCATAAAAGGTTGTCCACCTCCATACATATGGAATATAGGGATATAGGTGTTCCTTGTCAAAATAATAGATATGGAGGCTAGGCGTTCATGAAACAAGCAAAGCCAATCGTCGTACTAGGAGTCATCTTTTTTTTCATTGTGTTACTCATCCCAACACTTCTCGTTGTTCCTTTTACTGAAAAGACAGATGGAAAGCTACATGAAAATGTCAAACAGACCCCAAAAACCGAAAAACTACAAAAAGTGACAGCGTCTCCTCTTGATGTCAGTGTTTATCGTACGGAAACGAAAAAAGTAGAAAAACTGCCGCTCGAAGACTATCTTGTAGGGGTAGTAGCAGCTGAAATGCCTGCTACTTTTGAACTTGAAGCACTTAAGGCTCAAAGTTTGGCAGCCAGAACCTATATTGTGCAAACTATGATGAATGGAAATAGTCATCTTCCCCAAGGAGCGGATGTGACTGATACCGTAGAGTACCAAGTATATTTAAATAAAGATGAGCTAAGAAGCCGATGGAACAAAGACTATGATTGGAAAATCAAAAAAATTCAAGAAGCAGTGAAGGACACCCAAGGTCAAATTCTTACGTATAAAAATAAGCCAATTAATGCTACGTTCTTTTCTACCAGCAATGGTTACACTGAAAATTCAGAAGCGTATTGGAAGAATTCCATTCCTTATCTAAAAAGTGTAGCTAGTCCATGGGATAAAAAGTCTCCTGAATTTACAAATCAGAAAGTAATGTCTGTTGCTAGCTTTGAACAGAGGCTTGGAGTGAAATTAACAAACAGTGGATCAGTAGGTGAAATCGTCTCTAGAACGCCGGGGCAGCGCGTAGATTACGTAAAGATAAACGGTAAAGAACTGTCGGGAAAAGATGTTCGGGAAAAACTGGATTTATCGTCAGCCGACTTTCATTGGACAAAAAAAGGGAATGAAATTATCATCAATACAAAAGGATATGGACATGGTATTGGGATGAGTCAGTACGGAGCAAATGGTATGGCACTGGAAGGAAAAACGTATAAAGATATTGTTACTCATTATTATACAGGTGTTGCAATTACTCCTAACGATCAGTTTGTTGCACAATTGACAGCTAAACGCTAATTCAACGACCCTTATAGCAGGGTCTTTTTTATGTTTTTCACTTTTTTTAAATAAAATGTATATTTTAGATTCATCTGTTGAAAAATAATCGAAAAAAATTTTTTATCGCTGTGTATATATTCATTCAATTGTGTTCAGACTGATTTCTGAGGTGATGATATATGAGAGAGGAAGAAAAGAAACGTACTTCTCCAAAATCGAAAGTTCAAAAATTAGTTAGAAAGCGTTGGGTGTTCCCGGCTATCTATTTAGCGAGTGCAGCAATTATTCTTACAGCAGTCCTTTGGTTTCAAGCTAATGGAAATGATATTAGCAAAGAAGACAAAAGCGGCTATAGCCAAGACGGTACGGCTTATCGAGACGACGCTGTAGAGGTAAATGCTTCGCTTGAAAATTTAAAAATGCCAGTTGCTAGTGAAGCATCAGCTATCGTGAAAAAGCCTTTCTACGACGATCAAGCATCTGAAAAACAACAAGAAGAAGCACTAGTTTTCTACAACAATACGTATCATCCAAACACAGGTGTTGATTTAGCTGTTAAGGGAGATAAATCATTTGATGTTGTAGCAGCAGCTAGCGGTACAGTAACAAAAGCAACAAAAGATCCTTTACTAGGTTATGTAGTAGAAATTGATCACAAAGATGGTTTAGTAACACAGTATCAATCTCTTGAGAAAGCTGATGTAGAAGTAGGAGATATTGTTAAACAAGGCCAAACGATCGCAAAAGCTGGAAAAAGCTTATATAATCAAGAAGCAAAAACACATGTGCACTTTGAAGTTCGTAAAGATGGTGTAGCAATTAATCCAAGCAGTTATTTTGGAAAATCGGTTAGTTCTATCAAAGAAGTCAAAGCAGCTGAAGTGACAGAACCAAAAGACGACTCTTCTTCTGAAGAATCAAAGGATAGCGAAAAATCATCTGATGAAAAGACTAAAGAAGATAAAGATTCAAAACAACCTTCAACAGATACGTCTAAACCAAATGCATAAAGCAAGACCATAAATACGAAAAGAAGCTGGATAAAACCGAGCTTCTTTTTTTATGAATTTTTCTAAAATGAGATGCATTATGTTAAAAAAGTAAATAAAAAACACTAAATTTTCAAAAAATATAAGAAATCACTTGTCCTTACTGACTTTTCTAGCATATATCTGCACACAAGCTAATAAACTGTTACAAACCTATAAAGAGAATGTTAGAAAAGGGATAATATATACATTCCCTTGGATACTTCTCATATCCAATTTGGGGAGGGCGAGTAGTGTGCACGATTACATCAAAGAGAGAACTATCAAGATTGGAAAGTATATTGTAGAAACAAAGAAAACAGTTCGTGTAATTGCGAAAGAATTTGGCGTTTCGAAAAGTACTGTCCATAAAGATTTAACAGAGCGTCTACCAGAAATAAATCCTGAGTTAGCAAATGAAGTAAAAGAAATTCTTGATTACCATAAATCTATTCGGCATTTGCGTGGAGGAGAAGCAACAAAATTAAAGTACAAAAAAGAAGAAGAAACTGTAAAGTAAAAGAATGCCCGATATTGCCTTTTTTATAGAGGTAGTATAGGGCATTTTAATTTTTGGATAAAATAGGTATATAATAAATATTTTTGCTAATAACAACATACATATACAAATTGTGATAAAATAGTAAATTAGGAAAAAAGAATGGTTATCATGCAAAGATATGTAAATAGAAGGAGGATTTAAGGTATGTTAGCAAAAGACATTGGTATCGATTTAGGTACAGCTAACGTCTTAATTCACGTTAAAGGCAAAGGAATTGTGTTAAATGAACCGTCTGTTGTGGCGATTGATAAAAATACAAATAGAGTGCTAGCAGTAGGGGAAGAAGCGAGACGTATGGTAGGAAGAACGCCCAGTAATATTATTGCCATTCGTCCATTAAAAGATGGCGTTATCGCTGACTTCGAAATTACCGAGTCTATGCTCAAACACTTTATTAATAAATTAAATGTAAAAGGTTTTTTATCCAAGCCTCGTATTTTAATTTGTTGTCCAACAAATATTACCTCTGTTGAACAAAAAGCAATTCGCGAAGCTGCTGAAAAAAGCGGTGGAAAAACCATTTATTTGGAAGAAGAACCAAAAGTCGCGGCTATTGGCGCTGGAATGGATATCTTTCAGCCGAGCGGAAACATGGTCGTAGATATTGGTGGAGGTACAACCGATGTGGCTGTCCTTTCAATGGGCGATATTGTAACAGCAGCTTCTATTAAGATGGCTGGTGATCGTTTTGATGCGGAAATTTTGCAGTACATTAAACAAAAATATAAGCTCTTAATTGGAGAGCGTACAGCAGAAGAAATTAAAGTGAAAATTGGCACAGTGTTTCCTAAAGCTCGTAATGAAGAGCTGGACATTCGAGGGCGAGACATGGTTTCAGGCTTACCTCGTACGGTTACTGTTTATTCTGAGGAAGTAGAGGAGGCACTTAGAGAGTCTGTCAGCGTCATTGTACAAGCTTCGAAAAGTGTATTAGAGCGTACACCTCCCGAACTTTCTGCCGATATTATAGACAGAGGCGTTATTTTAACTGGCGGTGGAGCATTGCTTCACGGTATGGATCAGCTGTTAGCGGAAGAATTAAAGGTGCCTGTGCTAATTGCAGAAAATCCAATGGGTTGTGTAGCTGTTGGAACAGGTATTATGCTTGATAATATTGATAAACTATCTCGTCGCAATATTGTTTAAATAAATGAAGACTCCTCTATTGGCTCGTTTCATACAGAGGAGTCTCTTCTTTTATTTATTATACTCTGTCAGCCGGCTATAACGAACAACGTTTACTTGTAAGGAGGATGAAGTATGTTTAAAGGGTTTTACACGGCAGCAGCGGGTATGCTGTCTCAGCAGCGTCAAACTGACTTATTAACGAATAACATAGCAAATGCTAATACGCCAGGATTTAAAGCAGATCAAGGTACGTTAAAGGCATTTCCTGATATGTTACTGCAGCGAATGGAATCTGAAGATTTACCCACTGACCGTAACATCTCTGTTCAGAACAAAAAAGACATAGGTACAATTAATACGGGTGTGTATATGCAAGAAACAGTTCCAAATTTTACACAAGGTAATCTTCAGCAAACGTCTCAATCAACTGATATTGCATTGATGGAGCAAAATATGCCTACAAAAGAGGGCGGCCTATTTTTTGTGGTACAAAGCCCTAATAATACGCCTCAATATACAAGAAACAGTAATTTTACATTAGATCAAGAAGGGTTTTTAACTACGTCTACGGGAGCTTATGTATTAAATACAAATAATCAGCCAATTCAACTGAAAAGTGAAAACTTTACAGTTGATTCACAGGGTAACGTAACGGAAAATAATCAGCAGATTGCACAAATCGGTATTGCTTATTCTAGTGATTTACAAACGATTAAAAAGGCAGGGAATGGATTGTATGAAACGTTGAACAATCAGTCCTTGCCTTCAGCAAGAAATAATCCAGGCATTTCTTATCAGTTAAAGCAAGGATTTGTTGAACGTTCCAATGTAGATGCTGCTCAAAGTATGACGGATTTACTAACAGCTTACAGAGCTTTTGAAGCAAATCAAAAAATAATGCAAGCTTACGATAGAAGCATGGATAAAGCGGCAAATGAAATTGGACGTGTGCGCTAAAAGCAACAGGGGAGATGAGGAGAATGAACCGTACAATGATAACAGCGGCTAATACAATGGGGCAGCTACAGCAGCAGCTTGATGTCATCAGTCACAATTTATCTAATACAAATACGACAGGATATAAATCGAGAGACGCTTCATTTAACGATATGCTGTATCAACAAGTAAATAATCAAGTAGACCATGGAACAGAAAAGCGGCTTACACCGTCTGGAATTCGACAAGGTTCAGGAGCTTATCTAGACCAAACACGCTTAAATATGACGCAAGGTGCTTTTGAAAATACAGACAAACCATTAGATGTAGCTGCATCAAATCCAAACGTTTATTTTCAAGTTGCCGTAAACGATTCCGAACAGCCTGTACAATATACGCGAGATGGTTCATTTCACCTTAGCCCTGAAGGCCCCAACAATGTTAAATTAGTAAACGGTTCTGGCCAGGATGTGCTGGGGGAAAATGGTCAAGCTATTATTTTCAGTAACGCATTTAAAGATATACAGATTGATGGAAGTGGAACGATAACGGTTACTACGAATACGGGCGTTGACCAGTTTACCCTTGGGTTAACAAATGTCCAAAAGCCGCAGGAGCTAGAAGCTAAAGGAGAAAATCTATTTGCTTTTCCAGGTGGGATGAACCAACCGAATATGTTTACAGATCTGACTGGAAAAGCTCGAGAAACAGCAGGCGTAGATCAAGGGAAATTGGAACAGTCAAATGTAGATTTGAGCAAAGAACTCACTGATATGTCCATTGCCCAACGTGCGTATCAGTTTAATTCCCGCTCTATTTCAATTGCAGACCAAATGATGGGCTTGGTGAATGGAATCAGAGCTTAAGCAAGTAGTTGCTTCTCAATTGAGCATTCTGTATATTGATAATAGTATCGTATGTTACATGCGGTTTGAAAGGAGACTTATTTATGCTTGATATTGAACAAATTAAAGAAATTATTCCACACCGATATCCATTTTTATTGGTCGATCGTATTTTAGAAGTGGAAGAAGGAAAGAAAGCAGTTGGTTTAAAAAACGTATCTGCCAATGAAGAATTTTTTAACGGGCATTTCCCTGACTATCCTGTGATGCCAGGGGTTTTAATTGTAGAAGCTTTGGCTCAGGTAGGAGCAGTAGCTATGCTAAAAAAAGAGGAAAATCAAGGACGTTTAGCATTTTTTGCAGGCATTGACAACTGCCGTTTTAAAAAGCAAGTAAGACCTGGTGATCAACTGCGTTTAGAGGTTGAAATTGTACGTGCGCGTGGATCTATTGGTAAAGGAAAAGGTATCGCAACTGTAGATGGAGAGTTAGTCTGCGAAACAGATATTATGTTTGCTTTAGGCGATAAAAAAGAATAGTACATAAGAGCTGCTGATGCAGCTTTTTTTATTGGCGCTGCAAAGCAGAAAAAAGTTTCTTTAATAAAGGTATAATATCCGTTAGCAACTCTTTTTGAAGAGTTGGTGACAGAGATGAAAATTGTAAGAGCACATGTTTTAATAAGGGCTGTTTATCTATGAGGGTTAAAATGGTATTTTCCTGTGAATCCGATTCACGTTTTCTTGTTAAGTAAAGAAGTTGGAAGTCATGTAAATAATCTTGTTTATAAGAGGAAGGCTCAATAAGTTGGTCGAGCGTAATTTGAAAACAATTACATAGAGATAGAAAATCAAAAATGGAAGGCGTTTGTTTCGAACATTCCCATTTTGAAATAGTTGTACGAGAAACATTCAACTGATTTGCTAATTCTTCTTGTGAAAATCCTCCTTTTAGTCTGAAATGTTTAATTCTTTCTCCAAAATCTTTCATATGCATCACCTGATTTCGTAAAGATAAGTATATGTCTTATTGTTCGAATGTAGTTCATGTTCTTTGTAACATGCTTAATTTGCACAATATGAAACATATACACTTTACTTTCTGCAATAGAGGGAATAAAACCTGTTTTTATTTCTTTTTTTTTCTCTAAAAAGATTCATTTTTCTGCATGGATATAAAAAAAAGAACAAAAATAGAGGTTTTTATAGTAAAAAAATCCTATTTTTTGTTCGGTATATTGAAAAAAATGGTTGAATAACGGGGAAAAATGCATTAATATACGAATTACAAAGAAAAAGGAGTGAAAAAATGACAAATTTTTATTTGAAAAGGCAAGGTGCTCGCATAAGAGATAATCGCTTCAAACGTTCTAGTCATGCACATTTATTTTTAGGAAAAAAAGAAAGGTACCTCTCCAGTGAGTTCTCTTTTCTTTACCCTTCTCATGGACCAACGAAAAAGACCTCAAACAATAATCCTCTCTTTTAAATCCAGACACCTTGAGATGACTTGACTTATTTTTTAGATGTACTTTTTACCGGTCTGTTTCGAAGCTGCAGTTTGAACTGTTGAAGTAAATCTTGACCTGATAACCCTTGGTTAATTAAATCCTCTAAGAGCATTTCAGCATAATGAAGTCTCCGTTCTTTTAAAACACCTTTCATCAACAAACTAATACGATTTTCACCAATTGAAGTAATGGAAGCCACGGTAGCTATAAAGGTAGCTGGATCATTTGTTTCTTTCGTAATTTTAGCTTCTACCGTCACTTTTTGTTTATCTTTCAACAAAACATGAAATTCATCGTACCATTTCTTATCGATAACTGCTTCTAAAATCCAGTTATTTTCGCCGTCTTCTTTATTAATAATAAGGCCATTAGTTAGTGAGACAGACTGACGCTTTTCTTGATTATCAACCAATTGAAATGACACAAGTTTAAATGTTTTCATTGATGTTTCCTCCTTTACGTAAATAGTAGGTTATCCATATTATAACATGAATGAGCTTAAAGATTCCCATTATTCAATCAGTTGGAGTGGTAGACTATGATTAACCATATTGTTCTTGTAGGAAGACTGACAAAAAAGCCGGAGCTTCGATATACCCATGAAGGGATTGCCGTATCTACTATTACGTTAGCAATTAATCGAACGTTTCGAAATGTTGAAGGTGAATATGATGCTGATTTTGTCAACATTACTCTGTGGAGAAAAAATGCAGAAAATACAGCTGCTTACTGTGATAAAGGAGCGGTTGTAGGTGTGGTAGGGCGTGTACAAACGCGCACATTTGAAAATAATCTTCAGCAACGAGTATATATGACCGACGTTGTGGCTGATGCGGTTAAATTTTTAAGTGGAAAGCCATCTGATTCTTCTTCATTTGGTTCAAATCAACAAGAAGAATAAAGTGATCTAGTATGAAAGGGGGTGATTAGTTCAGCTAAGGTTTTAATTCCCCTTATCTATCATAATAGAAGATAGATCCTCCTTAAGAGCAAGGCTCTTTCTATATTCTCAAGAGAGAAAATTAAAGTATTCGCTATCCCCGAATTATTCCTCTATTTCAGCCGTTAAATTATTTAACGGTTTTTTTAATGAAAAGATCCGAACGAGTTTGATTCTCCATCAAGAATCAAACTCATTCGGATCTTCCTTCAGCTAACATACTCTTGTCTCAGCTTCTATCAGTTATTTAGCAAACCTTTTTGCACCTAAGTAGCGCTTGCTCCAGTAGCTGTTATCTAAGCTTGCAATGGTTACACCGGTAGAAGATCCAGCATGAATAAATTGACGATTACCAAGGTAAATGCCCATATGTGTAGGGCCGCTAGAATATGTATTAAAAAACACTAGGTCACCAGGCTGTGGATTACTTACGGGTGTTGATACACTCCAATAACCAGCCGTCGTATAGCGCGTTGTAGAAATTTGTTGTTTCATTACGTAATAAATGAATCCGCTGCAGTCGAAACCAGAAGGAGTTGTGCCACCCCATTTGTAAGGAACACCCATATAACGTTTTGCATCTGAAATCATTTGCGATACATTTAATGTTCCGCTAGAAGTTGAAGGTGTTGATGTACTTGGTTTTGTTGTTGGCGTAGTTGTTTGGGCGCTTTTTGATACCTTTAATTGTTGATTTACATAAATCGTATTAGACGTTAATCCATTTATTTGTTTTAATTCGCTGACGCTCATGTGAAATGCCGAAGCTATTTTAGACAGGCTATCTCCACGCTGAACTTTGTAAGTTCCGTTTGCATCCTTAGAAGGAGTTTCTGCTGGTTTACTCGTAGTTGGAGTCGATGCGCTGTTGCTTCCATTTACTTTTAACGTTTGGTTAATATAAATGATGTTGGAAGAAAGAGTGTTCAAACGTTTTAATTCTTCTACGCTCATATTAAAACGAGTAGCCACTTTCCAAAGGGTATCGCCGCTTTGAACTTTATAGGTTGAACCAGTAGCAGTAGCTGAAGGCTTTTCTTCCTTATTAGATGGTTGAGAGGTTGAAGCAGAAGGAATCGATAACGTTTGTCCTATGTGAATTGTATTTGAAGATAACTTATTTACGCTTTTTAAAGCTTCTACCGTTGTATGATATTTAGTAGATAACGACCAAAGTGTATCTCCAGCTTTCACTTGAACAGTTGAAGCAGATGCTTCAGCTGAAGCTTGATATAAGAATGTCCCGCCAACAATGGCGCCTAGAGATAAAGCGAGCTGCCTTTTTTTCATTAATAAATCCCCCTAATTATGTAAATGTTTCGTGTTTATTTTTCCAATATGTCTATTAAATTACAAAAATATTATATGTATAAATATGCTGGAATTTAAAGAGAAAGTAAAGGGTCTTTTTCGCTATAAAAATACCTTTTTATTCAAAAAACGATATTTATCGCGTTTTTTGTATCTTTATCAGTAGTTGAAGAACGATTTACACTTATTTTTTTGTGTCGAATGATCTAATAAAAAAAGAGGACAAGTAAAAAAGTCCTCTTTTTGGTAACGGTGTAACACATTTTATAATTTTTCTTATTCATTTCTGTAAGCAAGAAGCTCTTGTAGCTCTTTATTCGAAAGTTCTGTTACCCATTGATCTCCTTGGATGAGTTCATTGTTGAGATGTTGTTTTTGATTGATCACTTCATCAATTTTTTCTTCAATCGTTCCTCTTGTAATGAATTTATGAACATGAACAAATTTATTCTGACCAATGCGATGGGCCCGATCGGTTGCCTGGTTTTCAACGGCTGGGTTCCACCATCGGTCAAAATGAATAACGTGATTTGCAGCTGTTAAATTCAATCCAGTTCCACCTGCGCGAAGAGAAAGGATAAAGATGGCTTTTTTCCTTGCTTGAAATTGAGCAACCATTTCATCTCTTTGCTCTTTTGACAAACTTCCGTGAAGGAATAAAACCGGCTCGTTGATTTCTTTTTCTAAGGTTCGTTGTAGCATGAGTCCTGTTTCAATATACTGAGTAAAGATTAAACAGCTTTCTTGCTGTGTGCGAATGCTCTCTACGAGTTCAATAATTTTTTCACTTTTATGAGATCGCCGTACCGTTTGTTTAGCTGCACTTTCCTTTAAGTACAAAGCTGGATGATTGCATAATAATTTTAGCTTATTTAGTGTTTGCAAAATCATGCCTTTTCGTTCAAATCCTGTTTTTTCCTCTGTTTCTTGAAGCATTTCTTGAACTAGCTCCTGGTAAAGTGAAGCTTGTTCCGCTGTCAGCGGGATATATTCTTTTTGTTCTTGTTTATCAGGCAGTGAGCGGGCGATGCTTTTATCTTGTTTTGTTCTTCTCAATAAGAAAGGTTGAATGAGTGCTTTAAGCTCAACAGTTCGTTCAGGTTTCTCGCCTTTTTCAATGCCGGCTACAAATCGGTTTTTAAATGAATTGATTGTTCCTAAGTAACCGGGATTGATGAATTCAAATAATGACCATAGTTCCAGCAGACGGTTTTCAATTGGAGTTCCAGTAAGCGCAATTTTGTGTCTTCCTTGCAGCTGACGAATGGCTCTCGCCTGTTTAGTCTGCGGGTTTTTAACATGTTGCGCTTCGTCTAAGGAAATGCTGTTCCATATAAACCCTTTCAACAATTCGACATCCAAAAGGGCAACTTGATAAGTCGTAATCACCACGTCAGTACTTTCACATATCTTCTCAAATGCATCTCCGCCGGTTCTTTTCGGCCCGTAATGAACATGAACACGAAGAGAAGGGGCAAATTTCTGTAATTCTTTTTCCCAGTTTCCAATTAAAGAAGTTGGGCAAACGATAAGAGAAGGAAAGCTATGTAACTGATGAATGTTTGTTAAATAACTAATTAATTGAATGGTTTTACCTAGCCCCATGTCATCTGCTAGACATCCTCCTAAGTTAAACTTTCTCAAAAACATGAGCCAATTCAAGCCTTGCTGCTGATAAGGTCTTAATATCCCTTTAAATTCAGAGGGAGGCAGCACTTCCGGCAGCCGTTCTAAATCCGTTAAGGATGTAATAAATGATTGAAAGGAAGCGGGGAGTTGGAATTCAACTTTTACCTCTTCTTCATCAGTTTTACTGTCTGCCATGTAGGTTAGCTTCGTTTTTAAAATTTCATGAATTGAGACGCCTTTTTTACTAGCTTCTTTAACAATTTTCTGCGCTTGTTTAATTAATCTAGAATCCAGTTGAATCCACTGTCCGTTAATAGATAATAATCGGCGTTTTTGTTCGACTAATTTCCGAAACTCTTCTTCTGAAAAAGTTTGATCGCCAATAGAAAATGACCAGCGGAAGCTGCTGATAGCTTGTTTACCAAACAATGCAGATGAAGTATTTTCTATAGCGCCAGATACTTTTATGGTGGCTTTTTTTAATGATTCCCACCAGCTTGGCAAATGGATAGAGACACCTTGTTCAATTAATGCTGCACTATCTTGAGTTAGAAATTCCCATACTTCCTCATCTGTTAGGACAGACTGAATAAACGCTCCTTTTTGGTATAAAGTAGGAGCCAATGCTTTCCATCGTTCGTGTTCGTAAGCGATATATGATTCGTAGTGATTCCACTCTTTAGGAAGTGTTCTTCCCAGTATAAAAGGTTCTTTGGCTTCATCGTGGGGAATCACAAATGTTTCAGCCGTCCATACATCTCCATCGGTCGTTGGCTCTACAACACGCAATGAAAGGTCAAAGGGAGGATTATAGCTCTCGCCTCCTATGCTTATTAAAAAGTCTTTTCCTTCTTTTTTTAATAGGCTCTCTTTAATTTGTGCTCGCCACTCTTGCTCATCAGCTTGTGAAAGCGATCCAGTCATTTGTTTTTTTAAAGGAAGAGAATGAAATTTCCCTTGGATAATCTTCTTTGTCATATCGACTGCAATTTGCTGATAATCTTCCGCTGAAGCGGACAAAGCCGGTTTCAACACATGCTGTTGAATAGGTGATTGTATGAAAGTGAACATTTGCCATGCAGAAAGAAGAATTCCTTTTTTTCCATTAATCTCAACCTGTGTAGCTTCACTTCCGTAATAGGTCTGTTCATGCCACAGAAACAGCGCATCTTTCCATGTATCAGGGAGCAAAATTTGGCCGCTAGGTGATACACAGTAGAGAAAAAAGTCATCGTGTACAGGTTCGACTTCAAGTGTTAAATGAAACAAATCAAACATTCAGTAAATCTCCTTTTTCTAATAGTTGTTGAAATGCGCGCTGTTTCTTCGTTTTTATCGCTAATTCTTCTATATAATGTTCCCATAGTAGAGAGCGATTCATTTGTAGATAAAGTCTTTTTAATTCTTGTAAGTAGATATAGGCTTCTTGATAACTGCTTTTCTTTTTTTCATAAATCAGCTTTGAAATCATTTGATGATAAAGAGGAATAACCAGCTTTTCATCTTTTTGTTTTAAGGCCTCTATCGTTTGTTCGTCATATTTGATGCTGTCATATTGAAGAAGCACCTGTAATTCAACCCATTTTTTTAATTGGTTAGAAGCATATAGAAAATCACTGTATTCAATAAAACTATAGGGAAGTAATGTTTGCAATGCTTCAGTATACAAAGTTTGCTCGTTCGTTAAGTCTTTATAGTGCTGAAATAAATTTACAATCATGGAGACCATATTTCGGCTTCCTTGATAAGTAGTTGGAACGGTGCGTACGTAATCTCCTATATAGGTCATTATATAAGAGCCCCACTGAGCAAAGCGGTCAGTTTCTTTTTCGTGCAATAAATCATTTAACCAAGGGATAAGATAGGGAATCATTTGTAATGTTCCATCGCTCAAACGTTCTTTTGCTTCTCTATCTTTTTCTTGAAGAAATAAAAGATAGGAAAGAGCTGTATTATTTATAAAAGAACCATGCTTGGCTTTTAATTCGCGTTCCTCATTTTTTCGCCATCTTTCTAACGTGAAGACTTTTTGCCAAATAACGCGATAAATTTCAATACGCTCATATTGTAAAGGTATATCATTATGCAATAATTCTCGGATGTATGGGATGCTGTCCTCTATAATAGATAATGCATCCCGATCGTATTTCGTTTGCTTTAATGAATCAGCGGTAGCATAAATTTCATTTGTTATTTTGTAGACGTGACTATATACGAATGATTCCTCGATGTTAGTAGAAAGCTGATGTGCCTGTAATTGAGCTGATAGTTTATAAAATGTATGAACCGCTCCATAGATACAAAATAAAGCATAAAGCAATGGATGCTCAGGAGCTTTTTTCACTAAAGAACGGTAATAGTACTGATAATATTCATGATAAATGGACCGGTCATTTTCGTTCCGCCCCTGCATAAAAAGCGTATACTGCTCCTCAAAAGTTTGTCTCCACTCTTGAAAAGTTGCCTTGGGTTTTTTTAACACTTGTTTGGCAGATAGCATAGTCAAAGCTTCTTTCTCATGGTTTCGCCATTCTTTGAATAGGGGCGAAAGCGGTTCTATTAATGAATACATATAAAAAAACGCTGCAAAGCAGTGTTCACAAAATCCGTTATGCTGACAAGAACAGGTACTTTCAGGGAGCAGCTGTTTGTTTAGTTCAACATAAAACGAATCGATTTTAACGTTTAATATCTGTTCATCATTGTGCAAAATGAAGAATGAATGGGTACGGTAAAGGTCTAGTCCTGCTTGGGCATTTGTACGATAGCGTGCATCACTGTACGGGAAATGATGTATAAATTGGTGCTGTAAGTGATCTGAAAACGAACTCATAATCCCATTCCTTTCTATACATAAGTGGAACATAAAATTATATTTATAAGTGATTAATTTTCTTTTCATTATAAATGATAAAAATAGAATTATACAAAATCTTTTGTTATGATAAAGCAGAATCCAACATGACTCTTTATAAAAAGAAATGGATTCAACATGACTTTGTGTACATACTCAATCGAAGACTTACTATACTATAACCAATAAGCACGATTGACATTGACAGGAGGAAAAGTAAGTGAAAATTCGTAAAGCTATTATTCCAGCAGCTGGATTAGGGACACGCTTTTTGCCGGCTACAAAAGCACAGCCTAAAGAAATGCTGCCAATTGTAGATAAACCAACGATTCAATACATTGTGGAAGAAGCAGTAGCATCAGGTATTGAAGATATTTTAATTGTAAGCGGTCGCGGAAAACGAGCAATCGAGGATCATTTTGATAAATCATATGAGCTAGAAGAAACATTAGCGGCAAAGGAAAAGTGGGACATGCTTGAAGAAGTGCAGGGGATTTCGAATTTGGCTAATGTTCACTACATTCGTCAAAAGGAACCTAAAGGATTAGGTCATGCCATTCACTGTGCAAGAAGTTTTATCGGAGATGAACCGTTTGCTGTTATGCTAGGGGATGATGTAGTTCAATCAGAAACACCTTGTTTGAAACAGTTAATGGACGTATACGAAAAATATGAATGCGCTGTAGTTGGTGTACAGGAGGTGCCTAGGAAAGAAACCTCAAAGTACGGAATTGTAGGCCCTAAAGGAGAGCCTCTTGAAAAAGGATTATTAGACGTAGAAACGCTCGTTGAAAAACCGAATCCAGAAGATGCCCCTTCAGGCTATGCAATTATGGGGCGCTATATTTTAACACCGGAAATTTTTGATATCTTAAGCAGAGAAGAGATTGGTGCAGGTGGAGAAATTCAATTAACAGATGCTATTTTACGTCTGAATGAATTTCAACGTGTTCTTGCTTATTATTTCGAAGGAAAACGTTATGATGTTGGAGATAAATTTGGATTCATTAAAGCAACAATTGATTTAGCCTTACAAAGAGAACCGCTGCGAGAAGAGTTAGTGAGCTATTTTAGAGAAATTGTCGAAAAAGAAGGGCATATGTAAAAATAGATTTACTAGGAGAACTATTGGGAATCATGGAGATTTTCAATAGTTCTTTTGGGTTAGAGCCCGTTGTACAAAAGATGGTTATATCGTTTATTGATGAATTCTCATAAAATGTTACATAATAATAAGTAAAAGAAATTATTTCATGTTTTTATATAAATGCTATCATGAAATGACATTTTTCGATATAATATCAGATAGGTTTTATTTATTAAGCATGTCATATAAAGGAGATTTTCTGCAATGACAAAGAAATTGTGTGTAGTTGGTTTAGGATATATAGGTTTACCGACAGCTGTTATGTTTGCCAATCACGGCTTATATGTACATGGTGTTGACGTAAATGAAAAAGCAGTAGAATTAATTAAAAATAAGCAACTTCATATAGAAGAAAATGGCTTACAAGAACGTTTAGAATCAGCAGTTGACAACGGCCACTTTACGGTAGGCACAACAGCTGAAGAGGCGGATATTTTTATTATTGCTGTACCATCACCAATTAATGAAGATAAAACGGCAAACTTGAACTATGTTCGAGAAGCGACAAAATCAATTGTTCCTTACGTTCGTAAAGGAAATTTAGTTATTTTAGAATCCACAGTTCCTCCGCGTACAGTAGAAGACGTTATGCTACCTGTGCTAAAAGAAACTGGTTTAGAATTAGGCAGTGAGTTATTTGTTTCTCACTCACCTGAACGTGTTATTCCAGGAAAAGTATTTGAGGAACTAGTAAATAATGACCGTATTGTCGGTGGTATTAACGAAGAGTCCAGTCGCTTGACTGTTGAGCTTTATAAAACATTTGTAAAAGGAAATATTCACGTAACGGATGCTACAACAGCTGAAATGGTGAAAGTAATTGAAAACACATATCGTGATGTGAACATTGCCTTTGCAAATGAGCTGGCAAAAATCAGTGAAAAAATTGGTGTAAATGCGTGGGAAGCGATTAAGTTAGCGAACTATCATCCACGTGTAAACATCCATTTACCAGGTCCTGGTGTAGGCGGCCACTGTATTGCTGTTGACCCTTGGTTCTTAACGGAGCTTCAGCCAGAACTTGCGAAAATTATTTCTCTTTCTCGTCAGACAAATGATTCAATGCCTGAATATACAGCATTAAAAACGAAAAGCCTACTAGATGAGAAGGGCATTCAACATGGACGTGTAGCTGTTTTAGGTTTAGCTTTTAAAGGAAATATTGATGATATGCGTGAAAGTCCATCAACGGATGTGCTTCATCACTTAGAAAAGCTAGGTGTTGATTACACAGCATTTGATCCTCATATCAAAGAGAATAAAATCGAACGTCAGACGCAAAGTTTGGATGAAGCTGTTGCACATGCAGATGTGATTCTTATTTTAACAGATCATAATGAGTTCAAAGAGCTTCTTCCATCAGCTGTTGAAAATCATATGCGTACAAAGATTATTTTTGATACGAAAAACTGCATTCAGCGTGATCAATGGAAAGCAGCAGGCTTTGACGTAGTGTTACTTGGTGATTCAAAAGTTTCTACTTTATAAAAAGACGGGCTGAACAGCCTGTCTTTCGTTTGTAAAAAACTAAAAAATCAACATACGGGTGATTTAATGAAGGAAAACATCTTAGGAATAGACGTTTGTAGCGACACGTACGATGAGCTAGCGGCAAAGTTACTTCAGGATATAGATAAAGGCCGAAAATCATTTATTGTAGCAATCAATCCTGAAAAAATTATGAAAGCACAAGAAGATCAGGAACTAAAGTCACTGTTAAATCAAGCGACTTATCAAATTCCAGATGGAATCGGTGTGATTTTAGCTTCAAAGCTCAAAAAGGGACGTATTCGTGAGCGTGTAACGGGTATTGATATGATGCTGAAGCTGTGCAAAGAAGCAACTAATAACGGTAAAAGAATTTTTTTATACGGAGCCAAGCCCGGCATTGCAGATGAAGCCAAAGCTAAATTGGAAGAGATGTTTCCAGGGATTTTAATTGTTGGAACATTAAATGGCTATGAAAAAAATGAAGAAGTCATTGAACGTACGATTAATGATTCAGGAGCAGAAATTGTGTTTGTCGCTTTAGGCAGTCCAGCGCAAGAAAATTGGATTATTGCTCATAAAGAAAAACTCAATCCTTCTGTTTATCAAGGCGTAGGCGGCTCGTTTGATGTTATTTCAGGACGATTGAACCGGGCACCGGCTGTTTTTCAAAAATTTGGTTTAGAGTGGCTTTATCGACTATTAAAAGAACCATGGAGATGGAAGCGTCAGTTAGAATTGCCTAGGTTTCTTCTTCGAGTGTTAAGAGGTTAAAAAAGCATGCGGATGATATCCGCATGCTTTTTATTTTTAGATATCTTCTTTTTTGTTTTGTTGCTTGATTTCATCCGTTAGTTCGTGCAAGCTCTGGCGCACATTTCCTTTTCCAGAAAAGTTCTCAATCAATTCCTTTACATCTATACCTGAGGATGCTTTCAGCGATTCTTGAAGAGAAGACATTAAGTTTGTTGCATAACCAGTCACTTTATTAGCTCCGCTGTTTTCACCGTTGCTTCCTGTATCCACAACCGTAATTTTATCGATATTTGCTAAAGGACTTGCAACTTGTTTTGCATATTCAGGAAGCATTTTGATAATCATATCTAAAATAGCCGCTTGACCAAACTGCTCGAATGCTTCCGCAACTTTTTGTTTAGCCTCTGCTTCTGCTAAACCTTTTAAGCGGATAATCTCAGCTTCAGATTCACCTTGGGCACGCTGAGCGTCAGCTTTTGCTAAACCATCAATTCGAACGCGTTCAGCTTCAGCTTTAGCCATTGCTTCAATTCGATATTTGTTGGCGTCAGCTTCCGCAAGCTGTTTTGCTTTTTCAGCTTCTGCGGATTGCTCAACAGAGTAACGATCTGCATCTGCTTTCTTTTTTACTTCAGAATCGTATTGACGCTCACGACGAAGAATTTCTTTTTCTTCTAATTCAATTTGTTTCTGACGTTCAATAATGCGGATTTGCATTTCTTGTTCTGTTACATCTTGTTTCGCGCGAGCTGTTTCTAGATCATACGCTTGGTCAGCACGAGCTTTGGCAATATCTTGTTCGCGACGATATTCAGCGGTTTTTAATTGATTCATTTTTTCAGCTTCCGCGATTTCTGTATTTCGCTCAAGCTCCGCTTTTTGGGCATCTTTATGAGCCTCGGCACGCTTGATTCTTGTTTCTTTTTCAGCTTCCGCTGTTGCAATGTCAGCATCTCGCTTAACTTGAGCAATACGAGGCTTCCCTAGCGATTCTAGATAGCCGTTCTTATCCCGAACGTCTTTAATTGTAAACGATACAATAATTAATCCCATTTTAGCTAGATCTTGTGAAGCTACGCGCTGTACTTCTTGAGAGAATTTTTCACGGTTTTTATAAATTTCTTCGACCGTCATAGAACCAAGAATCGAACGAAGGTGACCTTCTAAGACTTCTCTAGCTTCGGTTTCACGATCTTCTTTTGCTTTGCCCAAAAACTGCTCAGCGGCCGTTGCGATTTCTGAAATAGAACCTCCAATTTTGATGATTGATACCCCATCAGCCATAACTGGAACACCTTGTTCTGTATATACTTCAGGTGTAGATACTTCCAGTTTGCTTGACAACAAGCTCAGAGGCTCAGCCTGCTGAAAAACTGGCAGCACAAACGTACCGCCGCCGCGAACAATTTTAATGCGGTTTCCGGATTCATCGACGTGCACGTTTTTATTTCCGAGATAGCTCCCTGTTACAATTAACGCTTCATCTGGACCTGCTGTACGGTATTTTGTAATAAATACGGCAATCAGCGCAATTAATAAAAAAACAACAATTCCAACGACAACTAATATAGGTGTTGAAAACATAAAACTCCCCCTAATACTATTTATAATGAGTGATTGGTCATAACTTCTTCGTAAATCACAACGAGTGCGTTGCCCCTTTGTATATCTACCACAAGCACTTTGCTGCCTAAAGGTATAGCAGTGTTTTTAAAGCTGGCAGCGGGTTTGGAGATCGTGCCGCTAACCCCTTCGATAAATACTTCTCCATAACCATCTGCAGGAACAGAAGTAATAATGGTACCAAGTCTTCCTTTTAACGAATCTTCAGTAAAAGCAAGAGACTCTTCAGCCGATGATAAAGGAATCAATACGAAAACGTTGAGCAAAATAACGAGTAGAAGGGCAATAAGAGCGGAAATCGAAATAATCCAATAATTTTGCAATGACGTATAGGTGAACAAATATCCACTGGCACTAAAGAATGTTAAAAAAGAAAAAAGAAGAGTGGGGTTAAAAAAAGGTATCGCTTCAGATAATCCATCTAACAAATCGCTAAATAAAATGTATAAGAAGGTGAGACTTCCGCAGATAATTAATCCATACAAATACACTGTTTGAACAGATAGACCAAACATAGTTCATTCAACACCCCCTTTATGTAAGATGAATGATACTGTTTCTACTATGTATTACGAACCGTATCAAAAAAAGTTTCATTTTTTTTGATAAAATTCCTTTTTTTGTTTAATTTTATCTCTGTCCATTTCACTATATTTTAACTTTTAAATGATATAAGATAAGGACAACGATTCAGCGAATGTGGTTTGAAGTAGTGGACATGCATAGGTCAAAAGTTTGTTCATATAATGAGTGGGGCCATGTGAAATAAAAATAAAGGTTTAAATATGCTTAATAAAAAGGAAAAAGAGTTAAAGATGACGAATAAATTAGACGAAAAGGGGGGAGTTCGCTTATATTTTAATAAAATATAGTAAAGAAAATGTTCTACATAAAATAACCACATAAGAATAAAGTAAATCAGCTGTTTATACACCAAAAAATACAGTTCTTTTCTATTAATAGTTTGTAAATGTGCTAATTTTTGAGAATAAATTTCTATTTAAGTAGTAGAATCATTGTGATATAATCCATTTTGGGAATAAGTAAGTAATTATTGTTATACGCAATTTGAAATACTATCCAATTATATAAAGTTGGATACATTTTTTATGGTTTTGGTTAACATAAACCTGAGGAGGGTCTCCATGCTATATTTGACCTTGTTTATTTGTTTTATTACATCTATTCTGATCACTCCGCTGGTTAAGAAGCTGGCGTTTAAAATAGGTGCAACGGATAAACCAAATCAACGAAAAGTTCATCAAAAAATTATGCCTCGCCTTGGAGGTTTGGCGATATTTTTTAGTTTTCTTATTGGATACCTCGTTTTACAGCCTGACAGTAAATATGCGCTGCCGATTTTAATCGGAAGCATCATTATCATCATTACCGGTGTCTTAGATGATATGATTGAGCTATCCGCTAAAATCAAATTAGGCGGTCAGCTAGTAGCGACATTAATTGTTGTTGTATACGGTGGAGTCCAAATTGACTTCATTAACTTGCCGTTTGGCGGAAAATTAGAATTCGGAATGTTAAGTATTCCAATTACGGTATTATGGATTGTAGGAATTACCAATGCTATTAATTTAATTGATGGATTGGATGGATTAGCTGCCGGCGTTTCCTCTATTGTATTGATTACCATCTCTGGTATGGCTATTATGATGGGTAATGTGTTTGTGACAAGCATGGGTTTCATCGTATTGGGAAGTACGCTTGGATTTTTGTTTTACAACTTTCACCCCGCTAAGATTTTCATGGGCGATACAGGAGCACTATTTTTAGGCTATATGATTTCTGTATTGTCTCTGTTAGGATTTAAAAATGTAGCGGTTATTTCCTTCATTGTTCCAGTTATTATTTTAGGGGTACCAATTTCAGATACGTTCTTTGCTATTATTCGCCGAATCGTAAAAAATCAACCGCTATCGGCTCCTGATAAATCTCATTTGCATCATTGCTTGTTGCGCTTAGGGTACAGCCATAGACAAACGGTTTTAATTATTTATGGAATGAGTGCGATATTTGGCTTAGCGGCAGTTATCTTTTCAAAGGTACAAACAATGTGGGGGTCTTTTCTTGTACTAGCTATCCTCCTTGTGGCGATTGAAATTATCGTTGAAAAAATAGGATTAGTTGATAAGACATATAGGCCAATTCTTAACATGGTTCGTGGGCTTCGTTTAAAAAATTAATTAAAAAGACCTCTTGGATATCCAAGAGGTCTTTTTAATTATTCTGTTGTATCTGAAGTTGATTCAATGCCTAAATGCTTGCGGAGCTTTTCACTTACTTTTTCCACTGAATCATTGTCTAGTTTGAAGTAGTAAACGCCGTTAATTTTTTCATCGCTACCGTCTAAGTTAATGGTTTCGATGTCTACTTTTTTTGAAGCGTAATCATAAAACGAAAGCATTTCACCGAACATTAAATTCGTTTTCATATTATCGCCAACAGCTTCGATAAGATTGCCATATTTATTAAGTGATCCAATGGAAGCAGTTTTTTTAATCATGGCTTCGATCAACTGCTGCTGTCTTTTTCCTCGCTCAATATCGTTGTCTTGTTTTCGTGTTCGAGCAACAGCTAACGCTTCTTCACCATTTAAATGTTGGTTTCCTGGTTTTAAGACAATAGCATTATGACGATCTTTTGAGTCCTTTTCACTCATCGCATAAGGTACATCAAAATCGATTCCCCCAAGTGAGTCTACAATGTCTGTGAAAGCTTTAAAATTCACTTTAACATAGTAATCAACAGGGACATTAAACAGCTGTTCTACCGTTTCTACAGTTGCTTTTGGACCTCCGTACGCATGCGCATGCGTAATTTTATCTTTTTTGTTCACTTCAGGTATATAAACCCGCGAATCTCGAGGTATGCTTACAAGCTTTACGGTTTTATTTGTTTCGTTAAAGGTCGCCAAAATCAAAGCATCTGTACGGGCTGATTTTCCGAACTTCCTGGTTTCACTGTCATCTACGCCCATAAATAAAATGGATATATCATCTTTTTTGGGATCGATTTTACGATCACGCATAGGAGAGTTATCGCGATCTCCAAGTCCTTCATAAGAATCAGAAGCTACTGTTTTAGCCTTAACAAATAAATAAGAGCCATAAGCGGTTGCAGAAAGCCCTAAAATAAGGATAGGTAACAGAAAAAATGTAAAAAGCCTTCGTTTTCTTTTCCGTTTGTTTACTCTTTTTTGAAAACGTCTATATTGAGCCATACGGTTTCTCCTTTTATTCGTATATTCGAACACTTATTGTGACACTTAGTATGTGTTATAAATTGGAATGTATGAATCAAACTCGTCAAAGCTATGCGTCTTTACGAGGTTTTTAATCATTGACAAGTAGCGCAACCATCAGAATAGTTGCGCTATTTATCAATTGTACAATGTTTTTTAATAAGAGTAAATAATTCATTCTACATCTTCTTCTAAATAAGTCGTCTCACCTGCTCGAATATCTGCTTGGCCGTTTGTTAGCTCGGTCATCCATTCAGTAAATGCTTCTGTTTGAGCTTCCTCTACAAATGTTTCAATCTCCACCATGTCTGCGTAGTGGATTTCTTTTAATAGATAAACGGAACTGCGAAGCTCATTTTCTAATTTTCCAAGCCATGTATAGTCGACGGTTGTATGCATAACCGCCATGAGAGTTCGTTTGACTGTACCTAATTCATTTAACGCTTCGGAAACGGATTTTCCATACGTGCGCACCAATCCACCTGCGCCCAATTTAATACCTCCGAAATAGCGCGTAACGACGACTACCGTATCTTTTAAGCCTCTCTTTTTAAGCACTTCTAACATTGGTACGCCTGCTGTTCCACTTGGTTCTCCATCATCGTTTGCTTTTTGAAATTGATTTCGTTCTCCAATTAGGTAAGCTGAACAGTTATGAGTAGCATTCCAGTGCTGTTTTTTAATGTCTTGAATAAATTGCTGAGCTTCTTCCTCAGTTGTTACACGTTTCATATGACAAATGAATCTAGATTTTTGAATAGTGATTTCATGTGAACCTTCTTGTTTTACGGTATAATATTGTGATAACAATCAAAAAATCCTCCTTAGCGTTATAAATAGAAGAAAAACGGGTATTTACGTACTGTTTACTTGCTATTAGTATAAAATGTTTATGAAAAGACATCAATTAATCAAATTCAACATCACTTAAACAAGCCATACAGAATATACGTTATAATAAAATAGTGTGCAGGCTTGTATAGCTAAATAATGAAATGATTTAAACAGGCAGTTAGTCACTGTTGAAGAGTGAGCGTAAATGGTAATCTATTCAAATAACGCGAGTCAAGCGTCGATTGATGTCGAGTTTGAGGGTACTAAAACAACCGTTACTTTTTGGATATAAAAAGTCAGATAGGGAGAAAATATGGATCTTATCCTCACAATTCAGATAGGTCATACGAATACTATATATAGCATGAACGTATAGACATTTCTCCGAATGTGAGTATAGTTTGGGGTGAGTAAATGTCGAAACATAAATTAACAAGCAAGGCACTTGATGAAATTTTTGAGAAGATTATTGGCACAGTGGGAGATAGTAAAAATGAAGTCTATCGCCTTTCTGAAGATGCCAGACAAGAATATCAGCAAATTAAAGAAGAGTTAGAAGTGTTAAAAGGAAAAGTTCTTGAGACGATAGAGCAAGGTGATAAATTAGAAACTCAGGCAAGGTTGGCTCGAAAGCGTTTGTCTGATGTGAGCCGACATTTTCAAATTTATTCAGAGCCTGAAGTAAAAGACGCTTATGAAAAAGCACACGAATTACAAACCAAGCTGCTGATGAATCAGCAAAGCGAATATCAGCTGCGTAATCGTCGAGATGAACTAGAAAGACGCTTGCTTACATTGGAAGAAACGATTAAACGTGCCGATCACTTAGTAGGTCAAATTTCCGTTGTGTTAAATTATTTAACAAGTGACTTAAAACAAGTAGGGGAAATAGTAGAAGATGCTATTCAAAAAGAGTATTTTGGCTTTCGGATTATTGAAGCTCAGGAAGAGGAACGGAAACGTTTGTCAAGAGAGATTCATGACGGCCCAGCTCAAATGCTTGCAAATGTTATGATGAGATCAGAATTAATTGACCGAATTTACCGGGAACGTAGTGCAAAAGAAGCAATGGAGGAAATTCGAGATTTACGAAAAATGGTTCGTTCTGCCCTATACGAAGTACGTCGAATTATATATGATTTAAGACCGATGGCACTTGACGACTTAGGTCTAATTCCGACGCTGCGTAAATATCTTGATACAATCGAAGATTATAATGAAGGCAAGCCTCGGATTACGTTTATTTCCATTGGACAAGAGAAGCGAACTGCTTCAAAATTAGAAGTAGCACTGTTTCGTCTAGTGCAAGAAGCTGTAACGAACGCATTAAAACATGCAGACGCGACGGAAATCCAGGTGAAGATAGAGTTCAACAATGAGCACGCTATTTTGCTGGTCAAAGATGACGGCTGTGGTTTTAATCAAGAAGAGAAAAAAGAGAATTCGTTCGGCTTAATAGGAATGAAAGAGCGTGTTGATTTGTTAGATGGGACTATTTCTGTTCATTCGAAAATTAACCAAGGCACGCTTGTTATGATTAAAGTACCGATTATAGCCGCTTAAAAAGGCAGAGATATGTATATAAATAGGGGTCAATATAGAGTAAAACATTTGTTGTTCGATTTGGGGAGGAATCAAACATGCAGACAAGAATTATCATAATCGACGATCACCAATTATTCCGTGAAGGAGTAAAAAGAATTTTAGATTTCGAAAAAGATTTTGAAGTAGTTGCAGAAGGTGACGACGGTAGCGAAGTTATTGACCTTGTAGAAGAACATCAACCTGATGTTGTAATCATGGATATTAACATGCCGGCTGTGAATGGTGTAGAAGCTACGAAAAAGCTTGTAGAAGTAAATCCGGATGCTAAAGTTATTATCTTATCTATTCATGATGATGAGACATATGTAACTCATGCCTTGCAAACAGGGGCACGAGGCTATCTGCTAAAAGAAATGGATGCGGATGCGTTAATTGAAGCGGTGAAAGTAGTTGCAGAAGGTGGTTCATATTTACACCCTAAAGTAACACATAGTTTAGTAAAAGAGTACCGTCGACTAGCAGCTCAAGGACAGTCGTCTTCTTATCCGCACGAACCAATTGAGATTCGCCGTCCACTGCATTTGTTAACACGTCGTGAGTGTGAAGTGCTACAATTGTTGGCTGATGGTAAAAGTAACCGAGGAATCGGAGAAGCATTATATATTAGTGAAAAAACCGTTAAAAACCATGTGAGTAATATTTTGCAAAAAATGAATGTAAATGATCGCACGCAAGCTGTTGTTGTGGCAATCAAAAACGGTTGGGTAGAAGTAAGATAAGTTCAAAAGTCCGATATACCACTAGGTATATCGGACTTTTTTTTTCTTTTTATAACTTTTTTTGAAATTGTGGGTAAAAAGTCATGTGTAATGAGAGAGGAAACCAACCGATAAGTTAAGGGAAGAAGATATCTTCTAGGAAGGCGAAGGGTGATACCTCTGTGCATTTACTCGTCCTTCAACTTTCGACAAAAGCATCCATACCTCAAAACAATGTCCATCCATTTGATGCAAGCTCTTGTAAAGGAAGGTCTTCAATACATTCAGATACATATGAGGTCGTAAAAGAATTTATTCAAACCTCAACTGGTATACTTTAAAAATTTAAGAGTTATAGCGCAACACATAGAAAATGGATTTAAAGAAGGCAAGAAGGTGATGAAGCTGAATTTTATAACGGAAGAATTAATCTATCATAAATCTCCTCAAGAGCTAACAGCTATGATGTATGAAAAATTTATTCAAAATATTGATGAAGCTGTTAGAGCAATTCAACACAGCGATTATTTTACAGCGAATGAAAAAATTAAACAGTGCAACGATATTTTATATCGTCTAGGAATTGGCTTAACATATCAAGCAGGTATTATTGCAGAGCAGTTAGATACCCTTTACAACTATATGTCTGAGAGATTAATTATGGCTAATTTAAAAAAAGATACGTTTATTTTATGTGAAGTTCAACAAATGATGAAGATGCTTTCTAACGCTTGGAATGAAGTGTTAAAAGAGACGCCTAAAGTTACCTCTTCGCCCCGCAAAAACAAGCTGTCTTCTTATGAACAGCACATACGTATTACTCTTAGCTAAAGGATAATCATCATATCCACGCATCAGATGCCTCTCGAAACTTTTCAGCTAATCAAGCAAGCACATCTAAAAGTCTAAACTGAATGAAGTGTATACTAACAGAGAAAGGAGAGATACATAGTGGAGTTACAGCGAATTAACGGTCTTTCTTCTTCCGTGAATCTCATTAGAGAAAAAGAAGTAAGTAGTTCGGCTTCATTTACAGGAGTAATGGTAAAGAAACAAAAAGAACTGACCTATGAACATTTAACTCAAGTGATAAATAAAATTGAAGAACAGGGAAAGCAGTTAGTAAAAAGTCAAACTATTGATTCTTTGCGGAAATACAAGACGCTTGTGAAGCAGTTTATGAACGAAGTCGTTAAAAATGGTTTTGAACTGCATGAAGAAAGAGGATTTAACCACAGAGGAACGACTAAAGTATATAAGCTAGTGAAAGAAGTGGATACGAAACTAGTTGACTTGACAAATGATATCCTTCAAAAAGAAAAAGACAGTTTAAATTTACTCAAGCAGGTAGGGGAAATTCAAGGTTTGTTAATTAATATGTATACGTGAAGGAGCTTTTACTAATAGGTAAACCTCTCGTTACATGCATTTTAATCCTAAATGTTGTAGAATAGAGTCAAATTATTTTATATAACAAAGGATGGATCCCTATCTTATGAAAACAGCAATTATTACAGATAGTACCGCCTATATATCAGAGGAAATTCGATCAAACTATCATATACATATGGTACCGCTAAGCGTTATTTTTGGTGAAGAAACATATCGTGAAGAAGTAGATATGACTGCAAATCAATATTTTGAAAAAATTAAAGAAGCAAAAAATCTTCCAACCACTTCTCAGCCTGCTATTGGAGAATTTGTAGAGTTGTTTGAACAGTTAAAACGAGATCAGTTCGATGCTGCTATCGTTATTACGTTATCTAGTGGAATTAGCGGAACGTATCAGGGTGCTTTGACGGCAGGTAGCATGGTAGAAGACTTTGATGTGCACGTATTTGATTCAGAAATCAGCTGTATGGTTCAGGGCTTTTATGCGATTGAAGGAGCCGAGATGGTCCGATTAAATAAACATCCTGACGAAATCATTGCGCGTTTCGAAGAGATGAAACTATCAATGCGTGCGTATTTTATGGTAGATGATTTATCTCACTTACAGCGCGGAGGTCGCCTAAATGCTGCTCAGGCTATTATTGGCAGTCTTCTTCAAGTGAAGCCCGTGCTCCATTTTGAATCTAAAAAAATCGTTCCGTTTGAAAAAATTCGTACGCGTAAGCGAGCATTAAAACGAATTATCGAGCTTCTTGATGAAGATGCAAAAGAAAACGTACCTATGAAAGCTGTAGTTATTCATTCTAATCGTGAAAATGAAGCAAAAGAAATTCAACGAGACTTAGAACAAGAATATCCTCATATTGAATGGAGCCTTTCTTATTTTGGGGCTGTCATTGGCACGCATTTAGGTGAAGGTGCCATCGGTATAGGCTGGTATAAAAAGTAATCGAAAACCAAATCATTTGATTTGGTTTTTTTTGCAGGAAAAAACACCTTTTTTTGCGTATATAGATGTGTACGATAAAAATGGAAAGGAATGAAGAGATGCTTTTTACTGTTAAACAAGAACTGCTAGATCCCGTTCAAGTGCCTAGTCCTGATGCTTTTCCTCTCTCTCAAATCGATACGTGGAGAACTCCACCTTTAAATCCTTCATACCCTTACTCTTTAGATCTTCAGCGCTCTTTAAGCGGAAAGCAGCTGCTACTCAATCAGACTCCCTATCCTTTACCCCTCATTCATGAACATTACCTAAACGGATATATTTCCTATCAAAAAGCAATAACCCAAAAAGAAAATCGATATAGATGCAACCGGTGTGGAAGTGATAGCCCTTTTTATTTCGCTTCATTTCCATGCAGTAGATGTCACCAGAACTGCTACTATTGCCGAGCATGTATTGTAATGGGCAAAGTAAGTGAATGCACACCCTTTATAAACTGGGAAGGGCCAGCAAGTAATGTCCTGCCAAAAAGCAGCGTGATGAATTGGAAAGGCACGCTGTCTAAAGCTCAAGAACGTGCTTCAAATGAACTCATTCAAGCTATAAAAAAGGATGGAGAGCTGTTAATTTGGGCTGTTTGCGGAGCAGGAAAAACGGAAATTTTATTTAAAGGTATTGAATCCGCGTTGAACAGCGGAAAGAAAGTCTGTATTGCTACTCCAAGAACAGACGTGGTTATTGAGTTAAAGCCAAGAATTCAATCGGCATTTCCGGATATATCTGTGCTGGCTATGTATGGAGGCAGCGAAGACCGTTTTCATGAATCCTCTCTTATTATTTCCACCACTCATCAACTTTTGCATTATTATCAAGCATTCGATGTGCTGATTATTGACGAAGTAGATGCATTTCCGTATTCAACAGAGCCTATGCTGCACTATGCTGTTGCAAAAGCAGCTAAACACGTTGCGTCAAAGATTTATTTAACAGCGACTCCAAGTGAATCATTAAAAAAAGACGTTGAGCAAGGAAAAAAACAAGTAGTTAAAATTCCAGCCCGCTATCACCGAATGCTTATTCCTGTTCCTCGGTTTGAATGGTGTGGCAATTGGAAGAAAAAAATAAAAACAGATACCTTGCCTGCTAATGTTGAGAAATGGGTAAAAAAAAGAATAGATGAAGGGAAACAATGCTTTGTCTTCGTCCCGCAAATTAAGTGGATTGCTCCGATCACAGACATGATTCGAAAGCTGACCGAAAAGGTAGACGGTGTCCATGCTGAAGATTCCCAGCGAAAAGAAAAAGTAATGAAATTTAGAGAAGGGCAGCTCGTTATTTTAGTAACGACAACCATATTGGAGCGAGGCGTAACGGTTCCCAACATAGATGTTGCAGTATTGGGAGCAGAAGAAACGATTTTTACTGAAAGTGCTCTTGTGCAGATTTCAGGAAGGGTGGGGAGGAGTGCTCAATTTCCAACGGGAGACGTGGTCTTTTTTCATTATGGACAATCTCTGTCTATGCGAAAAGCAAAAGGACATATTGAACATATGAATGCTCTAGCTTATAAGGAAGGGCTGATTGATCGATGACAATATGTCTGATTTGTTTTGAACCTCTTGTCTCTTCTTTCGATTGGAGGTCATTGTTAAAATCTTCTTCAACGGATAGGATTTGCACTGTTTGCTTGCAAAGATGTCCCATCATCACCAGTAGCGTTTGCAGGGGATGCGGCCGCTCTCTTGCAGACCTGGCTCCTTCTCATTATGAGCTAGACACATGTAAGGACTGTCAGAAATGGAATGATGCTTCTTTTTTTAACCGTTCTCTTTATACGTACAGTGATTTTATGCAAAGCATAATAGAGCGTTTTAAATTTCAAGGAGACTATGAAATTATCCAAGCATTCAAGGAGCAGTGGTATAAGTTCTATAAGAAAGAATGTAATCCAAAAGCTATACTAGTTCCTGTACCTTTAACGGAGGAGAGATTATACGAAAGAGGGTTTAACCAATCTTTAGCACTAGCTGAACTGATCAGTGACAAAATAGAAATGCCTCTTGTTCGTTGTTCAGGAACAAAGCAATCAAAGAAAAATAGGCGAAGTCGGCTGACAGAAAGGCTGGAATTTAAAGTAGTCGACTCCTCAATGGTTACGAATCAAGAATTTCTCTTGATTGATGACATTTATACAACAGGAGCAACCGTGCGCCAAGCGGCAAAGTGTTTGCAGGAAGCTGGGGCACGTTCAGTTCGTTCGCTCACTTTAATTCGTGCATGAAGATGTATAATTTAAAACTTTGACCGATAGTAAAATAAAAAACAAATGAGGAGTTTCGAATATGGGAACGTTAGATAATTGCAGGGAATGCGGTCATTTATTTGTAAAAATTGGATCAATAAATATATGTAAATCATGTTTTGACAAAGAAGAAGCTCTGTTTCAACGTGTTTCTTCATTCTTGAAGAAAAGAGCAAATCGTACAGCAACGACTTACGAAGTGATGAAAGAAACGGGCGTTTCAGATTTGTTAATTCATCAATTTATTCGACAAGGTCGCTTAGTGTTAGCTAACTTTCCAAATATAAGCTATCCATGCATGCAATGCAACGCTCAGATTCGGGAAGGGAAACTTTGCCATTCATGCTCTCAAGAAATTAAACATGGGTTAGAAAAGCATAATCGTGAGATGATTCGTTCAAATGAAGAGCCCACGCGTCCCACCTATCGTTCTAACGAAAGGAAAAAAGAGTAAAAGTGTGCTGAATGTTTGCAGACTCTCTATCTATAGACCTATGTTTAAGGTGGACTGTGAAAATGGTCTCAACTTCCTTGCGGATGCTAAAGGTTTAGGTGGAAATTCCGATATAATGAATAGAGATAACGGATACAAATATAAAAAGAGGTGAGAGAGATGAAAATTAACCCATCGAACTTATTTGGAATAAATCCGTACAAAAAACAATCAGAAAAAACAGAACAGGTCTCTAAAAAAAATCCACAAGATCAGATTCATATTTCATCTGAGGCGAAGAAACTTCAGGGAAATGAACCATCTCCAGAAAGACTTGAAAAATTGGAGAAGCTCAAACAGCAAATTAACAGCGGAACATACGAAATTAACGGAAAAGAAATTGCTAAAAGTATTGTAGATTTCTATAAAAAATAAAAGGACTGACATTGATTGAACGTGCAAGAAATTCAAACGATACTAGAAAAACAAGTAACGCTTCATAAAAGTTTGTATGTCATTGTTAAAGAGAAAACGAATTTTATTATTAAACAAGATGTAAAGGCATTGACGGCTTCTTTGCAAAAAGAGCAATCTCATATAGCTGCTATTTCTGCACTGGAAACAAAACGTATAGAAGCAATGGAAAAAAGCGGACATACTGCTCGCTCCATTGAAGAAATAGCAGGCTCATTCTCTGAATACTCCATCTTGATACCCTTTCAAAAACAGCTAATAGATATCATTCAAGATATAAAGTATGCAAATGACTTAAACAATCAGCTGCTCACACAGTCTTTACAGCTGATTCATACCGAACTAGACCTTCTTGTTCCATCGAAGCGAGAGGATTCGTTCAATTACACAAAAACAAATAATAGATCGTTTCAGTCCAACTCTATTTTTAATTCGAAGGCATAAAGAACGGAGGAAAGCAGAATGAGTTCAACATTTCATGGTTTGCAGGTGGCTAAACGAGGAATGGATGCCCAACAAGCGGCTCTTTACACGATTGGCCATAACGTATCTAATGCAAATACGCCGGGCTATACGCGTCAGCGAGTAAGTTTAGAAACGTTCCCAGCTTATCCGGCCCCAGGGATGAATCAGACTGGGACTGCGGGTCAAATAGGAATGGGAGTAGAAGCCAGCACGGTAGAGCGAATACGTGATACATTTTTAGATACCCAGTATCGAGATGAAACCATTAAAGTGGGGTATTGGGATGCACGCGCTGGTGCTCTTGAAAAAATGGAGGAAATTATGAATGAACCTACTGAAGATGGACTTTCAGCTGTTTTTAATCAATTCTTTGAGGCCATTCAAGATGTAGCTTCACACCCTTCAGAAGCAGGAGCCAGGTCTGTTATGATTGAACGAGCTGAAGCAGTAGGCGATACTTTCTCTTATTTATCTACTTCTTTAAAAACGATTCAAGGTGATTTACAAAACGAGCGTGACGTAGCCGTAACACAAGTAAATTCGTTGCTAGAGCAAATAAATAATGTGAACCAACAAATACAAAACGTAGAACCAAATGGCTATTTACCTAATGATTTGTATGATGAAAGAGATCGGCTGCTAGATGAGATTTCTAAATTTATGCCGGTTTCTTTAGAGTATACAAAAAGCAGCGGGAACGCTTCTGCAACGTCAGAAGGAGTGGTAACGGTTCAGCTTCAAACGTCTCAAGGACCTATTACTCTTTTAGATGGGAAAACTCATCAAATAAATGCCATCAGTTTGACAACAAATCAAGATTCCTATGTGACGGGCATTCATATAGGGGATGAGATACGGAACCCTGAGTCATTTCCTCAAGGAAAACTTAAAGGGTTAATTGAGGCTTCTGGATATATAGATAATAGTGGTAATAGAACTGGTGTTTACGCTTCAATGATTGATGATTTAGATGAAATGGCATATGAATTTGTGAACTGGTTTAATGATAAGCACAAACAAGGTGTCACGCTAGATGGTGAGAATGGTGTGTCCTTTTTTAATGAGATTTCTCAAAAAGAAGGAGCTGCAACTGGAATTGTTATTGCTGATAAAATCAAACAAAACACAAACAATATCGCTGCTGCTTCTTCGGCCTCTTCTGAAGATGATGGAACTGGCCGCAAAGGAGATGGACAAAATACTCAGCTGTTGTCTCAATTTCGTCAAAAGGTGCTTATTAATTCCGGAAACGGAGCTGTTTCATTAGATGGATTTTATCAATCTGTCATTGGCCAAATGTCAGTAGATGCCCAACAAGCCAACCGCTTAAAAAGTAATTCAGAAACTCTCCAAGGAGCTGTGGAGCAAAGGCGCCAGTCTACCAGTGCAGTTTCATTGGATGAAGAGATGACCAATATGATTCAGTTTCAGCATGCATATAACGCTAGTGCCCGTATGGTGACTATGATTGATGAAATGCTTGATAAAATTGTAAACGGTCTTGGAACTGGAGGAAGGTAAAGATGCGTGTCACACAAGGAATGTTAGCGGCTAATTCGTTAAAACAGATTAGCAATAGCTATAATAAGCTGGAAACCCTTCAAAACCAATTATCAACGGGAAAGAAAATTACTCGTCCTTCCGATGACCCGGTAGTCGCTACGAAAGGAATGGCGTATCGGTCTAATCTTTCTGAAGTAAATCAATATAAACGTAATTTAACAGAAGCTCAGTCTTGGTTTGATAGTTCAGAATCAGGACTTGAACAAGTCAATTCCATTCTTCAGCGCACTAAAGAGCTGGTCGTGCAAGGGTTAAACGGTACGAATGAAAGTGATGACCGACAAGCGATTGCACGTGAAATTGAACAGTTAAAGCTGGATTATATGCAAGTCGGCAATACGCAGGTGGCAGGAAACTATATCTTTAACGGTGTAAATGTAGGAGCGCCACCTGTTAGTGAGGACGCAAGTGGTACAATCAAGTCAACTATTAACCTGGATCCTTTTTCGGTTGAGGTATCAAAAGGTATCCAGCTGAGAGTCAATATTCATCCTGAAAACATCTTTGGACAAGGTGCATTCGACTTAATGAACAATGTTCAAACAGCTTTTGAACAAAACGATGTAAACTCACTAAAAGATCTTTCTACACAGGTAGACACGCAGCTGTCTACGCTATTAGCGGAGCGATCTGAATTGGGAGCAAGGAGCAATCGGCTTGAGCTGATCGAAAACCGCCTTGATTCACAGGAAATTACGGCTACTAAGATGCTTTCAAATAATGAAGATGCAGATATTGAAAAAGTCATTACGGATTTAACCGTACAAGAAAGCGTGCATCGTGCTGCTTTGGGAGTAGGGGCTCAAATTATTCAGCCTACGCTGCTAGATTTCTTGCGTTAAAAAGCTCCTTCTAAACAGAAGGAGCTTTTTTATAATGAAAAAAGATAACAAGAAAAAATTAATTAGCAAAGGTGTGATGAGATGAAAATTTCCACAAGCTATCATGGAGATATAGAAATAGATAATCAGCAAACACTGACATTTAATCAAGGGATTCCAGGATTTTTGGAAGAAACTGAATTTGTTATTTTACCACTTCCGGAAGCCGAAGCTTTCCAAGTTCTGCAGTCTATTCAAACCAAAGAATTAGCTTTTATTATCACGGATCCATTTCAGTTTTTTTTAGATTATGATTTTCAACTAGAACCTCAGGAAATCGAAAAGCTTCAATTACAACAAGCGGAAGATGCAGCTGTTTACGTATTGCTTACGATGTCAGATTCTGTGGAAAAGATAACGGCTAATTTGCAGGCTCCTGTTATTATTAATACAAAGCAACAGCTTGCTAAGCAAGTGATTTTAATGAATACAGCTTACGAAACGAAGCACAGGTTATTTGAGTAAGAGGAATAGATAAGGAGTGAGTCCATGCTTGTTTTAACACGAAAGTTACATGAAACAATCAAAATAGGTGATGAAATTGAAGTGACCGTCCTTGCAGTTAATGGTGATCAAGTAAAGTTAGGAATTCAAGCTCCAAAGTCTGTAGATATTCATAGACAAGAGATTTATGAAGAAATACGTAACGAAAATAAAAGTGCTTCTCAAATTACATTACATGCTATTGATATGCTGAAACAATTACCGAAAAAGAAATAAAACAATCAGGTTGAAAATAATTAAAAATATACCGTATAAATAATATCTAAATCGGGAAAGATAAACATATAGTATTCCCCACTATGTCTTAAGCCTTTCTCTTTAAGAGAAGGCTTCTTTTTTATCAAAAAATTGAACTGAATTTCTGTTTTTTTCCTTTTTATCGTGTATCATTAAATTTATTAAGTATAATTCAAATAAATTTAACAAAAGAGGAGAAGAGTAAATGAGTGATGTTCAAGAGTATCATGATTTATTAAAAGAAGCCGAAGATGTGGTTGTCAGTGCTTTAGCTGATACGATGGATTTATATGGTGTTACACCTTCAGTAGGAAGGCTGTATGGCATGCTTTATTTTATGGATGAACCTGTTACATTAGATCAAATGAGTGAAGAATTGGGTATGAGTAAACCAACGATGAGTACATCTATTCGTTCACTGCAAAATATTGACATGGTCCACAAAGTGTGGAAAAAAGGTGTTCGAAAAGACTTATATGAAGCAGAAAAAGATTTTTCTAAGTCCTTTTTTTCATTTTTCTGTAAGAAGTGGCAAAGAGAAATTTCAGTTAATTTAGAGGCAATCGAAGAAGCGGAAAACAAGCTGCAGATTCTTTTAAATGATGAAGATGTACCTGAGGAGATCGCAGTAAAAGCAAAGCGTAATTTAGCGCAGATTATAGAGTCCAAACATTATTATCATTTCTTGAAAAAAGTAGTGAAAGTTTTTGACGACCGAAGAATCATCGATATTTTAAATGAAGAATTAGCGAAAGAGTAACATAAAAAAGGCTGTTGAAAAATCAACAGCCTTTTATCATTTTTATACGGTTAATGGTGTAGCTTCAAAACAGCGGTTATAAATCCATTCGTAACTTTTTACAGTTAAATCACGAGGATTCCCAACTGTTTGAGGATCATTAAATGCTTCTTGCGCTAAGCGAGAAACCGCTTCTTTTGGAACACCTTGTTCTTCTAAAGAAGGGATTTGTACATCTTTAACTAATTGATATACTTCACGAACAGCTGCTTGAGCTGCTTCTTCAAGTGTTAGTTCATGTGTATTGACCCCTAGAGCTTGAGCTATGCGCGCAAATTTCTCAGGCTCACCCATCCAGTTATACTCCATTACAGGACCTAGCATTGCTGCTACGCAAGGGCCATGGGCAATTGGATAAATGCCTCCTAATGTTTGAGCCATCGCGTGAGCTGCTCCTGCAGATTCACTTCCATATGAAAGGCCAGCAAGCATAGCTGCATGCGCCATTCCATAGCGTGCTTCGATATCCTGTCCATTTGCAACTGCACGTCGTAAGTATTTTCCAACGTACTCAATAGCCAATAAAGCAACAGAGTCTGTCATTGGTTGCGCAAAGTGGCATGTATAACACTCAATTGCATGAGCTAATGCGTCAATTCCTGTACCGGCCGTAATATGTGAAGGCATAGATACGTGCAGTTCTGGATCAATAATTGTTAAGTGAGCAGCAATTAAAGGTCCACCTGTATTAAACTTAAACTCACGAACAGGATCCGTAATGACGGCCCATTGTGTGACTTCGCTTCCTGTACCCGCAGTTGTAGGGATTGTTGTTAAAGGAGGGATACGTTTTGTTAAAGGTTTTTTTCCTTCAGCTGCTTCATAATCTAAGACGGGAGCATTATGAGCTACTTCTACACCAATAGCTTTTGCCGTATCCATTGAACTTCCGCCTCCAACAGCTACTAGTCCGTTGCATCCATTTTCCTTGTACATTTTTGTGCCGTCTGCTACTACGTGAATAGAAGGGTTGGCTTCTACTTGGTCAAATAGAATAACGTCTACGTCCGCTTCTTTTAAACTAGCGATTACGGGATCTGCTAAACCTACTTTTTTTACACCAGGATCTGTTACTAATAAAACTTTAGACACACCTAGGTTTTTTACTTCCTCTCCAGTATGTTTTACAGCACCAATTCCATGTTTTACAACCGTTGGCATCTCAAAACTTTTTAAACGTTCCATTCTTTCAAATCGCATAAACATCTTTAAATTCCCCCTTAATTTTTATTGAAACCAGCGCATTGGCTGTGGATTTGTATTGGTATAAATATGTTTAATTTCCGTATACTCTTCTAGACCGATATGGCTAAGCTCTCTTCCAATCCCAGATTGCTTATAACCTCCCCAAGGAGCCTGCGGGAAGTAGGGATGATAATCGTTAATCCAAGTTGTTCCCATACGGAGTGCTTTCACTACACGTTCAGCTCGGTTCATATCACTTGTCCAAACAGCTCCAGCTAATCCATAGATCGTATCGTTAGCAAGTGCGACTGCTTCTTCTTCAGTACTGAAGCGCTCAATTGTCATAATCGGACCAAATGACTCTTCTTGGACAACTTTCATGTCTCCATGACAGTTTGTAAAAATAGTTGGTTCGATAAATAAGCCTTTTTGTAAAGAATCCTGAGTCGGACGCTTGCCTCCTAAAACAAGAGAAGCACCTTCTTGTTTCCCTAGCTCAATATAATGTTCCACTTTAGCTAGATGTTCTTTTGAGATAACGGGTCCCATTTGAGTGGCTTCGTCCATGCCGTCCCCTAGCTTAATTTTTTTGGCTTGTTCAATAACTGCTGAAACAAATTTATCGTGAATATCATCTTGAACGAGTAATCTCGCACCAGCTGAACAAACTTGACCAGCATGAAAGAAGACCGCATTTAATGCATAGTCAACCGCAGTGTCAAAGTCAGCGTCAGCAAAGACGATATTCGGATTTTTCCCTCCGAGTTCAAGAGCAATTTTTTTAAAGTTGCCTGCGGCAGCCTGCATGACTTTACGTCCAGATACTCCGCCACCTGTAAAGGAAACTAAATCTACTAAGTGACTCTCTGCCATTTCTTGTCCAGCGGTCGCACCTGGACCGAGCACAATGTTAATGACGCCTGCTGGAAAGCCAACTCTTTCAAAAATTTTCATCATATGAATAGTTGTTAAAGGGGTGATTTCGCTTGGTTTAATAACAATTGTGTTCCCAGCAGCAAGTGCGGGAGCCAATTTCCAAGAGGCTTGCAATAACGGGTAATTCCAAGGAGTAATTTGGCTGCACACGCCTACAGGCTCACGGACAACGCGGCTAACAGAATCGGGATTAGGTGACTCAATCATCTGTCCGCCATCTTTATCTGCTAATCCAGCATAGTATTGAAAGACATCAGCAATTCCATCCATGTCTGCTAGGCTTTCAACGAGGGTTTTTCCGGTATTTAAGGTTTCAAGCTTTGCTAGTTCCTCGCGATCATTGCGAATTTCTTCCGCTACTTTAAATAACAAAGAACCTCTTTCGGCCGCTGTAAATTTAGACCATTCACCTGCATCAAAAGCTTTTCTAGCTGATTCAATGGCTTCTATGGCATCAGCACGATTTCCTTCTGTAACGACAGCGATAACCTCTTGATTAAAGGGGTTTACAATTTCTCTTTTCTCGCCGCTGCGTGCTTCAACCCATTGGCCGTTTATGTGCATTTTCTCAAGCATAAGTGTTTGTTCCAATAGCATCGACCTCCAAATAATAGAATTTGTTAAATTTATATTTAACGTTCTTAACAATTTTAATTATAGCATCGGCCATTTAATTTAGTCAAATCTAAAAACTTTAAATGTTCTGAATTTAAATTGATTTTCTTCTCTATTAAGAGCTGATTATTCGGATATTAAGAAAAAATTTAACAAAAAGTAATTAAAAAATACTGATTGCTATGTCCCTTGATACAAAAGGTTTTTTTATGTATGAGCTATGAGAATATTATTCTTTTTTTATATGAAAACCCTTAAACTTTTTTGACAATATCCTAAACATTCAGATATATTAACCATAGTACGATATCTGCTTGCATACAAACCTTGAGAAACAAAGGATTTTGAATGTGAAAATTAAGAAAGGAGTTTAGAGAGAAGATGAAAATAATTATGAATTTTTAGCTGAATAATAAAATAAGTCAATTTAAATTATTTTAATATAATTATATAAACGTAATTTCTCCCCTTCGTATTGGTATTTATAATCCAACTATTTATAGTTTATTCTAAAAAAATCTATTTTTAGGTTTAATTGTATGCTGGTAGGAAAAAGGAATAGAGGACAGTTATGTCTTTAGATTTCTTTATCAATTTAAAGGATGTGAGACGATGCAAAATGCTAAAAAGCCATTTCGTTCAGACACACAACAAGCCAGGCCTGAAAAGTCGAATGAGACTTCTGACTTTTCAGGGAAATCAAACAGAAACAACCGTCTACTAACCCCCTTATGGACAACTATTATAGGATTTTTCATCTTTATGGTTGTCGCATTTATCTATTCTCTCTATAATCCAGATCTCTATTGGCCAGGCCTCATTTTAATGTTCATTATGTATGGTGTTATCTACTTTATTGGTGCTCGAGCTGCTGCAAGTAAAAAAGGAAAATCAGATGATATGCTTGTTGCGGGAAGATCTATGCCGCTATGGATTTCAATGTTCACAATGACCGCTACTTGGGTAGGTGGAGGGTATATTGCTGGAACGGCCGAAACTGTTTATTCCTCAGGACTGACTTGGACGCAAGCGCCATGGTGTTATTCAATCAGCTTAATTTTAGGCGGTATCTTTTTTGCTAGAAAGATGAGAAGGTTTGAGTTTATGACAATGCTCGATCCTCTAGAATCTCGTTTCGGTAAGAAAATGGCTACGGTTCTTTATTTTCCAGCTATATTAGGAGAGCTGTTTTGGAGCGCAGCTATCTTAACTGCTTTAGGAACAACATTCGGTGTGATTTTAGGCCTCAGTTTTTCAATTTCCATCATTCTTTCCGCACTTATTGCCATTGCATACACCGTGATTGGCGGCTTGTGGGCAGTAGCACATACCGATATCTTACAGCTTTCTATTATGTTTTTAGGATTATTTCTGGTGCTTCCTTTTGCATTTTCGAATACGGGAGGGGTGGGAGCCGTTTTTTCTACTTATTCAGAAGGTATGACTGGTTCTCTTCATTTATTTCCTCCATTAAAAGGCTGGGAAGATCCAAAATGGGGAAATACATATTGGCAATGGTGGGATAGCACATTTTTACTTATTTTTGGTGGTATTCCATGGCAGATTTATTTTCAGCGCGTGTTATCTGCTAAAAATGAAAAAGCAGCAATGTGGCTATCTATTACAGCCGGCATTTTTTGCGCTCTAGCGGCCTTGCCTCCAACTTTAATAGGAATGATTGGTTACAGTGCGGACTGGTCTTCATTTGGAGCGTCAAGCCCTGAGAGCGCGTCTATGATTTTAACATACGTATTTAAATATCTAACGCCTGATTTAGTAGGAGCGATTGCGCTTGGAGGACTAGCTGCTGCCGTCATGGCTGCAGTAGCGGCTTCGTTACTTTCAGCTTCGGGAATGGCAGCTTGGAACGTGTATCGTCCGATTGTAAAACCAAATGCGACACAGGCGCAGTTAGATAAAGTTATTAAACGTTCTATCATTATCATTGGAACTGGAGCAACTTTAATTGCTTTAAACTCTGAGAGTGTCTACTCCTTATGGTATTTATCAGGGGACCTAGTGTATTGTATTCTTTTTCCACAAATGGTTTGCGCTTTGTTCTTTAAAGGAGCAAACTGGTACGGATCTTTGGCTGGATTCATTGTGTCTCTTGTTCTTCGAATCGGTGGAGGGGAACCGCTGCTTCATTTAAAAGCGCTGCTTCCGTATCCGATGATAGAAGACGGGGTGGTCATGTTTCCATTTCGTACATTTGCGATGGTAGGCGGGTTGTTAACTATTTTTATTGTTTCTTACGCAACGCGACGCATTTGCCCTCCTCAGCCGCTTCGAAACCTTCATCGTGACATATCGGTTGAGAAATAATCAAAAACAAAATAAAAAAAGCCGCATCTGCGGCTTTTTTTATTTTGCAATATTTTCTGACTTGGAAAATTGATCGTCAGGTCGCTTGTTATTTGTTTTTTTGATGAACGAGTATGAAAGAAGAACAACAGCGGTTAATCCAAGAGTTAAGAAAAACTGTGAGCGCATCGAATCAATAAATGCCATTGATAAGAAGATCACGGTAATAACAGCAATTGTTACGTATGTTAAATACGGGAACAACCACATTTTCATTCCTTTAATTGGCTGGTTGGCTTGAATCATTTTCTTACGCAGGCGTAAATGCGAAATAGCGATAGCTAAGTACACAATAAGAGCAATGGCTCCTGATGCGTTAACTAAGAATAAAAAGAGTTTATCCGGCGAAACGAAGCTAAAGATAGCACATACATATGCGGCAGCTGTGCTAATCCATACGGCTCTTGCCGGCACGCCTGATTTGCTTACCTTTGCTAAAGCACGAGGAGCTTGTCCTTTTTGAGCTAATGATAAAATCATTCGCGAGTTCGTATATAAAGCAGAGTTTAAGCAAGACAAAACGGATACTAATACGACTAAATTCATAATTTGTGCAGCTGCTGGAATGTTGACCATTTCTAACATTGTTACGTACGGACTTTTTAGTAAATCAGCTGAGTTCCAAGGTAAAAGAGTTACTAAAATAGCAACTGAACCAATATAGAAAATTAAAATTCGCCATACGACACTGCGAATAGCAGTTGTAATAGCTTTTGCTGGATTTTCTGATTCACTAGCTGCAATAGCCGCAATTTCAGCTCCAAAATAAGAGAAAATAACGGTAATAACTCCTAAAAAGATAGAGTTCGTACCTTTTGGCATAAAGCCTCCGTGCCCCGTTAAATTAGCTAAACCAGGTGAAGATGTACCTGGGATTAATCCGAAAATAATAGCTAAACCGATTCCCATAAAAGCAACGATTGCCACAATTTTAATCATTGCAAACCAATATTCAAATTCTCCAAATGATTTGACAGAGAATAAGTTTGTTAAGGTTAATGCAAAGGTTAAGATTAAGCTTAAAAGCCAAATTGGTACGGAAGGGAGCCATTCATGAACAATTGCTCCTCCTGCAGTGGCTTCGATTGCAATTACAATTAGCCAGAAAAACCAGTAAAGCCATCCAACAGCATAACCTGCCCACGGGCCAATTCCTTGCTGAGCATATGTCGCGAATGAACCTTTATCTGGATTTACCATAGCCATTTCACCGAGCATACGCATTAATAGAACGACTAACAGTCCGGCTGCTGCATATGAAACTACTGCTGCTGGGCCTGTTGCGTTAATAACGGATCCGCTTCCTACAAACAAGCCGGCCCCGATAATACCTGCAATGGAAATCATGGAAACGTGACGTTGCTTTAACTTTCCGTGTGATTCTGTTTTGTTTCCCATCGTATTCACTCCTTTAGAATTATCGAAAGACTATTAGAAAATAAATTAAATTCTGAAAATATAAATAGAAATTCCTCCCCTTACCTTTATAATAAGCAAGAAGTGTGCCAATTATCAAATTCCTATAAAAATCGACTTTAAGTTACTAAAATCGACGCATTTTAAGTCGAAAAAGACTCGTTTTATTCACTATAGACTTATTCGCCATTTGGGATGTCGAGTATATACGTACATTTTATACAAGTTTTCGACATACATCTTATTTATCTTGTATGATAAAAGATAAATCGGTATTATGTTCCAAGAAGAATGTTTGAAAGGGTGCGTGTGTTTGAGAAAATTTATAGCTGTTATTTTTCTATTTATTATCCTTTTATTTGGGTTGTATTTTTTCGTTAGTCCAGTTAGAAATGTTGAAAAGCTTGATCAGACTGCTTCATTATCTTCACTAGCACAAGAAAAGTCCGCTCGTGCGACGTCGCTAGAACTGAACGGAGGCTCCCCTATTTTAGGCTACCGATTGAGTGAGAGCGATGTTAACGATTATTTGCGCAGCTACCTTTATGAAAATGATGAAACGGTTGAGGGAGCAGAAGTGGAGTTGCTTCCGGAACATATAAAATTTTATATTAATAAACATGTAGTATCTTTTATGGAATCACAGTTTGTAGTTGATGTAACACCAAATGCCGAGAATGGAAAGCTTGTTTTGAAGGTGAATAGTGTGCATTTAGGAAGAATGCCGATTCCGAGGTCTCTTGTATGGGATCGCTTAAATATTAACGAGTCTTCTGATGTCACGGTCGATAAAGAAATGAATGAAATTACTCTGCTCAATAATTTGCCAGATTCCATTTCGTTTGAGCAAGCAGATACAACGGATGAATATATAAATTTATCTGCCTCTGTAACCATTGATTCGTTACGAGATATTATAAATCTAGCACCATACCTTATTCCTAAGGATATTCAAAGGAATTTATCCCAGAAACTGAACTTGTTTGGCCAATAATAAAAAGCTCACTTATTGTAAAAAAATAAGTGAGCTTTTTCTATCTTGCACCATTTGACCTATGAAAAAAATGTTCGTTTTACCGATACAAAATAGGAAGTGGTAAACCCATGAACGAATAGGGAGATTCGAAAAAATATACTTATATTTTATGGCTAACAGTTGATGGATAGATGAATAAAAAAACGGTGGTGATGGTAAGTGGTAAGAGTAAGTGGATTAGCAAGCGGGATGGATATTGATCAAATCGTCAGTGATTTAATGAAGGCTGAACGAATGCCTATTGATAAGATGAAAAAACAAAAGCAAACGTTAGAGTGGCAGCGCGACGATTATCGCTCTATGAATTTGCTGTTATCAGACTTTAATAATCTTGCTTTTAATATGACCTTGCAGTCTTCTTATTCGTCTAAAACGGTATCTTCAGCAGATGAAACGAAAGTAAAAGCAACTGCAACTTCCTCAGCAGGAAACGCGTCTTATACCCTTTCAAACGTGACAATGGCGACTGCTGCTCAGAGTATTAGCTCTGAGAGTATTGCTTCTAAGATTGATCCAACGAAAAGCTTGTGGTCTCAACGGAATTTAATAGAAACTGATTCAAGTGTGTGGACTGAGAAAACAGTGGAACAAGCGGCTATAACGTTAAGTGCTGATACTAGCACAATAAAATTAGCTAAGGGTTCTGTTTCTGCTGTAAATCAGGGCACAGGCACTTTATCTGTTACCACTGATGGTATAAGTGAAGCGTATACCATAAAAATAGGAACAAAGGCGGAAACATTAGGCTCTGATGAAGTCTTCATTAACGAAGACACAGGTGAAATGACGTTTGGTACCACATTAACAAGCGGCAGCACAATTGAAGCGTTTTCCTATCAGCAAAACGTGCTGAATTTTTCTATTACAACTTACGACAGCAATGGAAAAGCCACAGGAGATGGTCCAGACGGCAGCACTGTATTTGAATTTGACGGTTCAACTTCATTAAACAACGTTCTCACACAAATCAGCAATTCGAAAGCAGGCATTTCAGCTTTTTTTGATGAAGGAACGAATAAAGTTGTCATGACTCGTAAAGATACGGGGAATTTATCTTCTGCTAACAGTGTGGAGGGTGCAAATATGGTTTTTTCAGACGGGTTTTTGACGGACTTTTTGCAGCTCAAAAGTGAAGTCAAAGGAACAGATGCAACATTTACGCTAAACGGTCTAGAAACAACTCGTAAATCCAATACATTTACAACGGGAGGCGTTACCTATACCCTTCAAAATAATTTCACAGGAGATGTGCGCGTTAACGTAAGCAATGATACGCAAAAAGTATTTGATACAATCAAAGATTTTGTGACTAAATATAATGAGCTGATTGAGAAAATTAATGGAAAGATTACCGAAGAAAGAGACCGAAACTATCAGCCTTTGACGGATCAAGAAAGAGAAAAGCTAACGGACAAACAAGCTGAGCAGTGGGATGATAAAGCAAAAAGCGGTTTGTTAAAAGGAGACACAATTTTATCAAGCGGGCTGAATCAAATGCGTTCTAACTGGTATGCCTCTGTATCAGGAGTGAGCGGAGCATTTTCACAGCTAACGGACATCGGTATTTCAACTAGCGCAAACTATAGTGATCGAGGCAAGCTAGTGATTGAAGGTGACGGGACTAAATTAAAAGAAGCAATTGAAAAAGACCCGCAGTCTGTTATGGATTTATTTATGAAAAGTGGAAGTACAACAAGTGAAAAAGGGATTGTACGACGTTTACGAGATACGATTACTCAAACCGTATCCAAAGTTGAGCAGCGCGCTGGCCGTTCAACATGGACAAGTGAACAATTTTTGCTTGGGCGGAATTTAAAAAGCGTAAACAGCCAAATTACTAGTTTTGAAAGCAGGCTCACACAAGTAGAGGACCGGTATTATCGTCAGTTTACAGCAATGGAGAAAGCCATTCAAAATGCAAATGCTCAAAGCGCGCAGTTATCGCAATATTTTAGTTAAGAAGGAGTGAACGTTTATGGCAGCAAATAATCCATATCAAGCGTATCAGCAGGGAGCTGTTCAGACTGCCTCTCCAGGAGAGTTAACGCTTATGCTGTATAACGGGTGTTTGAAATTTATCAAACTTGCACGAACAGGCATACAGGAAAAAAATATTGAGCTAAAAAATACGAATTTGTTAAAAGCACAAAATATTATTCAAGAATTAATGATTACCCTTGATACAAACGTGCAAGTTGCTAAGTCTATGATGACTATGTATGACTATATCAACCAGTGTTTAATTGAAGCGAACACAAAAAATGACATAGAGAGCTTGGATGAAGCCGAACAATATGTAACAGAGTTCCGCGATACGTGGAAGCAAGTTGTGCAGCTTCATCGCCAGCAAGTCCATGGAAGCGGCGGCCAAGCATAAATATGATAAACGAACTGTATCAGATAACTGACGAGATTTACCGACTTACTCAAATATTTTCTGACAAAAATCGAGAAGAGGACATTCAGAAATTAGAGTATCTTCTATTAAAAAGACGTGACCTCATGGAGAAGCTGCCGCCAAAAAGTAGAGATCATGAATGGATGGGTAAGAAAATTGTCGAAATGAATAAGACGATTGATCAAAATCTGATCTTCATCCGGCATCGAATCATGGAAGATCTCCGTTTGCTAAAAGTGAAAAAAAAGCATAATGACAGCTATGTAAACCCTTACGAAATGAAATCGTTTGATGGGATGTTTTACGATAAAAAAAATTAATTTTGCGTAAAAAATACAACCCTTCTTCTTATGAAGAAGGTCTATTTTTTTTGGTTTTTTCATAAACTTTTCTCAGGTTCCAAAAATTTTCACTAAATTTTCTAAAAATTTTAATAGTTTAGGAAGGGATTGTGTCGGGTATTGTAGAATTGTAGAGGTATAGCAATGGATTAAAGGAGGAGTTCGAACATGATGTATAACATTCGCGGTGAAAACATTGAGGTGACTCCAGCAATTAGGGAATACGTAGAGAAAAAGCTTGGTAAGTTAGAGCGTTATTTCGACGAGACACCAACTGCTGACGTAAATGTAAACTTAAAAGTCTACAATAACGATCAAAAAATAGAAGTCACAATCCCAATGAATGATCTCGTATTGAGAGCTGAAGAGACCCACAGTGATTTATACGCAGCTGTCGATCTTGTCCTAGATAAATTAGAGCGTCAAATTCGTAAACATAAAACAAAAGTGAATCGAAAAATGCGTGAAAAAGGTGCTGAGAAGTATCTATTTGCAGCATTAGAAAGTGAAGCGAACGTAGCTGTTGCAACTGAAGAGGATGAATTAGAGCTAGTTCGTACAAAACGATTTAATTTAAAACCAATGGATAGCGAAGAGGCTATTTTACAAATGAATATGTTAGGACATAGTTTCTTTGTATTTACAAATGCTGAGACAAACATTACAAACGTTGTGTACCGAAGAAAAGATGGCCGATATGGATTGATTGAACCAAACTAAAGGTTACAGTCTTTCTTAAATAAGAGCAGTAAAATAAAAGCAGCGTGCTTCCGCACGCTGCTTTTTTAGCTGTTTAAAAAAATAGCTCCATAACTACATAGCGTGTAGAAGATTTGGTGAATACACGCGTGGTTTCTTTCATTTTGAATGCCTGATAAAAAGATACTTTATTTTCTCGTGCGTTACACCAGACCCTTCGTAGCCCAAGATTCTTGAGTTTGAACAAAACTTCTTTTAGCAAATGACTGCCGTACCCTTTTCCTTGTTCTTCTTTGAGCGTAGCAAATTTCCGGAATTGAGCTTCATCACCTGTTATAAATAAGGAAACAACTGATTTTAACTCTCCTTTTTCAAACAGTCCATAGTGCATGCCTGATGGATCCTCTTTCAGCTGAACATAACTGAAATCTTTATGAGGCCACATGACGATATGTCGGACTTCCCAAGCTTGTTCTTTCGTAATCGTTTGAACGTTCATTCTACATTCCCCTTTTTTATTGTAAGAGTGAAGCAGGGAAAATCACAATAGAAAATAACTCCTTAATAGAGTAGTACTAGTAAAGAGACAGACGAAAAAGGGTACAAGTTGCTACTTGTTTAGCTGCAATGTTACAATTTTACTCAGAATGTTTTATAATGAAAGATACAGATATGAATGAAAATAGTATAAAATGTACTGATTATAAATAGAGGAGCGTTTTAATATGCTTGGATTATTTAAAAAAGTGTTTGACGGCAATCAGCGCCAAATCGGCCGTTTAGAAAAAATGGCGGACCAAATTGATGCGTTAGGTCCTGAAATAGCGTCTTTAACGGACGATCAGCTTCGTGAAAAAACAGCTGAATTTCAACAACGCTACCAAAATGATGAATCGCTCGATAACCTATTAGATGAAGCTTTTGCGGTTGTACGTGAAGCAGCGAAACGTGTGTTAGGCATGTATCCGTACAAAGTTCAGCTAATGGGGGGTATTTCTCTGCATGAAGGGAATATCTCGGAAATGAAAACGGGTGAAGGTAAAACGCTGACAGCTACTATGCCTGTATACTTAAACGCCATTACAGGCAAAGGTGTACATGTAGTAACAGTCAATGAATACTTAGCGAGCCGTGATGCTAGTGAAATGGGTCGTTTATATGAATTCCTAGGCTTGAAAGTAGGGTTAAACTTAAACCATTTAACGCGTGAAGAAAAACAAGAAGCATATGCAGCGGATATTACGTATAGTACAAATAATGAACTAGGATTTGACTATTTACGTGATAACATGGTGCTTTATAAAGAACAAATGGTTCAACGTCCGCTTCATTTTGCTGTAATCGATGAAGTTGACTCTATCTTAATTGATGAAGCACGTACGCCGCTTATTATATCCGGCAGCGCACAGAAATCGACTGCGCTTTATATTCAAGCTAATGCATTCGTTCGCACGCTTGATAAAGAAACCGATTTTACTTTTGATATCAAAACAAAAAGCGTTCAGCTAACCGAAGAAGGTATGTCAAAAGCCGAGCGCGCATTTGGCATTGAAAACTTATTTGATATTTCACACGTAGCGCTAAACCATCACATCAACCAAGCGCTTAAAGCACATATAACGATGCAAAACGATGTGGATTATGTAATTGATGAAGATCAAGTCGTAATCGTTGACCAATTTACTGGTCGTTTGATGAAAGGAAGACGTTTTAGTGACGGCTTGCATCAAGCTATCGAAGCTAAAGAGAACGTTGAGATTCAAAATGAAAGCATGACGTTAGCTACAATTACATTCCAAAACTACTTCCGTATGTATGAAAAATTATCAGGTATGACGGGTACAGCTAAAACGGAAGAAGAAGAATTCCGTAATATCTACAACATGCACGTTGTCGTTATTCCGACAAACAAGCCAATTTCACGTGATGATAAAGCGGATTTAATTTACAAGTCAATGGAAGGCAAGTTTAATGCGGTAGTGGAAGATATTGCTGAGCGCCACGCAAAAGGACAGCCTGTTCTTGTTGGTACAGTTGCGATTGAAACATCTGAAGTTTTATCAGCATTATTAAAGAAAAAAGGCATTCGCCATCACGTTTTAAATGCAAAACAGCATGAGCGTGAAGCGGATATTATCGAGAATGCGGGTCACAAAGGTGCGGTAACAATCGCAACGAATATGGCCGGTCGTGGTACGGATATTAAACTAGGTGAAGGTGTCGTTGAAGCTGGAGGTCTTGCTGTAATTGGTACAGAGCGTCATGAATCACGCCGTATTGATAATCAGCTCCGCGGACGTGCTGGACGTCAAGGGGACCCAGGGGTGTCTCAATTCTATCTATCCATGGAAGATGAATTAATGCGCCGATTTGGTTCTGATAATATGATGGCGATGATGGATCGTCTTGGTATGGATGATTCACAGCCAATTCAAAGTAAAATTGTAACAAGAGCTGTTGAATCCGCTCAAAAACGCGTTGAAGGTAATAACTTTGATGCGCGTAAACAATTGCTTCAATATGATGATGTTCTTCGTCAGCAGCGTGAAGTTATTTACAAACAACGCTTTGAAGTGCTTGATTCAGACAACTTACGTGCGATTGTAGAACGTATGATTGAATCAACGCTACAGCGTGTGGTTGAGGTAAATACACCGCGTGAAGAATTAGAAGAAGAATGGAATTTACAAGCGATTATTGATTACGTAAATGCTAATGTTCTTGAGGAAGGCGAAGTCACAGAAGAAGATCTTCGCCGTAAAGAGCCTGAAGAAATGGTAGAACTGCTGGTAGATCATGCAAAAGCTCGTTATAATGAAAAAGAAGAGCAGCTCCCTGAAGAACAAATGCGTGAATTCGAAAAAGTAGTTGTTCTTAGAGCAGTTGATTCTAAATGGATGGATCATATCGATACGATGGATCAGCTTCGCCAAGGTATCCACCTTCGTGCGTACGGCCAAACAGATCCTCTTCGCGAATACCAAATGGAAGGTTTTGCGATGTTTGAAAATATGATTGCAACCATTGAAGAAGAAGTGACGAAGTATATCATGAAAGCAGAAATTAACAACAACCTTGAGCGTCAAGAAGTAGCGCAAGGTCAGGCGGCTGTTCATCCAAAAGAAGGAGACGCGCCGGCTAAGAAGAAGCCAAAAGTAAATGCGATAGAAGTTGGCCGAAATGATCCTTGTATCTGTGGAAGTGGCAAAAAGTATAAAAACTGCTGCGGTAAAGAATCATAAAATAAGAGTCAATTAGTATAGAATGAACTAGTACAGGAAGGAAATGAGTCTTCTCATTTCCTTCCTGTGCGTCAAAAATAAAATAGAGGTGTTTAACTCATGGATTTAGTAGAAATTAAGCAAGAACTTGACAAAACAGCTAAGCGATTAGCGGACTTTAGGGGGTCTCTTTGACCTCGATACAAAACAAGCTCGTATCGATGAATTAGATGAGACTATGGCTGATCCAAATTTTTGGAATGACCAGCAGGCAGCTCAGACTGTTATTAATGAAGCCAATGGTTTAAAAGATGCAGTAAATCAATTTAACCACTTAGATGAAACATACGAAAATTTACAGATATCTCATGAACTTGTAAAAGAAGAATACGATGAAGATTTAGCAGAAGAACTAGTTAGTGAACTAAAAGAGCTTATTTCAGGCATGAACGACTTTGAATTACAGCTGCTTTTAAGCGAGCCGTATGATAAAAATAACGCTATTTTAGAATTGCACCCAGGTGCTGGTGGAACAGAATCACAGGATTGGGGTTCAATGTTACTACGTATGTATACGCGCTGGGCGGAGAAAAAAGGTTTCAAAGTAGAAACACTTGATTACTTACCTGGGGATGAAGCTGGTATTAAAAGTGTAACGCTTTTAATTAAAGGCCATAATGCGTACGGGTATTTAAAAGCTGAAAAAGGCGTTCATCGTCTCGTTCGCATTTCTCCGTTTGATTCATCAGGCCGTCGCCATACGTCATTCGTATCGTGCGACATAATGCCGGAATTTAACGATGAAATTTCAATTGATATTCGTACGGAAGATTTGAAGGTTGATACGTACCGTGCAAGCGGTGCCGGAGGTCAGCATATCAATACAACAGATTCAGCTGTTCGTATTACTCACCTCCCAACTAATGTAGTCGTATCTTGTCAGACGGAACGTTCACAAATTAAAAACCGTGAGCAAGCAATGAAGATGTTAAAATCTAAGTTGTATCAGTTAGAAATTGAGAAGCAGCAAGAACAGCTAGCTGAAATCCGCGGAGAACAAAAAGATATTGGATGGGGAAGTCAAATTCGTTCTTACGTATTCCATCCGTATTCGTTAGTAAAAGATCACCGCACAAATACGGAAGTCGGAAACACGCAAAGTGTAATGGATGGAGATCTAGATCCGTTTATTGATGCGTATTTACGTTCTCATATTTAATCAAAAGGCAGTATACCTCGGTATGCTGCCTTTTTTTAGTTGTTAGGACTTTGTAAAATTTGAATGAAGAAAAACGAGCGTAAAGAACTATTTGTAGATAGAAAATTAAGAAAATGCAGAAATTTAAAGGTTGCTGTCGTCCGTTCGCTTATTTTGTCAATGAAATAAAATGGTTTAAAATACCTATTTTATGGTAAATGCTTCTTTACAATCCTTTATACCTCTTTTACAAACAGCTTTTATAATTTGAGTTAAATCAAGAGGAAGGGGCATGTGCAGTGGCAAATAAATCGTTACACGAATTAATAGAGCAAGTAAAACAGAACAGTTTTTCTTCGAGTAAAGGGTTTGATAGAAGGCGTTTTTTACAAGGAGCTGGAAAAGTAGCAGGAGTATCACTTGGCTTAACAATTGCTCAGTCTATCGGTTTAAATGCAGTAGAAGTTTCAGCGGCAGCGCCTAAATTTTCAAGTTATCCGTTCACTTTAGGCGTCGCATCGGGAGATCCTTTAGCAGATAGTATTGTTCTTTGGACAAGATTAGCACCAGACCCATTGAATGGCGGGGGAATGCCTAATCAACCCGTTCCAGTAAAATGGGAGCTTGCCGAAGATGAAGACTTTCATCGAATTGTCAAACGAGGAACAGAAATTGCTAGACCTGAACTTGCTCACTCTGTTCACGTTGATGTAAAAGGATTAAAGCCAGGCCGTATTTATTATTATCAATTTAAAAGCGGTCATGAGTTAAGCCCGGTTGGAAAAACAAAAACACTTCCTTCAGCAAATGCAGAAGTAGCCAGCATGACGTTTGCATTCGCTTCGTGTCAACAGTATGAACATGGTTACTTTACAGCTTATGAACATATGGTTAAAGAACAATTGGATTTTGTGGTTCATTTGGGCGATTACATCTATGAATATGGACCAAACGAGTATGTGGCTGCAAGCGGAAATGTTCGTACTCACAGCAGCGCAGAAATTCAAACGCTTCAAGACTATCGAAACAGGCATGCTCAGTACAGGTCAGATGCCAATTTGAAGTCTGCTCATGCTGCTTTTCCTTGGATTGTGACGTGGGATGATCATGAAGTAGAAAACAATTATGCAAATGTAATTCCTGAAAAAGGACAATCAGTAGAAGCATTTATTCAACGCCGCGCGGCAGCTTATCAAGCTTATTACGAACATATGCCTTTGCGTCAAACATCCTTGCCTCACGGAACGGATATGAGATTGTATCGTGACTTTTCATATGGGAAACTAGCTTCCTTTCAAGTGTTGGATACGCGTCAATACAGAGACGATCAAGCAAACGGAGACGGAACAAAGCCGCAAACGCCAGAATCTCTTGATCCTAAACGTACACTATTAGGGATTGAACAAGAAAAATGGCTTTTTACTAATCTTGAAAAATCAGCGTGTCATTGGAACGTACTGGCTCAACAAATTTTCTTTGCTCCCAGAAAATTTGGAACGGCGGCTAAGCCTACATACAGCATGGATGCATGGGATGGGTATACGGCGAATCGTCAGCGTGTTATTGATTTTATTGAAAAGAAAAAGTTGGACAACGTCATTGTACTAACTGGAGATGTGCACGCTAACTGGGCTTCTAATTTACACACGGATTTTTCCAATCTTAATTCAAGAATTATTGGTGCAGAGTTCGTTGGCACCTCCATCACTTCCGGAGGGAACGGAGCAGATAAACGAGCTGATACGGATAAAATTTTAAGTCAAAATCCCCATCTTACATTCTTTAATGATTACAGAGGATATGTAAGGTGTACGGTCACTCCTGATATATGGCAAGCTGATTATCGCGTTGTGCCTTTTGTAACAGAACCTGGTGCGGAAATTTCAACTCGAGCTTCCTTTCAATATAAAAAAGATGGAAAAGGTATGACAGAAGTTGAAGTAAATAACGTGCCGCGTGGGCTAAAGATTTCTAAGGAAGTAGAGGAAGATCGTATGCGGGCACACGGGAAAGCACATGAAAAACAAGAGTTGAAAAAGAAAGAAAAAGTACAGCAGTAAATTGAGTAAGGGAAAGGAGGTCAAGTATGCTTTCTAATATTGGAATTCCTGGTTTAGTTATTATTTTGGTCATTGCGTTAATTATTTTTGGGCCGTCTAAGCTGCCGGAAGTTGGACGGGCGTTTGGGCGAACATTAACTGAATTTAAAGGAGCAGCAAAAGGGCTCGTATCAGATGATGAAAGTGTTAAAGAAAAGCAGGCAGCAACCGTTTCTGAACAAAAAAGGAATGAATCGACATTGTAAGTAAGGAAATAGACGAGGAAACTCGTCTATTTCTACTTGTCAGAAAGGAGAAATAGACAATGGGAGAAATGAGCTTGATGGAGCACCTTGAAGAATTGCGTGTTCGTATTATTAAAACACTTTGTGCATTTGTAGTTTTACTTATTGTCAGTTTTGTATTTGTACAAGATATTTATCAGTGGCTAGTGAAAGATTTGGACGGCAAGCTTGCTGTACTTGGACCAAGTGAAATTGTATGGATTTATATGGTGATTGCATTTGTTTTTGCGCTTGCTTTTACACTTCCAGTAGCTGCTTATCAAGTATTTCGGTTTGTTTCACCGGGATTAAAAAAGGAAGAGTATAAGATTATGATTACCTTCATTCCATTCTTTTTTTTCTTATTTGTAAGTGGTTTGGGGTTTGGTTATTTTGTTTTATTTCCAATGGTTTTAGCATTTTTAACAGGTTTGTCGAATGATCAGTTTTCACTCATGTTTACGGCGGAGCATTATTTCCGTTTTATGCTTAATCTGTGTTTACCATTTGGTTTTTTATTTGAAATGCCTTTAGTTGTCTTATTTTTAACGCGTTTAGGGGTTCTAAATCCAGTGAGGTTAGCTAAAGCAAGGAAGTTATCTTATTTTGCTTTAATTGTGATATCTGTGCTTATTACTCCTCCTGATTTTATCTCGGATATTTTAGTCATTGTCCCGCTTCTGCTCTTATATGAGCTCAGTGTGACAATTTCACGCGTAGTATACAAAAAACGTTTAGGAAACGAATCAATTGCTTGACCTCATACATAAATACGATGAGAGAATTCATGAAATTGAAACAAAGTCCTTGTAAACAGAGTGTTTTAAACATTCTTGAGTAGGTTATAATAGAGTGAAAACTCTACAGCAAGGGGGAGAAGGCTTGAAAAAAGTATTATTAACGTTAACAATTGGCCTAGCGCTTGTTTTGTCCGCGTGCGGCGGAGGCAGTTCCAAAAATGAATCTGCCGGTGAATCTTCAGCGAGTGCAGAAGATATTGTGAAGAAAAACTGTACAGGCTGTCACGGTGTAGATTTAGGAGGAGCAAATGGGCCAAGCTTGCAGCATGTAGGCAGCAAGCACTCAGAAGCTGAAATTGAAAACATTATTAACAATGGTCAAGGCGGTATGCCAAAAGGACTGATTAATGAAGAAGATGCCAAAAAAGTTGCGGCTTGGCTGGCAAAGAAAAAATAAGACGGGTATCCGTCTTATTTTTGTGTTAAAGCTGCTTTAATTGTTCATTTAAGACAATAGCTTGCTGTTGAGCTTTGACATCTTTTGCTATGTCTTCAGGTGCATTGGCTTCTCCAATGATGTATCCGCTAAAGGAAGAACCAATAAAATCGACAATGTATTGAAATTGCATAATAAGAGGAAGGGCCTTTACAGATGCGCCTGTGCCCCCGACTACTAATACATAGACGCGCTTATTTTTCATTTGTTCTTTAAAGTTGATTGTCGAATCTCTAAGGCTTTCAGACCAACGATCCACAAAGTTCTTCATCAATCCGCTCATACCGTACCAGTAAAGAGGCGTAACAAATAAAATAGTATCGTGCGCTGCCATCTTTTTCGCTATATCATAATAATCATCTTGTTGATTGGTAAATCCATGTTCATCGTGACGCATATCAGTAATGGGGTTAATGGTATGCCTACGTAAGTAAACTTCTTCAGTATTGATATCTTTTAAGACTGCTTTAGCCAATTCTTCCGTATTTCCGTTTTCCCGTGAACTTCCATAAATAGTGATCATGTTATCTCTCCTCATCGTTTTTCTTATTTATCATACCTTGTTTGTAAAAAAGTAGACATGAATGTGCTTTGTCTAACGATATTCGTAAAAAAGTGAACAGCAAAAAACAACAGAATTAAAAATAAGGATAAATTCTCATACCCTGCTAAAAATATCCTACTTATGTCATATTTGAAATAAAAATGTAATATTTTTGGGGCTTATTTTCACGAAGAGTGATGTTATAATGAGAAAGCGCGTGAGAAGAGTCGAATTTTTGGTTTGAATTGTAGAGTTTTGTCGTATTTTGACAAGTTTTACATAGTATTAAAATAACACACTTGATTAGGTGATTACTTATGATTGAAATGCAAAATGTATATAAAACGTATCCGAACGGTGTAAAAGCAATCAATGGCATTAGCATCAAGATTAATCAAGGTGAGTTTGCTTATATCGTAGGACCAAGTGGAGCAGGAAAATCCACTTTTATTAAAATGATGTATCGTGAAGAAAAGCCTTCTTCAGGAAATATCATTGTAAACGGTGCAAATGTAGCAAAAATAAAAGATAGCAGAGTTCCTATCTTTAGACGTCATATTGGTGTAGTCTTTCAAGATTTCAAGCTGCTTCCAAAATTAACGGTCTATGAAAACATTGCTTTTGCACTAGAAGTAATTGAGCAAAGTCCCGAAGAAATTAAAAAGCGAGTGCTAGAGGTGCTAGAGCTTGTTAAGTTAAAGGGTAAAATGGATTCTTTCCCTGATGAATTATCTGGAGGAGAGCAGCAGCGTGTGTCTATTGCGCGTTCAATTGTGAATAGTCCTAAGGTTGTCATCGCCGACGAACCGACAGGGAACCTTGATCCGGAGACTTCATGGGAAATCATGGATATTTTTGAGGAGATTAATAAACGCGGTACGACTATTTTAATGGCAACGCATAACCGTGAAATTGTAAATACAATTCGAAAGCGCGTAATTGCGATTGAAAATGGAAATGTTGTGCGTGATGAAGTAAGAGGTGAATACGGATATGAAGGCTAGGACATTCGGTCGCCACTTACGTGAAGGATCTAAAAGTTTAGGAAGAAACGGCTGGATGACATTCGCATCTGCAAGCGCGGTTACCGTGACGCTCTTGCTTGTAGGCGTATTTTTTATGTTGATGATGAATTTAAACCACATTGCTAAATTGATTGAAAATGATGTGGAAATTCGCGTTCACGTTGATGCTGCAGCGACAGCGGATGATCGAAAAGCAATGAAAGAAAAGCTAGATGCAATTAAGCAAGTTGATACGGTGACGTTTTCTTCTAAAGATAAAGAGTTAAAAGATTTAATTAATAGTATGGGTGATGAAGGACAAGCTTTTGAACCGTTTGAGCAGCAAAACCCATTAAATGATGTGTTTGTTGTTAAAACAAAAGAGCCGACTGATGTCGCAAAAGTAGCTAAACAAATTGAGAAATATCCGTATGCAGCAAAAGTTCAATACGGACAAGATCAAGTTGAAAAGTTATTTAAAGTGCTGAAAGTAGCTCGTAATATCGGAGTAGTACTGATTTTAGGGCTTCTATTTACAGCGATGTTCCTCATTTCAAATACAATTAAAATTACGATTGTAGCTCGCCGTGAAGAGATTGAAATTATGCGCTTAGTTGGAGCCACAAACTCCTTTATTCGCTGGCCGTTCTTTATTGAAGGTCTGTTTTTAGGAGTGCTTGGTTCTATTGTGCCAATTGCTGTTATTATCGGTGTGTACAGCGTTTTATATAATGAAGTTCAGCCTAAGTTCGATGGATTCTTTGAACTTTTACCTGCTTTTCCATTCGTGCTTCAAGTATCGCTATTACTACTTGTAATCGGTGGTCTAATTGGGATGTGGGGAAGTACATTATCCATCCGTAAATTCTTACGAAAATAAAGATAGATTTTTAACATAATAGATTATAACAACCTCACATTTGATGTTTATCAGATGTGAGGTTGTTGTGTAATTACAGATAAAAATAGAAAAAAGTGCTAATGGGGGTCTTGCTAATGCCCGTTTATACGGGGAAATATGTGCAAATGGGGAGAAACAAATGACACGTAAGACATTAGTAATGACAGCAGCAGTTTTAGTTGGACTAGGTACAGCTTGGATAGGTAATGAAAAAGTTGCTTATGCAGAAAGTGCTAGCACTACTAAACTCAGTGATTTAGAGAAAAAAAGTAACGATGTGAACCAAAATATTAATCAAAATAAAGAGAAATTAAAAGAAGTTCAAGAACAGCAAAAAAACGAAGAAGCTGAGATTGCGCGTTTGGATTCAGAAGTCGGACAGACAAATGCAGACATCCGCAGCCGTGAAGCTGAAGTAGAAAAAGCAAAGCAAGACATCGAAAAGCTGAAAAATGAAATTGACGTTGTAAAAAAAAGAATTGAAAAACGAAATGAGCTATTAAAAAAGCGTGCTCGTGCTTTACAAGAAAACGGCAGGTCTGTGGATTACATAGATGTACTGCTAGGCTCTGAAAGCTTCGGAGACTTTATTAGCAGAGTGAGTGCGGTTTCGACAATTGTAGGGGCTGACCGCGATTTGTTAATGCAGCATGAAGCTGATAAAAAGGCAAAAGAAGAGAAAGAAACAAAAGTTCAAAACAAGCTAACGGAAGTAAATCAAGCGCTTGAAGAACTTAAAAATCTTCGTGCGCAGCTGCAAAAACAAGTGGATGAAAAGAATCACCTCATGCAAACGCTCAAAGATCAGGAAAAAGAATTTAATGAAGAAGCCGTTGGATTGGAAGAGCAAGCTTCTACTTTAGCCGATCAAAAAAATGCAGCACAAGCTCAACAGCAAGAAATTGAAAAAGCCGGGGCAACAGAGGAGGCACCACCTGTTACAAGCGGGTCGTTTATGAGGCCGGCAAAGGGCCCGGTAACATCTCATTTTGGATATCGAGAAACGTTTGGAAGAGGACATTACGGTATTGATATTGGAAAGCGAGGAGAAAGTGTGCCAGTTGTAGCCGCAGCAAGCGGAAAAGTAATTAGAGCATATCATTCTTCTTCTTTTGGTAATGCCGTATTTATTCGTCACAATGTCGAAGGTCAGACGTGGGTTACAGTTTATGCTCACTTAGAGAGCTACAGCGTCTCAAGTGGTCAATCTATCAATAAAGGTCAACAATTAGGTTATATAGGGAACACAGGACGTTCGTTTGGTGCTCACCTGCATTTTGAATTGCATAAGGGCGATTGGAAAGGCAAAAGCTCTGCTGTAAACCCTGAACGTTATATTAAATTTTAAGTTCCTAGCATACGTGGTACAAGCTCAACATATAGTTTAACAAAAAGGCATCGCACTTGATTTGTGTGGTGCCTTTTGCTACAAATAACACATGCATCCTTTTTATTACATAGTTTTGGTTGTATCTATTATAATAAGAAGAGATGGCTTAAGGTTGAGGAGGATGAAAGAACTTGAATCGGAAAATCGTTGCACTATTAATGGCACTCTCCTTAGTTGTTGGAGCAGCAGGTACATATTTTGGCATTCAGTATGCAAATGCTGGAACGGTCAGTACCCCCCTTACAACTTCTTCAAATGATAGTAAAGTGGAAAAGGAAGAGCTAGACAAAATCAAGCAGGCTTACGAACTGATATCTTCAAAATATTACAAAGATGTAGATGACAAAAAATTATTAGATGGCGCAATCCAAGGAATGGTACAAACCTTAGGAGACCCCCACTCATCTTACATGGATAAGAAAACGGCACAGCAATTCACGCAGTCTCTTGATTCATCGTTTGAGGGGATTGGTGCTGAAGTAAGCATGGTAGATGGAAAAGTAACAATCGTAGCTCCGTTTAAACAATCTCCTGCGGAAAAAGCAGGATTAAAACCAAATGATCAGATTTTAAAGATCGATGGTAAAAGTATCGCGGGTCTTGAATTGAATGAAGCGGTATTAAAAATTCGCGGTAAAAAAGGCTCTACCGTGACATTAGATGTTCAAAGACCAGGCGTGAAAGAAACGATGAAAGTAAAAGTTGTAAGAGATGAGATTCCAATTGAAACCGTCTATTCTTCTGTTAAAAATGTAAACAATAAAAAAATTGGTTACATGGAAATTACGTCATTCTCTGAATCAACGGGAGACGAATTTACGAAACAGTTGAAAAAACTTGAAAATAAACATATTGATGGTTTAGTTCTAGATGTTCGTGGAAATCCTGGTGGCTATTTAACGAGTGTTGAAAAAATGCTCGATAAATTAGTAACGAATAAAAAGCCATACATTCAAATTGAAGATCGTAACGGTGAACGTCAAAAAGTGGTTTCTTCAATGAAAAAGCAAAAGGATTATCCAATTGTGGCCTTGATTGATGGAGGAAGTGCATCTGCTTCTGAAATTCTTGCCGGGGCATTAAAAGAAGCAGGCGGATACAAGCTAGTCGGTGAAAAATCCTATGGAAAAGGAACGGTTCAACAAGCTGTTCCAATGGAAGACGGCAGTAATTTAAAATTAACGTTCTATAAATGGCTAACGCCTGATGGAAACTGGATTAACGAAAAAGGTATAAAACCAACGGTAGAAGTCAAGCAGCCGGATTACTATTATGCAAATCCAATTCAAGTTGATAAAAAGCCATTAACACGTGATATGACAGGTGACCAAGTGAAGAATGCTCAAGTGATGCTAAAAGGCCTTGGCTTTGAACCTGGACGTACAGACGGATATTTTAGTAAAGAGACAGAAACAGCTGTAACTGCATTCCAAAAAGCCAATAAGCAAAAAGCTACAGGTGAAATTGATGAAGATACAGCAGCGCTTTTACAAACAAAACTATTAGAAAAAATTAAATCCAAAGATGAAGATCGTCAGCTTCAAACGGCTTTAAAGCTAGCTAGTCAATAAGAAGCAGAAAAAGTTCCGTGCTTTTCCAAAGCACGGAACTTTTTTTAGTAAAAACAACATTGTCGGTTAGTGATGCATTTTGATAAAATAAAGAAGCCTATGATACATAACAATCAATCGTAAATGTTGTAATAAAAATGTGAAAAATACAGGTGGTGAAAAAATGGATTTTGCATTAGAGCTTTTAAAAGGTATCGGGCGTTTATTTTTGCACCCGTTAACTTATTTATTTCTGCTCGTCTCGTTTTTTGTAGGTCTTTCTCGCGTCAAGAGAGAGCGTCAGAATTTTCATGTTCGCGTGTTTGATTTTATTTTAGAAGCAAAATATTTATTTTTTCCAGGTATCATTATTGGTTTGATTTTATCCGTTGTTACCGTGTTGCTAGGTGTCTATGTATCTATAGGAACGATTGTACTTGTAGCTGTTTTAACTTTTATCATAAGCGGCCCGTGGACGTTTAAATGGCTTTCTCCTTCTTATACGGTAGGACTGGCTGTGCTTGCGACCTTGCTTATTCCTGCAGCTGGTTTCGGTGAAGGATTTATTCAAACGTGGTCTGTGCAAGCTCATAACGCAGATTTACCTTCTCTTACTATTTTAATGTCGCTGCTTGTATTAGCAGAAGGATATTTAATTTGGAAGTTTGGAGCAAAAGGTACGTCTCCAGCCATTGTGAAAAGTAAAAGAGGGCAGGAAATTGGGGCTCATTATTCTCAAAAATTATGGGTTGTTCCGCTTTTTGTCTTAATTCCAGGCAGCGCCATTACGTCTGTGTTTCCATGGTGGCCTGTGTTATCTATTGACGGAACATCATTTAGCCTGTTTTTTGTTCCTTTTGCTATCGGTTTTTATCAGCGAATTCAAAGTATGGTTCCGTTTAAATCTATTGAATTTACCGGTAAGCGTGTATTAGCATTAGGCGTGGGATTAACGATTATTACAATTGCTGCTATTTTTTATCCTCCTGCCGCTGTCGCTGTTGTTATTCTAGCGATCATAGGAAGAGAGTGGATTCGTTTGCAGCAGCGTCGAAGCGATGAAAAAGCGCCCGCACTATTTACTAAGCGTACACAAGGTTTGGTTGTGTTAGGAATTATCCCTCATTCTCCGGCAGAGAAAATGGGTTTGAAAGTAGGAGAAGTGATTATTAAAGTAAATGGAATCGCTATATCTGAAGTCCATAAATTTTATGAAGCATTACAAGTGAATAACCGTGCTTTTTGTAAGCTAGAAGTTATTGACGAAAATGGAGAAGTTCGCTTTACTCAGCGAGCATTGTATGACAACGAACATCATGAACTAGGTATTTTGTTTGTACACAATTATACAAAACGTAATTCACAAGCTGGTTAAAAGACGGATAAAAAGGAGAAATGTTTGTGGAAGTCAAAACGATTGCCGCAGTTTTTCTACCCGCCATATTGCTTGTTCTGTTTGCTAGAGTAACATATAACCTATATGTTGCCACAGCGCTGACGCTTTTGTTGATAGCTGTTTCTGTATATAAAGGGTACGCAGATTATCCGCTTATTATTTTAATAGATTTACTTTCAGCAGCCATTGGTTTTATATATGCAAAAGGCATGCTAGCAGCTGGAAAACAAAGATTGTTGCTTTGATGATAAGTGAATCGTCCTATTATCAAAACGTACGCAAAAGCTCTCTACGAAATGTGGAGAGCTTTTTTATGTCGAAAAACGAGTTAGAACTCATAACACTGTTGTTACGGTTCCATCGATAAATGAGTATAATTAAATTAATTATACAAATATGTTTGTAAATAAAATAACTTAAACAATTTTGTGTAAATTATTTTAAATGTGTGTACAAATATGTAGTTGGGGTATAGAAAAATAAAGAAATTAATCTGAAAATTATATTTATTTTGATTTTTAAAAATAGAAGGAGGTTTAGTATCGATGGAAGTGTTAATGAGAACGATGTTTCAGTCGCTTGGCAAAAATCATTCAATGAATAAATTAGCTAAAAAGTATGGATTGCGGATGGGGGCAGCTCGTTTTGTTGCTGGAGACTCAATTGAATCAGCAATTCAAACATCCAAGGAGCTTAACAATGGTGGGAAAGTTGTGACACTCGATCATTTAGGCGAATTTGTTTTTACAGAAGAGGAAGCTAGGTTATCTACGGCCATGTGCATTCAGACACTAGAAGCCATTGCAGCATCGGGCGTTCAATCAAATTTATCATTAAAGATGACTTCTTTAGGATTGGATATTAGCAAAGAGCTTTGTATGGAAAATATGCGCAGAATTCTACACACAGCCAGAGTGAATGATATTTTTGTTCGAATTGATATGGAAGACTACTTGCACTGCCAAATCTCCCTTGATATGTATAAAGAATTACGCAAAGAATTTGATAATATTGGAATTGTGATTCAAGCGTACCTTTATCGTACAGAACAAGATATGAATGACTTACATCAATATCAAGCCAATTTACGTCTGGTAAAAGGAGCTTACAAAGAATCGCCAGAAGTATCGTTTCTGGAAAAGAAAGACGTAGATGAAAACTATAAAAAAATCATTAAAATGCATTTATTAAATGGACACTATACAGCTGTAGCAAGTCATGATGAGGAAATGATTCAGTATACAAAACGATTAGTAAGAGAAAACGGCATTTCAAATGATCAGTTTGAGTTCCAAATGCTTTATGGAATTTGCGTAGAGCTACAGGATCGTCTGGTCAAAGAAGGATATAAAGTCAGGGTTTATGTTCCTTACGGAATTGATTGGTTTGGGTATTTCATGAGACGCCTAGCCGAACGCCCCGCCAACGTATGGTTCGTATTAAAAAATTTCTCCAAATAAGTTCAGTCCAAGAAACATAAAAAATTCGACACAAGTATCCTGAGCTTCGTGTCGAATTTTTTAATTAGTTTAATCCGTATTCTTTGATTTTGTTATAAAGGGTGCCGCGCGAAATGCCAAGCAGATCTGCTGCTGCACTTTTGTTTCCATAGGTTTTTTGAAGAGTCTCTTCTATTAGCCTAGCTTCTTGGAGAGAATCTTCTTCTTTTTGAACTTCTGTGAAAGAACTGGCATCCTTCAGATTGTCAGGAAGGTGCGTAAGGGTAATCAACGACTGATCACTAAGAAAAATCATTCGTTCAATCGTATTTCTCAGCTCGCGAATATTTCCTGGCCAATCGTATTGCATAAAGGCTTCGAGAACTTCAGAGCTGATGAAAGGAGCCTTCTTTTTATACTTTTTACTAAATTCCTGTACAAATTGCTGCGTTAATGCTTCAATGTCTTCTTTATGGTCTCGAAGCGGCGGAATGATAATATTAATGACGGTCAGCAAATAGTAAAGATTTTCATGGAATTCACCGGCTTTTAGCAACTCTTCCAAAGGCGTCGTAGTAGAGGCTACAATTCGGGTTTGGACTTGAATTTCTTCCGTGCCTCCAACGTGATAAAAGGCTCGTTCTTCCAAGTAACGGAGAAACTTAACTTGAATTTCAAGAGGCATTTTATCAATTTCTTCAATAAATAACGTCCCGTTATGAGCCTGCTCCAGTTTTCCTGCAATGGTCGTTGGATCTTCTGAAAAGACGTCTTTTTGATGACCAAAGAGTTCAATTTCCAGAAGTCCAGATGGAATAGTGGCGCAATTTAAAGATAAAAAAGGTTCTTTATGTTTGGATCCCCCGTAGTGGATGGCCTGAGCCAGCATTTCTTTCCCAGAACCAGGTTCTCCTGTTAATAAAATAGGCATATCTGTAGATGCCACTTTTTTGGCAATGTCAACGGCTTGCTTAATTTCAGGACTGATACCCGCAAAAGAAGAAAATGGATTATCTTTCGGAATGAGAAGAGATACATCAATTTCTTCATTTAGTCTTACAATATTGGTAATGTCATGTTCGGTTGCGACTCCACCTATGACTCGGTTGTTTCTTATAATAGGAGATGCATTGATGAGCACGTGAGTTTGTTCATTAGGACGATGATACGTTCCGCGCACAGGACGCCCTTCATTTAGAATCGTATGTAGAATGATGGATTCATCTTTAAAATGCTCTCCGATTTTTCTACCAATAATATCATCTCTCTGAATCTTATACGTATGTTCCGCAGCAGTATTCCACAAGATTACATTTCCTTCATGATCGACCGCTGTCACTGCATCATTAATGGTTTCTGCCAATGTATCAAAATAGGAAGCTAATATCTCATTTTGGCTATGCAAATGTGTAATCCACTGTGAAGGTGTTACAAGTCCTATTGTGGTTTCTTGGTTTTCTGCTTGAATGAGGACTGGTCTATTCCAGTTTGTGTTGGCTTGTAAATTGGCTAACGTAGAAGTAGAAGATGAAGGCCAATTTGTGTCCGCTATTACTTTTTTAATGGACGATGCCTCGTCATGACCTGTTAAAAGGTATCGTTCATCTTTTTGTATTACATAAAAGGTACTTGCTGTGACTACAACGAAATCATAGTTGGAAAGTTCAGATTTCACTTTAGCTAAAGAAGTTGATTCTTCAACTGTTATAAAGGAGTTATTTATAAGAACTTGATCAACGCTTGCCATACTAAACCCCTCTCAGTACATATTTTTTATACTGTATCATAATTTAGAAATTGGCGCAAAAGCCTATCTTTTTCAAACAATTAGGCAGCTTACTTTCTTTTATTGCTTTCATCTAAAGAGTTGTATTCCCCTCGAAAAGGGTAGTATAAGAATTTAGTGGGTAATAAAGTAACAGGGTAAAAAATCAAAACAAACAAACACTATATAAGATTAATACTCATTAGTTTCATTTATGAGTATAAAGTGATAAAATACGAATATCAGTTCGTGTTTTCGGTTTTTACATATCGTAATAAAAATAGATAAAACAAGAAAATAGAAACGGAGGCCTTCATTTGAAAGATCAGTTTGAATTAGTATCCCCATATCAACCGCAAGGTGATCAGCCAAAGGCAATTGAAAAGATTGTGAAAGGAATTAAAGAAGGTAAGCAGCATCAAGTATTATTAGGTGCTACAGGAACGGGAAAAACCTTCACTATGTCTAATGTTATTAAGGAAATAAATAAGCCGACATTAATTATGGCTCATAACAAAACGCTTGCTGGTCAATTGTACAGTGAGTTTAAAGAGTTTTTTCCTAATAATGCAGTCGAATACTTTGTCAGTTACTATGATTACTATCAGCCTGAAGCTTATGTACCTCAAACAGATACATTTATTGAAAAAGATGCAAGCATTAATGACGAGATTGATAAACTTCGTCACTCGGCAACTTCTGCTCTTTTTGAACGAAAAGATGTCATTATTATTGCCAGCGTATCCTGTATTTATGGATTAGGGTCTCCGGAAGAATACAAAGAAATGGTCGTATCTCTTCGAGTAGGAATGGAAAAAGAACGCAATCAGCTGCTTCGTACGCTAGTGGATGTACAGTACGAAAGAAACGATATTGACTTCAAGCGCGGAACGTTCCGCGTTCGCGGTGATGTTGTTGAGATTTTTCCTGTGTCTCGAGATGAACACTGTATTCGCGTGGAATTTTTCGGGGATGAAATTGACCGCATTCGCGAAGTCGACGCCTTAACAGGAGAAATTATTGGAGATCGTGAACACGTGGCTATCTTCCCGGCATCTCACTTCGTCACGAGGGAAGAAAAAATGCGTGTCGCCATTCAAAACATTGAAAAAGAACTAGAAGAACAGCTAGAGAAGTTAAAAGAAGCAGGAAAGCTTTTAGAAGCGCAGCGCTTGGAGCAGCGCACTCGCTACGACCTAGAAATGATGAGAGAAATGGGATTTTGTTCAGGAATCGAGAATTACTCTCGTCATTTAACGCTTCGTCCGGCTGGTTCTACACCTTATACACTGCTGGATTTCTTCCCGGAAGATTTCCTTCTTGTGGTGGATGAATCCCACGTTACCATTCCTCAAGTTAGAGGAATGTATAATGGAGACCAAGCGCGTAAACAAGTGTTGGTGGACCATGGTTTCCGCTTGCCGTCTGCATTAGATAACCGTCCGCTTAAATTTGATGAATTTGAACAGCATATTAAACAAATCGTCCATGTTTCAGCAACACCAGGTCCTTACGAACTTGAGAAGGCGCCTGAGGTGATTGAACAAATTATCCGTCCAACGGGATTATTAGATCCAAATATTGAAGTTCGACCAATTGAAGGGCAGATTGATGATTTAATTGGAGAAATTCACGACCGGATTAAGCGAAATGAACGAGTGCTCGTCACGACGTTAACAAAGAAAATGTCTGAGGATTTAACGAACTACTTAAAAGAAATTGGCATTAAAGTTCAATATCTTCACTCTGAGGTGAAGACGCTCGAGCGTATTGAAATTATCCGAGAGCTGCGGCTTGGAAAATATGATGTGCTCATAGGGATTAACTTACTTCGTGAAGGTTTAGATATTCCAGAAGTTTCGTTAGTAACCATATTAGATGCGGACAAAGAAGGATTCTTGCGTTCAGAACGATCGCTTATTCAAACCATCGGACGTGCTGCGCGAAATGCTAATGGACATGTCATTATGTATGCAGATCGCATCACAAACTCCATGGACATTGCTATCAATGAGACCAAGCGTCGTAGAAGTATTCAAGAAGCTTACAACGAAGAGCATGGTATCACACCGACAACGATTCAAAAAGAAGTTCGAGGCTCAATTCGTGCAACAGTAGTAGCAGAAGATACAGAAACGTATGAAGAAGCACCGGCATTTGATAAACTCAATGAAAAAGAAAAAGCAAAGCTCGTAGAAGAAATGGAACAAGAAATGAAAGAAGCAGCCAAAGCGCTTAACTTTGAACGCGCAGCTGAGCTTCGTGACTTGATTCTAGAATTAAAAGCGGAAGGGTGATAAAACATGGCGATGGAAAAAATCGTGGTAAAAGGTGCACGAGCCCACAATTTGAAAAATATCGATATTGAAATCCCGCGAGACAAATTAGTGGTATTAACAGGGTTGTCAGGTTCTGGTAAATCTTCTTTAGCTTTCGATACAATCTATGCTGAAGGACAAAGACGTTATGTCGAGTCACTTTCGGCGTATGCAAGACAGTTTTTAGGTCAAATGGATAAGCCAGATGTAGATTCGATCGAAGGATTGTCGCCTGCTATTTCAATCGATCAAAAAACAACGAGCCGAAACCCTCGTTCAACCGTCGGAACTGTGACCGAAATCTATGACTATTTGCGCCTTTTGTTTGCTCGTGTAGGAAAGCCGATTTGTCCTAATCATGGAATTGAAATTACGTCTCAAACGATTGAGCAAATGGTAGATAGAATTTTAGAGTACCCTGAACGTACAAAACTTCAAGTACTGGCCCCTGTGGTATCTGGCCGAAAAGGCACCCATGTAAAAGTATTAGAAGATATTAAAAAGGAAGGGTACGTTCGCATTCGAGTAGACGGAGAAATGCGTGAAATAACAGAAGAAATTGAACTGGAAAAAAACAAAAAGCACTCCATTGAAGTAGTGATTGATCGCGTTGTTGTCAAAGAAGGTGTAGCCGCTCGTTTGTCGGACTCTTTGGAATCAGCTCTTCGCCTTGGAGATGGGAAAGTAATTATTGATGTAATAGGTGAGGAAGAATTACTTTTTAGCGAGCATCATGCTTGTCCAAAATGTGGCTTCTCCATTGGAGAACTTGAGCCCCGCATGTTTTCATTTAATAGTCCGTACGGGGCGTGTCCGACGTGTGACGGGTTAGGAACGAAATTGGAAGTGGATAAAGATTTAGTGATTCCTAACTATGACTTAACACTTCATCAGCACGCAATTGCACCTTGGGAGCCAACAAGTTCTCAATACTATCCGCAGCTGCTTGAAGCCGTATGTACACATTACGGCATCGACATGGATGTGCCGGTTCGAGATATCCCGGAACATTTATTTGATAAAGTATTATATGGCAGCGGTAAAGAAAAAATTTACTTTCGCTATGAAAATGATTTTGGCCAAGTAAGAGAAAATCATATCGAATTTGAAGGTGTGCTTCGGAACGTAGAACGCCGTTATCATGAAACAAGTTCTGATTATATCCGTGAGCAAATGGAAAAATACATGGCTCAGCAAGCTTGTCCAAAATGTAAAGGAAATCGTTTAAAACGCGAAAGCTTAGCGGTGCTTATTGACGAAAAGCATATAGGAGATACAACACGCTTTTCAGTAAAAGAAGCATATGACTTTTTTGAAAGTCTCAGTTTATCTGAAAAAGACATGAAGATTGCGGATATGATACTGCGTGAAATTCGTGAGCGTCTAAGCTTTCTCATTAACGTGGGACTTGATTACTTAACATTGAACCGCTCTGCTGGAACTCTTTCAGGAGGGGAAGCGCAGCGCATTCGCTTGGCTACTCAAATCGGTTCTCGTTTGACGGGGGTTCTTTATATTTTAGATGAACCTTCTATCGGTCTTCATCAACGTGACAACGATCGCTTAATTCGCACAATGCAAGACATGCGCGATATTGGGAATACGTTGATTGTTGTAGAGCATGATGAAGATACGATGATGGCAGCTGATTATTTAATTGATATCGGACCAGGAGCGGGCGTACACGGGGGTGCCGTTGTTTCTCAAGGCACGCCTCAGGAAGTGATGGATGATGAAAATTCCTTAACGGGTCAATATCTATCAGGAGAGAAGTTTATTCCACTTCCAGCCGAAAGACGTTCGATAGATAAAGATCGGATGATTGAAATTATAGGAGCAAAAGAAAACAATTTAAAAAATGTAAAAGCAAAGCTTCCGTTAGGTGTATTCACAGCTGTTACAGGTGTATCTGGATCAGGTAAGAGTACGCTTGTAAATGATATCCTTCACAAATCATTGGCGCAAAAGCTGCATAAAGCAAAAAGCAAAGCAGGAGAACATAAAGAAATCAAAGGCATTGAACATTTAGATAAAGTCATTGATATTGATCAGTCTCCCATAGGCCGTACGCCTCGTTCAAACCCTGCAACCTATACAGGTGTATTTGATGACATTCGAGATGTATTTGCCCAAACAAACGAAGCAAAAGTGCGCGGATATAAAAAAGGCCGCTTTAGCTTTAACGTGAAAGGCGGCCGCTGTGAAGCTTGTCGAGGAGACGGTATTATTAAAATCGAAATGCATTTCCTGCCAGATGTATACGTTCCTTGCGAAGTCTGCCACGGCAAACGATATAACCGGGAAACTTTAGAAGTAAAATACAAAGATCAAAACATTTCAGATGTGTTGGATATGACAGTTGAAGACGCGCTTCACTTCTTTGAAAACATTCCAAAGATTAAGCGGAAGCTGCAGACCATTTACGATGTAGGACTTGGCTATATCACGCTTGGACAGCCGGCCACTACTTTATCGGGTGGAGAGGCCCAGCGTGTAAAGTTAGCTTCAGAGCTTCACCGTCGCTCAACAGGAAGAACGCTGTACATTTTAGACGAACCGACTACCGGTCTTCATGTCGATGATATCGCACGTTTATTAAAAGTGCTTCAGCGTTTAGTTGAAAATGGAGATACAGTTCTAGTGATCGAACATAATTTAGACGTGATCAAAGCAGCTGATTATCTACTTGATTTAGGGCCTGAAGGTGGAGATAAAGGCGGACAAATTGTGGCTACGGGTACGCCAGAAGAAGTGGCGAAAGTAAAAGAATCCTATACGGGCCATTATTTGAAGCCAATTTTAGAACGTGACCGTAAGCGTATGGAGAAAAAAGTTGAAAAAGCAGAGGCATTAACTCGTTAAAAGACACCAGCATTGGTGTCTTTTTTATAAAGAATGAAACTTTTTAACTCATTAAAACGTAGTACATGATATAAGGAGCTGATTATTATGGAAGGAAATCGCATACTATCTTCCTTAAATTATTTTAGCGTTTTCTTTGCACCATTTTTATTACCTATTATTATTTATTTTGTTGTTCATAACATAGAAGTAAAGAAACATGCAAAAACTGCATTTTTGTCACATTTATTACCTATCGCTACAGCGATCTTGTTCTTATTTTTCTTGCTTCCTGCTCTTACTGGCTCTAGTGGAACGGTATTTATTCTTTTAATTGTAGCTTTAGTTGTTGTTTCTTTAGTTAATGTTGTTGTGTTTGTATGGAATATTGTAAAAGGGATACAAATATTAAGCAGATAAAAGTTAAATGACTAAAACGTAAAGAGGAGATGGAAGGTATGAGTGAAAAGCGAAAACAAATTTTACAGATGGTAGAAGAAGGGAAACTTAGCGTAGATGAGGCTTTAACCTTGCTGAATTCACTGGAAAAAGACTCAGCTAATGACTCTTACTATGCTACGCCTGATAAAGCTGAGCTATCCCCTTATGTAGGAGGAAAACAGAAAAAAACGTACGCTTCTAAGTCATCTCAAAGCTCTTTAAAGGAAAAATTATTTACATTTGTAGATCAAACGGTAAAAAAAGTAAAAGAAGGAGATTTAGATTTTAACTTTGGTCCTTCGATTGACGTTCAGCACATCTTTCAGCAATCAGAAGCATATATTCAAGAGATTGACGTAGATTTAGCAAATGGAAGCGTTCAACTCCGACCTTGGGGAAGTACAGAAGTACGAATAGAGTGTGAAGCTGCTATCTACAAAGTAGAGAATTCGGATGAAGCGCGCCGCACTTTCTTGCAGCATACCGCATTTTCCATCGAAAATGGCAAACTGCGCTTTGCAATTCAGCAAAAGCAAATGAAGGTGAAAGCGATTATTTATATTCCAGAAATGGAATATGAACGCGTCAAGCTCCGTATGTTTAATGGTTCAATCGATGGGGAAAGACTAAGCGTACGAGACCTGAAAGCCAAAACAGCTAATGGCACCATCCGCTTTTACGATGTGAATAGCCATTCTCTTGAAATGGAGACATCAAACGGGCACATGGAACTTTCTCGAATACTCGCTTCGAAATGTGAGCTTGAAACAATCAATGGAACGGTTAAATTTGATGGAGATACAAAAAAGATTGATGTTCAGACATTTAACGGGGATATTGATACGTACTTAAAAGGAGAGCGCATTGAAAAAGCATTTTTCAAAACGACTACAGGAAGCATTACGCTCTATACGCCGTCCCACCTCTCCGTTGATGGAGATTTGAAATCTAACTTTGGGAATTTTACGTGTACACTTCCTGAGATGGAAATAGTAGATGAGAAAAAAGAAACGGTGATGAAACAACTTCGTTTCAAAGCAAATGTTGCTTCGCCGAAAGGCTATAAATTGTTAGCTGAATCCAAAACGGGCTCAATTGTTATAAAATAGAAAATGCTTGTTTTAGTAAAAAAGCAAAGGAGATGATTAACGTGCGAAAGTTGTATCGTTCGCGAACAAATCGCAAGCTTGCGGGTGTAATCGGCGGTATTTCTCAGTATATCGGACTAGACGCTTCACTACTCCGCGTATTGTTTATCATCAGTTTATTTTTTACAGTAGGTACTCCGGTCATTTTATATATGATTTTTGTGTTTTTAGTTCCAAATGAAGAAGGAGATTTCTAAAAATGTTATTGCGTGGAATCATTAGTATTTTAATCAATGCCCTCGTATTAATCGTAATCGCAGGTTATATTGACACCTTTCACTTGGAATCGGTCAGTGCAGCTATTATCGCGAGCTTAATTCTATCGATTTTGAATGTGTTTGTTAAGCCGATTTTAATTTTACTTACCCTGCCGGTGACATTTCTTACGCTTGGCCTATTCTTATTCGTCATTAATGCCATTACGCTGATGATTACGCAAAGTGTTATGGGAGATTCTTTTAATATTGACGGGTTTGGTACAGCGCTTTTAGCCTCGGTAATTATGTCGCTTCTAAATGCGCTTATTCAACGAGTGATTGTTGAACCGCTTCAAAATAGAAGATAACTTTCTTGCAATATTTAATTTTCTAAAAAAGATGGTAAGGCGATGCAGCCTATGCCATCTTTTTTTTCTTTTCTTTCTGTATTAATGATAAAATAAAGTGGCTAGTAGAACCAAACGCGACATAAAAGCGAGAGTTGGATATACTGTAGACATGAACAGGTATATGACTGTTTATAAAAGGAGGATGCACGGTGGTTAAAGTACGTACAAAAGACATCATTGAGAAATTTAAATTAGAGCTTATTAGCGGAGAAGAAGGAATCGACCGTCCTATTTCAACGAGTGATATTTCACGTCCAGGTATTGAAATGGCAGGTTATTTTACATACTACCCAGCAGAACGTATCCAGCTGTTAGGTAAAACAGAACTATCATTTTTTAAACAGTTAGATGATGAACAAAAAAAAGTTCGAATGGAAAAGATGTGTACAGATATCACGCCGGCTATCATTGTTTCGCGCGAAATGGATGTACCGAAAGAACTTATCGAAGCTTCAGAGCGTGAATCAGTTCCTGTGCTGCGTTCGAACTTTAAAACGACGCGACTTTCCAGCCATTTAACGAATTTTCTTGAAAGCCGGCTAGCACCTACGACTGCCCTGCACGGCGTATTAGTTGATATATACGGAATTGGTGTATTAATCATGGGAAAAAGCGGCGTTGGTAAAAGTGAAACAGCTCTAGAGCTTGTTAAGAGGGGTCATCGTCTAGTAGCCGATGACTGTGTGGAAATCCGTCAAGAAGATCAAGACACCCTTGTAGGAAATGCGCCTGGTTTAATCGAGCATTTGCTTGAAATTCGAGGACTAGGGATCATCAATGTGATGACGCTATTCGGCGCAGGAGCTGTACGAAGCTATAAGCGAATTTCACTTGTTATTCAATTAGAGACATGGGATCAGCAGAAACATTATGATCGCCTTGGTTTAGAAGAAGATAAAATGAAAATTATTGATACAGACGTTACAAAAATTACATTGCCAGTACGTCCGGGACGAAACTTAGCTGTTATCATTGAAGTGGCAGCAATGAACTTCCGCTTAAAGCGTATGGGTATTAACGCAGCAGAACAATTTTCTGCACGTCTAACAGATGTAATTGAAGAAGGAGACCGTGAAGATTTATAAGAAAGGGTGTTAACTTGTGGAAGCAACTATTCAGCCGTTAGATCGCGTTTTCCTTGAAATTGGCCCTCTAACGGTCTACTGGTATGGTGTCATTATCGGTGCAGGTGTTCTGTTGGGTCTTTATATTGCGACAAGAGAAAGCGTAAGAAGAGGCTTATCAAAAGATACATTTGTTGATCTTATTCTATTTGCTGTGCCAATAGCTATTATTTGTGCACGAATTTATTATGTATCCTTTGAATGGGGATACTATTCAAAGCATTTGAACGAAATACCTCAGATTTGGCAAGGCGGGATCGCCATTCATGGTGGCTTAATCGGAGGCGTATTAACTGCCATTGTGTATTCGAAAGTAAAAAAGATTTCATTTTGGAAGTTGGCTGATATTGCTGCGCCTAGTTTAATCCTTGGCCAAGCCATTGGGCGCTGGGGCAACTTTATGAATCAAGAGGCACATGGGGGGCCGGTTACCCGTGCTTTTTTAGAAGGGTTGCACCTTCCAAATTTTATTATTAACCAAATGTATATTAATGGTACATATTATCACCCTACGTTTTTATACGAATCATTATGGGATTTTGCCGGATTTATCCTGTTGATGGTACTTCGCCGCACCAGTCTGCGAAAAGGAGAAATTTTCTTATCTTATTTAATCTGGTACTCAGTTGGACGCTTCTTTGTAGAAGGGCTTCGCACGGATAGTTTAATGCTGACGCATACACTCAGAATCGCTCAAGTTGTTTCACTTGCACTGATTGTCATAGCCATTATTTTAATTATTATCCGCCGCGTGACGGGAATGAGTAAACAGAAATACTTAGAGAATGAAGAAGCACAATCTAAGGCGTAAATGAAGAAAAGCTACAAGGTTTAGACAAACTTGATTTGACGCAAGGGAAGGAAATGAATAATGACGATTAATACGGTTTTGTTTGATTTAGACGGTACGTTAATTGATACAAATGAATTAATTATTGCTTCGTTTACTCATACGCTTAATCACTATTATCCTGAACAATACACTCGTGAAGATATTTTACAGTTCATGGGTCCGCCTTTATACGACACGTTTGTAGAAATGGATAAAACGAAAGTAAACGAAATGATTGAGATGTATCGCACGCATAATCTAGCCAATCATGATTTGCTTGTGAAAGAATTTGAAGGCGTACTTGAAACAGTTAAATGGCTGCACGAGCAGAATTATAAATTAGGTATTGTCACAACTAAGCAAAGAAATACGGTCATGATGGGGCTTAAGTTAACAAAGTTAGATCAGTTCTTTGATACGATTGTCGCAATTGAAGACGTAACAAATGCAAAGCCGCATCCTGAGCCGGTCGAAAAAGCGCTGAATCTGCTTGATGCTAAACCTGAAGAAGCGCTGATGGTAGGAGATAACCATCACGATATCGTTTCCGGCCAAAGAGCTTACACGAAAACAGCTGGAGTTGCTTGGAGTGCAAAAGGAAGAGATCATATCGCTTCTTATAACCCTGATATTATTTTAGAAAATATGACGGATTTAATTGATATATTAAAAGGAGAACGTCAGTGAGAAAAACAACGCGCTATCCGGTTAAAGGAGCTAACTCCCTTTGGCATGTCTATAAGACCGTGCCTTTTTGGAAAGTAGTGCGCAACTTCCTCATCATTCAATGCGCTCGTTATACGCCTTTTCTTTCGATGAAAAACTGGCTGTATAAAGCGTGCTTAGGGATGAAAGTAGGACCTCAAACATCCTTTGCCCTTATGGTGATGCTCGATATTATGTTTCCTGAAAAAATACAAGTAGGACGCAATACGGTCATTGGATACAATACCACTATTCTCGCTCATGAATATCTGATAACGGAATATCGTCTTGGAGATGTCATCATTGGGGATGAAGTGATGATTGGAGCAAATAGCACCATCCTTCCAGGTGTAACAATCGGCAACGAAGCGGTTGTAGCGGCTGGAACGGTGGTTCATAAAGATGTAGCACCCGGTTTCTTTGTTGGAGGTAACCCTATGCGTGTCATCTATACAAAAGAAGAAATGGAAAAGCGCAGGGAAGCAGAACCTAAAGCCACAACTTAGCAAGAACTAAGCTGTGGTTTTTTTTGTAAATTTGAACAGCTGGCGGTTGACGGCTGACTTTATCGGGTGTAAACTATCAATAACTTTAATTTGTTATTTCGCTAATACATTAGCGCGATAAAGTAAAATCAACCTATCAATGGTTCCTTAATAGATAAAATCAAGCTTAAAGGACGTGTCAGAATGTCAAAGTTATTTATGTTTGAAAAACCCCTTGGAATGAGAGATACCCTGCCAGCTCTTTTTGAAAGAAAAAAACAAGTTCGCAGTCAGCTGGCAGATGAAATCAGCAGCTGGGGCTATCAATATATGGCAACACCTACTGTGGAATACTACGAGACGGTAGGAAGCGCATCAGCTATTTTAGATCAACAATTGTTTAAACTTTTAGATAAAGAAGGGCATACGCTTGTGCTGCGACCGGATGTAACAACGCCATTTGCACGTGTGGCCGCTTCAAAACTTTTAAATAATTCTCCTTTGCGCTTAGCTTATGAAGCAAATGTATTCCGAGCTCAGCAGCGTGAGGGTGGCCGCCCGGCGGAGTTTGAACAAATAGGCGTTGAGCTAATTGGAGACGCTACGATGAGCAGCGATGCTGAAGTCATTGCTCTCATGATCGGCGCATTAAAAAGAGCGGGACTTAAATCATTTAAAGTCGCAATTGGCCACATCGGGTTCGTTAATTCGCTTTTTTTAGAGATTGTCGGAAATGAAGAACGTGCTAACGTGCTTCGCCGCTTTTTATATGAGAAAAATTACGTGGGTTATCGTAATCATGTAAAAGATTTGAATCTATCTTCTATCGATAAACAGCGTCTCCTTCAGCTGCTTAACCTGCGTGGAGATGAAAAGAAGATTGAAGAAGCGGTTGAACTCGTTGAAAACGAAGCTGGGCAAAAAGCAGCCGGTGATTTGAAAAAGCTATGGAATATGCTTGATGCGTACGGTGTAACGGATGAAATTAAAATTGATTTTAACTTAGTCAGTCATATGAGCTATTACACAGGTATTTTATTTGAAGTTTTTGCTGAAAACGTTGGTTTCCATATCGGTAATGGAGGACGTTATGACCAGCTTCTTGAAAAATTCGCGTCTAAAACACCAGCTACAGGATTTGGAATTCAGCTCGACCGCTTAATTGAAGCGCTGGGCGAAGAAGTATATGAGCCTTCAGTAGTATACGGCATATTATATAGTCAAGAGCGTTTAGATGAGGCATTAGCTTTAGCTGCTGAACAGCGCAAGCAAGGATACCGGGTAGTGACTCAGGAAATTGCGGGCGTTGATGATGTTGATGTATTTACTGCACAGTTTGAAGAAGTCACGTTTCTAATTGGAAAACGAGGCAAGGGGGGACAATAATGAGTGAACTATTAACAATTGCAATGCCAAAAGGACGTATTTTTGAAGAAGCAGCTGAACTTTTGCGTCAAGCAGACTTTCAATTGCCGCCAGAATTTGACGATTCGCGCAAGCTGATTGTAGACATTCCTGAAGAGAACATGCGCTTTATTTTAGCGAAACCAATGGACGTTACTACTTATGTAGAATACGGAGTAGCGGATCTTGGTATTGCAGGCAAAGACGTAATGTTAGAAGAAGAACGAGATGTCTATGAGCTGTTAGATTTAAATATTAGTAAATGTCATCTGGCCGTTGCCGGCTTGCCTAATGCTAAAAAATCAGAAATTGCTCAAAAAGTGGCAACCAAATATCCAAATGTAGCATCTACTTATTTCAGGGAGCAAGGAGAGCAAGTAGAGATTATTAAATTGAATGGTTCGATTGAATTAGCGCCTTTAATCGGCCTTGCTGATCGGATTGTTGATATTGTATCAACAGGACAAACACTAAAAGAGAACGGACTTGTTGAATTGGAGCACATTGAAGATATTACATCGCGTTTGATTGTGAACCCTGTAAGCTATCGTTTAAAAGACGAACGAATTGATGATTTAGTGAATCGTTTAGCCCAAGTGGTTCAACCTGTATAAAAGAGGTGACATACATTGAAAATTACACGTGTAACAGAACAAGTGAGCTTAAAGCGTACGATTGATCAAGGGACGAGTGCCCAAAGAGAAATTGTCGTAAATATTTTAAAGCAAGTGCAAGAGCAAAAAGACGAAGCTTTAAAAAGATATACAGCCCAATTTGACGGCGTTGAGCTTTCTTCTTTGCTTGTGACAGAACAAGAAAAGAAGCGTGCTTATGAGCTGGTTGATGCAGATATGCTGTCAATCATTCGTGAAGCTGCTGACAACATTCGTGATTACCACGAAAGAATGGTCGAGCAGTCTTGGATGACAACAAAAGAAGACGGCACCATTTTAGGGCAGAAAGTAACGCCTTTAGATGCAGTAGGTGTTTATGTACCGGGAGGTCTTGCAGCGTATCCTTCTTCCGTTTTAATGAATGTCATTCCTGCTCAAGTGGCAGGTGTAAAACGTATCGTGATGGTTTCACCTCCAGGAAAAGACGGCGCGCTTCCTGCTGGAGTAGTTGTAGCAGCGAGTGAGCTTGGGGTCGAAGAGATTTATAAAGTAGGGGGAGCTCAGGCAGTAGGAGCACTTGCCTATGGAACAGAAACAATTCAACCCGTCGATAAAATTGTAGGGCCTGGTAATATCTTTGTTGCATTGGCGAAGAGAGAAGTATATGGCTTAGTAGACATTGACTCAATTGCTGGACCTAGTGAAATTGTCGTACTAGCAGACGATACGGCTAAGCCGAACGAAGTGGCCGCTGATTTATTGTCTCAAGCAGAACATGACAAATTAGCTTCAAGTATTTTAGTTACGCCTTCTATGAAGTTAGCCGAAGCTGTTAAAGAAGAAGTGGAAATGCAAGTAGAATCTTTACCACGTAAAGAAATTGCCAAACCTTCTATTGATAACCATGGCGCTATTTATGTGACCGGGTCATTAGAAGAAGCGGTTGAAGCTGTTAATCAATTAGCCCCTGAGCATTTAGAAATTATGACTGAAAGTCCGCTTGAACTTTTAGGTTCCATTCGTCATGCCGGTGCTATTTTTCTAGGAAGATACAGTTCAGAACCTGTTGGCGATTATTTCGCAGGACCAAACCATGTTCTTCCAACCAATGGGACAGCAAAATTCTCAAGTCCTTTATCAGTTGATTCATTTGTGAAGAAGTCTAGTATTATTTCATACAGCCAACAAGCCCTGCAGAAAAATGTCTCAAAAATCGCAGCGTTTGCTCGTTTAGAAGGGCTAGAAGCTCATGCAAGGGCGGTTGAAGAACGCTTTAAAAAATAAGGCGGAGATTAAAAAAAAGAGTAGAAATGTTCTTTTCTTTACTTATTACATGCACAGTTGAAAGGAGTTTCACAATGAGAGAGTCAAGTATTAAACGTACAACAAACGAAACGGATATTGCATTAGCGATTGGAATCGATGGAGAAGGAAAAGCGAACATTGATACAGGCGTTCCTTTTTTAAATCATATGCTCGATTTATTTACAAAACACGGACAGTTTAACCTTGATGTAAAAGCAGATGGAGACACGGAGATTGATGATCACCATACAACGGAAGATATCGGTATTTGCCTTGGTCAAACGTTCAAAGAAGCGCTCGGTGATAAAAAAGGAATTAAACGCTATGGAAATGCGTTTGTACCAATGGATGACGCGTTAGCCCAAGTCGTAGTAGATTTAAGCAATCGTCCTCATTTTGAATTTAAAGGTGACATTCCCGCTTCGCGCGTCGGTACATTTGATACAGAGCTTGTATATGAATTTTTATGGAAATTTGCATTAGAATCTCGCATGAATGTACATGTAATCGTACACTACGGTAAAAATACGCACCACATTATTGAAGCAGTATTTAAGGCATTAGCACGTGCTTTGGACGAAGCGACAACGATTGATCCGCGTGTCAAAGGTGTGCCTTCGACGAAAGGGATGTTGTAAATGATTGGCATTATTGACTATGGGATGGGAAACTTATACAGCGTAAGTAAAGCTCTTGAACGATTAAACTATGACTATATCATCTCCGCAGATCCTGCAGAACTAAGAAAGGCAAAAGGGCTGATTCTTCCTGGAGTTGGAGCATTCAAAGATGCGATGGAACAGCTGAATCAAACAAAGCTGACGGACTTTATTAAAGAAGAAGTAGAAAAAGGAATGCCTTTGCTTGGAATTTGTTTAGGTATGCAGCTTTTATTTGAAGAAAGCGATGAGAACGGTGTAACAAAAGGGCTGGAACTGTTAAAAGGGAGAGTCGAGCGTATTCCCGGCATTACTGCCGAAGGACAGACATATAAAGTTCCGCATATGGGCTGGAACTCTTTAGATTTTCATCAGCAGTCCGCTCTGCTTGATGGAATCAGTGCAGGTCACGTGTACTTTGTTCACTCTTATTACGTAAAAACAAACGACCAAGACGTGCTTTTAGCAACAAGTCCTTATGATGTTGAAGTTCCAGCAGTTGTTGGAAAAGAACACGTATTTGGCACTCAATTCCACCCTGAAAAAAGCAGTGCAATCGGAATGCAAATGCTTCAAAATTATGCAAACTTCGTAGAGAAAAGGAGCCCATCGTATGAGCAAATTTGAAATATATCCAGCCATTGATATGCGCGGAGGGAAGTGCGTCCGTTTGCTTCAAGGAGATTACACAAAAGAAACGGTGTACGGAGACTCTCCGGTAGATATGGCCACACAATTCGCAAGTGAAGGCGCTCAGTGGATTCACATGGTTGATTTAGACGGCGCAAAAGCGGCTAAGCGCGTGAATGATGAATTTGTGCTAGGCGTGAAAAAGAAATTAAATGTACGTGTGCAAATTGGAGGAGGCATTCGCTCAGAAGCTGACGTTGCTTACTATTTAGAAAACGGAATTGACCGCGTTATTTTAGGAAGTGCAGCTATTTCAAATCCTGAATTTGTGAAAAAAATGTTGAAGGAATATGGTGCGCGTATTGCTATTGGTATTGATGCACGTGATGGCTATGTTGCGACGGAAGGCTGGGTGGAAACATCTACAATCAAAGCGACAGAACTAGGAAAAGAATTGGCTAATGCTGGTGCGGAAACATTTATTTTCACGGATATTTCTACAGATGGTATGCTGTCTGGTCCTAATGTGGAAGGAATTGTTGAAATGGCTAAGGCTACTGGAAAAGGTGTGATTGCATCAGGGGGAGTTAGTAAGCTTGCTGATCTAGATGCACTAAAGAAATATGAAGCTGACGGCGTTATTGGTGCGATTGTAGGGAAAGCACTTTATACAAATAAGTTTACAGTAGCTGAAGCACTTCAAGAGGTGAAAGCGTAATGATTACAAAACGAATCATTCCTTGTTTAGATGTAAAGGACGGCCGTGTGGTAAAAGGAGTTCAGTTTGTGGAACTTCGAGATGCAGGAGATCCTGTAGAGTTGGCGAAATTTTATGATGAAGAAGGCGCAGATGAATTAGTCTTTTTAGATATTTCTGCTTCTCATGAAGGACGCAAAACAATGGTACATGTTGTAGAAGAAGTAGCATCTCAGCTAGCGATTCCTTTTACGGTGGGCGGAGGAATTAATGCATTAGAAGATATGAAGAGAATGCTTCGTGCTGGTGCAGACAAAGTGTCATTAAATACAGCGGCCGTACTCAATCCAGCACTGATTACAGAAGGGTCCGACTTTTTTGGAGCTCAGTGTATTGTGGTAGCAATCGATGCTAAGTACGATGAAAGCTTACAATCATGGCGAGTCTATACACACGGAGGCCGCAATGCAACGGACTGGGAAGTAATCGACTGGGCAAGAGAAGCAGTGAAGCGCGGTGCGGGTGAGATCTTGTTAACGAGTATGGATAAAGACGGCGAAAAGTCAGGGTTTGATTTAGCGTTAACCAAAGCAGTCAGCCAAGCGGTGAGCGTTCCTGTTATTGCTTCTGGCGGCGCAGGAAATGGTCAAGATTTTGTCGATGCGTTTGAAAAAGGAGAAGCTGACGCGGCTTTGGCGGCTTCGATCTTTCACTATAAAGAAACATCTGTAAAAGAAATTAAAAGCTATGCAAAACAACAAGGAGTGAGCATTCGATGACGATTGAAAACATTAAATTCAACAGTGATGGACTTGTGCCAGCTATTGTACAAGATGCTGTGAGCAAAGAAGTTTTAACATTGGCTTATATGAACGAAGAATCACTTCAAAAATCAATTGATACATGTGAAACATGGTTTTACAGCCGTTCTCGACAAGAGTTATGGCACAAGGGCGCAACCTCTGGGAACACACAAAAAATTGTGAGCATGGCATATGACTGTGATGCTGATTCTCTTGTTGTAAAAGTGGAGCCTCAAGGTCCTGCTTGTCATACGGGGGCTTACAGCTGTTTTAATGAAACAATTCTTGGCGAAAATAAACAAAATGATAATCGGTTTGCTATTATTAATGAGCTAGAAGAAGTGATTGCTAAGCGTGAAGCTGAAATGCCAGAAGGAGCTTATACGACGTACTTATTCGATAAAGGCGTAGATAAAATCCTCAAAAAAGTAGGAGAAGAAGCAGGTGAAGTGATTATTGCAGCAAAAAATCGTGACCATGATGAGCTGAAGTGGGAAGTTGCGGATTTACTGTACCACGTACTTGTTTTACTTCGTGAGCAAAAGCTGCCTTTGGACGATGTCCTATCAGTATTAAAGGAACGTCACTCTAGCTAATAGCTACATAGTGAAAGGAGAGAAGGAGTTGTCTCATTTTAGATAAAAGAGGCAAAACCTTCTCTTATTTGCGTCAAGAAACGACTGCTTGCAGGCTCCTTTTTTGAATAGAGGTATTAAACTTCTTGGCAAATGTGATATACTACGAACGTCGAAATTATCAACTTATTTGGAGGGCTTAATGGAAAAACACTCAAAAGTAATTCAAAAAATGGCACAAGTAATTCCATTTTCGCAAACGGGTGACTTCTATTTCGAAAAAGCGCTGCAGGCGTTTGAAGAAGAGGAGTCAGATAAAGCGCTCAAGTATTTAACGCGTGCAAACAAAGAAAATGCCCGTAATCCACAGCTTCTTACAAACGTTGGAGTAGCTTTAACGGAGCAGGGAGATTATCAAGATGCCAACGAGCTTTTTCTCCATGTGATTCATCATATGGACGATACATTAGGAAGCTGTTACTACTATATAGCCAACAGCTATGCGCATCTTGGACTGTTTGAAGAATCAAAAAAATACGCGATGTATTACATTGAGCATTTTCCAAATGGTGACCTCTTTCGATCGGCTACAGATCTGTTAGATTTACTATCAATTGATGTGGATGAAGAAGATGAAGAGCCTAAAAATCAGCTAGGCGACATGCTGATTATAAAACAAGAACAAGCAAAACGACTGCTTGAAGCAACGAATTTTGAAGAAGCAGTGGATTTGTTAACTGAAATAATTGATGAGTATCCAGAATTCTGGTCTGCATATAATAATTTAGCGTTAGCTTATTTTTATTTAAATAAAATTGATGAGGCAATGGATTTGCTGAATGAAGTATTGGAGAAAAACCCTGGAAATCTTCATGCGTTATGCAATCAGCTGATTTTCTATTATTATTGCCATAAGCATAAAGAAGTTGAGGAGCTTACAGACGGGCTTAGCCGCGTTTATCCGATGTCATTTGAACACCGCTATAAGCTTGGAGCAACATTTGCGTTGATTGGTCAATACAAACTATCATACAGATGGTTAAAAAAGCTTTATACACAAGGTTTTCAAGGAGACAACTCATTTCATTATTGGCTTTCATACGCCTCTTACTATACTGGACATGAAGCCTTCTCTAAAGAAATGTGGAAGCTGGCATTGGAAGACGTTCCTGATAAAGAAGGAGAGGAGCCTTGGCGCATCAGTCAAAAAGCTGCGAAGGTTTTTCAATCGAAAGTGGATGTTACAGCCAAAAAGAAGTGTGCAACAAACAATGTTCACGATCAGCTTTACAGCTTGTATATGGCAAAAAAGCTTCCTGAACAGCAGCGTCTGCTTCTTTTAGAAGAAATCAAATCGTCCATACATATGAGTACACTTTTGGATGAAGTATATACGTATGTATGGCAGGATAAACAACATGTGATTTTTGAGGTGGCAGATGTTATTGAACTGGAGATGGAATCGCAGACTGAAAGTGATACCCAGGATCTTTTAAGCTTTTGGTTTTATGTATATGTACAGGTATATAAACAATCCTATGATTTTCAGCATGTGAACGTAAATGCATGGGCTGCAGCCGTCACATATATATGGGCGAAAGAACAAAACCAGTCTATTACTCAAGCCGATGCGGCAAAACAATATTCCATTTCGGCTGCAACAGTTAGAAAGTACAGTAAAATTGTGAATACGTTATTAAATTGAGCAAAAAAATAGACGATAATAGGAAGAACATATTAGGATAGTGGTAACGAAATAATTATCCATAAATTTGGAATCAACTACGAAGGAATTTCCTAAAAGGAGTGTAAAGAAATGACAGAAGAAAAAATTTATGATGTCATTATTATTGGGGCAGGTCCAGCAGGTATGACTGCTGCTGTATATACATCTCGTGCAGATTTATCAACACTAATGATTGAACGCGGAATTCCAGGCGGTCAAATGGCTAATACGGAAGATGTAGAAAACTATCCAGGTTATGATCATATCCTTGGTCCTGACCTTTCTAACAAAATGTTTGAGCATGCAAAAAAATTCGGTGCGGAATATGCGTACGGTGATATTAAAGAAATCATCGACGGAGAAGAATACAAGACAGTTCGTGCAGGCAGCAAAGAATATAAAACACGTTCAGTAATCGTTGCTACTGGTGCTGAATATAAAAAATTAGGTGCGCCAGGAGAAAAAGAACTAGGCGGCCGCGGCGTATCTTATTGTGCGGTATGTGACGGTGCATTCTTTAAAGGTAAAGAGCTAGTCGTTGTAGGCGGTGGAGACTCTGCGGTTGAGGAAGGCGTATATTTAACACGCTTCGCAACAAAAGTAACAATTATTCACCGACGCGATGAGCTTCGCGCGCAGAAAATCCTACAGCAGCGTGCATTTGACAACGAAAAAGTTGATTTTATTTGGAATACAACAGTCAAAGAAGTAAATGAAAAAGACGGTAAAGTAGGCAGCGTAACGTTAGTAGACACAAAAACAGGTGAAGAGCGCGAGTTTGGTGCGGACGGCGTATTCATTTATGTTGGAATGGTTCCACTAACAAAACCATTCGAAAGCCTAAACATCACGAATAAAGAAGGATATATCGAAACGAACGAGCAAATGGAAACAAAAGTACCAGGTGTGTTCGCAGCTGGAGACGTTCGTGAAAAGGCTCTTCGTCAAATTGTAACAGCTACAGGTGATGGCAGCATTGCTGCTCAAGCGGCTCAGCACTATGTAGAAGAGTTAAAAGAAAAGTTAAAAGCTATTCAGCAATAAGGCTGAAATCAATCGTTTACAAAACGTAATTCGGTTTTAACTGTTCTGTAACACCTGTGAAACATTGATGGGGTACTATATAGATAGTAATTGACCCCCTTTTATAAAATATATGTATGTCGGGCATAGGACGTGTTCCTATGCCTCTTTTTTTTGACTATAACAGATTGAATTTACGTATATAACAGCAAGCGTTTATTTTCAGAAAATTTAGTAATAGTTAGTTCATCTCCGTTGTGAGAGAAGTTTGTTTCGTAGTATAATAAAAGAAAATGTCAGTATACATATGATGAGGTGGAAAACATGCAAAGGGTCACAAATTGTGTATTAATGAAAGACGATAAAGTATTGTTGCTTCAAAAGCCACGAAGAAACTGGTGGGTGGCCCCGGGTGGGAAAATGGAGCAAGGAGAATCTGTAAAAGACTCTGTTGTAAGAGAATTTCGTGAAGAAACAGGAATTTATTTGAAAAATCCCACTGTAAAAGGTATTTTTACATTTACGATGAAAGAAAACGATCAAATTTCATCTGAGTGGATGATGTTTACTTTTTTTGCTACAGATTTTGATGGGACAAATGTGCTAGAATCAGAAGAAGGCAAACTCGGTTGGCATAATTTGAGTGAAGTAAGTGAATTGCCGATGGCCCCGGGAGATCATCACATTATCGATTATGTAGCAAAAGGGTCGGGTGTTATTTATGGCAACTTTACGTATACAACGGATTTCGAGTTATTATCTTATCGAATTGATCCTTGTTAATGATAAATAGACATGTATGCATAGATTGAGGGGGATGAAAAATGAGTACTGGGTCTGTAAGCGATATTCAATTAGTGATTATTACTGGAATGTCAGGTGCAGGAAAAACAGTAGCAATTCAGAGTTTTGAAGATTTAGGGTTCTTTTGTGTAGATAATTTACCCCCTACATTGCTACCGAAATTTTTGGAACTCATGAAAGAGTCAGGGAATAAAATGAATAAAGTTGCTCTTGTTATGGATTTGCGAGGCAGAGAGTTTTTTGAAAGCCTATTTGAAGCATTAGATAACATGAGTGAAACAACGTGGGTCACGCCACAAATTTTATTTTTAGATGCAAAAGATTCTGTACTGGTGACGCGCTACAAAGAAACGAGACGTTCACATCCGCTAGCTCCTTCAGGTTTACCGTTAGAAGGAATTGGTATGGAACGGGAGCTGCTTGAGGAGTTAAAAGGAAGAGCTCAGCTTATTTATGAGACATCAGAGTTAAAGCCAAGAGAGCTTAGAGAAAAGATTTTAACTCAGTTTTCTTCGCACGCTTCACAAGTTTTTACTGTTAATGTGATGTCATTTGGTTTTAAATACGGGGTGCCTATTGACGCTGATTTAGTCTTTGATGTGCGCTTTTTGCCAAACCCTCACTATATTGACCATATGCGTCCTAAAACAGGGCTTGAAGAAGAGGTTTCTTCTTACGTATTAAAATGGACGGAAACTCAAAAGTTCATTGAAAAAGTAGTAGACCTACTTTCGTTTATGCTTCCGCAGTACAAGCGAGAAGGTAAAAGCCAGCTGGTCATCGCTATAGGGTGTACAGGGGGACAGCATCGCTCCGTCACATTAGCTGAATATTTAGGTCACCATTTCCAGAATGAATACAAAACTCATATTTCTCATCGTGACATTGAGAGGAGAAAGGAAAATCATAGATGAGCAGTGAACAGCTTCCAAAAGTTGTCGTCATTGGGGGAGGAACGGGTTTACCAGTGCTGTTAAGAGGGTTGAAGGAATACCCTCTTGATCTTACAGCCATCGTAACCGTAGCAGACGACGGGGGAAGTTCTGGCCGATTGCGCGATGAACTTGAAATCCCTGCTCCTGGTGATATTCGAAATGTGCTAGCTGCTTTATCTGATGTAGAGCCACTAGTTGAAGAGCTTTTTCAACATCGATTTGATACAGGAAATGAGCTTACAGGCCATTCTCTTGGCAATTTGTTGCTTGCAGCTATGACGTCTATTACTGGCGATTTTGTGCATGCTATACGAGAAATGAGCAAAGTACTAAACGTCAGAGGGAAAGTGCTTCCGGCAGCTAATCAAAGTGTTGTGCTGCATGCGGAGATGCAAGATGGATCCATCGTAACAGGTGAATCTAAAATTCCAGAAGTTAATAAAAAAATTAATAAAGTGTTTTTATCGCCTGCCGATGTGAAACCGCTTGTCGAGACAATAAAAGCTATTCGACGCGCTGATTTAATTGTATTGGGGCCGGGAAGTCTTTATACAAGTATTTTGCCGAATTTACTGGTGCAAGATATTTGTAATGAGCTTTGTTCGACAAAAGCAAAGAAAGTGTACGTGTGCAACGTGATGACGCAGCCGGGTGAGACATTGGGTTTTAAGGCAAGTGATCATATTAAAGCGCTTTACAACCATATGCCGTGTGCGTTTTTAGATGCGATTATTGTCAATAATGCACCTATTCCGGCACCTTTAAAAAAGAAATATCAAGTAGAGCAGGCTCAGCCTGTAGAATATGACCGTGAAGTATTGCTAAAATTAGGGTTAGAAGTGATTGAAGATCAAATTATCCAGTATGACGGCAGCGTAATTAGGCATGATACAAAAAAAGTAGCAAAGCTTGTGTATTCTATGCTGACATCGCTGCAAGGTAAAGCGAATACTGGTGTTTAACACTATTTCCGTATGTAGATTGGAGGTGAAGTTATGTCATTTGCATCAGAAACAAAAAAAGAGTTAACGAATTTAGAAGTCAAGGATTGCTGTGCAAAAGCAGAGCTCTCTGCATTAATTCGAATGAATGGTTCACTTTCTTTTTCGAATAAAAAATTCACAGTTGATGTCCAAACTGAAAATGCAGCGATTGCTCGACGCATTTATGTCCTGCTTAAGAAAAATTATGATGTGTCAGTAGAACTGCTTGTACGTAAGAAAATGCGGCTGAAGAAAAACAATGTGTATATTGTTCGATTAGTAGAGAAAACAAGAATGCTTTTGGAAGACTTAAAAATTGTAGAAGAAGGATTCACGTTTACACATCGTATTTCACCAGAGCTAGTACAAAAGAAATGCTGTAAGCGATCCTACTTAAGAGGCGCATTTTTAGCCGGCGGCTCTATTAATAACCCGGAGACATCATCGTACCATCTTGAAATCTTTTCATTGTATGAAGAGCACAACGAAGCTTTATGCAATTTAATGAACGAATTTCAATTGAATAGTAAAACATTAGAACGAAAAAAAGGCTATATTAACTATTTGAAAGAAGCTGAAAAAATTACGGAGTTTCTAAATATCATTGGAGCCCATAACGCTCTTTTACGGTTTGAGGATGTAAGAATTGTCCGAGATATGCGAAATTCCGTTAATCGCTTAGTTAATTGTGAAACAGCTAACTTAAACAAAACAATCGGAGCGGCCATTCGTCAAGTGGAAAACATTCGTTATATTGATGAAACAGCTGGATTAGATATCTTACCAGAAAAGCTAAGAGAAATTGCTCGTTTGCGTGTGGAATATCAAGACGTTACGTTAAAGGAGCTTGGTGAGATGGTATCTGGAGGTCAAATTAGCAAATCAGGCATTAACCATCGATTGCGTAAAATTGACCAAATAGCAGACAAGCTTCGCGCCGGTCAGCCAGTCACATAAGGGGAATTGCAAGGGGGAGGATTTTATCATGGAAAAACAAGTAGAAGTAAAATTAAAAACGGGATTACAAGCTCGTGTTGCGGCACTATTCGTGCAAGAAGCAACTCGTTTTACATCTGATGTGTACTTGAAGAAAGATGAGAAAGTAGTCAACGCTAAAAGTATCATGGGGTTAATGAGCTTAGCGATTAATAACGGTTCTCTTATTACGCTCATTGTTGAAGGGGTAGATGAAAAAGAAGCAATGGATGCGTTAGTCGCTTACGTAGAGAACGATGCATAAAAAAGCCTTTCCCAAAGTGGGAAAGGCTTTTTTCTTATTTAGGGTCGTTTTCTAATACTTTGTCAATTAGACCGTATTCTAAAGCGCGTTCAGCAGTCATGAAATTATCACGATCTGTATCACGTTGTAGCACTTCTAACGGTTGACCTGTACGCTCAGCTAAAATTGAATTTAGTTTTTCACGTAAGAATAGAATACGTTTTGCCGCAATTTCGATTTCAGTAGCTTGTCCTTGAGCACCACCAAGAGGTTGATGAATCATTACTTCGCTGTTTGGAAGAGCAAAACGTTTGCCCTTTTCACCAGCAGCCAGTAAGAAAGCACCCATTGATGCAGCCATACCGATACAAATTGTAGAAACTTTTGGCTTAATGAATTGCATCGTATCATAGATAGCCATTCCAGCTGTAATAGAGCCACCTGGGCTGTTGATATAAAGTGAGATATCTTTTTCTGGGTCTTCAGCAGCTAAGAATAGAAGCTGAGAAACGATCGAGTTAGCTACATTATCATCAATAGCACTACCTAAAATAATAATGCGGTCTTTTAATAAACGTGAATAAATGTCATAAGCACGTTCACCACGGTTTGTTTGTTCAATAACTGTAGGAATTAAGTTCATATTAAATTCCTCCTTAACAAGAATAATTTGTTATGTACCTATAATACACGTATGGTCAATAAAGGTCAAACAAAAGAACCTCTACTACACATATTCGCTTAAAAGACTATGTATTCCTCTTTGACATTATTAAAATTTTTCCCCCTTCTAAAAAAAATAAACGTAGTATTCTATTGAAAAGAGAAGTTTTCTCTCCTATAATGGAAGTTGTGACAAATATGCCCTCGTAGTGTAGTGGATAGCACAAGAGATTCCGGTTCTCTTAGGGTGGGTTCGAATCCTGTCGAGGGCGTCTTAAAACGTTGCGGATTACGCAACGTTTTTTATTTTGAGTAAAAAGGCTCATCTTCTTAAAAAATAATATTTATTTTCCTTCTATAACCCTTTATACGCGTAAGGAAGCAAGAAATTAATTCCATTGTACCGGTTGCGGAATTTGTCAGAATACTATAAAACAGTATATAAGGAAAAGAAACACGGAGGAGGAATAAATATGAAATACATGAACAAACTTTTCATTGTCAGTGCATCGGTAGCCCTATTACTATCTGCATGCGGGACGAACGAAGATTCTGCTCAGCCGAAGTCTAATGATCAAGCAGAAAATGTTCAGCAGGATACAGCTTCTAAATCTGATCAAACATCAGGCGCTGCAAAAGAAGAGTCGAAAAAAGATGCGGATTCTGCTGAGGTCTCAGCCGAACCTTCAGGAAGTCAATCATCGACTAGCGAAACGGCGGAAGGTGGACAGTCAAGGTCTTCTTCAGAAACAAAACTAACAAAAAGCTCAGAACAAGATTATTCTATTCAAGTAATGGACGGCTATAAACTAACGGGTGAAGAACCTGGAAAAGATGCGTTAGTGTTAACTTCAGATGATTCTCAATTTATGCGTATTGAAATGCTTTCATCAGAAGCATCGCTGGATGACGCTGCTCAATCTGTTAAACAAACGGCAACAGCAGTTAATAAAAATGCAGCAGAGAAAAAGAATCTTGAGGAGAATGGAATCTTCAAAGATTCTGTTTGGTATAAAGCCACATCTGGCGATCATACGGTAAACGCCGTGTTGGTTAAAGGAAAGAAACCAATGAAGCTAACCATTTTTACGAAAAATGACGCAGAAAACTTAGACAAGTTTATGCAAATGGCACAAACTATTCAATAAGCAATTCTTCTATATATTATACAAATGCAGAAAATTCGACATGACGAAGAAAACGTCATGTCGAATTAGTACTCGGATCATGTAGTAGGCGCGAATTATAATGAAAAGTTATAAAGGTGTATAGCTCTATTACTTTTTTGATGGTTAGTAACTAAAAATAGGATGAAATGCTTCGTTAACAAAGGTTGACGGAGATTTTTTGATGAAAAAATTACATATAAAAAATAGTTACATGCTCTTTGAAAGCGTTTTTATAGTAAAATAGATGAAGGGGAGGGGAGAAATAATGGAGATTGGATTATTTCAGCAGCAGTCGTTAAAACTGACGATGTCAAAAGAATTATCACAAGCTATTTCTCTTTTACAATATTCATCGATGGATATTGTAGCGTTTTTACATGAGCAGGCGCTTCAAAATCCGCTTATAGATTTTTCAGAGCTGCCCGTCAATACATCTCACAATCAAAAAAATCATGCAACTTCTGATTCAACAGATTATATGAGCAGTATACCAGCTCCTAAAGAAACGCTGTACGAACATTTAATGAATCAATCCGCATTATTAAAATTAGATGAATGTGAGCAGGCAGCCGTTGAGTTTGTTATTCATAGTCTGGATGATGCTGGCTATTTGCACGATGAGTTAATCATACTTGCTAACCAGCTTGGCCAAGATCAAGAGCAGGTTGAAAAGGCTCTTCAACTTGTGCAGCAGATGGACCCGGCAGGAGTAGGGGCGAGAAGTTTGCAGGAATGCTTAATGCTCCAATTAAAAAGAAGTAATCAATGGACAGAAAAAATAGAGCAAATTTTGACACATCACTTTGAGGAATTTGCTTATAAAAAATGGATGAAAATCTCAAAGTTATGTCAAATCTCACTTGAAGCTCTTCAACAATTACATGAACAGATTAAGAAATTAAATCCTCGTCCTGGATCATTTTATATGAAGTCCAATGAACGATTCATTGTACCGGATTTTATTGTGAAAATTGAAGATGGAAATGTCGTTGCTTATGCAAATGAGGATTTGGAACCTCGTCTTTCAGTGAACGAACAATACAAACTTCAGCTGAAAAATAAGCAGAACCAAGAAATGTTTTCTTATTTGCAAGAGAAATATCGTGAATTTCAATGGATTATGAAAAGTTTACACACACGCAAAGACACATTAAACGCATTAATGAATACTTTACTCGTTGAACAAGAAGCATTTTTTAAAAAGGGCCCTTCGTATTTGAAGCCGTTAACGATGAAGGAAGTAGCGGAACAAACCTCTGTGCATGAATCAACGATTAGCCGTGCTACTCGGCACAAATATATTCAAACGCCTTTTGGCACCTTTTCAATGAAATCTTTTTTCTCAACTAGTATTCAACTGGGCAACAACGAAGCGACTTCTACAACTCACGTAAAAGAACTGCTTAAAAAGCTAGTATCAGAAGAAAACAAACAGCGTCCGCTTTCAGATCAGCAGTTGGCTAACGTCTTGCAAAGCAATTATAACGTTACTATTTCAAGAAGAACGGTAGCCAAATATCGAGACCAATTAAACGTTCTACCATCCAGTCAACGAAAACTTTTTGTCATGCAGTAAAGGAGTGGGAATGTGGAAGTCGTACTATATACCAAAAATGGCTGTCATTTATGCGATGATGCAAAGAAGCTGCTTGCAGAGATGCAGTCTGAGTTTCCCTTTCAGCTTATGGAACGAGATATTTACAAAAACGATGAGTGGCTGGAAAAGTATCACCTTGCGATTCCTGTAGTAGAAATGGATGGAGAAGAAGTGGAATATGGAAAAATAACAGGTATTCCATTAAGAAAACGCTTACTTTTAAAAATAGGCAACACATGAGTTGAATAAAGGATTCACTCCTGTTAGAATAGATTTTGTAGCAGGGTGAATTTTTTTTGCGCAAGGTGGGACATAATATGTCTATATGGGACAAAATATGTCCAGCAAGTTTATGCCTTAAGGGGATTTTAACATGCGTTCTTTAATAGAAGTACAACGAAAATTATTACCTGAACTTCTCTCAGTTATGCAAAAGCGCTATCAAATCTTGCAATACATACGTTTAATGCAGCCGATTGGCCGCAGAAACTTAGCTGTAAGCCTTGGGCTAACAGAGCGTGTGTTACGAAGCGAAGTAACATTCTTAAAAGAACAAGATTTGATTGACATTTACCCTAGTGGGATGACGCTTACAAACGAGGGAGAACTACTTCTAGCTGAGTTAGAAGAAGTAATGAAGGAAGTTTCAGGACTTCGATTATTGGAAACAACATTAAAAGAGGCGTTTTCTTTATCAGAAGTTGTTGTTGTATCTGGAGATAGTGATCAGTCTCCTTGGGTCAAAAATGAAATGGGTCGAGCATCTGTTTCGTGTATCAAGGAGCGCCTTGTTGGTGAAAAAAATACCGTTGCTGTTACAGGTGGTACAACGCTTGCCGCCGTTGCCGAAATGATGACACCTGATTCAAAACACCCTGATGTACTTTTTGTACCTGCTCGCGGAGGGCTAGGTGAAAACGTACAAAACCAAGCAAACACGATTTGTGCTAAGATGGCTGAAAAGTCCATGAGTCACTATCGCTTGCTTCATGTTCCAGATCAGCTTAGTGATGAAGCATACCGATCCATTATCGGTGAGCCATCTATTAAAGACATGCTTCATTTAATCAAGTCCGCTGGTATGGTTGTTCACGGAATAGGAGACGCTATGACAATGGCAGAACGCCGTAAAACACCACAAGCTGACTTAGAAAAAGTGAAAAATGGACATGCTGTAGGTGAGGCATTTGGATACTATTTTAATCATCAAGGCGAAGTTGTTCATAAAGTTAAAACAGTTGGCATACAACTCGATGATTTAAAGAACAATAAATGTGTTATTGCTGTTGCAGGAGGTTCATCAAAAGCAAAGGCAATTAAAGCGTTTATGCAACAAGCGCATGATTCGATTCTCATTACAGATGAAGGCGCCGCAAAAGAGTTAGTAAGGGATTTTAATTAATCCCTCATATAAAAAAATACTTTTTACATTCAAGGAGGAAATACCCATGGCAGTAAAAATTGGTATTAACGGATTTGGTCGTATCGGCCGTAATGTATTCCGCGCAGCTTTAAAAAATGATAACGTTGAAGTAGTAGCAATCAACGACTTAACAGATGCTAACATGCTTGCTCACCTTTTAAAATATGATTCTGTACACGGAAAATTAGATGCAGAAGTAGTAGTAGATGGTAGCAACTTAGTAGTAAACGGTAAAACAATCGAAATCTCTGCTGAACGTGACCCAGCTCAATTATCTTGGGGCAAACAAGGCGTAGAAATCGTTGTTGAATCTACTGGATTCTTCACAAAACGCGCTGACGCTGCAAAACACTTAGAAGCAGGAGCTAAAAAAGTAATTATCTCTGCTCCAGCATCTGATGAAGACATCACAATCGTAATGGGTGTTAACGAAGACAAATACGATGCAGCTAACCACAACGTAATTTCAAATGCTTCTTGTACAACTAACTGCTTAGCGCCATTTGCTAAAGTGTTAAACGACAAGTTCGGTCTTAAACGCGGAATGATGACAACAGTTCACTCTTACACAAACGACCAACAAATCTTAGACTTACCACACAAAGATTACCGTCGTGCTCGTGCAGCTGCTGAAAACATCATCCCAACTTCAACTGGTGCTGCTAAAGCTGTATCTCTAGTATTACCTGAATTAAAAGGTAAATTAAACGGTGGAGCTATGCGTGTTCCAACTCCAAACGTTTCTTTAGTAGACTTAGTTGCTGAACTTGATAAAGAAGTAACTGTTGAAGATGTAAACAACGCTCTTAAAGAAGCTGCTGAAGGTGATCTTAAAGGCATCCTTGGTTACAGCGAAGAGCCACTAGTATCTGGTGACTACAATGGTAACATCAACTCTTCTACAATCGATGCATTATCTACAATGGTAATGGAAGGTAACATGGTTAAAGTTATCTCTTGGTACGATAACGAGAGCGGATATTCTAACCGTGTAGTAGACCTTGCTCAATACATCGCTGCTAAAGGACTATAAGAATAACTTAAAATTCGCTTCTATTTGATTCAATAAGACAGAAATCGACTAGACTTTCCTTTTTTATTGGATATCTGAAAATAGAACGACTATAATAAGACTTGCTAAGGAAGAGAGGGGCATACCCCCTCTTCCTTGATTTATGTATTGGCTTCTACATGAAAAAGCGTCATAAACAGCTAACTCGAGTTTCACTTTATATAGAAAGGCGCCAATATATAAAATGAAATGTCCGTTGGTTTGTGGATTGATGATTACATAGAAGCCTACTTGCTTAGTACCATAAATACTTAAGGAGGCCTTTTAACGATGAACAAAAAAACGTTGAAAGACATCGATGTAAAAGGAAAGCGAGTATTTTGTCGCGTAGACTTTAACGTACCAATGAAAGACGGAAAAGTAACAGACGAAACTCGTATTCGTGCAGCTGTTCCTACTATTCAATATTTAGTAGAACAAGGTGCAAAAGTAATTTTAGCTAGCCATCTTGGACGTCCAAAAGGCGAAGTTGTTGAAGAATTACGTCTAAATGCTGTTGCAGAACGTTTACAAGCTCTTCTTGGTAAAGACGTTGCAAAAGCTGACGAAGCTTTTGGTGAAGAAGTAAAGAAAACAATCGACGGCATGAGCGAAGGCGATGTTTTAGTACTTGAAAACGTACGTTTTTACCCAGGCGAAGAGAAAAACGATCCTGAATTAGCAAAAGCGTTTGCTGAATTAGCAGATGTATACGTAAACGATGCATTCGGTGCAGCTCACCGTGCGCATGCTTCAACAGAAGGAATTGCTCAACACATTCCAGCAGTAGCAGGTTTCTTAATGGAAAAAGAGCTTGATGTGCTTTCAAAAGCATTATCGAACCCAGAACGTCCATTTACTGCAATCGTTGGTGGAGCAAAAGTTAAAGACAAAATCGGTGTAATTGACCACTTACTTGATAAAGTAGATAACCTAATCATCGGTGGAGGACTTTCTTACACATTTATTAAGGCACTAGGCCATGAAGTAGGTAAATCACTTCTTGAAGAAGACAAGATTGAACTTGCAAAATCTTTCATGGAAAAAGCTAAGAAAAACGGAGTAAACTTCTACATGCCAGTGGACGTGGTAGTAGCAGATGACTTCTCAAATGATGCTAATATTCAAGTTGTATCAATTGAAAACATTCCAAGCGATTGGGAAGGCTTAGACGCAGGACCGAAAACGCGTGAAATCTATGCTGACGTAATCAAAAACTCTAAGTTAGTTATTTGGAATGGACCAATGGGTGTATTTGAATTAGACGCATTTGCTAATGGAACAAAAGCAGTAGCTGAAGCTTTAGCAGAAGCAACTGACACATATTCAGTAATCGGCGGAGGAGACTCTGCAGCAGCTGTTGAAAAATTCAACCTAGCTGATAAAATGAGCCATATTTCTACAGGTGGCGGTGCGTCACTAGAGTTTATGGAAGGTAAAGAACTTCCAGGCGTAGTTGCACTAAACGATAAGTAAGTTTATGTTTCAGTAAGACGGAGGACCGACCTGACGACTGATAATATAAATAATTATCAAGCAGCGAAGAAGGATGACCAAGAGATAAAAGGGACCGAATCACTTTTAACAGCACCCTCTTGGACATCTAACGCGTGAAGTGAAAACCCACAATAAACAAAGGACGGTGTTACACATGCGTAAACCAATTATTGCAGGAAACTGGAAAATGAACAAAGTACTTTCTGAAGCAACTAGCTTTGTTGAAGAAGTAAAAGGAGCAGTACCATCTCCTGAAAGCGTAGATTCAGTAGTATGTGCACCTGCACTATTTTTAGATCGTTTAGTAGAAGCGACTAAAGGCACAGACTTAAAAATTGGTGCACAAAACATGCACTTCGAAGAAAACGGTGCGTTCACTGGAGAAGTGAGCCCTGTTGCATTAGCAGACCTAGGTGTGAACTACGTAATTTTAGGACACTCTGAACGTCGTGAAATGTTTGCTGAAACGGACGAAACAGTAAACCAAAAAACAATTGCTGCATTCAAACACGGTTTAACACCAATCGTTTGCTGCGGTGAAACAAACGAAGAGTATGAACAAGACCAAACAAAAACAGTTGTAGCTAATCAAGTACAAAAAGCATTAGCTGGTCTAACTGATGAGCAAGTAAAACAAACGGTTATCGCATATGAGCCAATCTGGGCAATCGGTACAGGTAAATCTTCAACTGCTGAAGGTGCAAACGAAGTTTGTGCATACATCCGTAGCGTTGTTGCAGAACAATTCTCTCAAGATGTTGCAGATGCTGTACGTATTCAATACGGCGGTAGCGTAAAACCTGCTAATATTAAAGAATATATGTCTCAATCAGACATTGACGGAGCTTTAGTAGGTGGAGCAAGCTTAGAAGCAGATTCTTTCTTACAGCTTTTGGAGGCTGGTAAGTAATGAGTAAAAAGCCAGTAGCATTAATCATCTTAGATGGTTTTGCATTACGCGATGAAGATAAAGGTAATGCGGTAACACATGCAAAAAAACCAAACTTCGACCGTTTCTGGAACGAGTATCCTCATGCTACACTTCAGGCGTCTGGAGAAGCTGTAGGCTTACCGGAAGGCCAAATGGGTAACTCTGAAGTAGGTCACTTAAACATCGGCGCAGGCCGAATTGTGTACCAAAGCTTAACTCGTGTAAACGTAGCAATTCGTGAAGGCGAGTTTGAACAAAACGAAACGCTTGTAGCAGCTGTAAAGCACGCAAAAGAAAAGGGTACAAACCTTCATCTTTTCGGACTTTTATCTGATGGCGGTGTACACAGTCATATCGAACATCTTTATGCATTATTGCGTCTAGCTAAGAGTGAAGGCTTAGAAAAAGTCTACATTCATGGCTTCTTAGATGGTCGTGACGTAGCACCTCAATCTGCTGAAACGTATTTAAAAGAACTTAATGAAAAAATTGAAGAGTACGGCGTTGGTGAAATTGCAACACTTTCAGGACGTTACTACTCAATGGACCGCGACAAACGCTGGGAGCGCGTAGAGAAATCATACCGCGCAATGGTGTACGGTGAAGGTCCATCATATACAAGCGCTGAAGAGTGCGTAAAAGATTCATATGAAAATGGAATCTATGACGAATTCGTTTTACCTTCTGTTATTACAAAGGAAGACGGATCGCCAGTTGCGACAATTCAAGACGAAGATGCAGTCATTTTCTACAACTTCCGTCCCGATCGCGCAATTCAAATTTCAAATACGTTCGCAAACGAAGATTTCCGCTCATTTGATCGCGGTGAGAAACATCCGAAAAACTTACATTTTGTATGTCTAACTCACTTCAGCGAAACAGTTGACGGATATGTAGCTTTTAAGCCAATTAACTTAGATAATACGCTTGGTGAAGTATTATCTCAAAATAACTTAAAGCAGCTTCGTATTGCTGAAACGGAAAAATATCCTCACGTAACGTTCTTTATGAGCGGTGGACGTGAAGCAGAGTTTCCTGGTGAAACACGTATCTTAATCGATTCACCAAAAGTAGCAACATATGACTTGAAACCTGAGATGAGTGCTTATGAAGTGACGGACGCGTTGCTTGCGGAAATCGAGGGCGACAAGCAGGACGCTATTTTATTAAACTTTGCAAACCCTGATATGGTAGGTCATTCAGGTATGTTAGAACCAACGGTAAAAGCGATTGAAACAGTAGATGAGTGCTTAGGCAAAATTGTAGATGCAATTTTAGCTAAAGGCGGTACAGCAATTATCACAGCAGACCATGGTAATGCTGATGAAGTGATTACACTTGAAGGTAATCCAATGACGGCTCATACAACGAATCCTGTTCCGGTGATTGTAACAAAACAAGGCTTAGAGCTTCGTGAAGACGGTATTCTAGGGGATCTAGCTCCTACAATGCTTACTCTTCTAGATGTAGCACAGCCAAAAGAAATGACAGGTAAAACATTAATTAAATAATTAATTATAAAGGAGAGTTTTAAAATGCCAACAATTCTTGACATTTATGCACGCGAAGTATTAGATTCTCGCGGTAACCCAACAGTTGAAGTAGAAGTATATACTGAATCAGGCGCTTTCGGACGCGCAATCGTACCAAGTGGTGCTTCTACTGGTGAACACGAAGCAGTAGAATTACGCGATGGTGACAAATCTCGCTACCTAGGTAAAGGTGTATTAAAAGCAGTAGAAAACGTAAACGAAATTATCGCTCCTGAATTAGTAGGTATGGACGCAACTGATCAAATCGGTATCGACCGCCTTATGATTGAGCTAGATGGTACGGAAAACAAAGGTAAATTAGGTGCTAACGCTATCCTTGGTGTATCTATGGCAGTAGCTCACGCAGCAGCTGATTTCGTAGGTCTTCCATTATATCGTTACCTTGGTGGATTCAACGCGAAGCAATTACCAACTCCAATGATGAACATCATCAACGGTGGTTCTCATGCTGATAACAACGTTGACTTCCAAGAGTTCATGATTTTACCTGTAGGAGCTCCTACATTCAAAGAAGCAATCCGTATGGGTGCTGAAGTATTCCACGCGTTAAAATCTGTTTTATCTGCAAAAGGCTTAAACACAGCTGTAGGTGACGAAGGTGGATTCGCTCCAAACCTTGGTTCTAACCGTGAAGCATTAGAAGTAATTGTTGAAGCAATCGAAAAAGCTGGCTACAAAGCTGGTCAAGACATCCAATTAGGTATGGACGTTGCTTCTTCTGAATTCTTCAACAAAGAAACTGGTAAATATGACTTAGCAGGCGAAGGTCGTACAGGCGTAACTTCTGCTGAAATGGTAGATTTCTACGAGCAGTTAGTTAACGAATTCCCAATCGTTTCAATCGAAGACGGTTTAGACGAAAATGACTGGGATGGTCACAAGCTATTAACTGAGCGCATTGGCGGCAAAGTACAGCTTGTTGGTGACGATTTATTCGTAACAAACACGAAAAAACTTTCTCAAGGTATCGAACAAGGTGTAGGTAACTCTATCCTTATCAAAGTTAACCAAATCGGTACATTAACTGAAACGTTCGAAGCTATTGAAATGGCTAAACGTGCTGGTTACACAGCAGTAGTTTCTCACCGTTCTGGTGAAACTGAAGATGCAACAATCGCTGATATCGCTGTTGCAACAAATGCTGGTCAAATCAAAACTGGTTCTATGAGCCGTACAGACCGTATTGCGAAATACAACCAATTACTACGCATCGAAGACGAGCTAGGTGTTCTAGCTGTATACGATGGCGCTAAATCTTTCTACAACTTAAAAAAATAAGTTGAAATCATAAAAAACGGATGACGATTGTCATCCGTTTTTTTATGTTAAAATCCGGTGTATTTCGCTGTCATTACTTGTATGAGAGGGTTTTTTATGATAAATTAACCTTAGCGTAGTGCGCGTACTTTATCCCCGGTAATGCCAATCAGAAGGGATGAAGAAACCCCGCTGATTGACTATTACTTGGTGTAGGAGGTGTGTCTTAGTGCATACATTGCTGATTACTTTGCTAGTGATTGTTTCAATTGCATTGATTGTTGTGGTCGTTTTACAATCAAGCAAAACTACTGGATTATCTGGAGCTATTTCCGGTGGAGCTGAAACGTTATTTGGAAAACAAAAAGCACGTGGAATTGACTTAGTTTTACACCGTTTGACAGTAGTGTTATCTATCTTATTCTTTGCGTTAACACTTGCTGTATCTTATTTCAAACTTTAATATGTTACTGGATAGACTGCCACCTAATGCATACGTACTTGGTGTATACCAACTTATGTATTAGGTGGCTTTTTTAATGGGCGTGTTGAATACTTTAATTTCATTTTTAAGTAATGATATAATATAGCTTTAGAAAAAAGTACTAAATATAGTATAAAAGCGTAAAAGTTGACGGACACATCTCTTGTTATGTGATGACCGTCACATAAATACATGTTTTTTTCTATTATGACTGCAGATATTATAACTAAAAGGAGTTAAATGATATATGAAAATTGCACAACCAAAGCCATTTACATTTGAAGGCGGCGAAAAGGCTGTTTTATTACTTCACGGTTTTACCGGAAATTCTGCTGATGTTCGTATGTTAGGTCGTTTTTTAGAGAAAAAAGGATACACATGCCACGCACCTCACTATAAAGGACACGGTGTAGTGCCTGAAGAGCTTGTTCATACTGGTCCAAAAGATTGGTGGAAAGATGTCATGGAAGGCTATGAGTTTTTAAAAAGTAAAGGCCATGAAAGTATTGCCGCTGTAGGTCTTTCACTAGGTGGCGTATTTTCACTGAAATTAGGTTACACTGTACCTATAAAGGGTATTGTGCCTATGTGCGCGCCTATGTATATAAAGAGTGAAGAAGTCATGTATGAAGGTGTTTTAGCGTATGCACGCGAATATAAAAAGCGTGAAGGTAAATCGTCTGAACAGATTGAACAAGAAATGGAAGAGTTCAAACAAACACCAATGAACACGTTAAAGTCTTTACAGGAATTAATCGCTGAAGTGCGAAATTCAGTTGATATGATTTATGCACCGACATTTGTTGTACAAGGTCGTCATGATCATATGATTAATACAGACAGCGCCAATATTATTTATAATAGCGTCGAGTCTCCTACAAAAGATATAAAGTGGTACGAAGAATCTGGTCATACCATTACCTTTGATAAAGAGCGAGATCAGCTTCACGAGGATGTATATGCATTTTTGGAATCACTTGATTGGTAATAGAGATAATACGAATAAGGAAAAAGGAGGGACATGATGTGAAAGAAGAAAATCAGCCCTATATGAATGAAATATTGGATTTTATGAAAAGGGATAATTACAAACCTTTGACTGTCCAAGAGCTTGCAAAAGAATTTAATACGGAGGATGCAGAGTCATTCAAAGAGTTTGTTAAGGCACTTGTTATTATGGAAGAGAAGGGTTTAATTATCCGAGCAAGAAATGACCGCTACGGGCTGCCGGAACAAATGAATTTTGTCAAAGGGAAAGTAAGCGGACATGCAAAAGGGTTTGCGTTCGTAGTTCCTGAAGAAAAAGATGCGGGTGATGTATTTATTCCCCCTACTGAAACAAACAATGCTATGCACGGAGATATTGTGCTTGCAAGAGTGTTATCAGAATCATCAGGTGCTCGTCGTGAAGGAACCATTGTAAAAATCTTAGAACGAGGTACCCAGCAAATTGTAGGTACGTATACGCAAAGCAAGAATTTCGGCTTTGTGATTGCGGATGACAAAAAAATTGCAGGTGATATCTTTATTCCCAAAGCAGCAAGAAACGGTGCAGTTGAAGGCCATAAAGTAGTAGTAGAGCTCACAACCTATCCGGAAGGCCGCATGAATGCAGAAGGAAAAGTTGTTCAAATTCTTGGACATAAAAACGATCCGGGGATCGATATCATTTCTGTTATCCATAAGCACGGTCTTCCTCAAGAATTTCCTGCTGACGCTTTAACGCAAGCAATTGATACACCTGAGACGATTGATGAAAAAGATATCGGTAACCGTCGCGATCTTCGGGATCAAGTTATTGTAACCATTGACGGAGCAGATGCAAAAGATTTGGATGACGCTGTAACGGTTACAGAGCTTGAAAACGGAAACTACAAATTAGGTGTTCATATTGCAGATGTAAGTCACTACGTTAAAGAAGGTTCTCCGATTGATGTAGAAGCAGCAGAGCGCGGAACAAGCGTCTATTTAGTAGACCGAGTTATTCCGATGATTCCTCACCGTTTATCTAACGGAATCTGCTCATTAAATCCAAAAGTTAACCGTTTTACACTTTCTTGTGAGATGGAAATTAATCCACAAGGTGAAGTAGTAAAACATGAGATTTTTGAAAGTGTCATCAAAACGACAGAACGAATGACGTATTCAGATGTGAACAAAATCTTAGTGGATAAAGATGAAGAAGTGTTAGAACGCTACGAGCCAATCGTTCCGATGTTTGAGCGTATGGAAAAGCTGGCAGCTATTCTTCGTAAAAAGAGAATGGATCGCGGTGCCATTGATTTTGATTTCAAAGAAGCAAAAGTATTGGTAGATGATGATGGACATCCTCACGATGTTATTTTGCGTGAACGTTCAGTTGCTGAAAAGCTAATCGAAGAATTTATGCTGGCGGCGAATGAAACAGTAGCAGAACATTTTCACTGGATGAACGTACCGTTTATTTATCGTATTCATGAAGATCCAGATGCAGAGAAGCTTACTCGTTTCTTAGAGTTTATTACAAACTTTGGTTATACAGTGAAAGGGACAGGCAACGATATTCATCCGCGTGCGCTGCAAGATATTTTAGAAGAAGTAAAGGGTACGCCTGAAGAGATGGTTATTTCAACTGTTATGCTTCGTTCGATGAAACAAGCGAAATATGAAGCAGAAAGTTTAGGCCACTTTGGTTTATCAGCTGAATTCTATACGCATTTTACTTCTCCAATCCGTCGTTATCCGGATTTAATCGTTCATCGTCTCATTCGTACGTATTTAATTGAAGGAAAAACAGATCAGCAAACGCAAGAAAAATGGCGCGAGCTTCTGCCTGATGTTGCTGAGCATTCTTCTAATATGGAACGTCGTTCAGTTGACGCTGAGCGAGAAACGGACGATATGAAAAAAGCTGAGTTTATGGCTGATAAAGTTGGGGAAGTATTCAATGGTATTATTAGCTCTGTTACAAACTTTGGGATGTTCGTGGAGCTGGAAAATACGATTGAAGGGTTAGTTCATGTTAGTGACTTAACGGATGACTATTATCGTTACGACGAACGTCATTATGCGATGATTGGAGAAAGAACGGGCAACGTCTTCCGAATTGGAGACGAAATTGAAGTGAAAGTTGCCGATGTGAATAAAGAAGAGCGTTCAGTGGACTTTGTTATTGTGGGAATGAAAGAAGGCCGCAAACGCTTATCTAAAGATCGTCCTAAAGTGATTAAGGCAAAACAAAAATCACGCAAAGATGATAAAGGAAAAGGTCGAGAGGGCAGCCGAAGCAAAAATGAAGAGTGGTCTACTCAAAAACCAAAGAAGAAAAAGAAAAAAAGATTCTTCGAAGGCGCTCCAAACGTTAAGCGCAAAAAGAAAAAGCGCAAATAATCGACAGCAGTGAAGCAGAAGGATAGACCTTCTGCTTCAAAACAGCTCTATTAAACGTTTTAGTTGTTGTTTAGATTTCCATACAGTAAAATGATACATAATATCATACATATACGTAAGTACGGCTGAAGGGAAGGAACGTTTTATGCCAAAAGGTGAAGGGAAATTAATTGCACAAAACAAAAAAGCCCGCCACGACTTTTTTATTGAAGAAACATATGAGACGGGTATTGTTCTACAAGGAACGGAAATTAAATCAATTCGTAATGGTCGTGTGAATTTAAAGGACTCTTTTGCTCGTGTGCAAAACGGAGAAGTATTTTTACACAATATGCACGTTAGTCCTTACGAACAAGGAAATCGATACAATCATGAGCCACTTCGTACACGAAAGCTATTGCTGCATAAACGCGAAATCAGCAAGCTAATTGGCTATTCAAAAGAAACAGGTTATTCACTAGTTCCGTTAAAAGTGTATTTGAAAAATGGATACGCAAAGGTTTTACTAGGGCTTGGTAAGGGTAAAAAGAAATATGATAAGCGTGAAGACTTAAAGCGTAAAGAAGCCAAGCGTGATATCGAACGAGCATTTCGTGATCGTCAAAAGATGTAAAATTACAAAATATTACAATTGCAAAATGCTCATTTTATGATATAATAAATATTGTTATCAGTTAGATTTCATTTTGCACACTGAAGTCGCTATCTGATGTAAGAATTTTTCTTACACATTCCGACTCCCTTTTATATGGGGACGTTACGGATTCGACAGGGATAGTTCGAGCTTAGGTTGCGAGTCGAGGAGATGGCCTCGTTAAAACATCAACGCCAATAATAACTGGCAAATCTAACAATAACTTCGCTTTAGCTGCATAATAGTAGCTTAGCGGTTCCTCCCTCCATCGCCCATGTGGTAGGGTAAGGGACTCACTTTAAGTGGGCTACGCCGGAGTTCGCCGTCTGAGGACGAAGGAAGAGAATAATCAGACTAGCGACTGGGACGCCTGTTGGTAGGCAGAACAGCTCGCGAATGATCAATATGCCAACTACACTCGTAGACGCTTAAGTGGCGATATTTCTGGACGTGGGTTCGACTCCCACCGTCTCCACCAAATACATATTTTTGGTGGCTTACCTTACTTATAACAGGAGCTAATCAAATGTATGATCTACATTTGATTAGCTCCTTTTTAATTTATGATGTATGTAAAATTGAAAAAGCGGTACAAAAGTAAAAGGATGCCTCTTACATAAAGAGGCATCCTTTTACTTTTGTTTAAGCTGAACAAAAAGCAGCATAAGAAAGGAAAGAAAGACGATCGAGATAACCCATAGCCAAGCGAGATTCATGTTTCCAGAGTCAATCGCGACGTAGATAGCGGTAGGAACAGTTTGAGTTTCACCTGGAATATTGCCAGCAAACATCAAAGTGGCTCCAAATTCTCCGAGTGCTCTTGCCAGACTTAACACACCTCCTGTTACGATAGCTTTAGAAGCTAAAGGAATGGAAATAAAGAAAAAGACTTTCCATTCGCTTGCACCATCTACTCGAGCTGCGTCTTCAATTTCATGATCAACGCCTTGGAAGCCCGTTTTGGCAGATTGATACATAAGGGGAAACGCAACGACAACGGATGCAATAACAGCTGCCCACCACGTAAAAATAACGGGTTGTTGAAAGACCCATTCAATTGCTCGGCCGAGTAGGCTGTGTTTTCCGAATATGACAATCAATAAAAATCCAACAACGGACGGAGGCAGGACCAATGGTAGCATCAACACCGTTTCAACCATTACTTTTCCCTTAAAGTGTTTCCTTGATAACAGTTTTCCTATAACAGTGCCTAGAATAATCACGACAAATCCCGCTACTAATGCAATTTTAAGCGATAGCTGAAGAGGAGATAAAAACTCTTGAATCATAGTAATCTCAATTCGCAGTGAAACCGTATTTTTTAAACGTGTTAAGAGCCGTCTTACTTTGTAAAAATTGATAAAAATCCTTTGCTTCTTGTGGATGTTTCGAATCCTTAATAACGCCTACAGGATATACAATTGGTTTGTGAGTGCTATGATCTGCAGTGGCGACAATCTTCACTTTTTTTGAAATCAACGCATCGGTTTTATAAACAACTCCAGCTTCAACGTTTTCTGTCTCCACATAGGAAAGCACCTGGCGTACGTCTTTTGCATAGACGGTTTTAGGCTCAATGTTTTTCCACAGATTCATGTGTTCAAAAGTCTCTTTTGCATACTGTCCGGCAGGAACGGATTCCGGTATGCCAAGTGCAATTTTTTGAACAGCAGGCTTTGATAGATCTTCAAAATTTTTGATGGCAGCCGAATTATTCTTTGGGACGATAAGCACAAGATCGTTGCCAACCAAGTCAGTTCCATTTTCTTTAGAAATAACTCCTGACTTTACCAGTGCATCAAACTTATCTTCCGCTGCTGAAAAAAACAAATCAGCCGGTGCGCCGTTTTCGATTTGCTGTTGCAGCGAGCCTGAAGCCCCAAAATTAAATTTTAAGTCGACATTCGGATGCTTTGTTTCATATTGCTTTTGAATATCGGTAAGCGCATCTTTTAAGCTGGCTGCAGCGGATATCGTTAAGCTGACGTTTTGGTGCTGAGCCGCTGATTGACTCGTATTTGTTCCGTTCGAACAAGCAGCAGTAAACATAATTAAAAATAATAGTGCGAATAAGGGTTTAAAGTATTGTTGCATCGTGTCACCTCAGTTAGTTGTAGTAAAGCAATTTAGTATAACTATATCACGTTCATTTAAAATTTGACTTCCTAAAAAGAAAACAGCGACTTGAAAGGGGGAAAACTTTCAAGTCGCTGCTTCATTTATTCTTCCAACGCTTTGCCCATTCCTTTTAAAAAGTGAAGCCCAAATCCAATTGCACGATTGACATCTGGATCGTTTAGCACTTTTATAAGAGCTAATGCACTTACTTTTTTTCCTGTTTTTACATACTCATTCGCTTCGTTCATACCAGCTGTTGCACTGTTCACAAGTTTAGCGGTTACCTCTGGGTCTGCCTTCATCAAACCGCTGCTTGCACCCATAAGGGTATTAATTAAATTGGTTACGGGTTCTCTAGAAATTTGATGAAGCGCAATTTTTGAGATTTTTTCTTTTGCTTGAATCATTGAATCAGCAGCTTCAAGAACACCCATGTCGTTAAGTTCTCCGACAATACCGAGAATACGATTCAGCGCTTCTTCATTATCTGCCAGCAGAGAAGTCAAGTCTTCTAATTTTTGCTGTTTTTTTTCTTCCTCGCTTAGAAGAGGCTTTTTAATTTCTGTAATAGGTTGTGCCATCTTTTCTCCTCCTATTTACTTGTTAAATGGACGTAGCCAGGACGATTCCATTTACGCTGAACCTCGACCCCATTTTGAGGATGACGTTTTTTGTTACGCGGATTTGTAGACGGTAAAGGCGTTTTTCCGCCTTTGCTTAATACTTCCATCCGTACTTTTGTTTGTTTGTAAGCCGGCGTATTTGTTCGTTGGTCTACTGCAGGCCCCGTCAAGAAGTTAATAGCCGAATCTTTATGAACGGAGTGCATCGGAAGATACAGCTCATTTGCTTTTACTCGCTCTGTAATTAATGCCTGTACTTTTACTGCTCCAAACGGTGAGATTAATCTGACAAGCGAACCGTCTTCAATTTCACGCTCCTTGGCAAGCTGAGGTGAAATTTCTACAAATACTTCCGGTACCTTTGATTGAATACCGCTCGATTTATTGGTCATATTCCCTTCATGAAAATGTTCTAACATTCGTCCGTTATTAATGTGCAAATCATATTCCTCTGGAAATTCAGCAGGAAGAACCCAATCTGATAAAGCAAAGCGCGCTTTTTTATCTGGGAAATTAAACCCATCGACGTAAAGTAAAGGCGTGCTTTTCCCCTCTAAGCTCCCCCATAAGAAGCTTTCCCAGCCTTCAAGGTTTTCGTAGCTGGCTTGGCTGAACAGAGGTGATAGACTAGCCATTTCTGAAAAGATGTCACCAGGGTGTGTATACGTCCAATTTGCACCTAAGCGGTTTGCAATCTCTTGAACAATCCACCAATCCGGCTTCGAATCACCAAGCGTTGGCAATGCTTGATACAATCTTTGTACGCGTCGCTCCGTATTGGTAAACGTTCCGTCTTTTTCAAGAGAAGGAACAGCAGGGAGTACAACATCAGCATATTGAGCCGTTCTTGAAAGGAAAATGTCTTGGACAACAAAAAAATCTAGATTTGATAATATTTCGTGTACGTGATTAGCGTTCGAATCGACAAGAGCCATATCTTCTCCTACAAGGTACATAGCTTTCATTTTTCCTTCATCAATTGAATGAAGCATTTGGATATTATCAAGACCGGGCTTGTCTTTAATTTTCACGCCGTATGCTTTTTCAAATTTTTCTCGAGCGACTGAGTCCGTGACGTGCTGATAACCTGGAAGCCAAGCGGGAAGAGTTCCCATATCGCATGCGCCTTGCACGTTATTGTGGCCTCGGAGTGGATAAGCGCCTGCACCAGGGCGTCGATAGTTTCCAGTAGCAAGCAACAGGTTTGAGATAGCCGCTGATGTATCAGAGCCTCCTGTATTTTGCGTCACGCCCATACCCCACAGCACACAGGTTCCATCGGCGTCTCGAATCATTTCAGCTATTTGAATGAGTGTTGCTGCTGAAATACCCGTAATTTGTTCAGCATATTCAAGCGTGTACTTTTCAAGCAAAGAGTTAAAGTCTTCAAAATAGTTGACGTTTTCTTGGATAAATTTTTCGTTGTGCCATCCTTGATCAATCATGTATTTTGTTACAGCCATTAGCCATACTTGGTCCGTACCTTGTTTTGGACTGATAAAAATGTCAGAGCGTTCAGCCATTTCGTTTTTGCGCAAATCTGCGACGATTAGTTTTTGGTCATGAAGCTTATGCGCGCGTTTGATACGAGTTGCTAATACAGGGTGACCTTCGGCAGGGTTAGCTCCAACGATGATAACCAGTCCAGCTTTTGCGATGTCTTTTATCGTGCCGGCATCGCCTCCCATTCCGACTGTTCGAAATAATCCATCGGTTGCAGGAGACTGACAGTAGCGAGAACAGTTGTCTACGTCATTTGTTTCAAACATTTGGCGAGCCAGCTTTTGAATAACATAGTTTTCTTCGTTTGTAATCTTAGAAGAAGAGATAAAACCAACGGATCCATGTCCGTACTGCTGATTGATGGAGTTTAACCTGCTTGCTACTAAATCGAGCGCTTCTTCCCATGACGACTCTACAAATGCGCCATTTTTTCGGATTAAAGGCTTAGTAATACGTTTTTCAGAGTTTACAAAATCCCAGCCGAATTTTCCTTTCACACAGGTTGAAATAGCGTTTGCGGGAGCATCTGAGCTAGGTTGAACTTTAAGGATTTCGCGGCCTTTTGTCCACACTTCAAATGAACATCCAACTCCGCAAAATGTACAGACGGTTTTTGTTTTTTTCGTCCGAGTTTCACGCATAGCTGCTTCCACCTCTGAAACAGCAAAAATTCCGCTGTACCCTGGTTCCACTTCTTTAACTAAATCAATCATTGGATTCAAAACGCTTTTTGGAAGTCCGGTCATGAATCCAGCTTCTCCGAGCATAGATTTTTCCATTAAGGCATTACAAGGGCATACTGTTACACATTGACCGCAGCTCACACAAGAAGATTCATTGATTGCTACACCATCATCCCAGAGAACGCGGGGACGTTTCGCTTCCCAGTCGATAGAGAGCGTTTCATTAACTTGAAGATTTTGACAAACCTCTACACATTGTCCACAAGCAATGCATTGATTAGGGTCATAACGGTAAAACGGATGAGACATATCGACTTCATTCTCTGAGGCCTTTGGCGTATAGGGGTATTTTTGATGTTCAATCTCCATCATTTCGGCTGTATTATGTAATTTACAGTTTCCGTTGTTATTATCGCAAACGGTGCAGTATAGCAAATGATTTTCTAATAAGCGATCCATTGCTTCCGTCTGTGCCGCTTTTGCGGGTGCTGATTGTAATTCAATCTTCATGCCGTTTTCAGCTTTTGTAGAACAAGAACGAACTAACTCGCCATTCATTTCAACAATACATGTGTCACAAGTTTGAATAGGGTCTACTTCAGGCACATAACAAATCTGAGGATGCTCGATGTTTTGCTGGTTAATAATTTCGAGTATGGTAGAACCTGAAGCTGCCTTGTATTCGTTGCCATTTATATGAACAGTGATGATTTCACGACTCATTTGTTTTCCTCCTTTATATAAAACAAAAAACCACCATGAATACACATGCCTAATTAAATAAGGGAAGTGCAATCATGGTGGAATAGTTTACTAGCAGGTCTTACTAATATGCCAATCCGGCCCATTTATATCGTTAAGAAAAAGTGATAGAGTAATAACAATTCATTATTATTATTATTCCATCTCGGTTATTTATAATTATATCGCTACGTTTTTAAATGCACAACTTTTTTAAATACCCAACTCTCTTCAAAAGTTTTGCTGCAAAGATTTTAGGCTTTTATTTTTTGAAGTGTTGATTTATGATAAAAAAACTGTAGGAATAAAATGCACAATTTAATTTTAATCGGTGGGAGAGCGTTGATTATGTCAAAAACAATTCATGAATTTAATGATATTATTCGGAAGCTTCGAAAAGATTTATTTGGAAAAGGACCGGAAAGAATACATACGGTTTTTGTTGAAAATATGGCTGTCTCAACACTGTATGGAAATTTAACTCCGACAGAAACATTTATTGCAAGCACTTCTGAAGGGTGTGACATGGTTCATTTAGCTCGAACAAAAATGATTCAAGATGTATATGCATCGAATCCGCCGGAAGGGCTAGAAGAATTGGTAGGAGCAAAGCTGGTTAATTTATTTTCAGATATGAAAATAAAAGAAAATATAGCGGTTTCCGTATTTGTTTTTGATAAAAACATTATTTAAAAAAGGAGACATCACATGAATTCGACCGTTAAGAAGCGTACAGTTCTTAGATTTAAAAATGGTGAAATGGAAAGCGTGGAAGATAAAATTGTAACGGAGTTTCCTGTGACTGTGAAAATTAATGAAGAAGAGTTTGTCACGATGGTATGTAGCCCTCAATACATTGAAGATATGGTAATTGGCTATTTAGCATCTGAAGGGGTTATTCGAGAATACAAAGACATTAAAAACATATGGGTTCAAGAAAAAGAAGGGTATGTTCATGTTACAATAGATAAATTAAACCCGTATTTTCAAAACCTTCAAAATAAACGATATATCACGTCTTGCTGCGGGGCGAGCAGGCAAGGGTTTGTCTTTATAAATGATGCGCTGACTGCTAAAAAAATGAATGATATATCGGTAGAACTTTCAATTAAGGATTGTTTTCAACTCATGAATAAGCTGCAGCAATCTGCTGCTACGTTTCAAGAAACGGGTGGCGTTCATAACGCTGCCATTTGTGATAAAAATGGTTTCATGCTTAGCAGAATGGACATTGGCAGGCATAATGCTCTAGATAAACTATATGGGTATTGCTTAAAACACCATATTTCAATTAGGGATAAAGTAGTCGTTTTCAGCGGCCGTATTTCTTCAGAAATTTTGTTGAAAGTAGCGAAGATCGGGTGTGAAGTGGTTCTTTCAAAATCCGCTCCGACTGAACTTGCTTTAAATCTAGCAGAAGAATTGAGAATTACAACGGTAGGGTTTATCCGAAGTGATTCGTTGAATATTTATACATGCCCGGAAAGAATTTTAAGAGAAAGTTAATCTGCTGTGGAGAAGCTGACAGCTAGAGAGGAGAGATGAGGCAGATGTCATACACTATAGTTGATACGTTAAAGCGCCCTTTACGAGACTTGCGTTTGTCCGTAACAGATCGCTGTAACTTTCGCTGTCGATATTGTATGCCTGAAGAAATTTTTGGGGCAGACTATCCATTTTTACCTGCCGAAAATATTCTTTCGTTTGATGAATTAGAGAGACTCACGAGATTATTCGCATCGCTAGGAGTAAAAAAAGTGCGTATAACGGGAGGAGAGCCACTGCTAAGAAAAGGCTTGCCAGATCTAATCAATCGTCTGAAGCAAATTGAGGGTATAGATGATATTGCCATAACAACAAACGGCTCACTGTTAAAGAAGCATGCAGAAGCCTTATCAAAAGCGGGATTATCAAGAGTAACCGTCAGCTTAGACTCGCTTGATGAAGTGAGATTTCAAGAGCTGAACGGAAATCGAGGAAGCGTCAAACGAGTGTTAGAAGGAATAGAGGCAGCAGCTCTTGCGGGGATTTCAGTCAAAATAAACATGGTTGTCCAAAAAGGCAAGAACGAGCAGGATATCCTTCCGATGGCCCAATATTTTAAAGGCAAAAAACATACGCTGCGCTTTATTGAATACATGGATGTTGGAAATTCAAACGGATGGAAAATGGATGAGGTTATAACAAAGAAACAAATTCTTGATATAGTTGGACAAGAAATGCCTCTTGAAGAAATTCCGCCTCATTACACGGGAGAAGTAGCTACCAGGTATCGGTATGTTGGGACAGAAGAGGAAATTGGTATCATTTCATCCGTGACAGATTCATTCTGTTCGACTTGTTCACGCGCAAGAGTATCGGCTGAAGGAAAGCTCTATACCTGCTTGTTTGCGTCAAAAGGGTACGACCTCCGGAAACTGATACGATCACAAGCATCTGATCATACTGTTTGTGACACCATTTCTGATATCTGGAATCATCGGAAAGATCGTTACTCAGATGAGCGGGCTAACGGAAGACAGGTCCAAGGCGCTGAGAAAGTGGAAATGTCTCATATTGGTGGATAATTCAAAAAAAGCCTTATAAATGCCAATCACTGCGATGATTCACATTTATAAAAGTAGGATCTTCTGCTGAAAAAGGCACGCGAAGGACGTTTGCCTGATTCAACAATCCTGTGAGCCTTCTTTCACCTTGTGTAACGAGTTGGTCAATAAGAGGAAGCGTTCTACGGTGATAGAGGGCTAGAAGCGGGTGCATGTGATTTGGCTGAACAGGAAGAACAATATCAGCTGAGTTCGCCTGAGTTAGGGTAATCATATTATGAACAAACTCAGCATTAACAAAAGGAATGTCACACGAAAGAATAAAGAACCATTCAGCACGGCAATCAATTGCAGTTAAAGCATGATGAATTGCATACAAAGGTCCTTGATACGGGCATTTTTCAACTGCAAATGAAACATCTTTTCTTTGAAAATAAGGAAGTAAATCTTGGTTGGTAGACACAAGTATAGGTGTGACGTGATTTTCTTTTAATGCATCTATACTATATTCGTAAAATGATTTCTTGTTATAGGTTTCAAACATTTTTGGTTGACCGTAGCGAGAAGATTTTCCTCCTGCTAATACAATGCCGGCAATGGACATTTATTAAATACCTCCATCAAAATATAGTTGTATATTTATGCACATAAGCGTCCGTAAAGCAGCTTAGCTTTATGTGTATAATAGCATGTTTTTAAAGAAATATCTTTGACGAAGGAATAGATAGTGAAGTCATAGATTGAACGAGAAAGGGAGAGAAAAGAGTGACAGAACGTTATTCACGTCAGCAGCTTTTCCAGCCCATTGGAAACAAAGGGCAGCAGCAAATTAGAAGTAAGCATGTTTTAGTTGTAGGCGCAGGGGCTCTAGGCAGCGCTAGTGCAGAAGCTCTCGTGCGTGCTGGAATTGGAAAATTGACTCTTGTAGATCGTGATTATGTAGAATGGAGTAATCTGCAGCGTCAGCAGCTTTATACAGAACAAGATGCGCAAAACAAACTGCCTAAAGCTGTAGCAGCCAAAAATCGTTTGCGTCAAATAAACACAGAAGTGAAAATCGAAGCGCTGGTGATGGATGCTCAGCCTGCTAATTTAGAAAGTATCGTCCAAACAGCTGATTTGATTATCGATGCGACAGACAATTTCGACATTCGCTTTATTTTAAATGATTTGTCACATAAGTATGAAGTTCCTTGGATCTACGGCTCATGTGTAGGGAGTTATGGCACCACTTATACCGTTATCCCAAACGTAACCCCTTGTCTGCACTGCATATTGAAAAAAGTGCCTGTGGGAGGAGCGACGTGTGAGACAGCAGGAATTATCAGTCCAGCCGTTCAAATTGTGGCAGCCTATCAAATAACCGAAGCATTAAAAATTTTAGTGGGAGACGTTGAAGCTTTGCGACACACATTTCTAACTTTTGACGTCTGGAATAATCAGCACGCTGAATTTAAGACGGGTAAAATGAAAAGTTATGAATGTTCTTCTTGCGGATCGGCACGCACATATCCGTACTTAGCGTATGAAAATCAGCTTAAAACAGAAGTTCTTTGCGGCAGAGAGACGGTTCAGATCAGACCCTCGCAGCAGCATTTACACAACTTTGATGAATTGGAAAAGCGTTTAAAAAACCAAGGGAAAGTAGACCGCAACCCATATCTTCTGTCATGTCAGCTTCCAGAGCAGCGCTTTGTTATTTTTCAAGATGGCCGTGTATTTATTCATGGAACGAATGATATTCAATTTGCGAGAAGTTTATATTATCGTTTATTAGGATGAGTAAAGGAGTGAAAAAATGAGAGAAAAGCGAACTCCTATCCCTGTCGGAGAATGCGTTGGGCGAGTGATGCAGTATGTCAAAAGCGGAAAGCAAGAAATCATTGCGCTTGAAGAAGCTCACGGCAGATTTTTAGCAGAAGATTTAATGGCAGATCATGATGTTCCTGCTTTTAATCGTTCTCCATATGATGGTTTTGCTATTCGGTCACAAGATACGAAAAAAGCATCATCACTTCATCCAGTAGAACTGGATGTTCGAGGAGAGATAGGAGCGGGTTCTGTTTTTGAACATGCAGTCAACGCGATGCAGGCTGTGCGTATTATGACAGGAGCTCCTATTCCAAAAGGCTGCGATGCGGTGGCAATGCTTGAAGTAACAAAAGAATATACAAAAGACAACCAGCCCGTCGTTCAAATCAAGCGGTCGTTTAACAGCGGAGATAACATTTCGTTTCAAGGAGAAGAAACAAAAAAAGGCACCATGTTAGTTTCAAAAGGAACGTATATCACTCCGGGAGTAGCTGCTCTTCTAGCCACATTTGGTTATAGTAACGTAGCTGTCTTCAAAAAGCCTGTAGTTGGATTACTTGCAACGGGAAGTGAACTAGTGGAAGTACGTGATCCTGTTCAGCGAGGGAAAATTCGTAATAGCAATGCTCATATGCTTCGTGCCCAAATTGAAAAAGCTGGAGGAGAAGTAAACTATTTTGGTATTATGCCCGATGATTTAAGTCAGTGCTACAGCGCGGTAAAATCTGCGCTATCAGAAGTGGACATACTGATTACAACGGGGGGCGTTTCAGTAGGAGATTATGATTATCTACCAGAGGTGTATAAGCAATTACAGGCCGAAGTTCTTTTTAATAAAATAGCGATGAGACCAGGCAGTGTCACAACAGTTGCACGTATGGAAGACAAGCTTTTATTTGGTCTATCGGGAAACCCTACGGCCTGCTACGTTGGTTTTGAACTGCTAGCTCGTCCGGTCATCAGTACATATGCGGGGAAAAGAACCCCTCATCTCCGGAAAGAAAAAGCTTTGTTAGGAAAAGACTTCTTAAAGCCAAATCCTTTTATGCGATTTGTATCTGGCAGGCTTTCATACAGGGAAGGACAGCTGATTGCTTCTCCATTAAGCTTTACAAAATCTAGTGCTGTTTCTTCTTTAGCTCATGCGGATACGTTAATTATATTTCCCGGAGGGACGAGAGGGTACAAAGAAGGAATGCTGGTTGACGTCTTATTGCTAGATGACGTGCAGGGAAGTGAATGGCCTTGGTAGCAAGTTGCACCGTTTTACAAGTAGTTGGATTTCAAAACAGCGGAAAAACGACTTTAGTGGAAAGGCTAATTAAAAAAGCGAAACAATTCGATCTACGTGTAGGTTCTATTAAGCACCATGGACACGGCGGACCTCCAGATAGCAGCAGTGAGCTAAAAGACAGTCATCGCCACCAGCAAGCAGGTGCCGATGTGGCAGGTGTAGAAGGAGGTGGGATCCTTCAGCTTACGGCAAACAGTAAAGACTGGAGCCTAAAAAAGCTGATTGATTTTTATCAATTTTTCTCGCCAGATGTCATTTTTGTTGAAGGATATAAAAAAGAATCCTATCCAAAAGCAGTCTTGATTCGAAGCGAAGAAGATCTTGTTCTGCTTTCCTCTCTAACCAATATCATATGCGTGATTAGTCACATTCCGCTTAAAAACGAAGTGCAGCGAGCATATCCAATGTTTCACTTACAAGAAGACGAGCTTTATCTTAATTTTTTATTGAAAGAAGTGGGGGAAAGAAGATGAACCAGCACTTATTTGAAGTAGTAAATCAGCCAATTGCGGTAGATGAAATAATTAAAAAAGTTTCTAGAAGAGACGCGGGAGCTATTACGACATTTATTGGAACGGTAAGAGAATTTACAAAAGGCAAAAAGACGCTCTCTCTTGAATATCAAGCCTATGTGCCAATGGCAGTGAAAATGCTCAGCCAAATTGGTGACGAAATTCAGGAAAAGTGGCCGGATGCTTTGACAGCTATTACTCATCGAATCGGAAAGCTTGATATAACAGAAGTCGCAGTAGTTATTGCGGTTTCTTCTCCGCATCGCAAAACAGCTTATGAAGCAAATGAGTATGCTATTGAACGTATTAAGCAAATTGTGCCAATTTGGAAAAAGGAATTTTGGGAAGATGGAACAAAATGGATTGGGGATCAGTTAGAAACAAAAGAATATCCTGAAGGAAAGCCATTGAAGGAGATGTAAAAATGATTAACGTCTTATTTTTCGCTGCTATACGTGAAGAGGCTGGAGTGGAACAAGTAACAGTTGATAAGCAAGATATAACAGTGAAGGAATTAAAGGAATATGTACAAAAAACATATAAGCTGTCCTCTCTGAATCAAACGATGACAGCAGTCAACGAAGAGTTTGTAACAGATGAAGAAATCATTGGAACGGGAGATACCGTTGCATTTATTCCACCCGTTAGTGGAGGATAAAAAAAGGTGCTGAATACACAGCACCTTTTTTATTATCTAAATTGAGCTACTTTTTCAATTGGTAAACGTACAGAAGGGTAACCGCTATTTGCTGCTTTGCCGATTGAAAGTAACATAACCGGTGCATAGCGTTCTTTGTCTAAACCGAATGCTTCGGCAATTTGATCTTTTTCATAACCGCCAATAGCATTCGTATCATAACCGTGAGCACGTGCAGCAAGCATTAACTGCATAGATACTAAACCGCCGTCAATTAATACCGTTTCTTTATTTAATTCTTCAGAAGCAGCTGCGTAGTGCGCTTTGATTTTTGGAATTTGCATATCTCTAATTTCTTGTGGCATATAGCCTAGTTCAACAGCTTTATCGTAAATTTCATCTAAATTTTCTTCGCTTTTTAAATCGCCGAATATCGCAATAACAGCTGCCGATGTTTCTACTTGTGATTGATTAAATTTAGCAAGCGGAGCTAGTGTTGCTTTTCCTTCAGGGCTATCAATTACTAGAAAGCGCCAAGGCTGTGCATTAACAGAAGATGGAGCTAGCGTCGCTTCTGTTAAAATTTCTTTCATTTCTTCACGGCTGATTTTGACAGATGGATCGTAATAACGAATAGATCTGCGCCCTGTAATAATATCTTGGAAATCATTGTTTAGTGTTTTTGTTTGTGTCATGATGAACTCTCCTTTATGTTAAAAATGTTATGACCGTTCAATGGCCGAAATGTTTACTTTTAAACGCTCAAGCATTTTGGAAAGCAGCAGCTGTTCTTCTTCGCTGAAATCTTTAAACGCTTCATCAATAAAGCGAGCTTTTTCGTTTCGAAATGCACCGATTTTTTCATGTCCGCTTTTCGTAAGCTTTACAAATGTTACGCGGTTGTCATCAGGATTTTTACGGCGTGATACAACATCTCTTTCTTCTAGCTGCTTTAAATGCCTTGTAATTGCAGCATTATCAATGTTTACTTGCTGTTGAAGCGCCTTTTGACTCATTTCACCTGTTTCATAAAGCTGATGTAAAATATCAAGACGTGATTGGCTAACACCGGTACAATGCTCAAACTTTTGATTAATTTGTTTATTAACTTCTTGCAGAGCATACAGAACATTTGCTTTTTCAGAACATGAATGTGACAAGAAAGTCGCTCCCTTTTTTCTATGATATTTATTGATGGATTAATATTTGATACATCAATGTTTGATACATCAACTAATATAAAATAAATAAAAGTGAAAGTCAAGAAAGTGAACAATCTTTTTTTTATAAATAATAAAAAGAGATTGAGATATAACGAAATCAATGCAATCTAAAGACGAACAAATCGGATAAATGAGCTCGTATGGACCGCTTGTGACACGGTAGTTGATTTCCGTGCAAGACTTCGCTTTGTCCTCCAATCAACTGCCAGAAGGAACGAAACAGATAAAATCTACGTTCATCGTAACCAAAAAAAACGAACCACTGATCAAACGGTTTGATTAGTGGTTCGTTTTTCACTTCAACTATACTATTTTTGTTTCAGCGTCTTTAAGCTGAATGATTTTTTTTACTAATTTGTTCATGCGTGTAAGGAGACAGAAACGGAATACGCTTGATAATCACATCGTGAATCCAGAATAATCGCTGGATAAGAGGAGCTGTTTTATCTGAAAGATAGATAACAAAGCAGCTGATAGCTCCCGCAATTACCATGCCTCCAAGTACATCTGCTGGATAGTGGACACCTACGTAAATGCGTGAAAGGCCCGAGATGGCAGCCCATATAAAAATGACGCTTCTCCATTTGTTTTTTCGTAACCACATGATCCAAGCAGCAGAAAAGACTAAAATCGAATGATCACTGACAAAAGATGAATTAGCCGGGTGCGGAATCAGCTTATGAACATGATGAGTCACAAACGGACGCGGGTGGTAATACACCAGGTGAATGCCTTCATTGATACAAAGAGAAAGGACAATTGTAAACAACATGTATAAAGCCGTATAACGGTGATAAATTGTTCTTTCTGTTTTTCCGCTAAACCAAAGCAAAAGCAAACAAGCCATTATAAAATAAGGAACGCTATTCGTAATGATAACCATGACAGAATCCATTGCGCTGGATTTACCAGCAAACGAGTTAATCCATTGAAATACTTCGTAATTGAGGTTCATTTGTTTTCTCCTTATGCAGTACTTTTCACTCTTAGTTTAGATTGACACTCTAAAAAAACGATGAATTTCACATTAAAAATCAATTAAAATCCGAAATTCAAGGGCATTTAATGATATAAAAAGGAGAGGAAGAAACTGCTTTTAGAATAGGAGATGAAACAGTTGAAAAAGGTTTTATTTTTACCTCTTCTAAAAATGCCTTCTGGCCATCATCAAGTGGCAGAGGCGTTAATGGATATATTGGAAAGAAGAACAACAAATATTTGTTATAAAAAAATAGATTTATTAAGTTATACAAACGAACTATTAGAAAAAGTGGTTACAGGCACGTATTTGAAATGGATTCGTTATGCTCCAGAAACATATAATATGGCATACAAACATCTCTTTTATGAACCGCCTGTTCATTCATTCAAATGGTATCATCACGTATTTGCAAAAAAAATGGAGCACTTAGTTAAAGAAGAAAATCCGGATTTAATTATATGCACACATGGATTTCCTTCTTATTTGCTCAGCCAATTAAAAGCAAAAGGCAAGTGCAATGTTCCTATTATAAATGTCTACACGGATTTCTTTATTAATAATTTATGGGGAAAAGAAGAGATTGACTTTCACTTTCTTCCTAGTGAAGAAGTAAAAAGAGGGCTTCGTGCTCAAAGTGAAATTCCACTTCAAAATATGATGGTCACAGGGATACCGGTACATGAAGAAATAACAAAAACAAGAACTGTTAAGCATCATGGTAACCGAAATATTTTAATTGCCGGAGGCAGCAGCGGTCTAGGCAATATTATGGATTTTTACAATGATTTAAAAGACGCGCGCCATTTTCATTACTTTGTCTTATGCGGCAAAAATCAAAAGTTATATGAAGAAATCAAAGGGTGGGAACTACAACACGTTACACCGATTCCGTACATTTCATCACGCACAGAAATGAATGAACTGTATGAGCGAGTGGATGCTATTGTAACAAAACCAGGTGGTATCACGGTCAGTGAAGCTCTTCGCAAAAATTTACCGATTTTTGTTCATTCTGCTTTACCGGGTCAAGAAGAGGTGAATTTACGCTATTTAACAGAGCGAAACTTAGTTCAAGAACTAAAGACAGATCAATCGTTAGAAAATCAGCTACAGGAAGTGCTGCAGGATGCTGATAAAATGAACACATTATATAACGCCATTGCTGCTTATCATAAAGAAATCGAAGCACAAACGCCTGAAGAACTTTTAGCAGTAGTCAATTGGATTTTAGGTGAAAAGCAAACAATTGGTCTTCATGCGTAAAACATTCATGTTTATAAACAATAAGGATAAGCTAAAGAACAAGTATGTTGAAAAAGTAGGGTTTAGATAAAAAAACAAACATCTTTTGAAAAAGGTGTTGTTTTTTTATCTAAAGAAGCTATTCTTTCACTTAAGACATGTGGTGAGAGGTGTATAACATGAAAGAGAAAATTTTAATTGTGGAAGATGAAGCGCAAATTGCGAAAGTGTTAAAGATTGAATTAGAATTTGAAGATTATGAAGTAGATATTGAGTACGACGGGAAAGCGGGGTTAGAGACGGCAATATCCGCTCAATATGACCTCATTTTGCTAGACGTGATGCTTCCAAGTCTGAGCGGTATAGAGGTGTTAAGAAGACTTCGGAAAGCGGAAGTATTTACGCCCGTTATTTTATTAACTGCCCGAAATACGACGCTGGATAAGGTAATGGGCTTAGATCAAGGGGCTAATGATTATGTGACAAAACCGTTTGAAATTGAAGAACTGTTAGCAAGGGTTCGCTCTTGTATTCGCTATCGTTCGCTCGTAGAAGCATCAGGAACGAAAGAAGCTGAAGCAGAGCTCTTAACGATCAGTGATTTGACCATTAATCTTGAAACAAGGGAAGTCCTAAGAAACAATGAATCCATTACGTTGACACCGAAAGAGTATGATTTGGTCGTGTATTTGCTTACGAATAAAAATAAAATTGTCACGAGAGAAGGGATTCTCACAAACGTTTGGGGCTATGAATATGAAGGAGAAACAAACGTAATTGATGTGTATATTCGCCACTTAAGAAAAAAAGTAGATGAAGGTTTTTCTACTTCTCTCATTCATACGGTGCGGGGCGTAGGATATATGATGAAAGAGGAGAAACATGAAGATCACGACGAAGATTAATTTGCTGACAACAGCATGGCTAGTGGTTATTTTATTAATCATGAACATCGTTGTTTTTTTCTCCTTCACTAAATCTACGGTGAATATGGAACAGGACATTTTATTCGAAAAAGCACGCGAGATTATTCAAAAAGGTCAGCAAGATCATTCCGTGGAGCTTTCGCCAGAGTTACTAAAATTTTATTTGACCAACCATTCATTTATCCGAACAGTCTCAGAAAATTCTACGGTCATTAATCAAGTATCAAATGATCCTCATCTGGTGAAAATTAAGCCCGAATTTTCAAAGAAAAAAAAGGTGAAGCTTCGCAAAATTAGAGAAAAACAAGTATTGGTTATTCGCATGCCTGTCAAAGTCAATAATCAAGTCGTTGAAACGCTTGAGATTGGTGAGCTCCTGACTGGTTTTGAAACCCGCAAAGATATTTTGCTATCAATTTTGATTTTTTGTTCGCTTGTGTCCATTTTACTGTCGCTTTTAGGAGGAAGATGGTTATCACGCGTCATTATGCATCCTATTAAAAATATGGTCTCAACGATGAAAGAGATTGAAGAGAGCGGTGTTCCTAAAAAAGTTCTCATTCAAACGGAGACGAGAGATGAACTGCAGGGTATGACCGTTACGTTTAATCATATGATTGACCGCTTGCGAGAAAATATTGAAAAGCAAAATCAGTTTGTTTCTGATGCTTCTCACGAATTAAAAACCCCTCTAACCGTTATTCGCAGTTATTCTAATTTATTAAGAAGAAGAGGGATTAAAAATGAAGAAATTACGCTGGATGCGATCGACACCATCTATGCGGAAGCAACCAAAATGCAAAAAATGATTGAAACGCTGCTTGATCTGGCAAGTGTGGAAAAAGAACAAACGCTTGATATGAAGCAAACAGATCTTGTTCTTATTTTTGAACAAATCGTTAAGCAGCTGCAGCAGGTATACAAAAGAGAATTAGTTCTTCATTATGATCAAACGCCCATTATGATTCAAGTGGATGAACTGAAAATGAAGCAAGTGCTGATTATTTTGCTTGATAATGCAATTAAATACAGTACGAATAAAATTGAAGTGACCGTGGAAAAAAAGCAGGAAGATGTCATTATCAAAGTGAAAGACTATGGAATTGGTATTCCAAAAGAAGATCTTGCACATATTTTTGAACGTTTCTACCGAGTGGATAAAGCTAGAAGCAGAGCTACGGGAGGAACGGGGCTTGGACTATCGATTGCACAAACTATTGTCCGTCAGCATAAAGGCGAGATTTTTATTAAAAGTGAAGAAGAACAAGGGACGGAAGTTGTGATTCATCTTCCCGTTTCATCTATAAACTAAAAAAGCCGCCATTAGGCGGCTTTTTTATGATTATGATGCTGATTTTTGTTTTCTTACTCTTAATTTTTTTAACTCCGTTTGGAAGAATAGATACAGTGATGCAACTGTAAATACACTAAATCCAATTATCTCAAGGGGTTCTCCACCAGCTTCAAATAGCTTAACCAAACCTTCACCGCATAACTCTCCCCCAATAAAAATAAGGAAAATACCAAGCGCTTTAAAAATAATCCAAAGGTTCAGCTTAATAGCTGTTTTGAACAAAATGTATGTAATAACGACGGCCAGCAAAATGCCACTTATACTGCCGAATACAATAGAAGAGGCGTGTTGATTCACTTGTGTCAGATTAAAAATGATTAGTTCTGTTCCTTCACGAAAGACAGATAAAAAGGCTAAAACGATTAATCCCCACTTGGAAGAGCTTTTGGAAATTTTTGATGTAACTGAAGATGTCACTTCTTTGCTTCGGTGCAACCACAGAATAAAATAAGCAATAAGGCCTGCAGCTAAAAGCATCATGACTCCTTCAAAAATTTCTTCTGACTCTTCTTCTAACTCTTTCGCCTCATTAAAACCAATAAAGCCAAATACTAAGCTGAAAATAAGGCCAGCAGCAGCGCCAATAAAGACGGAATATTTTAAGTCTTTTCGGCCGATTTTTGTAATATGAGCTAAAATAATTCCAATGATAAGCGATGCTTCTAAACCTTCACGAAGCGACAAAGCCAAACTTGACCACATAAAAAGCTCCCCTTACTTTAAATGATAAATAATAATTTCTCTCTAATTTTAATGATAATGATTATCGTTGTCAATGTGATTTTTGGCTCTTTAAAAATTCTTACTTATATAAGATTTCTCCGACTAAAGTATGAAAGTATTTCATTATAAAGTCGTGCGAAACGCAAGGACAAAGCGAATAAAATAAGAGTATCAACAATCAGTGGAGGTTTTAGTATGAGTTATACTCTTTTTATAAAAGCAAATGACAGATCGGCAAGTGAAGCGGTCAGCGTAAAATTATATGATGCGTTTTTAGAAAGCTATCAACAATCGCACCAAGGTGAAGAAATAATGGAGCTAAATTTGTTCAAAGAAGAACTTCCTTATTTAGGTGCTGACATGATAAACGGTCAGTTTAAATTAGCAAGAGGACTAGAAGTGACGGCAGCGGAAAACAAAGCAGCAGAAATTGCTAATCGTTACCTAGAACAATTTGTGAAAGCTGATAAAATTGTCATTGCCTTTCCTCTTTGGAATTTTACTGTGCCGGCCGTGCTTCATACGTACTTTGATTATTTAAATCAAGCAGGCAAAACGTTTAAGTATACGCCAGTAGGTCCTGTGGGATTACTGGGCGATAAAAAGGTGATGTTATTAAACGCGCGTGGCGGAGTATATTCAGAAGGTCCAGCAGCTGAGGTCGAAATGGCCGTTAAATATGTTAGCAGCGTACTTCAATTCTTTGGAATCACGGACGTGAACTCCGTTATTATTGAAGGACATAATCAGTTTCCGGATCGTGCTCAAGAAATTATTGAAAGTGGCTTAGAACAAGCAGCACAAGCAGCCAAAATATTTTAAATAACCGTAGTAAAAAAGGACAGGCCAAAAGTATTTTAGGTGAAGGTATATCCGAACGATAAATCGTTCGGATTTTTTGATGTTATGGTAAGCGTAGGTTTCGTGCATGTAGTAGCTTTTAGGTGTTGATTGGAGGGCAAGGCGAAGACTCCTGCGGGAAAAGCGGAACAGGTGAGACCCCGCAGGAGCGCAAGTGACGAGGAGGCTCAGCGCCCGCCCGCGGAAAGCGAAGCCTTGCACGGAAATCAACAGCCGTGTCACAAGCGGTCCATACTAGCGCCTTTATCCCATTTGTCCTTATTTAGAGTAAATTGATTTATTATGTGTCCATCTTTTCTTTATATTTTTTATCTGTATATCTTAAAAAATAATAGGTAAAATGAATGAATAAGATAAGAGATATTCGCTTTATCTATAGGAGGAGCAGAGATGGATATTCGTCAGCTTAACTATTTTTTAGAAGTCGCTAAATTAAGGAGCTTTACTAAAGCATCTCAAAGTCTTCATATTTCACAGCCGACCTTGAGCAAAATGGTGAAAAACTTAGAAGAAGAATTGGAAGTAGAATTAATTGACCGGTCCGCAAGACAGATTGATTTAACGGATGCCGGGGAAGTTGTGTATGCGCAAGGGCAGAAAGTTATGGCATCCATTGATGAGCTATCGACTTATCTATATGATGTGATGAATCTGAAAAAAGGCATGATTAAAATTGGAATTCCTCCATTGATTGGAGTCCTGTTCTTTCCAAAGATTATTAAAGGGTTTCAGCAGCTCTATCCAGATATCACAATTAAACTTATTGAATACGGAGCCAATCGTGTTCAAAAAGCAGTAGAAAAAGGAGAGTTAGACTTAGGTGTAGCGGTGCTTCCAGTAAATGAACATCTTTTTGATATTAATCCTTTTATCTCTGAAAAAATGCTTTTATATGTTCACCATTCTCATCCTTTGGCCTCTAAAACTCATGTGGAAATTAATGAACTAGCCCAAGAGAAATTTATTTTATTTAATGAAGATTTTACGCTTCACGACCGGCTTATTCAGGCGTGTCAACAAGCAGGATTTGAACCTAACGTAGCTTACGAGAGCTCTCAATGGGATTTTATTGGTGAAATGATTGCGGAAAACTTAGGTGTATCTATCTTTCCACAGTCCATTGCAGCAAAAGTGGATTCTGCTGTTGTAAAAGCAATTCCTATTACCAATCCTTCAATTTCATGGGATTTAGGATTGATTTTAAAAAAAGATAAATATATTTCATATGCCTCTAAACAATTCCTTCACTATATGAATGAACAGCATTCTGTTTTATATAGATAAAATGCATATGTTGTATTGAATATATGTATTTTACGAAAGAAAGAATGTGCGTTAAAGTAGATAGTGTAGAAAACATACACGAAAATAAACATTGATTCCGCGCGGTGTCAGTAAAAAATACGGAGGCTGATTTTACATGGCACAAAATAGTTATCAAAAAGGTTTAGATAAATTAATGGAATATACGTTAACGAGTAACGATGATATTTCGACTCATTTAAAAATTACGGAAGACTTAAAAGACCTAGCTCCTGACGTTGGGAAATATATTATTGAATTTGCCTATGGAGACATTTATTCACGACCAGGTTTAACGAATAAGCAGCGAGCTTTAGTTACCATTTCGTCATTGGTTACTCAGGGTACAGAGCCTCAGCTTGAGCTGCATTTAAACACAGGTTTAACAGCTGGACTAGAGCCGAATGAAATTGTGGAGAGCATCATTCAATTAATTCCATATACGGGTTTCCCTCGCGTGTTAAATGCTTTAAGCGTAGCCAAGAAAGTATTCGCTCAGCGTGACGTGGAAGTAGAGACAGGCGAAAAAGAGCTAGTAGAAAATAAATAATAAGCAAAAAAAAGACGCTCTAAAAGAGCGTCTTTTTTTTATGCGAGCTGCTTTTGTTTGGTTTCTTTTCCTAGAAAAACAACCGAACCAACACCGATTAAAATAGCTGCACAAAAGATGGAGAACGTAATCGTTAAAGACGCACCTTGGGTTGACATATACCCAACTAACAGCGGTCCTAAAATTCCTCCAATTCGTCCAAAAGAAGCTGCCATTCCAGCCCCTGTGCCTCGAATAGATGTCGGATATTGCTCAGGTGTATACGCGTATAAAGCTCCCCAAGCGCCTAAGTTGAAGAAAGACAACAGCATACCTGCTGTTAGCAGCAGCCAAAGTGACTCTGCATTTCCGAAGATATATGCGCTGGCAGCCGTACCTAACAGATATGTGACCAATACGAATTTTCGGCCCATGCGTTCAATAAACCAAGCAGCCGTATAATAGCCAGGCAGTTGAGCTAATGTCATAATCAATACATATTCAAAGCTTTTGATTAAGCTAAATCCTTTAATGACCATGACGCTAGGTAGCCATAAAAACATGCCGTAATATGAAAATACAACGCAAAACCACAGAACCCACAGCATAACGGTAGATTGACGATAAGGCTTAGACCACACGCTTCTTACATTGTCCGCAATAGACGGTTTCTTTTCCTTTGTCGCCTCTAAAAATTGAGGAGAATCTGGCAGTTTGATGCGCAAATAAATGGCATAAAATGCTGGTATAGCCGTTAGGATAAGAGCTAGCTGCCACCCGTAAGCTGGGATTACAAAGTAAGAAATAAGCGCTGCCAGTAGCCAGCCGAACGCCCAAAAACTTTCTAACAAGACGACCACTTTACCGCGTTTTTCCGGCGCCACGGTCTCAGACACAAGGGTAGAAGCAACAGGCAGCTCTCCTCCTAAACCCATTCCAATTAAAAATCGAAATACTAAAAAAGCAACAAGGGTAGTAGTAAGAGCCGAAAGTCCGCTTGCCACTGAAAAAAGAACAAGAGTCACAATAAAAACGGTTTTTCGCCCAATTCGATCAGCCAGCAGCCCGAACACGAGAGCTCCAACGGCCATCCCGATCGAGTTAACGCTGCCTATCCAACTCATTTCAGTAGGGGAAAGTCCCCATTCAGCGTGAAGAGCTGCAATGATAAAAGACAAAATGCCAACATCCATTGCATCGAAGAGCCATCCTAGCCCTGCGATGCCAAGAAGCTGACGTTCTGATAATTGTTTTGTTTTCATGTCTTCCTCCTAGAAGCAAAGAATTTTGCTTTAAGTTTACACCTGTCTTGACATAATGTCACGTCTATTTTAAAGAAAAAATGCAAACGGAAAAGCTCTATACCTTAAGGTATAGAGCTAATTGTATTCTCACATTTTATCGTAAAGCATTTTTCCAGGCCATGTATACGCCATATGACCGCCATCTACCGTAATGCAGTCACCCGTTACATATGAGCTGTCATCGGATGCTAAAAATAATACGGGACCGGCTACTTCTTCTGGTTTGCCTAAACGGCCCATGGGATCGACCCATTCATATGCTTTTCTGAATTTTTTTCCTTCTTCAGCGCCTGATAAATCATCAAGAAGAGGCGTTTCAATTGTTCCAGGAGCAATTGAGTTAACGCGAATACCTTCACGAGCGTAGTCAATTGCCATGGTTCTTGTTAAGTTGGTAATAGCACCTTTCGCCGCGTTATAGCCAGAACGGTCTAAGTCTGCTGCCAGTCCGGATACGGATGAATTATTAATAATCGACCCGCCATTTTCTAACATCAGCGGAATAACATATTTGCTTACAAGAAATGTTCCGCGTAAATCTACCGACATTAAGCGATCCCAAAGTTCTACAGGATATTCGTGAAGCTTGCCGCCTTCTGTGTCTGTCCCCGCATTATTAAAAAGAATATCCACTTTTCCAAATTTCTTTTCAATTTCCGCTGTGAACTCTTTTACTTTTTCTTCTTCAGCTACATCGATATAGTAGGCGTATGCTTGACCGCCAGCGTCTTTAATTTCTTTTGCTACTTTTTTTACCCCGTCCAAATTAATATCGGCACAAATAACAACCGCTCCTTCTTTCGCAAAGCGCTCAGCAGTTGCTTTTCCTATACCAGAGCTTGACCCTGTAATAACAGCAATTTTTGATTCTAAACGTCCCAATTGTATCCCTCCGAAAAAATAAATATATAAGTATGTATGTTCATGTACCCATCTATTATTTTGATAAAACGTCGCTAGTTTATACGTATGTGAATAGAAATAAAAAGACGCAGCAAAACAAATCCATTGTATAATGAACAGCAGTATGTCAGGAAAAATGAGGTGTTTGCATGAAAGCAATCATAAAAAGTTTTATTAATGGACTCTTAACGATTGTCCCTATTATCCTTGTTATTTATATTTTGGTAAGAGTATTTAATTTTTTAGACAGCATTTTAGGAAACGTATTGAAGCCCTATATGAAGCAGGATTATATACCTGGTATTGGAATCTTAGCAACGCTTGTCTTAATTACGTTCTTAGGGTGGTTATCTACCCGTTTTTTCGCTGGGAAAATTATTAACTTAATTGATCGATTGTTAGAAAAAATACCGCTTGTTAAAACGCTATATAGTGTCATTAAAGATACATTTCAATCTTTTCTTGGAGAGAAAAAGTCTTTTTCAAAAGTAGCTTTAGTGCCAATGCCCGGCACGTCAATGAAAGTCATAGGGTTTGTGACCTCTGAAGAAGTAGAAGAGGTGATTCACTCGTTAAAAGACCATGTCGCTGTCTATGTTCCACAAACTTTTCAAGTAGCCGGTTTTACTTTTTTGATTCCAAAAGAAGAAATTGAATGGTTAGATATTAAGCCGGAAGAAGCAATGAAGTTCGTGTTATCTGGGGGAGTATCTAGTTCAAAAGCAGAAAAATAACAGAAGGCTTCAAGCCTTCTGTTATTTTTGTTGGAGTAAAGCTGTTAAAAGATTAAGCGGTTCTTCCAACGGTTTAAGTTCCGTTAAATTTCCAACCATGCCTTTTACAATAGCAGCGGTAGGCTTATCTTTTTTTAGCTCCGTTTGTAAAATGTGAAAGCTGTCTGCGTGTTCATCAGAAATATGATCGCTGGTGTCTAGCAGATGTTCAATTTCCTCAAGAGCTTGTTTTACCTGCTCATTTTTACTTAGAAAAGTCGTTCGTTCCTTTCCATATATATCTTCACCAAAAGAAGCGGGAATAAGGGGACGAGGTTTTCTAGCTAATAAATCTTCTACTAATACATCAACTCGTTCCATTATGTACTGCGCGACTTCTTTAAAGGTAAGCTCGTATTGATTGAAGATAATAATTTCTAAAAAGGAATGATGAATACCTTCAATCATTTTCGTTAAATCGGAGATATAAGGAGTTACGTCTTCTCCGTATACGCTAACGAGGCTTTTGCGATGAAAGTAAAACGTTTCTCGCTGCATTTTATGAACAAAGGTCTCCACTTCTTTGTTAAATGGAATCGATTTTTCACGGATTTGCATGATAATAAAATCTCTGTGCTCTGTAATAAATTCATAGAAATAGATGAGCTGATTCATATAGCGGCTGCGGGCATCGTTTACTTCCTCGTCGAGAGCATAAACAGAGCTAAAGAGCTTTTCATAGTAAAAGTTTAGAATTGATAATAAAAGTGCATCCTTAGATTTGAAGTGCAGGTAAAACGCACCTTTTGAAATGTTGCATTCATCTACAATTTCTTGCACAGAGGTAGCATTAAATCCTTTTTTTGCAAAAAGCTTAATCGAAGCTTCAATTATTCTTTTTTCTTTTTCTTTCAAGTATTCTACCTCCTTTATTGAACAATTTGACCATTCATTTCGTTAGATAATAGTATCATACACTAAAAAAGATAAAGGTATATATCAAAGTTAAGAACGGGAGTCAGTTCCTCTAAAAAAGATTTATCGTAAATATGTCTTTATTATGAACATATTAGGAGAGAGACTGCTTAGGGTTGACACTGACCGGTTAGTCATTTATATTTTAAGTTGTTGTGACCAATCAGTCAATTTTATTAGTATACATATATTTGAAGGAGGATATGCATTGGGGAAGTTTATTAAATTTTCATTGAAAAATAAATTTGCAGTATGGCTGTTAACACTCTTTGTCATTATTGCAGGGCTGTATTCAGGATTTAATATGAAGCTAGAGACTATTCCTGATATATCATCGCCTGTTGTAACAGTCAGTGCAACTTATCCGGGCGCCACTCCGGAACAAGTGGCAGACAAGGTGAGTAAGCCAATTGAACAAAAGCTTCAGGGACTGAGCGGCGTTGACACAGTTAGCTCGTCTTCTTATGAAAATATGGCTACCATTCAAGTTGAATATGGCTTTAGTAAAAATATGGAGAAGGCAGAAGACGAAGTCAGACGAGCTCTTTCAAACGTGGATCTGCCAGATGATGTAGAGGAACCAAATGTTTCAAGACAAAGCATCAGTGATTTTCCGATTATTTCATTAAGTGTTTCAGATGATAAAAAATCATTAGAAGACTTAACGAAGTATGTAAAAAATAACGTTGTTCCACAAGTTGAAAAAGTGCAAGGCATTTCTTCGGTCAGCGTGTCAGGAGAACAAGTTGAAGAAGCAGAACTTGTATTCAAACAAGACAAGCTCAAGCAGCTGGGACTCGATGAAGATACGGTGAAAAAGCTGATCCAAGCATCCGATGCAAAAGTGCCGGCTGGTACGTATACGATGGATGGATCTCAAAAATCTGTTGTGGTAGACGGAAAGATGACAACAGAAAAAGATTTGGAAAACTTAGAGATTCCAGCTGTGCCTAGTCAAGGAGCTGCTCAAGGTCAGCAACAAGGAATGAGCCAGCAGCAAACACAAGGAGCCGTGCAGCAGGCGCCGTCCGCAGCTTCGATTCCAACTGTGAAATTAAAAGAAATTGCGGATGTTAAAGTGACCGGGAAAGCAGAATCCATTTCTCGCACGAACGGAAAACCTTCAATTGCTGTACAAGTTGTCAAAGCGAAGGATGCGAACACAGTAAATGTTGTAAATGATATTAAAGAAAAAATGAATAGCCTAGAAAAGAAAAATAAAGACCTTCACGTTGACAATATTTTTGATCAAGGTAAACCGATTGAAGATTCTGTTCATACGATGCTAAATAAAGCTATTATCGGTGCGGTCTTTGCGGTTATTATTATTCTTTTATTTTTACGTGATATTCGTTCAACGATTATTGCCGTTATTTCAATTCCGCTTTCGCTATTAATCGCCATTTTGGCGCTCAAATCAATGGATATCTCTTTAAATATTATGACGCTTGGAGCGATGACTGTAGCCATCGGAAGGGTTGTAGATGATTCCATTGTCGTTATTGAAAATATTTACCGCCGCATGGCTTATCAGGAAGAAAAGCTTACAGGAAAAGATTTAATTGTCGCGGCGACGAAAGAAATGTTTGTTCCAATTTTTTCTTCTACAGTCGTAACCGTGGCCGTATTCTTACCGTTAGGTCTCGTAGAAGGACCGGTAGGAGAGCTATTCTTACCGTTTGCGTTAACGGTTGTTTTTGCACTGTTAGCATCACTGCTAGTAGCGGTAACACTCGTGCCAATGCTTGCTCATTCGTTATTTAAAACAAATGTAAAAGTCAAAGAAGAAAAGCCAAGCAAACTAGCGCACGGATATAAGCGAATTTTGAACTGGACGCTAAACCATAAGCTTATTTCCTTTGGATTAGCCGTACTACTATTAGTAGGAAGTTTATTTTTAGTTCCTTCTATTGGGGTTAGCTTTTTATCATCCGATCAAGAAAAAACGCTGACGCTTACGTATACACCGAAAGCCGGACAGTCTCAAAGCGACGTAGAAAAAGCAGCGAATCGCGCAGAAGCGTACTTGATGAAGCGAGATGGTGTCAAAACGGTTCAGTATTCGTTCGGTGAAGGTAACTCTTTTAATCCGGGAAGCAAAAATAACGTTTTAACATTTGTGCAATATGACGAGGATACACAAAACTTTGATAAAGAACAGGACAAAGTATTAAAAGCTCTGAATAAACAAGCGAATCAAGGTGAATGGGGCTCCATGAATACGGCGTCTAGCGGCAGCAATAATTCATTAAACGTCCTTATTTACGGAGATAGCTTAGACGAAATCAAACCTTATGCTGACAAAGTTCAGCGCGTTTTAGAAAAGCATAAAGAACTGAAAAATGTCGATTCTACGCTTTCAGATACGTTTGATGAATATACGCTAGTACCGAACCAAAAGAAAGCCGCTGAACTCGGCTTGTCTGCTAGTCAAATCGGAATGCAGATTTCCAACCTTGGACAGCGTGAAGTATTAACAACTATCCAAAAAGACGGAAACGAAATTAACGTATACCTTCCAAAAGAAAAAGAGGATTTCTCTACTTTTGCCGAACTTTCAAGCACAAAAGTGACCTCTCAAACTGGACAGGAAGTTACATTAAATGAAGTTGTCGATATTAAAAAAGGTAAAACGTCGAATACGGTAACGCGCCGTGATAATAAAATTTATGCAGAGGTAAGTGCCGATATTAAGAGTGACGATGTAGGCGGCGTTTCTTCTAACGTCCAAAAAGAAGTGAAGAAAATTGATTTGCCAAGTGATATGGACATTAACTTTGGCGGAGCATCAGAGCAAATTAATGACTCATTTAGTCAATTAGGAATTGCCATGCTCGCAGCCATTGGTATCGTGTACTTCGTACTTGTACTGACATTTGGTGGAGGTTTAGCGCCATTTGCTATCTTATTCTCACTTCCATTTACACTCATTGGTGCGCTAGTGGCACTTTTAATCTCTGGGGAAACGATTAGTATTTCTTCGATGATTGGAGCTCTTATGTTGATTGGAATTGTGGTAACCAATGCGATTGTTCTGATTGACCGCGTGATTCATAAAGAGCAAGAGGGTCTTTCAACGCGTGAAGCTTTACTAGAAGCTGGAATGACACGTCTTCGCCCGATCTTAATGACAGCTATTGCAACGATTGGTGCACTGCTTCCATTAGCTTTTGGATTTGAAGGTGGAGGCCTTATCTCAAAAGGGCTAGGGGTTACCGTGATTGGAGGACTAACAAGTTCTACGCTGCTTACGCTCATTATCGTTCCAATTGTCTATGAGTTTTTTATGAAGTTTAAGCGCAAAGAAGTAAAAGAGTAGAAGCAAGACAAATTTCCGCTTTTGAGGTGAATAGCGATGAAGTCAATTGATAAACTAATGAAACAGCTGATTCAACAAGGAATTAAAGCAAAGAAAGTGACGATTGATAAATCAAAGCGCCAGCAGTGGATGTCCATGTCATTGCCTAAAACGGCATGGCAGCATTCAAAATAAAAAAAGAGCTGACTTAGAGTCAGCTCTTTTTTTATTAACGATCTGTATCTTCAAATGATCCTTCTTGATAGGCGTCGCTTATTTGCTCATGTGTTTCTGCTAGACCTTGTGAGAGTGCATCTTGTCGGTTATAATCTTCTGTTTCGAACTGACGGTCAGCCATTTCATTTGTATCTGGCTGCTTTTTAGGCTGTTTTTTTGAATTCATTTTCACCACTCCTATTTAATAAAGTGAGACCACGGTTAGTGTGCGATGAAAGGAAATACATTATACATGAAAGAAAGAGCTTCGACGAATCGAAGCTCTTTCTTTCATATTATTATTGTTTTTTATCTAAGAAGATTTTTTCAATATCATCAAGGACGATATTAGCTGCTAACACACCGCCTGCTGTATTCCAAGTAGCATCATCTACTTTATGAACATGATTTTCTTGAGCCACTTTTAGCTTTTTAAAGAGAGGATCGTTTATCCATTCTTTTTCAAGCTTTGTTGCTTCACCGTCTCCCGTTTCATAAGAGAAGTAAAATAGCTGATCGCCGTCCATTGCCGGAATGCGTTCTTTTGTTGCATTCATTTCAGCAAAATCATCCTTGTCTTGAGACTCAGGGCGAGCAAATCCAAGCTGATCTAAAATAACACCTGAGAATGAATCTTTATGATAGATACGAACGTCTCCAGCTGTAAAGCGTACAACTGAGATTTTTTGTTTTAACTGATCTCCAAGGCGTTTCTTTAAATCTGCTACGCGATTGTCATAGTCAGCTAATACTTCTTTACCTTTTTCTTCTTTGTTTACAGCTTTTGCATATAGCTTAAAGTTTGATTTCCAATCTCCGCGCAGCTCCTCAGAGAATACAGTCGGAGCAATTTGACTAAGCTGATCGTATACTTTTTCTTGTCGCATTTTATTTCCGATAATCAAGTCAGGCTTTAAAGCAGCGATTGCTTCTAAGCTTGGCTCGCTTTCTGTACCCACACTTTTAACGCCTTTCATCTGACCTTTAATATGGTCATACCACGGATTTCCTAACCATGATTGAACAGCGCCCACAGGCTTTACACCCATTGCAAGAAGAGCTTCAGTACCTTCGTTTGTTAAAACAACCACTCGTTTAGGCGTTCCTTTAATATCGGTTTTATCCATTGCGTGTTTTACTGTGTAAGTTTCGCCAGAACCCTCAGTTTTTTCTTTTTTATCGCTGTCAGCGCCGTTTGAATTACCGCAGGCTGCCAGCACAAGCAGTGTCATAATGGTAAGAATGGACAACAAATATGACAACTTGCCTTTAGAATATGTATTCACATCTTTTCCCCCTCGTAAGTGATAATGATTTTCATTAACAATTAAGATAATATTCTAACTTTTAAGCGGTGTCAATTAAAAATTGAAAATGATTCTCAAAATCATTGACACTTTTTTCAATGTTTCCTAAACTAAAGGTTAGATATATATAGGAATCATCTTAGAGGAGAGCAATGAAAATGATGCTACGCAGTGTTCAAATGAAAGTAATGGGGCTCATCATTGGAATCATGCTGCTTTTAATCTGTATTGGATTAAGTATCGTACTCGGATACACAGATACAAGTATCAAAACAGCATTTGAAGCTTTTCAAGCGTTTAACGGTTCGAATGAGCACATAGTTATTCAAAATATTCGATTGCCGCGCGCTATAATCGGTGCTGTGGTAGGTATTTGTTTAGGAATTGCAGGAGCAATGATGCAGGCGTTAACGAAAAACCCACTTGCTTCACCGGATATTATCGGTGTGAACGCTGGGGCCAGCTTTTTTATTGTTGTTGCAGTGATGATTTTTTCGGTCAATTCACTTCAAGCTTTTACATGGATTGCATTTGTAGGAGCGGCACTAACCGTAGTGGTTGTCTATTTTCTTGGGTCCATTGGAAAAGAAGGGCTAACGCCTATCAAACTGACGCTCGCAGGAGCGGCTATTGCAGCCTTTTTCTCTTCTTTAACACAAGGACTGCTAGCTGTGGATGAATCTTCGCTTGATCAAGTCCTCTTTTGGCTGGCAGGGTCTGTGCAAGGACGCAAGGTTGAAATGTTGTATGGCATACTGCCTTATGTAGTGCCAGCAATTATTGTTACTTTTTTTATCGCTTCAAAAATTAATATTTTAACGATTGGTGAAGACGTAGCCAAAGGATTAGGTCAAAGAACAGCTCTTGTCAAAATTATAAGCGGCATCATTATTGCGATTTTAGCGGGGGGAGCCGTTGCAGTAGCCGGTCCCATTAGCTTTGTAGGAATCATTGTTCCTCACGTTGTAAGAGCAATCGTAGGACAAGATTATCGCTGGGTATTTCCTTATAGTGCGGTTGTCGGCGGGATTTTAATTTTATTAGCTGATGTTGGCGCAAGGTACGTCATTATGCCTCAAGAAATCCCTGTTGGAGTCATGACTGCTGTTATTGGTACACCTTTCTTTATCTATATGGCAAGGAAAGGGGCGAAGACGTCATGAAAACATACTTATCTCTTCGCTTAAAGAGAATTTCATTTTTAGTTAATATAAAAGCTGCTCTAATCATTACCGGATTTTCAGCTGTCCTTGTTGCACTCTTTTTGTTAAGTGCAGGTACGGGTGACTTATTTATTAACCCCTTTCGTGTAATTAAAATTTTAGCGGGTCATGGGTTGGAGTTTGAACGATTAGTTGTTACATCTTTTAGACTGCCGCGTATTATTGTTGCCATTTGTGCTGGTATTTGTCTAGCTATTGCGGGCGCTATCTTGCAGGGGCTTGTGAGAAATCCGCTTGCTTCACCAGACTTAATTGGATTAACAGGAGGAGCGTCAGTTGGTGTAGTGTTATTTTTGACACTATTTAGTGATAAAAGCAACTCGTTAACCGTAAGTATTAATTGGATGCCTGTTAGCGCATTTTTAGGTGCCGTGGCAGTGGCGCTTTTACTTTATGTGTTTGCCTGGAAAAATGGTGTCTCTCCTATTACACTAGTATTAATAGGAATTGGATTAACAGCGTTAACGAAAGCTATGACCACGCTGTTTATGATTATGGGTCCTATCTACCGCGCTAGCCAGGCAAATATTTGGATTACCGGAACGGTGTATGGTTCAAATTGGGCAAGTGTTTCCGTACTAGTTCCAGTTACTGCAGGGCTGGTTATAATTACGATTTTAATGATTCGAAATTTAAATGTTCAAGAATTAGGTGAAGAAATTGCGACTAACGTTGGAAGTCGCGTTCAAAAAAATCGATTGGCACTATTGCTGATGAGCACAGCTTTAACCGGGAGCGCCGTTGCATTTGCCGGTGGAATTAGCTTTGTAGGGTTACTTGCTCCACATATTGCCCGAAAGCTTGTAGGTTCGTCATTTGGCGCTTTAATACCGCTATCGGCACTAATCGGAGCGATTTTAATCACAGCAGCAGATTTAATTGGCCGAACATTCTTCTTGCCAATCGAAGTGCCAGCAGGTGTATTTACAGCTGCAATTGGCGCACCATACTTCATTTATTTACTATACAAACAAAGAAACGTATAGCATTCTTTGTAGAAGGAGCGATTCGCATGCATTCGTTAGAAACAAAGTCGCTAACATTATCATATGGAGAAGCGATGATTATAGATGAGCTTGACGTTACCATCCCAAAGGGTGAGATTACGGTTTTTATCGGCAGTAATGGATGCGGAAAATCTACGCTGCTGCGTTCACTGGCAAGGTTATTGAAGCCACATGCAGGCTCTATTTTACTAGAAGGTTCTAAAATTTCTTCTCTTCCTACCAAGGAAATTGCAAAGCAGCTAGCAATCCTTCCTCAAGGTCCTGTTGCACCTGAAGGTCTGACTGTGCTGCAGCTTGTTAAACAAGGGCGCTATCCGTATCAAAATTGGTTCCGCCAGTGGTCTCAAGAGGATGAAGAAAAAGTGCAAAATGCACTGGAAGCAACAGGCTTAGCAGACTTGGCAGATCGTCAAGTTGATTCGCTTTCTGGGGGACAGCGTCAGCGCGCATGGATTGCCATGACACTAGCGCAAGATACAGATATTATTTTACTTGATGAACCGACAACATATTTAGATATGACGCATCAAATTGAGATCTTGGACTTGTTGTTTGAACTGAATGAAAAAGAAAATCGTACCATCGTAATGGTGCTGCATGATTTAAACTTAGCTTGCCGCTATGCTCATCATATTGTGGCGCTTCAAGATAAAAAAATCTATGCACAGGGAAGACCAGAAGAAGTCATTAACTGCGATTTAGTACAGCGAGTCTTTAATATGAACTGTGAAGTGACTGTTGATCCGTTATTTGGAACGCCTCTTTGTATTCCTCATGGGCGCGGACGATGTATTGTGAATAAGCTGCGAGTTGAAACGCAGCATGCTCAGTAGGAATGAGCAAAGCGAGTTAGCAGAAAAATTCCGCTGTACGTTTAAAGATAACTCGCTGTACAGGTTTTCTCCTGCCAGCTGCATGGATGAAAGTAAGGTGAAGGTGCAGCTATTATGGATTCAAGAGACGATGGAGGCCGCTAGTTTGAGAGCAGCTGCTTCAATGTTAGCAAAGCGGTATAGTTTTGTTGTGGTTGCGGCTTTGTATTCATTTATTGTGTTTCAAAAAAAGATAAATGCATCGACTAAAAATGTATCTTTGCATACCGAACAAGTTGAAACGATGTGGCTTCCAAAAGTGTTTATCTCAGAAATTGAGACGACAGAAGTAACAGAGGATAATCGCGAAATTCTTCTTGATGAACTTCTTGATGAATTGTTTGCTCATCAAATTGAGCCGATGTGGTCAGTACTGCGTAAAGTGACAAAAATCTCAAAGCTGACGCTGTGGGAAAACGTAGCTGTTTATATTCACTGGCTTTATGATTTGCTTTTAGCAAACGAAGAAATAGACAATGTGAAAGTGCAAAAGAATTTACGATACGTGTTAGAAGAAGCTGAGGGCCGTCACTTTGGTTCATATCATAACAATCCGCTTGCTGGGTACAGTTCACCTCCTCAATATATAGAGAAACAAAAGCAGGAGATAAGAGTACGAAAAACGTGCTGTTTGTCCTACCAAACAGGAGATAAAGAGACTTATTGTCGAACGTGTCCGGTTATTTGTAAACCAAAGAAAGGAGTGACTGCGCATGAGTAAAACCTTTCAAGAGCAATTCGACGGTTTGATTGAAAAGTATACGGAACTAATGGTTGGAGAAAGTGATGAACAGCTGCAGGAAAAAGTGAAAATGTGGGCACTTTACAACCATATCTCAAAATCTATGCCGCCTTTAACAAAGCATTGGAATCAATTATATCCAGACGCAAAAGCGGAAATGATTGAAATTGTGAAGGAAATAAAAGAGCTGAATGAAGCGCATCGAGCGTCACAGCGAAAACCAGAATAAAAACATTCATCACGAAGCTGATGAATGTTTTTTTATCAAAAAAGCTCCAGGTAGCTTTTTGATCTAGTGTGCATATGTTAATGAAGGGTGCCTATCTATATGGTTGATAAAATGGTAAAATTAATGATAATTAGATAAAATTTGTGAGGTGTATGACAAGTGAAGGCGGGGGGTTGCTTTGGAACAAACGATAAGAAACTTTTTTTTATTGTTATCAAAAAGCAAAAAGTTAACAAAGTTAGCTAAGCGCTATGGTTTACGTTTTGGGGCAGCAAGGTTTGTTGCAGGGGAAACCATCGATGAAGCTGTTAGTGTGATAAAAAAGCTAAATGAACAGGGATTAAAAGTAACGATTGATTATCTCGGAGAGTTTGTGGAAAGTGAAGCTGAAGTCAATAATGCTGTGGCTCAATGCATAAAGGCCATCCATCTTATACACAAAGAAAGGTTAGATTCAGAAATTTCTTTGAAATTAACGTCTATGGGACTTGATATTTCTGAAGATCTGGCGCTTCATCATATGCGTCATATTCTAAATGAAGCGGAAAAATATAGCGTGTTCGTGACGATTGATATGGAAGATTATAAGCGATGCAGCAAGACGATTAAGCTGTTTAAACAATTAAAAAGTGAGTATGACCACGTAGGGACGGTACTTCAGGCATACTTATATCGAACAGAAAGTGACGTTCGCGAATTAGATGCTTATGCTCCTAAATTAAGGTTAGTAAAAGGAGCGTACAAAGAAGCGGCAGACGTGGCTTTTCCTGATAAAGAAGACGTAGACGAAAACTTCAAAAACATAATTGGACTTCATTTATTAAACGGTCACTACACAGCAGTTGCTACTCATGATGAACGAATCATTCAGTATACAAAAGAGTTTGTTAAAAAGCATGGAATTTCAATGAATCAGTTTGAATTCCAGATGCTATACGGTATTCGACCAGAAAGGCAGGTTCAGCTCGTAGCAGAACAATATCAAATGAGAGTGTACGTTCCTTATGGAACGGACTGGTATGGGTACTTTATGAGGCGCCTTGCAGAAAGACCTGCAAATGTCGCATTTGTCTTAAAAGGAATCGTAAAAAAATAACCATGAAATGGTCGTGATGACAGAATAAGAAATAGTCAAAAATCGAACATGATTCGATTACTCATGTTCGATTTTGAGGTTAATGTCCTTGTGTATTATGCTTTGTGTACTGCTGGTTTTGAGATGTCTTTTTGCCGCGTCCGTGCGGTTCATTAACCGGTCCAGCATTTCCTTTAACGCTTGCTGCGCTTACGCCTGCTGAAGATGGATCTTTCTTTAATTTACTCACAAAATCACCTCCTGTGTATTAAGATAACCAAACACATAAAAAATAGTTAGAGATAATATTGTGAATATATTGCGAAAATTTAAAAAATGCTTTATAGTAAAAACAGAGATTAACAGTGACTCTCTTTTTTTACACATAAAATGAATGACCATTCATTCAATATATCAAAGGGGATGTGGGGATAATTATGAACATAAAAAAAGCCGCCGTTTTAGGTTCAGGAGTTATGGGCTCTGGAATTGCAGCTCATTTAGCGAATGTAGGAATTCCAACGCTTTTGCTAGATGTGGTTCCAGCTTCATTAACACCAGACGAGGAAAAAAAACAGCTAACGCTTGAAGATAGGCAAGTCAGAAATCGGTTGAGCACAACTGCTTTAGCTAAATTAACGAAGCAAAAACCGGCACCTTTAACGTCGAAGTCGTCACTATCGTTAATTACGCCGGGAAACCTTGAAGATCATTTACAGCAGTTAAGCGACTGCGATTGGATCATTGAAGTAGTAGTGGAACGCCTTGATATTAAACAGCAGTTGTTTGAAAAAATTGACGGCGTACGAAAAAAAGGAAGTATTGTAAGTTCAAATACTTCAGGAATATCGATCCACGAAATGGCTAAAGGACGCTCAGAAGATTTTAAAGCGCATTTCTTAGGAACGCACTTTTTTAATCCACCTCGTTATTTAAAGTTATTAGAAATTATTCCAACTCATGACACAAAATCAGAAATTGTTGAATATATGAAAACGTTTGGTGAAGATGTATTGGGTAAAGGAGTAGTTATTGCAAAAGATACGCCTAACTTTATCGCCAACCGTATCGGTACGTACGGTTTACTTGTGACCGTTCAAGAAATGTTAAAAGGTAATTACAGCGTGGGAGAAGTTGACTCTGTGACGGGTCCCTTAATTGGAAGACCAAAAAGCGCAACGTTTCGAACGTTAGACGTAGTGGGACTAGACACATTTATTCATGTGGCCAACAATGTGTTTGACAAAGTGGAAGGCAAAGAAAAAGAGGTATTCGACGTGCCTTTATTTATGAAACAAATGCAGGAAAATGGCTGGCTGGGAAGCAAGTCGGGGCAAGGCTTCTTTTTAAAGAAAGGCAAGGAAATTTTAGAACTTGATCCTAATACACTTCAATACGTCGAAAGAAAGAAGTTAAAAACAGCTTCTACCGAATTAAGTAAGCAGGCAAAAGGGCTGCAAAACAAAATGAAAGCGCTTATATATTCTGATGATCGTGCTGGACAGCTTCTTTGGAACATTATCAGCCCCGTTCTTGTGTATGCAGCACAGTTGAAAAATGAAATCGCCGACGATATCGTCGCCATTGATCAAGCTATGAAGTGGGGATTTGGCTGGAAAATGGGTCCTTTTGAGACGTGGGATGCAATTGGTTTAGAAAAATCAATTGAGAAGATGGAGCAGTCTGGCTTAGCCATCCCGCAGTGGGTAAAACAAATGCAGGAAAATGGATTTACAAGCTTTTATAAAGAAATGGAAGGTCAAACGCTTTACTACGAAGAGGATGAGTATAAAGCAGTAAAAGAAAATAAAAAGGTGATCCACCTGTCATCTTTACGCTCTCAAAATAATGTCATTTTAGAAAACAGCGGAGCGAGCTTAATTGATTTAGGAGATGATGTGGCATGCCTGCAGTTTACTTCTCCTAACAATGCGATTGGGCTAGATATTATCAGCTTATTGAATCAGTCTCTTGAAGAAGTGAACAAGAATTATAAGGGGCTGGTCATAGGAAACCAAGGAAAAAATTTCTGCGTTGGCGCTAACTTAGCTATGATTTTGATGGAAGCACAAGATGACAATTATTTTGAAGTTGAGCTTGTCATTAAACAATTTCAACAGGCAATGATGAAGGTGAAATATAACGAAAAGCCGGTTGTTGCAGCTCCATTTGCGATGACTCTTGGAGGCGGAGCAGAAATTTGCTTACCGTCAGCTAAAATCCAAGCTTCTGCTGAAACTTACATGGGCCTTGTAGAAGTAGGAGTCGGGTTAATTCCTGGCGGAGGAGGTAACAAGGAGCTTTATATCAAACAGCTAAATGGTTTACCGAACGGTGTAACGCTCGATCTTCAGCAAATTGCCAATAAAACATTTGAAACAATTGCTACTGCAAAAGTATCTACTTCTGCTGCAGAAGCTAGGCAGCTAAACTTTTTAAACCGCCATGATGCTATCAGTGTAAACGGAGATCACTTGCTGAATGATGCAAAGAACTCAGTCCTTGCTTTACACGACACGGGCTATAAACCGCCTGTAAAAACTAAAGTTCCTGTCGTTGGAGAAACAGGATATGCAACGTTGCTGCTAGGAGCTCAATCCATGAAATATTCAGGATATATATCAGAACATGATTACAAAATTGCTAGTAAGTTAGCATTTGTATTAGCTGGAGGACGCGTAGCGTTTGGTTCCGAAGTGGATGAAGAGTATTTGCTTGATTTAGAGAGAGAAGCATTTTTAAGCCTTGTTGGAGAAGCGAAGTCTCAAGAACGTATGCAGCACATGTTAGTTAAAGGAAAGCCACTGCGCAATTAAGGGGGAGAAAAAATGAGAGAAGCAGTTATTGTAGCAGGTGCTAGGACACCGGTCGGAAAAGCAAAAAAAGGTTCATTGGCAAGTGTTAGACCTGATGATTTGGGAGCTATTGCGGTTAAAGAAACTCTTCGCCGAGCAGGCGGATACGAAGGACCGATTGATGATTTAATTATTGGTTGTGCGATGCCTGAGGCAGAACAAGGTTTGAATATGGCTCGAAATATTGGCGCTCTTGCAGGTTTGCCTTATACGGTGCCAGCAATAACGATTAATCGTTATTGTTCATCAGGTTTGCAAAGTATTGCCTACGGTGCAGAACGAATTATGCTAGGGCAAGCCAAAGCAGTGTTAGCTGGAGGAGCAGAATCAATGAGTTTTGTTCCGATGTTTGGAAACGTAGCGCGTCCGAATGTTCAGCTGGTTGAAAATGCGCCGGAGTATTATATGGGCATGGGACATACAGCAGAACAAGTGGCGATGAAATACGGCATTTCACGTGAAGACCAGGATGCATTTGCCGTACGCAGCCATCAAAAAGCAGCAAAAGCACTTCAAGAAGGGAAGTTTAACGACGAAATTGTTCCCGTAGAAGTGACGCTTCGGAAAATCGATGAAAACAATAAGCTACGTGAACAAAAACTGATGTTCTCTCAAGATGAAGGAGTTCGTCCTGGCACAACTGCGGACGTATTAGGGAAACTTCGTCCAGCCTTTTCGATTAAAGGATCCGTCACAGCTGGAAACTCTTCGCAGACAAGTGACGGAGCTGCATCCGTTTTTCTAATGGATAAAGAACAAGCTGAAGCAGAAGGCTTAAAGCCTTTGCTTAAGTTTCGCTCATTTGCAGTTGGAGGAGTTCCACCTGAAGTAATGGGGATTGGCCCGGTAGCTGCCATCCCTAAAGCTCTTAAACTAGCAGGGCTGGAGCTTTCTGATATCGGATTGTTTGAATTAAATGAAGCATTTGCTTCTCAAGCACTTGGCGTTATTCGTGAATTAAATATTAATGAAGATAAAGTAAATGTAAACGGAGGCGCTATTGCCTTAGGTCATCCATTAGGCTGTACTGGAGCAAAGCTGACTCTTAGCTTAATGCACGAAATGCAGCGTCGAAATGAGCAGTTTGGAATTGTCACCATGTGTATTGGTGGAGGAATGGGAGCTGCTGGTGTATTTGAATTGTTAGCATAATCATTTCAAAGGGGGATATGAACATGTCAAATAAAACAAAACAAATGATTAAAGGTGGAAGTTTTTTAATTGAAGAAGGCGATGCAAGCCGCGTCTACACGCCGGAGGATTATACATCTGAACAAAAGATGATTGCCAAGACGACAGATGAATTTGTAGAAAATGAAGTCCTTCCGCAAGTGGAATATTTAGAAAAGCATGAATTTGACCGTTCTGTAAAGCTATTAAAACAAGCTGGTGAATTAGGCTTGCTTGGTGCAGATGTACCGGAAGAATACGGTGGGCTTGGTTTAGATAAGATTACTTCGGCTTTAATTGCTGAAAAAATGTCTCGAGCAGGCGGATTTTCCATCACTCATGGTGCTCATGTAGGAATTGGGTCATTGCCAATCGTCTTATTTGGAACAGAAGAGCAAAAACAAGCATATTTACCTGCTTTAGCGGTAGGGGAAAAAATAGCGGCTTATGCGCTGACTGAACCGGGTTCTGGTTCGGATGCTCTCGGTGCTCGAACAACAGCTCGCCTTAACGCAGAAGGTACACACTATGTGTTAAATGGAGAAAAGCAGTGGATTACGAATGCTGGATTTGCTGATGTATTCGTGGTGTACGCAAAAATTGACGGCGATAAATTTTCTGCTTTTATCGTTGAGCGCGAATTTCCAGGCGTTTCGGTTGGCCCGGAAGAGAAGAAAATGGGAATCAAAAGCTCATCAACCAGAACGTTGATTCTTGAAGATGCGCTTGTTCCAAAAGAAAACGTGCTAGGTGAAATTGGAAAAGGCCATGTGATTGCCTTTAACATTTTAAATATTGGGCGCTATAAGCTTGGAGTTGGAGCAGTTGGAGCAGGGAAACGTGCGTTAGAAATTACGTCTCAATACGTTAACCAGCGTCAGCAGTTTAAAACGCCAATTGCTAAATTCTCATTAACACAAGAAAAGTTAGCCACAATGGCTTCTAAATTGTATGCAACTGAAAGCTCCGTATATCGTACGGTAGGACTTTTTGAAGACCATATGGGCCAGCTTTCAGAAGAACAGCAAAAAGACGGAAAACAAATTGCTGCTTCCATTGCTGAATATGCTATCGAATGTTCATTAAATAAAGTGTTTGCCACGGAAGCTCTTGACTACATTGTAGATGAAGGCGTGCAGCTTCATGGAGGCTACGGTTTTATGAGCGAGTATGAAATTGAGCGTCTGTATCGCGATTCTCGCATTAATCGTATTTTTGAGGGAACAAATGAGATTAACCGTCTTTTAGTACCAGGCACATATTTACGCAAAGCGTTAAAAGGAGAGCTTCCACTGCTTCAAAAAGCACAAACGCTTCAAGAAGAATTGATGATGCTTATGCCGCAGGAAGTAGGAAATGAGCCGTTAGATCAAGAAAAAATGCTTGTGCAAAACGGGAAGAAAATTGCGCTCTTGCTTTTGGGATTAGCTGCACAAAAGTATGGCAAAGAATTAGAAAAAGAACAAGAAATTCTCGTTAATATTTCTGATATGATTAGTAACGTATATGCAATGGAATCTACTGTTTTACGTACTGAAAAAGCCATTTCCAAAACAGGAGTAGATCAAAACAGCTTAAAATTAAAATACACGCAAGTATTCTGCCAAGAAGCATTTAATCGAATCGAAGCAGATGCAAAAGAAACGTTAATTGGCGTTGAACAAGGTGATACGCTTAGAGTCATGCTTTCGTCTCTTCGCAAATTAACTCGCTATACACCAATCAATGTAATTAGCGTAAAGCGCGAGGTTGCAAAAACGCTTCTAGAAGTAGAGAAATTCACAGTTTAAGGAAAAAGGAGCTCGTTTTGCGAGCTCCTTTTTGTTTAAGAAGCCTCTATCTAGGTAAATGATAAAGGATGTGTTAAAATACGAAAAAAGCTTAAAATAAAGGGTGGTTGACGAAATGTCATTATTTTTTTATTCATATCCAAAGTGCGGTACGTGCCGAAAAGCAAAGAAGTGGCTCGATGATAACGGAGTAGCATATGAAGAAATTCATATTGTAGAAAATCCGCCAACAAAAGAGCAGCTGCAAGCTTACTATCAGAACAGCGGCCTAGAATTAAAAAAATTCTTTAATACAAGCGGTAAAAAATATCGCGAGTTAGGTCTTAAAGATAAAGTAAGCAGTGCGAGTGAAGACGAACTTCTGTCTATTCTTGCGTCAGATGGCATGTTAATTAAGCGTCCGCTGCTAACAGATGGACAAAAAGTAACGCTTGGTTTCAAAGAAGAGCAGTTTGAGGACGTGTGGAAGTAAGTTTTCAAATAGAAAATTTTTACCTTTTACGTTACACTGTTAATAGGAAGTTATTTTAGGTTGTAGAAAGTGTTCTCCACGTTGAAGGCGCTTTTTATATAAACAAATTACGATACATATTTTGGAGGGATTAAGATGAGTACACCAAAAGATTTGCGTTATTCTGAAGAGCATGAATGGGTAAAAACAGAAGGAGACGTTGTCCGCGTAGGTATTACACATTTCGCTCAAGCTGAGCTTGGAGACATCGTATTCGTTGAACTGCCAGAAGTAGGAGCAACAGTAGAAGCTGACGAGCCGTTTGGTAGCGTTGAATCAGTAAAAACAGTTTCTGAGCTTTACGCACCAATTAGCGGTGAAGTTGTAGCAGTAAACGACAACTTAGGCGATAGTCCTGAACTTGTTAATGAATCTCCATACGAAGAAGCATGGATGATTACAATCAAACCATCTGATGCTTCTCAAGTAGACAAGCTGATGACAGCAGAGCAATACGAAGAAATGACAAACGAAGGATAATATTCCTCCATAAATTGTCTTTATGAAAAGTTTTTGACTGGACACTCTATTAGTAAACAAGCTAAAGGAGTGTCTTTTTATGTTTGAAAAACAAAAAATGGACGTTACAGATCGCGTTACAGCTAAATTTCATGACGGCGGTATGAAATTATACGTTGATAAACAGCCAATTGGTGAAGTTAGCTACGGAACAAGCGGCAATGAATACCGCTTTGAAGAAGGATATTCGCAAGAAAATAATAAGTTCTATCAATACGCGGACGTACAAAAACAAGGTGAAACGCAAAAATATACAGACTGCGATGAAGAAGCAGGATGGTGCTAAACAGTGGCAACTGCCGCTGTTTTTCTTGTTTTATAGAGATAATATGGCCTAAACTGCCTTTTAAAAGAGTTCTTTCTTGCAAATTTCTTTTAAAAAACAGGTGAACTGTGATACATTAACGAATATTGTATAGCATAAAGAAATGATGTTACTATACAACTGACGATTATGGGTGATGAAAATGGGGCTAATTGAAATTGAAAAAGTAATTATTGTCGAAGGAAAGTCAGATAAAAAGCGTATTCAAGATATCATTCGAGAACCAATTGAAATTATTTGTACAAACGGTACGATTAGTTTATCAAAGCTGGATGAAATTATTGACTGTACGTTTAACAAAGAGGTATACATACTCGTTGACTCTGATGATTCAGGGAATAAGCTGAGAAAACAATTTAAACGAGAGCTTCCGGAAGCAGAGCATCTATATATTGATAAAATGTACCGAGAAGTTGCTGCCGCCCCTAGACATCACATAGCAACAGTATTGCTGAGTGCCAATATCGATGTTAATGCAGAATTTTTAACATAAAAGGAATGAGCAACATGCAAGAATGGAGCGAAAAACAGCTGGATGATCAGTTAAAAGAAGGAGAAAGAGCCTTTATCTTTTTCCATACGCCTTTTTGCGGGACATGTCAGCTGGCAAAAAAAATGTTAACCGTGGCAGAAGCGATGCTGCCGGATGTAACCATCGGAATGAGCAATTTAAATTATATGCCTTCAAAAGCAGAATTATTTTCTATTGAAAGCGTACCTTGTTTGATTGAAGTGGAAAATGGTGAAATGGTAAAAAAACTCTACGCGTTTCATTCCATCGAGCACGTACTCGAGGAGCTTCGATAATCAAACGTTTGTTTAAAATGAAGAAGTGGAAAGAGAGCGAACCGTTGGGGCTGTTGAAATCTTGGGATATTATCCCAAGAATAAAATCTGTTGACAGCCTATCTGACACATGCTAAAATCACACTCATGAATGTTCATAAATGAATGAATATTTCCCAAAAACAAAATAATTGTTGCGAACTCTTATCAAGAGAGGTGGAGGGACTGAGCCCTGTGAAACCCGGCAACCGTCAGACTAACTGAAATGGTGCCAATTCCTGCAAAGCTATGCGCTTTGAAAGATGAGAGAAAGGATTAAATATCGAGCCTTTCTGTCATGCGCAGAGAGGCTTTTTTAATGGGGAAAATTGTTTTACGGCTTTTTCATCCTATAGGGCAACCTAATATAATTAAGTTTTTATTAAAGAAGGTGAAGAAATATGATTACATTAACAGACGTTACAAAAATTTATCAGGCCAAAAGCGGTCAAGTAACAGCTGTTGATAATGTGAATCTAACCGTTAACCAAGGTGAAATTTACGGAATTATTGGTTATAGCGGAGCGGGGAAAAGTTCTTTGATTCGCTTGCTAAACGGATTAGAAACACCAACGACAGGAACGGTCGAAGTAGCAGGTAATGATATGGGAAAAATTAAAGGCGGAAAACTCAGAAAAGCTAGACAAGAAATTAGTATGGTATTTCAGCACTTTAATATCTTGTGGTCGCGTACGGTACGAGAAAATATTGCCTTTCCGTTAGAAATAGCAGGGATTTCAAAAGAAAAAAGAATGAAACGAGTAGACGAACTTATTAAGCTAGTCGGGCTTGAAGGGCGTGAAGATGCTTATCCATCACAGCTTAGCGGCGGACAAAAGCAGCGTGTTGGGATTGCTCGAGCGCTAGCGAACAATCCAAAAGTATTGCTTTGTGATGAAGCAACATCAGCGCTTGATCCTCAAACGACAGATTCTATTTTAGATCTGTTAGTAGATATTAATGAGAAGCTAGGGTTAACCATTGTATTGATTACTCATGAAATGCACGTCATTCGTAAAATTTGTCATCGAGTAGCCGTTATGGAAAATGGGGCAGTAGTAGAAGAAGGACAAGTGCTAGAAGTATTCAGAAAACCTAAGCAGCCGATTACAAAACGATTCGTTCAACAGATTTCTGAACCAGAGGAAACGTTTGAAACGATTGAACAAGTAAAAGAGCTGTATCCAAGCGGGCAAATTATTCAGCTGACGTTTGTTGGCGGAAAAGCAGAGCAACCGCTCATTACAACGATTTTAAAACAGTTTGATGTAACGATTAATATTTTGCAAGGAAAGATTTCTCATACACAAACAGGTTCATACGGGACGCTGTTCGTTCATTTAGACGGAGAATTAACAGAAGTTGAAAAAGTCATTGCATACATTCATGAGCAGCAGGTAGAAGTGGAGGTAATGACAAATGCTTGAGAAACTATTTCCAAACGTTATTTTAGATGATTTTATTCAAGCGACAAATGAAACACTATATATGACGGCTATTTCAGTTGTAGCCACATTTGTTCTAGGTATTTTATTGGGCCTGCTTTTATTTTTAACGTCCAAAGGACAGCTTTGGCAAAACAAACCTTTATATGCCATTGTGTCGGCGGTTGTAAATATCTTTCGTTCCATTCCATTCATTATTTTAATTGTTTTACTGATTCCATTTACCAAAGCATTGGTAGGAAGTATTTTAGGCGCTAATGCAGCGTTACCGGCTTTAATTGTTGGAGCAGCACCATTTTATGCGCGTCTTGTAGAAATTGGTCTGCGTGAAATTGATAAGGGTGTTATTGAAGCTGCTAAATCAATGGGAGCCACAACAAGCACTATTATCTTTAAAGTGCTGTTACCTGAATCGCTACCAGCTTTGATTTCCGGTTTGACAGTAACAACCATTGCGTTAGTAGGCTATACGGCAATGGCGGGTGTGATTGGAGCTGGAGGTCTTGGAAACCTTGCATATTTAGAAGGATTCCAGCGCAGTCATAATGACGTAACGCTAGCCGCTACGATCTTAATTTTGATTATTGTATTTATTATCCAACTTATTGGAGATGCGATTACTGCAAAAATTGATAAAAGATAAAGGGAGGATTATTTATTATGAAAAAATGGCTTTCAGCTTTAGCGTTAACATCTGCGCTAGTAGTAGGATTAGCGGCGTGTGGATCTAACAATGGATCAAAAGATGAAAAGAAAATTGTCGTGGGTGCATCTAATACGCCTCATGCTGAAATTTTAGAACAAGCAAAACCTATTTTGGAAAAACAAGGAATTGATTTAGAGATTAAAAAATTCCAAGATTACATCTTACCGAACACAGCTCTTGCAAACAATGAAATTGATGCAAACTACTTCCAGCACGTTCCTTATATGAATTCAGTGCTAAAAGATCATAAAGGTGAAAAAGGGTATGATTTCGTAAGTGCCGGTGCCATTCACATTGAACCAATTGGTATCTACTCTAAAAAATACAAAAGCTTAAAAGATCTTCCGAAAAACGGCACAGTTATTATGCGTGATGCAGTAGCAGAGCAAGGACGTATTTTATCGATTTTTGAAAAAGCTGGCGTGATCAAATTAAAACCAGGCGTAAAGAAAACAGACGCACAAATTAAAGATATTGTAGAAAACCCTAAGAATTTAAAATTTAAAGCCGATGTTGAAGGCGGATTGTTACCTCAAATGTACAAAAACAATGAAGGTGACGCTGTTGTTATCAATGCTAACTATGCTATCGATGCTGGTTTAGATCCAGTAAAAGATCCAATCGCAGTGGAAAGCAAAGAAAACAACCCATATGCAAACATCATTACGGTTCACAAAGGTGACGAAAATAAAGGTACAGTGAAAGCTTTAGTAAAAGTTCTTCACTCTAAAGAAATTCAAGACTACATTAAAGAAAAATACAAAGGCGGAGTATTGCCGGTAAATAAATAATAGAAGAAAAGCGCTTGCCCACTCTGGGCAAGTGCTTTTTTGTATGCATCAAAACGAATAACTCTTATTTTTCTCACGCATACTAACCGTGAAAACTTTACTGATGATGGGAGCTGACGTTATGCAGCAAGAAGCACGTCATTCAACTGAGCAAGCACTTCATGATTATAAAATGGGTGTTGGGAAATTTAGCGAAAAATTGCCGGAAGTAACAAAAACGTTTAATGCGTTTACTGAAGCATGTTTTGGAGAAGGTTCTCTTTCTAAAAAAGAAAAGCAGTTAATCGCGCTAGGAATCAGCGTAGTAGCTCAAGACGAGTACTGTATGATTTATCATACAAAAGGCTGCATTGATCAAGGTGCAACTGAGCAAGAAATTTTAGAAGCATGCGGAGTATCAGCGGCATTTGGCGGAGGCGCAGCGATGAGTCAGTCCGTTACGCTTGTCCAAGAGTGTGTTTCAGAACTGACTAGCCACACGCACTAAGTAAATAAAGTGGGTAAAAAGCTTGTCTTAGAAGGCTCTATCGAGTCTTTTAAGGCAACTTTTTTATGAGTGGATTTAGTCTTAAAAAACGTACATAATGGTTTAAAACCTTTTGGGTCAAAAGGTTGCTATAAGTTTTCATTTGTTATAAGATTGTAATGAGAATAAAATGAGAATAATTAAAAAGATATAGGTATATCGTTTTTTACTATATACGTCTATAACTGGAGGTTTTAATATGGCAGGGTCAACTTTAACAATTAAAGATCTTCATGTTGCAATTGAAGGTAAAGAAATTTTAAAAGGTGTTAATTTAGAAGTTAAGGGCGGCGAAATCCATGCAATCATGGGACCAAACGGTACTGGTAAATCAACATTATCTTCAGCAATCATGGGACATCCTAAATACGAGGTTACACAAGGAAGCATCACGCTAGACGGCGAAGATGTACTTGAGATGGAAGTAGATGAGCGCGCTCGTGCAGGTCTATTCCTAGCGATGCAATATCCAAGTGAAATCAGCGGGGTAACAAACGCAGACTTCCTACGTTCAGCAATTAATGCTCGTCGTGAAGAAGGCGAAGAAATTTCACTAATGAAATTCATCCGTCAATTAGACAAAAACATGGATTTCTTAGAAATGGATCAAGACATGGCTCAGCGTTACCTAAACGAAGGTTTCTCTGGCGGTGAGAAGAAGCGTAACGAAATTCTTCAATTAATGATGCTTCAACCAGGAATTGCAATTTTAGATGAAATCGACTCTGGTTTAGATATCGATGCGTTAAAAGTTGTATCAAAAGGTATTAATGAACTGCGCGGCAGCGAGTTTGGTTGCTTAATGATCACTCACTACCAACGTTTATTAAACTACATTACACCAGATAAAGTTCACGTTATGATGCAAGGTCGTGTTGTAAAATCAGGCGGACCAGAATTAGCGCAGCGTCTAGAAGCAGAAGGTTATGACTGGATCAAACAAGAATTAGGTATTGAAGACGAAACTGTAGAGCAAGAAGCTTAAGAGTTAGGAGGATCTCTATGACTATTGATACGAAATTACCATTTGATCAAGAGTACATCAGCAGCTTTTCAAAAGAAGCTAATGAACCAAGTTGGCTGCTAGATCTTCGCTTACAAGCTCTTGCGAAAGCAGAAGATCTTGCACTTCCAAAGCCAGATAAAACAAACATTTCGAAATGGAACTTTACTGCTTTTGACAAGCACACTTCACAGGCAAGCACAATCTCATCTGTAGACGAGCTTCCAGAAGTGGTTAAAGCACTGATTGATACAGAAGCGGTTAAGAATCTATATGTTCAGCGTGACCAAACAGCTGCATACTCAACGTTAACAGAAGAGCTAAAATCTCAAGGCGTTATCTTCACAGATATTCAAACAGCTGCTAAAGAGCATAGCGACCTTGTTGAGAAGTACTTCATGAAAGACGGAGTTAAAGTAGATGAGCACCGTTTAACTGCATTAAACGCAGCGTTATTAAACGGGGGGGTATTTGTATACGTTCCTAAAAATGTAGAAGTACAAGAGCCTCTTCAAGCTGTATTTGTCCGTGAAGATGAAGAAGCAGCTTTATTCAACCATGTTATTGTTGTAGCTGAAGACAACAGCTCAGTAACATATGTAGAAAACTACATTGCTACTGCTGAAGAGTCACACGGTGTTGTCAATATCGTGACGGAAGTATTCGCTAACAGCAATGCAAAAGTAACGTTTGGAGCTGTTGACTACTTAGCTAAAGGTACAACTACTTATGTGAACCGCCGCGGCGTAGCGGGCAAAGATGGTCGCATTGAGTGGGCTTTAGGCTTAATGAGTGAAGGAAATACAGTTTCAGAAAATACAACGTATCTAATGGGCGACGGTTCATATGGAGATACAAAAACGGTAACAGTTGGACGTGGAGAGCAGTCTCAAAACTTAACAACAAGTATCGTACACTTCGGAAAACATTCTGAAGGCTACATTTTAAAACACGGCGTTATGAAAGAAAGCGCGTCTTCAATCTTTAACGGTATCGGTAAAATTGAACACGGTGCATCTAAATCAAACGCTGAGCAAGAATCCCGTGTGTTAATGTTAAGTGAAAAAGCACGTGGAGACGCAAACCCAATTCTTCTAATTGATGAAGATGATGTAACAGCAGGACACGCTGCATCTGTTGGGCGCGTAGATCCAATTCAGCTTTACTACTTAATGAGCCGCGGTATTCCGCAAACAGAAGCAGAACGTCTAGTTATTCACGGGTTCTTAGCACCAGTGGTAAACGAGTTGCCAATCGAAACGGTTAAAAAACAATTAACGGATTTAATTGAAAGGAAAGTTCGATAATGAATATCTCTGATATTCGTAAACAATTTCCTATTTTAGACCAAGAGGTAAATGGCAGCCCACTCGTTTATTTAGACAGTGCAGCAACTTCACAAAAGCCGCTTGCTGTAATTGAAGCAATTGAGAAGTATTACAAAGAATATAACTCAAACGTACACCGAGGTGTTCACACGCTTGGTACAAGAGCAACAGACGGATACGAAGGCGCTCGTGAAAAGGTTCGTAAGTTTATTAATGCAAAATCAACGGAAGAGATTATCTTTACGCGCGGTACAACGACAGCTCTTAATACAGTAGCTGCAAGCTATGGCCGTGCGAATCTTAAACCTGGTGATGAAATTGTGATTACTTATATGGAACATCACAGTAACATCATTCCTTGGCAGCAAGTTGCCAAGGAAACAGGTGCAACGTTAAAATATATTTCATTAACAGAAGATCATGCACTTTCACTAGAAGAGGTAAAAAGCACGATTACATCTAACACAAAAATTGTATCGATTATGCAAGTATCTAACGTATTGGGTACAATTAACCCAGTAAAAGAAATTGCAGAAATTGCACACGCTAACGGTGCAGTAATGGTTGTGGATGGTGCGCAAAGTACGCCTCACATGAAGGTGGATGTACAAGATTTAGACTGTGATTTCTTTGCTTTCTCTGGACATAAAATGGGCGGACCGACTGGAATCGGCGCTCTTTATGGAAAGAAAGAGCTTCTTGAAAAAATGGAACCAATCGAGTTTGGCGGCGAAATGATTGACTTCGTAAACTTATACGAATCAACGTGGAAAGAGCTTCCTTGGAAATTTGAAGGAGGTACGCCAATCATTGCAGGTGCAATTGGTTTAGGTGCAGCGATTGATTTCTTAGAAGAAGTTGGTTTAGATAACATTCAAGCACATGAGCACAAGCTAGCGCAATATGCACTGGATCGCTTATCGCAAGTAGATGGAATTACGATTTACGGACCGAAAGAGCGGGCGGGTGTTGTGACGTTTAATATTGAAGATGTGCATCCGCACGACGTTGCAACAGTAGTAGACGCTGATGGAATTGCGATTCGTGCAGGTCATCACTGTGCGCAGCCGCTGATGAAATATTTAAACGTATCGTCTACTGCACGTGCAAGCTTCTATCTGTATAACACGGAAGAAGAAGTAGATAAATTGGTGTCATCATTAATAAAAACGAAGGAGTATTTTACAAATGGCTTTTAATAATTTAGATACTCTCTATCGTCAAGTAATTATGGACCATTATAAAAACCCGCGTAATCGTGGAACATTGAATGAAGATACTGTGAACATTCATATGAATAACCCGACGTGCGGAGACCGCATTGAACTTTCTTTAAAAGTAGAGGACGGCAAAGTGGTGGATGCAAAGTTCGAAGGTGAAGGATGTTCAATTTCAATGTCATCAGCTTCAATGATGACACAAGCAATTAAAGGTCAAGAAGTAGACAAAGCGTTTAAAATGGCCCATATCTTCTCTGACATGATGCAAGGTAAAGAGTATGATGATAGTATAGATTTAGGAGATATTGAAGCACTTCAAGGTGTAGCAAAATTTCCTGCGCGTATTAAATGTGCAACACTAGCGTGGAAAGCGATGGAAAAAGGTCTTAACGAACAAAAATAAGACCTTCATTCATTCCCAATCCTATCAAGTAGGGGGTAATAAAAGATGGCTAAAAAAATGCCAGAAATCGGCGATTATAAATATGGATTTTCCGATAAAGACGTATCAATTTTCCGCTCTAAACGCGGTTTAACAAAAGAAATCGTAGAAGAAATTTCTCGTATGAAAGAGGAACCACAATGGATGCTTGACTTCCGTTTGAAATCTCTAGAGCACTTCTACAACATGCCAATGCCACAGTGGGGCGGAGACATGGCAAGCTTAGACTTTGATGAAATTACGTACTACGTAAAACCATCTGAGAAGTCTGAACGCTCTTGGGATGAAGTTCCTGAAGAAATTAAACAAACGTTTGATAAACTTGGTATTCCTGAAGCAGAGCAAAAATATCTTGCGGGTGTATCAGCTCAGTACGAATCTGAAGTTGTTTATCACAATATGAAAGAAGATCTTGAAGCGCAAGGTATCGTATTTAAAGATACAGATACGGCGCTAAAAGAAAACGAAGATATTTTCCGCGAGCATTTTGGAAAAGTTATCCCGCCAACGGATAACAAATTCTCTGCTCTTAACTCAGCGGTTTGGTCTGGTGGATCATTCATTTACGTACCAAAAGGCGTAAAAGTAGATACACCATTACAAGCTTATTTCCGTATTAACTCTGAAAATATGGGACAGTTTGAGCGTACGTTAATTATTGCTGATGAAGGCTCACACGTCCACTATGTAGAGGGCTGTACAGCACCTGTTTATACAACAAACTCTCTTCACAGTGCCGTTGTAGAAATCATCATCAAAAAAGACGCGTATTGCCGCTATACAACCATTCAAAACTGGGCGAACAACGTATACAACCTTGTAACAAAACGTGCAGTTTGTGAAGCAAACGCAACAATGGAATGGATTGATGGAAACATCGGTTCTAAGTTAACAATGAAATATCCAGCTGTTATCTTAAAAGGCGAAGGCGCACGCGGTATGACATTATCTATTGCCCTTGCTGGTAAAGGACAGCACCAAGATGCTGGTGCAAAAATGATTCACTTAGCACCAAACACATCTTCAACGATCGTATCAAAATCAATTTCAAAACAAGGCGGTAAAGTAACATACCGCGGTATCGTACACTTTGGCCGTAAAGCAGAAGGTGCACGTGCGAACATTGAGTGTGATACGCTAATTATGGATAACCAATCAACTTCTGATACAATTCCGTACAATGAGATTTTAAATGACAACATCTCACTTGAACACGAAGCGAAAGTATCAAAAGTATCTGAAGAACAATTATTCTATCTAATGAGCCGCGGTATTTCTGAAGAAGAAGCGACAGAAATGATTGTAATGGGCTTTATTGAACCATTTACAAAAGAGCTTCCAATGGAATATGCAGTAGAGATGAACCGTCTAATCAAATTTGAAATGGAAGGTTCAATCGGTTAATAATAGATAAAAACTCGTTTGCTGTTTAAGCAAACGAGTTTTTTTGTATCGTTTGTATTAAAATAAAGAAAAGCAATCTAAGAAAATAGAGGAGGAATGGCATGATTTATATTGGAGTTACAGGCTGGGGAGATCATGATTCATTATATGAAGCGGGTGTTTCATCAAGAGACAAGCTTGCCGTATACGCAGGCCATTTTCCAATTGTTGAAGTCGATTCATCTTTTTACGCCATTCAACCTAAGTCAAATGTAGAAAAGTGGGTGAATGATACGCCGGAATCTTTTCGTTTTGTGGTAAAAGCCTATCAAGGCATGACGGGGCATATGAGAGAAGGAAATCCGTTTGATAGCAAAGAAGAAATGTTTCATGCATTTTTAGAATCAGTGAAGCCGTACGTAAGTTCAAATAAGCTTGGTATGATTTTATTTCAAATGCCGCCTTGGTTTGACTGTACAAAAGAAAACGTAGCCTATTTGAGGTATAGCCGTGAGAAGTTTGGAGATTTGCCAGTAGCGCTGGAGTTTCGAAATCAATCTTGGTTTAAACCGTTTTTCTATGATAAAACGTTAACGTTTATGGAACAAGAGAAGTGGATTCATGGTATTTGTGATGAACCGCAGGCAGGAGAAGGATCTATTCCCACTGTGATTCATGCTACAGATAAACAGAAAACACTTATACGTTTTCATGGACGAAACGTACACGGTTGGAATAAGCCCGCAGAAGGCAATTGGCGAGCGGTAAGGTTTTTGTATCGCTACAATGAAAAAGAGCTCCTAGAGTGGAAAGAACGTCTTGAAAAGCTGCAAAAACAAACGAAGGACATCTACTTATTATTTAATAATAACTCCGGCGGAGATGCTGTACATAATGCCAAACAGCTCATGAGCTTATTAAATATTGAATATGAGAATTTAGCTCCTAAGCAACTAGATTTTTTTAACGAATTTTAGCACCGAGGTCTATAAAATGTATAAGGATTACTCTAAACGTTAAATAGGTAGAAAAGTATATGTAAAACCTCACTTTTTTCTTTCAAAATCATAAATTGATTAAGAAAGGAGTGAGCTACTATGATTACCTTAGCGCCTATCGTAATTGAAGGTCATACGTTTAATGCAGTTACCGTATTGCTGCCAAAAACAACTTTGTTAACCATTTCATCAGATAAAGGCTACATTATGTGCGGAGCACTAGATGTAGGTCTATTAAATGATAAATTAGCTGATCGTCAAATAATAGCTGGAAGAGCTGTAGGTGTACGTACAATTGAGCAGCTTCTTGAAGCGCCGCTTGAATCTGTAACGCTTGAAGCTGAAAAAAGAGGGATTTTTAAAGGCACAATTGGCAAAGATGCTTTATTGAAAATGCTTTAATATAGTCGAGAATTTAAGATAAAACTTTTTAAAAGAAGCGTGAACCTCCTTATACATGCATACATATAGCTTGTAAGGAGGGATTTTTTTTGGTTAAACTTCGTCGGAAATTAACAAGAAAAGGCCCGCTTCCTTTTCGTTACGTTCTGTTGCTCACCTTTCTTTTTTTTATGCTTTCCACAGGGGTAGGATTATGGCTAATTAATAGAGGGATTGAACCAACGTTGATGAAATATGCTGAAGCACAAACAAAAGAGATTGCAACTTTAGTTATTAATAAAGCGGTGAATAAACAGGTACTCGATCAGCTCGACGTAGATGTCATTAAAGTGGAATCTACACCTAACGGTCAAGTAGCCAAAATTGACACAGCGCTTGTGAACCGAGTTAGAGCTCAAACTACGTCATTTGTCCAGGCTAACTTAAAAGAAGCAGAGAAAGGGAATTTAGATGCACTTGAACTTCCAACAGATATTCGTATTGAAAAAAATGAAAAGTTGCGGAATCAAGGAATTGTCTACCAAGTTCCGCTTGGGCAAGCGACTAATAATGCGCTGCTTGGAAATCTGGGTCCGCTGATTCCGGTTAAATTTCATGCTATTGGTGACGTTCAAACAGACGTAGTGCGAAAAATCGAGGAGTATGGAATAAATAATGCGTTTCTTGAAGTATCTATCAAAGTGAAAGTAAACATGCAAATCATTATCCCATTTGCAACTAAAAAAACAACCGTTACGGCTACAATCCCAGTCGGAGGCACCGTTATTCCTGGAAATGTTCCTGACTATTTTAACGGTGGAAACTCGTCTTCTCCGGCGATTGAACTTCCGAAGAAAAATTAACAATATTATATTAACGTGATAAAGTATTATTGAAAAAGCAGGTACGGAAGTTCAAAAAGACTTTCATACCTGCTTTTATTCATTGTTTAATTTGTCTGAATTTTCTATAAAAAATATTTTGACATACTATCTTCTCCCTTCTATAATTTGAGATAGGAAGTTATAGAAAGAATAATCTAAAAATTATAAAAATTCTCGTTGATCTGCGATAAAAAGAGAGTAGGGAGAGAACAAGAGGGGGAATTACGGTGGAAAATAGGCCGCAGTGGGGATCAAGAGCAGGGTTTATTTTAGCAGCAGCAGGTTCAGCAATTGGACTAGGGAATATATGGAGGTTTCCAGCTACTGCATATGAAAACGGAGGAGGAGCATTTTTTCTTCCCTATTTATTTGCTTTGTTGACGGCAGGGATTCCTATTTTAATCATGGAGTTTGCTATAGGTCATAAATATAAAGGTTCTTCTCCTTTATCATTAGCGAGACTAAGTCCAAAGGCTGAGTGGCTAGGCTGGTGGCAAGTAGCTATTTCCTTTTTTATTTCAGTTTACTATTCCGTTATTATCGCATGGGCGATGTCGTATTTTATCTTTTCATTTAAGTTAAGCTGGGGAAAGGATACGGAAGCGTTTTTATATGGAGATTACTTAAAGTTAGCTGAAGCACCAGGACAAACAGGAAGCATCGTATTACATGTTTTAATTCCGCTTGTACTTGTATGGATTGTGACGTTAGGTGTGTTATTAAAAGGAATCAAAAAAGGAATTGAAGCGGCAAATAAAATCTTTTTACCAACACTAATTGTTCTATTTTTAATCATTGTCATTCGAGCAGTAACATTGGACGGAGCAATGGAAGGTCTGCACGCTTTTTTTAAACCAAACTGGAGCGCAATTGGAGATGGAAAGGTTTGGATTGCAGCATATGGTCAAATTTTCTTTAGTTTATCTGTTGGTTTTGCTATTATGATCACTTATTCCAGTTACCTTCCAAAAAAATCTGATTTAACTAATAATGCGTTTATTACTGGATTCGGTAATTCCGCTTTTGAATTACTAGCAGGAATCGGTGTGTTTAGCGCACTTGGTTTTATGGCTACTCAGCAAGGTATCCCAATCGATAAGGTGGTTCAGGGAGGCGTAGGACTAGCCTTTGTTGTTTTCCCGCAAATTATTAATGAATTTCCAGCCTTTAAACAGCTGTTTGGCATGTTATTCTTTGCTTCCTTAACATTAGCAGGGTTAACGTCGCTTATTTCAATTATTGAAACATTTGTAGCAGGCATTCAAGATAAATTTACTATCTCACGTACAAAATCCGTATTAATAGGCGGAGGAATCGCTTCAATTTGCTCCCTATTATTTGCAACACAGGGCGGACTTTATTTCTTAGATGTGGTCGATTATTTCATTAATAACTTCGGAGTTGCTTTAGCAGGCTTAGTAGAAGTTGTATTAGTTGCTTGGGTATTTAAAAAGCTGAGCAGCCTTCAGCAGCATGCAAACGAAGTTTCTGATATTCGAATCGGATCATGGTGGAAGATATGTTTAGGAGTAGTTACACCGCTTGTACTTGGGTATATGATGTTTGATAACTTCCGAAAAAATATTTCGGAAAATTACGAGCAGTATGCAACGACTTTTGTAGGTCCTTTTGGTTGGGGCGTGGCAGCTCTGGCTGTTATTTTAGGAATTGCTTTTTCTTTTGCACGATGGAAAGATGGGGCGACTCGTTTGTCAGTTAAAGAGAAGGGGGTTTCTAAATAATGGATGGAAGTTCAATTACAATGATGGTTGTAGGGATGGTCATCATATGGGGCGGCTTGGCCGCGAGTATTACTCATGCTGTGAAAAAAGCAAAAGAAAGTAAACCATCAGGGTAAAAAAACAGGAAGCATTAGCTTCCTGTTTTTTTATTTTTTCTTTAGTTCTAAACGATCATTTCTTTCCCACGTTCTTAACTGAGGATATGGGTCAAACGACCACTCATTTTTGCCGTTATCTTTATACATTCCGTAATGCAAGTGAGGAGGGAATTTCCCAGAAGTTCCAGGAGGTCCATAACCTGAACTTCCTACTCCGCCAATAAGTGTTCCTGGTTCTACAATTTGTCCTACTTTTAAATTTTTTGCAAATCCGCTTAAATGAGCTAAATAGTGATAGTTATTATGAAGGTCACGAATACCGATTCGCCAGCCTCCATATTTATTCCATCCTTTAAGCTCAATAATGCCATAGCAAGGGGATTTTACTGGAACTCCATAATCTGCAAAAATGTCTGTTCCTTCATGGATTCGTTTTCCACCCCAGCCGCGCGCATCTCCCCATGTACTGCGATAACTGTAGTTCGCACGGAGAGGGACAGGAAATGAAGAACCTTTTAAATCAATGCGACCGTAATGGCGAAAAATTTTAGCATTCCCTAAAATAATATCAACCGCTTTAGCCCGGTGATAATAGTTCCAAAGCGCAATTTTAATATAGTCTTCGGACACCCCGAACGTCCGAATATAATCTGCCATGGTAAAAAGCATATCTTCATCATTAAATTGGTCTGCTTTTTTGTCTCCGTTCCCATCTTTACCCATTCCCCCGAGAAGAGAAATAGTAAGTGGGTTTGTATCTTCCAAATTTGGATTTAAAGAACCTGACCATTTTTCTGGAGGATAATAAATGGCGATCGCACCTTTTTCTCTTGGAATATCTTTATGAGAGCGTCGAATATTTCGTTCATACTGGTCAATCCCAGCAAAGTAATACCAAGGAATTGTAGTAGCGGCTTCCATTTGGTTATACAGCTCTAATCTCTTTTGAATAAGCATTTTTTCTTGATCTGCTGAAGATTCAGCTGTTACGTGGTGCCATCCTGTGAATACAGACATGAACATAAAAAGTAAGATAATCGTTTTGCGCATCGTGTTTCCCCCTTTCTAAAAATAGTGTGTAACACTAGTTTGCAGCGAGAAAAAAGATTTCATAAATATTAATTAATGGAAATCGCTTCAAAACTTTTTAAAAGAATTTTATTCAGAAGATAAATGGAAATTATACGGACGATGAAAACGCACACATTTGGATGGAAAATAGAAGAAAACTGAGGAAAATAAAGAGCAGACAACTTGTCGAATCTCACTTTTTTATGATAAAGTGACATATAGTTATGTTTTTAATATGTAGTTAAAATTAAGCATATAGGTTATAGACATTTTCTAGATTGGTGGAGTTGATAATATGGCAACAAAAGAAGAGCATGTCCGCAAACCCGAGTGGCTGAAGATTAAGCTAAACACAAACGAAAATTACACAGGCTTAAAGAAAATGATGCGTGAAAAAAACCTTCATACAGTTTGTGAAGAAGCAAGATGTCCGAATATTCATGAGTGTTGGGCTGTTCGTCGTACGGCAACTTTTATGATTTTAGGAGAAGTATGTACACGTGCCTGTCGTTTTTGCGCGGTTAAGACAGGTTTACCAACAGAATTAGATTTAGAAGAGCCAGAACGCGTAGCAGATTCTGTTCAGCTAATGAACTTAAAACATGCGGTTATCACAGTAGTAGCTCGCGATGATTTAAAAGACGGAGGAGCAAGCGTATTAGCTGAAACAATTCGTGCGATTCGTCGTAAAAATCCATTCACAACAATTGAAGTATTGCCTTCTGATATGGGCGGTGTGGAAGAGAACTTACGTATTGTAATGGACGCACGTCCTGATATTTTAAACCATAATATTGAAACAGTACGCAGCCTTACGCCTCGTGTTCGTGCTCGTGCTAAATATGAGCGTTCTCTTGAGTTCCTTCGCCGTGCAAAAGAAATGCAGCCGGATATCCCTACAAAATCAAGTATCATGCTTGGTCTAGGAGAAACAAAAGAAGAAATTATTGAAACGATGGATGATTTGCGTGCGAACAATGTAGATATTATGACGCTAGGCCAATATCTACAGCCAACTAAAAAGCACATAAAAGTTCAGAAATATTACCATCCAAATGAGTTTGAAGAGCTAAAAGAAATTGCATTATCAAAAGGATTCAGCCATGTCGAAGCAGGTCCTCTTGTACGTTCTTCTTACCATGCAGATGAGCAAGTTAACGCTGCTGCCAAAAACAAAGCACAAGAAAGCAAATAAGGTAAAAAGAGGCTGGGACGAAAGTCGTTTAGCCGAAGTGAAAAACGAACCATTAATCAAATTGTTTGATTAGTGGTTCGTTTTTTTTGTTACGGTTAACGTAAAATTTATCTGTTTTGTTCCTTCTAGCAGTTGATTGGAGGGCAAGGCGAAGACTCCTGCGGGAACAGCGGAACAGGTGAGACCCCACAGCAGCGCAAGCGACGAGGAGGCTCAGCGGCCGCCCGCGGAAAGCGAAGCCTTGCACGGAAATCAACTGCGGTGTCACAAGCGGTTCAGCTCATGTGTCTCATTTCTTCGTCTTTCGATTACATTCTTTTAGTTACGTCTCAACTTTTTTGTCTATTCCACCATATCTTTGTCCGTCATCGGTTCATTCAATTCGTTTTTCTCTCTTCCATTTGCATCTTCTCCGCCGTTCATTTTACGCCCTTGGGGAGATTTTAGCATTTGTTGAATAACAGCATCGATTCGTTTTCTAGCATCATTTGTTTGTGTATTCATTTCACTGATATTTTCGATTTGGTCCATCTGTTTCGGATTATCTGAGACGTATACATGATAATAACGAGGGACTACAGACATAGCTGTACGTTTTACCTGATCGGCTGCGTTATTCCTGTTTTTAGCATCTGTTTTATAAGCAACAAGCACATCTTTATCCGTTACTAGCGTAGCGGCTTGTTTAATATTTGGGATAGCGGTGCTCAGTTTACTAATATTGTCGGCTGCTTCCTCTCGGTTAAATGTTCCTACTTGGTTCATATTGGAACTTTGTTCATTTGTGTTTTTAGTGTATCGGACATATCCATAATTTGTGCCGCTATTATTATTTGGATTATAATAATGATTAGGCTCGTTTACATTAATGGCATCTGGGTTGTTTGGTGATAAATTTTCATTTTCAGCTGTGTTTTTATTTTGACAGCCAATGGTTAAAATACTTGTTATTAAAGCGATTCCAAGAATAGATTTCTTCACCATTTCCACCTCCTGTAGTTAAATATCGTACGCCAGGTAAACCGGCGAACCTTCATGTGGAGCATAAAAGATCAGTAGGTATAACGATAAAACTCCTACAGGATTAGAGTGCTGCTTATACGTGAAAAATTTCATGTTAATTGATGGTTTCATCATCATAATTATGGTATGGTAAATTTTAAGAGAAGAGGTGTGAGCAATGGTCTGTATCAATAATATTTGTTATGAAGTATTAAAAGATGAGCGCGAGGCATTTAATGAAGAGGCGTTTAGAGGTCGCTTTATCGACGTGCTGAGCCGCTATGACTATATTGTGGGAGATTGGGGATACAATCAGCTTCGACTGCGAGGCTTTTTTGATGATCGTAACCAGAAGGCAACGTATGATACGAAGATTAGTACGCTTCAAGATTATTTACATGAATATTGTAATTTTGGCTGTGTGTATTTTGTCTTAAAAAAAGTCCATAAGTAAAAAAAGGCAAGCCGAAGACACTAATTGTCCTTCACGCTGCCTTTTTTTTTAGATGATTTCATATAAAAATTCGCGAAGTTCCTGACCATCTTCGCTGTTTAGTTTAAATACTTCTTCAAGATAGTGGGGTTCTTCAAGGTCATCTTGTCCAATAATGGCAAAGCGTCCTCCTTGAATATCAAGAACAACTTGTTTGCCATAATAACGGTCGGTTTGGATAATAGCTAAATCAAATCGTTGATTTTCGCCCATAAAGCTGACAAACCGGGTCTTTGTAGAGACGACATCGTCATATAGATAAAAGCGTTCGCTCATAGGTATACTCCTTTCATAGGTTGTATTTGTATCATATCAAATAAGGTCAAAAACAAAAATGAATTTATCAAATGGATAATGGGTCATGATAAAATAGAACAGGAACCCCGTTTGTTTATGAAAGAAGATTTATACAGAGCTGACAACTAGGGAGGAAATAATATGTACTTTGTAGATCGTGAAAAAATAGAAGCCACGCTTGTTTTTTTTGATGAACACGTTCGTTTGTTTGCTGAGCATTCGAGCTGGAACACAGAAATAGAGAAAAAGGCATTAGAGAGAATTGTACATCTTTTAATTGAAAACGTTTTAGATGTAGGAAATGCAATGATTGATGGTTTTATTATGAGAGACCCAGGCAGTTACGATGATATCATTGACATTTTAGTTGATGAGAAAGTGGTTAAAAAAGAGGAAGAAACACCATTAAAAGAGATTGTTCAATTGCGTAAAAGCCTTGTTCAAGAATATGTGGATGTTAATCATCAGGATATTTATCAAAAAGTGATGCAGCATAAAGACGTGCTGGCGGCATTTTCAGAGCGCGTAAGGACATATCTAGAGACAGAGTTAGGACCTGTGTCTGCTTTTCGTAACTAAAGGCAAGCAATTTGTAGTTGTATAAAAAATAAGCTATGATTTCAAGTATGAGACTTGAAAGGAGATCACACAACATGAAGGAATATAAAGGATATTTGATTGATTTAGATGGAACCATGTACAAAGGAACAGAGCTAATTGCCGAGGCGCGTGATTTTGTTATTAAATTAAAGGAAAAAGGAATTCCTTATTTATTTGTAACAAACAACTCAACAAAAACGCCCGATAAAGTAGCTGAAAAGCTAGAGGCATTTGGCATTCCTGCAACAGAAGAGCAAGTTTTTACAACGAGCCAGGCAACAGCTAATTATTTGCATGAACGCAAAGCAAACGCTTCAGCTTATGTAATTGGTGGAGAAGGAATCCGACATGCGTTGCTTGAAAAAGGATTTACCATTGAAGAGGAAGATACGGATTTCGTAGTTGTTGGTTTGGATCAGGAAATTACATATGAAAAATTAGCAAAAGCATGTTTAAACGTTCGAAACGGGGCCTTTTTTGTTTCGACGAACGGAGATATTGCGATTCCTACTGAAAGAGGCTTACTGCCTGGTAATGGATCTATCACGTCCGTTATTACGGTTTCTACTCAAACAAATCCAGTATTTATTGGTAAACCAGAAAGTATTATTATGGAGCAAGCCCTTGAAGTCATCGGTACGCCAAAAGAAGAAACAATTATGATTGGTGATTACTATGATACAGATATTTTAGCAGGGATGAATGCAGGCTTAGATACATTATTAGTCCATACAGGGGTAACAACAAGAGAGTTACTAGAAGGATATGAGAAAAAGCCAACTTATACGGTAGATTCACTAAAAGAGTGGATGGAGCGAATTTAAAAAGCTGTCAATTGACAGCTTTTTTTGTTTTTAAAACCTATTCTTGACTGGCAGCCCGATGCGCTAACCGGCTAGAAGCAGCGGCAGCAATTGCGCCTACTAAATCATCTAAGAAAGTGTGGCACTCTCCAGTAGATTTATCATTTAATCTTTCTAAAATACCCGGCTTTTGTTTATCAATATACCCGTAATTGGTAAAGCCGATTGATCCGTACACATTTACAATCGATAATGCTAAAATTTCGTCGATACCGTATAAACCTTCATCTTTCTCAAGAATATCCAACAGAGGCGGCTCAATCACTTTTTTTTCCGTGAGGACATCTAGTTGAATACCCGTTAAAATAGCATTTTGAACTTCTCGTTTAGAAATGACGCGCTCAACGTTATATAGACAGTCTTCGATTGTTAAGTTTGGGTGATACTTTTTTTGCAAGTAATAGACCAGTTCAGCAATGTCTGTAAGAGCCACGCCGCGTTCTATTAACCATTCTCTTGCTTTTTTTTCTAATTCACTTTGTGTATGTTTTTTCTCCAAGTATCATCACCTGTTTTCTATATATTTTTAAGTCTAAAGTTGTTTCATACTACTAACCCGGAGTAAATAACTATAAATGGTGTATTTCTAATCTATTCATTCCTCCGTAAATATTATGACAAGTAATGTTGTTTTCCATCATATAATTTCTTGAATGAATGAAGAGAGGGATTAAAATGATACAAACCATTTATGAGCATTACGGATTACGTCCAAATGAATTTATGCCCGTTGGTAAATTTGAAGGTTTTCAGTATCGAGATATTTTATATACAATCATTAATGTAAAGCAAATGGAACAAGACGAGTTAAATGAACTATATCAAATGAGTCAATTTCTGATGGGCCAAGGTGATCGCCATGTGGCAACATTTATGCCTAATTTAAATGGAGAAATGATTACAGAAACTGAAACTGAAAAATTTATCATTTGCCGATGTCTTGCGGAAGAGAAAAACCCCAATTTTTCACCTGGGCACGAGCTAGCTGTTTTTCATCAAAAAGGGAGGCTGTTTCCTTATGAAATGGAAAAAGCAAACCGGCTAGGGCAATGGAAGTCCATGTGGGAGAAGCGTCTCGACCAGATGGAGCAATTTTGGTATGGAAGATTACGTGCTTTACCTAATCAAGAGATGGAAAAACGTTTTTTAGAAACTTTTCCTTATTACCTAGGATTAACGGAAAATGCTATTCAATACCTAGTAGACACGGAAATTGACGATTTGCCCCGGTCAGTTGACGCTGCGACGATTTGTCATCATCGGTTCGGCCAAAAAACATGGGGGGAAGACCACGTTTACAAGCTCCCGGCAGACTGGGTTTTCGATCACCCTAGCAGAGATATAGCTGAATATATAAGGGAACAATATTTATTAACATACGCTGTCGATGAAAGGCACATGCATCAGTTTTTAAGTGAATACGAAAAGGTCAATCCACTTTCTTCTTTTTCATGGAGACTGTTATATGCTAGACTTCTTTTTCCCGTTCATTATTTTGAGGTCATTGAAGGATACTACAGTGTACAAGATGAGCGGGAAAAACAAAAGTATTATGAGAAGCTTGAAGGAGTATTAGCTCATTCTTCTCACTACGAAGCTTTTCTGAAGCGCTTTTACCAGTCGGTAGGCATTTCAACGTCTCGTTATCACATTCCTGAATTAACATGGATTCATTAAAAAGCGATTACTATAGAATATGATAAAATAGAAAAATAGGTGTTGGATAATCCAAACCCGTTTTTCTATTTTGTTTTTGTGCATGCAGTTTAAAAAGGATAAAGAGGTGGCGTACATATGGACAAGCCGTTTGTATTTATTACGAGAAAAATACCGAATGAATTAATTGAACCTTTAAAGGCAGTAGCGAATGTGGAAATGTGGGATAAAGAAGATGAGGCAGTTCCTCATGAGCTGCTTTGTGAAAAAGCTAAGCACGCACATGCTCTATTAACAATGCTTTCAGACCGTATTGACAGTGAATTGCTTACGCAAGCTCCTCATTTAAAGCTTGTAGCTAACTTAGCGGTCGGATTCGATAATATTGACATAGAAGCGGCAACTGAACGCGGAGTTATCGTTTCTAATACACCCGATGTTTTATCTGATACAACAGCGGATTTAACGTTTGGTTTGTTAATGAGTGTAGCTAGACGTTTAGTAGAAGCTGCTGAATACGTGAAAGAAAATCAGTGGAAAAGCTGGAGCCCATTTTTGTTAGCGGGTAGAGATGTTCATCATAAAACATTAGGTATTGTTGGAATGGGGAAAATTGGAGAGACGCTTGCGAAACGTGCTACAGGTTTTGATATGGAAATCTTGTATCACAATCGGAGCCGCAACCTCCAAGCAGAACAAAAGCTCGATGCAGTTTACTGTGAGTTAAATGAGCTGCTTGAGCGATCTGATTTTATTGTTTGTTTGACACCGTTAACGGACGAAACCAAACATTTATTTAATGCTGAAGCATTTAAACAGATGAAAACAACAGCGATTTTTATTAATGCTTCAAGAGGAGCAGTGGTTGATGAGCAAGCACTGTTACATGCAATTCAATCAGGTGAAATTGCCGGAGCTGGCTTGGATGTATTCGATCAAGAGCCTATTTCTGCTTCTCACCCTCTTCTTCAATTGCCTAATGTTGTAGCGCTTCCTCACATCGGCAGTGCGAGTATCGAAACGCGCATGGAAATGATTTCTTTATGCGTAAAAAACATTAAAGCAGTGCTCACAAACGAGTCTCCTATTACAATTGTAAATAAAGAAGCGTTTGCGAAAAAATCATAATGGAAAAAGGCAATTTCATTTCAGTGAAATTGTCTTTTTTTTATTAAAAAACAGTGGTAGCCATGTTATGATAATAAAATGAAATATTTTAAAAATTTACATTTATCTTTATATACCAATTTTTTTAACAAGTTTACGAGAAAAGATGGCCAGTAAACCTTGTAAAAAAGAAAAATAAGGTCTATAATGTCCTCTATAAGAGAACAAATGTATACGTAGAAAGAACACAGAGGTGAGGAATATGACAAAAAGTATTTCAGTAGGATTATTAGGGTTAGGAACGGTAGGAAGCGGAGTAGTCAAAATTATTGAAAATCATCAGGATAAATTAAGTCATCAAGTCGGATGTCCTGTAGAAGTTAAAAAAGTAGTAGTTAAAGATATTGATAAGAAACGTGACGTGGAGATCAGTGAAGATAAATTAACAACGAATGTTGAAGACGTTTTACATAACGCGGAGATTGACGTTGTCATTGAAGTAATGGGTGGCGTTGAAGAAACAAGAGACTATATCTTAACAGCCCTTCGTAATAAAAAGCATGTGGTAACGGCAAACAAAGATTTAATGGCGGTTTACGGCTCAGAATTGTTAACAGTAGCTTCTGAAAATAATTGTGATTTATTTTATGAAGCAAGTGTAGCTGGCGGTATTCCAATCCTTCGCGGATTAGCAGATGGATTAGCATCTGATCGTATTACGAAGATGATGGGAATTGTCAATGGAACAACAAACTTCATTTTAACGAAAATGACAAAAGAAGGAAGCGCCTATGATGAAGTGTTAAAAGAAGCGCAGGATTTAGGATATGCTGAAGCGGATCCAACTTCTGACGTAGGTGGTTTAGATGCTGCTCGTAAAATGGCAATCTTGGCTACACTAGGGTTTTCAATGAAAATTGATTTGGATGATGTTCGTGTTCAAGGTATTACAGAAGTAACGGAAGAAGACTTGCAATATAGTAAACAACTAGGCTATACGATGAAACTGATTGGATATGCACATCGTGACGGTGACAATGTAGAAGTGAGTGTTCAGCCAACTCTTTTAGCAGATACACATCCTCTTGCTTCCGTAAGCGATGAGTACAATGCTGTGTATGTATACGGAGAAGCTGTCGGAGAGACGATGTTCTACGGACCGGGGGCAGGAAGCCTGCCAACTGCCACTGCTGTCGTATCCGATTTAGTAGGCGTTATGAAAAACATGCGTTTAGGTGTGAATGGTAAAAGTGCGGTAACACCTCAGTATCCAAAACAGTTAAAAGCAGAAGATGAAATGTTCTCAAAGCATTTCTTACGTATTCATGTTAAAGATCAAGTTGGCGCATTTGCAAAATTAACAACACTATTTTCAGAGCGTGGCGTGAGCTTCGAAAAAATTATCCAACTTCCTGTGAAAGGAAGCGAATTAGCTGAGATTGTTGTTGTTACACACAAAACATCTCAAAAAGATTATGAGGAAATCCTTCAGCAGCTTAGGGATTTACCAATTGTAGAAAATGTAAAAAGCAGTTACCGCGTAGAGGGAGTTGGCACAGTATGATGTGGAAAGGTCTATTAGCTGAATATAAAGAATTTTTACCTGTAACAGAGAAAACACCTATGCTTACGCTACATGAAGGAAATACGCCTTTAATTCATCTTGCTCATTTATCAAAAGAGCTAGGCATTGACTTACATGTAAAAGTAGAAGGGCTAAATCCAACGGGGTCATTTAAAGACCGCGGAATGGTAATGGCTGTAGCCAAAGCAAAAGAAGAAGGAAGCAATACGGTTATTTGTGCATCTACAGGTAACACATCCGCAGCTGCCGCAGCTTATGCATCACGCGCTGGCATGCGCTGTATCGTTGTTATTCCAAATGGGAAAATTGCGATGGGGAAATTAGCTCAAGCTGTTATGTATGGTGCAGAAATTGTAGCAATTGAAGGAAACTTTGACCAAGCGCTTTCTATGGTTCGTAAGCTAAGTGAAACATCACCGGTTGCACTTGTAAACTCTGTGAACCCATACCGTATTGAAGGGCAAAAAACAGCTTCTTTCGAGATTTGTGAACAGCTTGGAAAAGCGCCGGACGTTTTAGCTATCCCAGTGGGGAATGCAGGGAATATTACAGCTTACTGGAAAGGATTCAAAGAATACAGTGAGCGTCACCAAACGTCTCTTCCTCACATGCATGGTTTTGAAGCAGAGGGTGCAGCGGCGATCGTGCGTAATCAAGTTATCGAAAATCCAGAAACAATTGCAACGGCTATTCGAATCGGAAATCCAGCAAGCTGGGATTATGCTGTAAACGCAGCAAAAGAATCAAACGGAAAAATTGATGAAGTGACAGATGAACAAATCTTAGAAGCATATCGTACAATTGCACGCAAAGAAGGCGTATTTGCAGAGCCAGGTTCTTGCGCTTCAATTGCTGGTGTGTTTAAAGATGTAGCTTCTGGTAAAATTGCAAAAGGTTCAACGGTTGTAGCTGTACTAACAGGTAATGGATTAAAAGATCCAAATGTAGCAATCGATGCTCATAACGTAAAGCCAGTGGTTTTACCAAATGATGAAGAAAAGGTATTTGAGTATATCCAAGGTGTCGTTGCTTCATGCTAGAAAATGAGCGTTTTGTCATTACGGTCCCAGCTAGCTCTGCTAATTTGGGGCCAGGATTTGATTCCATTGGAGTGGCTTTATCCCGCTACTTAAGATTAACAGTAGAGCGTCATGACGAATGGGTTTTTATCCCTGAAACGAAAGAAGTGCAAAGTATTCCTACAGGTACAGATAACTTAATGTATGAAGTGGCACAAGACGTGGCTCGTCAATTTAACATTGATCTTCCAAGTGCGAAGGTCAATGTTTGGAGCAACATTCCATTAGCAAGGGGACTTGGAAGCAGTGCATCGGCTATCGTAGCTGGAATCGAACTGGCCAATGTACTGTGTGACTTGCGTTTATCACAAAGAGAAAAGCTTCGCATCAGCAGCTTAATGGAAGGACATCCCGATAACGTCAGCCCGTCTATTTACGGTGGCATCGTTGTTGGTTACCATCATGAAGATGAAACATATATTGCTCAAATACCTGAATTTGATGTCGATATCGTGATGGCTATTCCAGAATATGAGTTAAAAACAACGGATGCCCGTGATGTGCTGCCTTCCGATATTAATTATCGTCATGCAGTAGAAGCAGGAGCGATCGGCAATATGCTAGTAGCAGCCTTGTTAAATAAAGATTTGCCTCTGGTAGGCGAATTTATGGAGAAAGATTTATATCACGAACCATATCGCATGAGACTCGTGCCAGAACTTTCTCTTGTGCGAAAAGAAGCAAAAGCTCTCGGCGCATACGGTGTGTCACTAAGCGGAGCCGGTCCGAGTGTATTATGTTTAGCACCAAAAGGAAAAGGAAAAGCGATTGCTGAACATATGTATGCTTTACTGCCGAACTGTGAAATAGATGTTTTACAAATTGACCGCAAAGGTGTATTTGTAGAAGCTGAAGTCACAACGAGCTAATAAAAAAATCCTCATTCATTTGAATGAGGATTTTTCATTTGCAAGCCCCAATAAAATGGGAGGTTGCTTTTATAATAAAATCAAAGAGATTAGAATACTTGTTCTACTTCAACTACACCAGGTACTTCTTCTAAAAGGGCACGTTCGATACCAGCTTTTAGCGTAATTGTTGAACTTGGGCAGCTTCCGCAAGCGCCTAAAAGACGTAATTTTACAATACCATCCTCTACGTCTACTAGCTCACAGTCTCCACCGTCGCGAAGTAAAAACGGACGAAGTTTTTCTAATACTTCTTGAACTTGCTCGTGCATTTCTGACATAACTATCGACTCCTTTCTTCTACTCTTATTATAAACGGTCTTTCATGAAAAATCTATTGGAGTATACATCGTAATGTTACCTTAAAAGAAAAAGATGTGCAATAAATCAGTTTTGTGTAAAATAGTATTCATAATGAAGTAAAAGTGTGAATAATCGTACAGTTTATATGTAAAGATTCAAGGGGGATGTGCTATGCAGTCAACTGAGGTAGAAGTGTGTATTTATGGAGCTGAAATTGTTTGTGCAAGCTGTGTTAACCTGCCGTCTTCAAAAGACACCTATGATTGGCTAGAGGCAGCTATTTCTCGTAAATATCCGAACCAACCGTTTGCTATCACGTATGTAGATATAAACGAGCCGCATACGGATCCGGAAAAAGCAGCTTTTGCCAAGCGTGTGATTGAAGAAGATTTATTCTATCCTGTAGTGGTCATTAATGGAGAGATTGTTGGGGAAGGCAATCCGAAATTAAAGCGCGTATTTGAGGAAATGGAGAAGTATGGTTTCCGCGCATCATAACGAAAAAAGCCGTTAGATTGTCAGTCATCTAACGGCTTTTGTTTTATCCACTGTGGTGTTTATACATCCAAAGAATACCTGATTTCAATAATCGAGCTACGCGTCCTGTAATCGGACGTTCGGCAACTAAGCCAAACCCATGCTTTTTGCCTAATGAACCAAGTATGCCTTTTAATTTAATAGTTGGCAATTCATCAGGAAGCGCTTCGCCTTTCCAGCGGTGAAGAAGCACTTGCACAATTTGTTCAGCCTGACCTTCTGCAAGCTGAGCACTTGGGGCGTGCGGTAGGCTTGCACAGTCACCCAAAATGTAGACATTTTCATCGTCAGGCAAGTTATGGTATTTTGTCAATACGACGCGTCCTTGAGGATCTTTTTCCACGTCTAAATCGCGTACCACTTTATTTGGCTGAATGCCTGCTGTCCACACGATTGCATCGCTTTGAACGGGCTCATCATGATTATAAAGAATGTTCGGTTCTACTTTTGTAATATTAGCACTATTTACAATTTCGACACCGTTTGAAGTAAACCAAGTTTGAACGTAATTGCTTAAACGTTCTGGGAAAGCAGATAAAATTAATTTACCGCGGTCAAATAAGATGATTTTTAAATCCGGGCGGCTTTCTCTTAGCTCACTTGCCAGTTCTACTCCGCTTAATCCAGCTCCGACAATTGAAACAGTAGCGTGGGCCGGTAAGTTGTTTAATGTCTGATAAGTTGCTCGTGAAGCATCAATGGATTGAATGCTGTATGTATGCTCAAGAGCTCCGGGAACTCCATGATATTTATCTTCGCATCCGAGTCCTACAATCAGGTCATCGTAAGCGATCATTTGATCATCCACATAGACGCATTTCTCTTTCAGGTCTATTCGTTTTACACAGCCGTAGCGGATTTTTAAGCGAGGGTGTTCAGGAAAAGCAACACGGACATGTTGATCAGAGATTGTTCCAGCTGCAAGTGCATAGAATTCAGTTTTTAGTGAGTGATAAGGTGCTTTGTCAATAAGCGTTACTTCTACATCGTTAGGCAATTGATTCGGAAAAAGGCGCTGCAAAATGCGCATACCACCGTATCCGCCGCCCAGTATGACAAGGTTCTTCATGTGAATTTCCCCTTTAGCTTCATGCATTTTTGTTTTCTCTCTATTATTCTTGCTTTTAAGAATAGGAGGGTACAAATTACCGTTAATAAGGATGGTTGCCAAAAAGATATGAAAGGCTATATAAGATAACATATTTTACTTAAATAATAATTTAATATAACCTCGTTTGGTTTTCTATACATAAAAGTATAACTAAATTAATAAAAAACCACAATATGTTTCAACATAATTTCAAGCTATCCACGTAATAAAGCTTATTTATGCGTTTTTGAAAAAAGTCTATAAATCTAAAAAGCGCGCGCGAAATGAACGTGAATTTCTAAAGTTGACGTTGAAAATGAAAGGAGATAGGATAAACTAATAGTAGAGAGGTGAAAAAACGTGATACAGCCAATTATTGAATTTTGCGTTAGCAATTTAGCCAGCGGTTCTCAAGCAGCTTTAGAAAAGCTTGAAAAAGATTCAAATCTAGATATTATTGAATACGGATGTTTAGGTTATTGCGGGAAATGTTCACAATCTTTATTTGCCTTGGTAAATGGAGAGATTGTTACGGCGGAAACACCTGAACAGTTAGTAGATAATATCTACATTCATTTAGAAGAAAACCCAATGTTTTAAACTATCCCCGCTGTCGTATCTCTTTTTAGCAGGAGAGGGACATGAGGCTAATAGAATAGATGATGTAAGCACGGCTAGTCTTGCCGTGCTTTTTTATGCGTTTTTGCGCAAATATATGCGCTTTAACCATCCTCTTTGTAATCATAAAGCTTCTTTTGTTTTTTAATACTCTAAAGGAGGACAAAATAAAAAACTCCTTAATCTTTATGATTAAGGAGCTAAAAAAACGGGGGATGATATTATTGTGTACAAAAGAGAATCACTTTATACTAGAGCTACATAAAAAAATAATGGGTGATAATATGAAAAAATTTCAGTTTACAAAAATGCATGCACTTGGCAACAACTATATCTACGTAAATATGTTTGAAGAACATATAGAAGAGCAAGAGTTAGCACCGCTTGCTGTAAAAGTCTCAAATGTTTATACGGGAATCGGATCGGATGGAATGATTCTTATTTGTCCATCTGAACGCGCAGATGTGAAAATGCGCGTATTTAATAATGACGGCTCGGAAGCAAAAAACTGCGGAAACGGTTTAAGATGTGTAGCTAAATATGCATACGAACATAATTTAGTAACAAGCGAAAGATTTTTTATCGAAACGCTTTCTGGAGTTGTAGAAGCAACGGTGCATCCGCAGGGAAGTGAAGTTCCAGAAGTAACAATCGATATGGGAGAGCCTATTTTAGCTAGAGAACAAATTCCAATGACGGGAACAAGCCAATACCAAGTTGTTGATGAAGAGATGGAATTTGGAAAAGAACGGTTAAAAGGGACGGCTGTATCAATGGGAAATCCTCACGTCGTCTTTTATGTAAAGGATATTGAACAAGCGCCTCTTACTACACTAGGTCCGGTAGTTGAAAAAGATGCGCGTTTTCCAGAAGGAGTGAACGTTGAATTTGTCGAGGTAGTGAACGAAAGAGAGCTGAACTTTCGCGTATGGGAAAGAGGTTCGGGTATCACTCAAGCATGCGGGACAGGAGCATGCGCTGCTGTTGTTTCTTCTGTGTTAAATGAGAAGACGAAAAAAGATGTGCCTACTGTTGTACACCTCGCTGGAGGAGATTTAACGATTGTTTGGCAAAATAAAGGCAATGTGTTAATGACAGGTCCAGCCAATGTGATTTGCGACGGCACGTATTATTATTAAAAATGAAGAAGCAGACGATTTGTCGTCACAGACATTTCGTCGTATACTAAACAAAAAAGGAGGTCTGTTTAAAAATGAGTCAAGATATCCTAACAATTACAGAAGCTGCAAGCTTTCAAATAAAAGATATGATGAAAGAACATGAAGAAGAAAATGCTTATTTACGTGTTACTGTAAATGGAGGAGGCTGCTCAGGTCTTTCTTACGGCATGGGTTTTGCACACGAAGTAAATGAAAACGATACGCTGTTTGAACAACATGGCATTAAGATTCTTGTAGATAGCGAAAGTGCTCCAATTTTAAAAGATGTAAAAATTGATTACAAGCAATCTATGCTAGGCGGAGGGTTTACAATTGATAACCCGAACGCCATTGCAGCATGCGGCTGCGGCTCTTCTTTCCGTACAGCAAGCAACGCAGGTGCTCCTGAAGAGTGCTAAGTATATTTTTACAAAAAAGCTTTCTTCACCTCATCTGGTGAAGAAAGCTTTTTTAGTGAGAAATTTTTGTATGTTACATCATCTACCAAACTTATTGACCGAATAATCAGTCTTTTTTATACTCAATAAAAAAGAGGAGATGAACGGATTTGATAGATGCGACTCGCTACGACGCGGAACAAGTAGGAGGTTATGGAAGTTTTCGTAAAAAAAATACCCTGCCTATTCTATGGAAGGGGTTTATAAACTGGTTAAAAATTGAAAATAGGAAAATGGAGTCTAAGGATGCAAAAAGTATTCACTTCAGTGAATCGCATTTATTTGTTCAACATTTGCCTTTTTCCTCAGGTGAAGTCTGTCATCAAAACTCGTCCTCTGCGCCTCTTAACCATTCTGAACCTTACATTCGCTATTATGAAAATGCTAATGCATCTCTGGCCGAAAGCTATGGAGCAGTGGAAGGAGAGCATATTCTGCTGATTGAACGTATTGTCGGTCAATCAGAGGTAGTAAAATATTTAAGCAAGCTCGAAGGCTTGAAGGCCTACAGAATGAGCGTAACTAGTCAAGAAGGAAACCATTCCTTTTATGAAATCTGTTTAATAAGCAGTGATGCAGAAATGATGAGTGAAATCATTCATCGAATGGTTACACCAATCCAGCAATGAAAAAAAGCAGGCGAGAGCCTGCTTTTTTATGAGAACATTGACGTACTGTGCATAGGCTGTAAGCGAGCCTTTGGGTCAATGTATGCTTTAGCGTTATTAACGGCAGTCGGACCTTCGCCAAATCCTGCCACGATGAGTTTTACTTTTCCATCATATGTGCAGACATCACCTGCTGCATAGATGCCAGGAATGTTTGTTTCTTGCTTTGAATTAACAACAATTGCATTTTTCTCTAAATCTAAGTCCCATTCTTTAATTGGACCTAGAGAAGAAACAAATCCAAAGTTTACAATAACATCATCTACGTCTACTACTGTCTTTTCTTCACCTTTTGTATTTTCTAACACAACTTGTGTAATACGGTCATCTCCAATAAATTCAACCGGTACATATGGTGTTTTAATATCAACTGATGAATTATGCAAGTTTTCTACGCTATGTTCATGAGCGCGGAACTTGTCTCGGCGATGCGTTAACGTTACTTTTTCTGCGATCGGCTCTAACATAAGAGACCAGTCTACAGCAGAATCCCCACCCCCGCATACTAATACTTTGCGGCCTTTGAATTTATTCATATCATCCACAAAATAGTGAAGGTTCGTTTGCTCGAACTGTTCTGCGTTTTCTAGCTCAATTTTACGGGGCTTAAATGCACCGTTTCCAGCCGTAATAATAATTGTTTTTGAATAGTGGACTTCAGAATTAGTAGTTAATCGGAATACACCGTCCGCTTGTTTTTCTACCTTTTCTACTGCTTGCTCTAGTGCAACTGCAGGTTTAAATTGATCCATTTGCTCTTTTAGGTTATTGACTAATTCTTGAGCACGTACTTTTGGAAACCCAGCTACGTCATAAATATATTTTTCAGGATATAAAGCAGAAAGCTGTCCACCGAGCTGTGGTAAGCTTTCAATAATTTTTACGCTCGCCTGACGCATACCGCCATAAAATGCTGTAAATAAGCCTGTAGGGCCGCCTCCGATGATGGTAATATCGTATACTTGTTTATCTTCTTTCATTTATAATCACCTCTAGATTGTTCTGTGCCAATGCATATTCTACTTTATGATAGCATAGTAAATTATAAAATATCATTAAAACACGCTGGAATGTTTGAGAAACTTTCTCAACTTAAAGATCAGTATTTGCAATCATTAACATAACCACACGTTTTGGTCAAATATAAAACTGGGTATACAGGAAAGTAATTGAAAATTTAAAAGCTTGTAAATACAAAGTGAAGGGTTGAAAAACCGATGAAAAAAGCATAAGATGTTGGTGTAAATCAAGCTAGGACTTATGCTTACATTTTTTTGAAAAAGAAAAAATGTATTTTTTTAAAAAAGAACGTGAAGTGATTCACATTATTTTTCGTATATGAATAATAAATGGATAGCGATGATCGTTCTTGCTCAAACTAACATAAAAAAGCAAACCAAATAAAATTGCTCTTATCATTATATTTGTAAGACATACTTGTGACTATAACTAAAAAAGGTGGATGACATTCCTATGAAAAAGCCTAAAATCGTCATTTTGGGTGCCGGGTATGGCGGCATTATGACAATTGTTAATTTACAAAAGAAACTGGGTGCTAGTGATGCGGAAATTGTTTTGGTAAATAAAAACGATTACCATTACGAAACGACATGGCTTCATGAAGTATCGGCAGGTACAATTCATCAAGATCGCTCTCGTGTTCCTGTTAAAAATTTAATTAACACGAATAAGGTTACATTTATTAAAGACACGGTCGTAGATATTAAGTTAGATGAAAAGCGTGTTCTTCTTGAAAACAGTGAGCTAACGTACGATTATTTAGTTGTTGCTTTAGGGTACGAAGCAGAAACTTTCGGAATTAAAGGTTTAAAAGAACATGCATTTACCATTACGAGCATTAATGCAGCACGTCAAATTCGTGAGCATATTGATTATGTGTTTGCGACGTACAACAATGAAGTGGAAAAAAGAGACGAACTTCTGACAATCATTGTTGGAGGTGCTGGCTTTACCGGCATTGAATTTGTGGGAGAATTAGCAAATCGAGTCCCTCAGCTTTGCAAAGAGTTTGATATCCCGCGTGAAAAAGTACGCGTTATTTGTGTAGAAGCAGCGCCTACGGCCTTGCCAGGTTTTGATCCGGAACTTGTAGAATATGCGGTAACACAGCTAGAACGAAAAGGAATCGAGTTCAAGATCGGAACAGCGATTAAAGAGTGTACAGAAGAAGGAATTATTGTATCAAAAGATGACCAAGTGGAAGAAATCAAATCAGCAACAGTTGTATGGGCTGCAGGTGTTCGAGGCAGTCATTTAATTGAAAAAGCTGGATTTGAGAACATGCGCGGACGTGTAAAAGTAAGCAATAGCTTGCTGGCACCAGGGCATGAAGATGTGTTTGTTATTGGAGATTGTTCACTAATGATTAACCCAGAAACAGAACGTCCTTATCCGCCAACAGCTCAAATCGCTATGCAACAAGGCGGTACCTGCGCTGAAAATATTAGCCGTTTGATGAAAGGGCAAAAAGAATTAAGCGAGTTCAAACCAGATATTAAAGGAACGGTATGTTCGTTAGGGCATGATGACGCAATTGGCGTTGTATACGGTCGAAAACTATTTGGTTCAAGCGCATCTTTTATGAAAAAAGTTGTTGATAATCGCTCGCTTTTCCTTCAAGGCGGAGCAGGTCTTGTATTGAAAAAGGGAAAATTTAATTTCTTTTAAAACAAAAAGCAAAAGGTCTTCAAACCTTTTGCTTTTTTGGTATTAACTTACTTTTCTGTGATTGACGCCTTGATTACTCTTAAGTAAACTGAGAGTATAAAGAGTAACGGAGGCGAAAAGCAATGGAAATGAGTGTGCCTGTCCTAATTATCTCCATCTTGTTGTTTTTTGTGTTGTTTTTTGGAATCGGTTTCTTGTTGAATATGCTGCTTCGCATGTCTTGGATTATGGCCATTATTTATCCCGTAATTTTTATTCTTATTATTGATGATGTAAGAGCGGTTGATTACATTCAACATCCCGCTCACTCCTTTCAGCAGCTAGGTACAAAAGTGCTATCTTTAGCCACAGCTGACATTGCGATTTTAATGGCTGGTTTTATAGGTGCACTAGCTTCAGGTATTACCATTAAATCTTTACGAACAAGAGGGTACCAAATGTTTTGAATGTAAATTCTTCTCGCGAACGAATAATTTGTTTTTATGTTGGAAACAAATAGATTCGTGAGAGGAGTTGTGGAAATCACAATGATTGGAAAAATAGCAAAGCGATTCATTATGTGCCTACTACTGGTCGGAGCGCTGTTTACAACATATGAAGCAATTACTGGCGTCCCAATAAACACGGTTATCAAATATATGCCTTTTATAAACAGTACAGGGCATCCTCTAATGAATGAAAGGCTCTTACCATCATTTCTAAAACCACTAAGAGCTGAAGCAGCTAGCAATGACAGAGAGCGTCTGACAATTGAAGAAGCATTTGATTGGTCGCGTTATCCAACTAAGAATGTATTGGCTACGGGTTACACAGCTGGTTACGAATCAACTGGGAAAAATCCCAATCATCCAGGGTATGGTATTACATATTCGGGCGTTAAAGTAAAACGTGACTTGTATTCAACCATCGCTGCTGATTTAACCATATTTCCAATCGGCACGATCTTGTTCATTCCGGGCTATGGGTACGGAGTGGTAGCAGATAAAGGTGGGGCTATTAAAGGCAATCATCTTGATTTATACTTTGAAACTGTTTCTGATGTGTATAACATATGGGGTAAGAAAGAATTAAACGTCTATGTAGTCAAATCAGGAGACGGCCGTTTAACTGAAGAAGAGTTAACAATGCTGAATGAAAAGAAATCGATGCAAGTTTTTCGTCAGCAGGTGAAATAAACGAGAAACACATGAAGCATTCTTCATGTGTTTTCTTATGTTTTATGGCCATACATAATACGTTACAAAAGCAACTGCTATTCCTGTTAAGGCTCCAAAGAAAACTTCAATAGGCTTATGCCCAAGCAGTTCTTTTAGCTTCACTTGTTTTTCGTCCTCTTCATTGGTCGTCCACAGCTTTGCCTCTTTTACTGCGCGCTGAAAGTCTTCAACCAAACGATTTAAAACTGTTGCTTGCTCTCCTGCGTGTCTTCTTACTCCTTTAGCATCAAACATGACAATGATGGCAAAAATAGCGGATAGAGCAAAAATAGGGGATTTAAGACCTTCTGCTAGCCCAATGGCAGTTGCTAAGGAAGTTACGGCTGCGGAGTGAGAGCTTGGCATGCCCCCCGTACTAAAAAATAAGCTGCCGTCTATTTTTTTAGTAGCTACAAAAGAAAGGGGAATCTTAATAAATTGAGCAAAGAAAATAGCGATTAATGAACTCCAAAGTGGAAAATTTGAGAATAACTCCATTGAGATGTCCTCCCTCAACTTAAAATGTCTAAAAAGATAAATCCGTATGATGAAAACAGTGGTAGATGAAAGTATATGTGTGAAACTAAGGTTTTTGAACTGTGATTAAAAATTGTATTTCTGCTATCATATGTATATAGATGAAAACAGTGGTGAATATGATATATATTCCACTTGCTGAATAGATTAAACAAAGCAGATGATAAATAAAAATAAAATATCTATACGTAAAAGGGAGGAATTTTATGTTTTCGCACGTAGAAACATATGGTGTTGATCATCAAACAGAAGCGCTCGTAATCGGGTTATTTAATCAAAACCAACAGTTTGAAGGCTTTCTAAAAGAAATTGATGATGCCTTAGGTGGACAGCTCATTCATTTGATTAAGGAAGGAGATATTCGCGTACAGGAAAAGCGTATATCAACGATTCATACACTAGGAAAATTAGGAGCAAAACGTCTTTATTTTGTAGGGCTCGGACGAAAGCAGGCGTTAACTAAAAATGGGCTCAAAGAAAGCTTTGGCCTTTTATTTAAAAAGTTAAAAGAAGCAAAAATTTCAAACGCATCGGTCGTCCTTCCTACATTTGATACAGGAGAGTGGTCAGAGCAAGAAACTGCAGCTTTAATAGGAGAAGCTCAACAGCTTGCTATGTACGAGTTTGAAAACTACAAAAAGAAATCAAACGAACCTGACAAGCAGCTTGAAAAAATTGAACTGTTTTCTTTTTATAAAGACGTTGTACAATCTGCGTTGGTTGGATATACGTACGGGAAAGCAACAAACTCAGCCCGCACTCTCGTTAACTTACCAAGCAATATGCTAACGGCTACAGATTTAGCTAATTATGCAGTAGAAATGGCACATACATATGGTTTTGAATATGAAATTTTAGAAAAAGAAGAGATGGAAACGCTAGGGATGGGCGCGTTGCTCGCAGTCAATCAAGGTTCCGCAGAGCCTCCTAAAATGATTGTGCTGAAATATCAAGGTAAAGAAAAATGGGAAGACGTTATTGGGTTGGTAGGAAAAGGGATTACCTTTGACACAGGTGGTTACTCTATCAAATCTAAAGACGGGATTGTAGGCATGAAAACAGATATGGGTGGAGCTGCATCTGTTCTTGGTGCAATGGAAGCGATTGGAGAATTAAAACCTCATCAAAACGTAGTAGCGGTCATTCCATCAACTGACAACGTTATTAGCGCGCGTGCCTTTAAACCAGATGATGTTATTACAGCAATGAATGGAAAGACAATAGAAGTGCTGAACACAGATGCTGAAGGGCGTTTAGCACTAGCTGATGGTATTTCATATGCCAAGCATCATGGAGCAAATTATTTAGTAGACGTGGCGACATTAACGGGTGGTGTAATTGTAGCTCTTGGTACACACACAACTGGGGCAATGACGAATGATTCTGCTTTATTGCAGCAAATAGCGAAAGCGAGCATTGAGACAGGCGAACCGATTTGGGAGCTGCCTATTACAGAACGAGACAAAAAGCGTGTTCGGGGAAGTAAGGTAGCAGATTTAAATAACTCTCCTGGACGGGAAGGGCACGCAATTATGGCAGGAACCTTTATTGGTGAGTTTGCAGAGCAAACACCATGGGTTCACTTGGATATTGCTGGAACTGCAACATCCGCTGCTTCTCATGAGTTAGGACCTTCAGGTGCAACAGGCGTGATGGTGCGAACCCTAGCTGCGATGGTTTGTTCATTTGAAGCCAATTAATAAAAAGAACATAGCAGTGATAGAAAGAAACGTAAAAAGAAGCATCGAAGATGCTTCTTTTTTAATATGTTTACATAACATTTTTTTCTTTTTAGGAAGAAAAGATTGTTTAAAAAAATCCTTATATTGTTAAGGATGTAGAGAAGTTAAACAAACGTTTATTTAGTAAGATGATTGACTTTTTTTCTATACCTAATATAATGAACATGTTGTTTATCTCTCTAATGTTTTAATGAGATAAAGTAAAAAGGAAAATGGAGGTTTCAAAATGAATGCAGTATTAATAGCTGTGCTCGTGATGCTAATTTTGAGCTTATTGCGTATCAACGTTGTCTTTTCTTTAGCGGTCGGAGCGCTAATTGGAGGACTTGTTGGCGGTATCAGCCTCACAGATACAGTAAGTATATACACAGATGGTCTTGGAAACAGTGCTTCTGTTGCATTAAGCTATGCTTTGCTTGGAGGATTTGCAATGGCTGTTTCGCGGACAGGGCTGCCTGATGCCGTTGTTCAGCTAGCGTTGAAAATAGTAGGAAAAGAAGGAGAAACGAAAAAGAAGTCACTGTCAAAAGTACTAATTTTATTGATCATCCTTATTATTTCGTGTTTTTCTCAAAATGTTATTCCGGTTCACATTGCATTTATTCCGCTTTTAATTCCACCGCTATTAAAAGTATTTAATCAGTTGAAAATAGATCGCCGATTAGTCGCAACAGTTATTACATTTGGATTGGTTACACCTTATATGTATTTGCCGGCAGGATTCGGTAAGATTTATCACGACATTTTATTTACTAACATCAAAGAAAGTGGATTAACGATTGATAAAGGAGATATTACCACGGCGATGGCTCTTCCAGCTTTAGGAATGGTAGCGGGCTTATTGTTTGCTGTGTTTATTTCGTACCGTAAGCCGCGCAGTTATAAAGACATTGACATTGATCAAGGCGCAGAGGAGCGTACAGGTTACACAACAAGAGGGATTATAGTAGCGTTACTTGCGATTGTAGCGGCTTTAACTGTGCAGCTCTTAGTAGATTCTATGATTTTCGGAGCGCTTGCAGGAATTGTGGTCGTTTATTTCAGCGGGGCTTTGAAGTGGAATGAAGCAGATCCAGTATTAACGAACGGAATGAGAATGATGGCTTTCATCGGATTTGTTATGCTGTCAGCCTCTGGTTTTGCAAAAGTTCTTCAAGAAACTGGAGATGTAGAAGCACTTGTAAAAGGCTCTGTTGCTCTTATTGGCGGAAACCAAATGCTGGGTGCATTTCTTATGCTTGTCATCGGGCTTTTAGTCACAATGGGCATTGGTTCTTCTTTCTCTACCATTCCAATTATCGCGACGATTTTTGTTCCTCTTTGCTTAGAACTTGGTATGAGTCCAATGGCAACGATTTGTATTGTTGGTACAGCGGGAGCGCTTGGAGACGCTGGTTCACCAGCTTCAGACAGTACGCTTGGACCAACATCTGGACTAGCAGTCGATCGTCAACATGATCATATCTGGGATACGTGTGTACCAACTTTTCTTCACTATAACATTCCACTCATTATTTTTGGGTGGGTTGCCTCAGTTATCTTGTAAATAGAGGGTCTCTAATGAAAAAAAAGCAGCCGATCAAAACCGGCTGCTTTTTTTCATGCTTGAGAAAGAGTAGAAGCAGTGCTGTCACAAGCTCCTAATGCTTGCTCTACAGCCTGAAGAGATTGTTCAATATGCTCGCGATTTGAATCTTTCTCTACTGTTTGAAGAGCTTGTTCAAGGCTTGCTTTTGCCTGATTTAATGACGTACAAGAATCCTGCACGTAACCTCTAGCGTTTTTAGACATTCTTCTTCCTCCTAACTAACCAAAAATGAGAATCAATAAGTAGTATGAGTAATTTGCAGGGAATTATGAGGAGAAATAATAAAAAGGATTAACTCTTATGAAAGGAGTTAATCCTGTCAGCCTAACTGTTTAAATTGGTTGGAATGTAGAAGTTCAAGCACTTTCTTATCAAGCTCCTTAATTTTCTTTACAGCCAAATTGTATTCCATTTCACGGTAATGATGTTTGCCGCCTGGCTCTTCATCAGCTTCATCAGCTAGTTTGACTACTTTTTGAAGAGGGCGTTGCTGAATGGTTCCTTCAGGCAAATAGGAGTCTGTGTGTAGTAAAATAGCTAAGGCAATTTCTTTTGCCGCCTGAGGTTCCTCGCCTAAACGAATGAGTAATTTATGTGCACGTTCAGCACCTTTAATAGCGTGAATATCATTTTGACGATACTTCTCATAATCCCACTGACCATTTGTGTACCATTCGTAGTGGCCAATATCATGAAGCAGCGCTGCTTTTGTAGCTAAATCAGGGTTTACATTATGCTGTACAGATAGACGAAACGCATGATAGGCGACCGATACAGCATGCGCAACGCCAGATCGTGTTAAATATTTTTGAGCGATAGGATGCGTGAAAATTTCTACTAGCGTAACATGTCTCATCATGTCATCCCTCCTAAAGAAAAAATATATTTCCAAATACAATATCATATTTATTTCCTAAATACAATTATCGTGTAATTTGTTTTTACATCCAAAAACGGCATATATTATAATATTCGAAACAAAACAACATGTACATCTTTTTCAAAAGAAAATAAGACTTTTTTCCTTGTGTTTTACCATTTAATATTTAACGAAACGTGACAGCAGTCAAATTGGTTATCGGGATGAATAAACGTAATTTTAATATAGTCTGGCGTATAAAAAACATCAATTTTGGCCTTAACGCCTGTTGAAAGAATGAGTCTTTTTACTTCACTCATTTTAGATTCTTGAGCAGCAGCTTTTATTTTTTTTATTAAAGCTGGCGAAGCGTTAGCTCTTTGAATAAATATGGTAGCGCTTTGCATGGTAGAGGGAATCACTTTAAGAGATTGCTGGAAAGTCGCTATGTCCGCCTCAGGTAAGCTAGGTACCCTGTATGTATAAGGGTGAGGCATGTAGTACGATGGCCAGTAGTAAGACAAGGGAGCAAATGGTTTCATATAAGAATCCTCCTAAAAAACGGATTTTTATTATGTATATGTAGAGGGTTCGTATATGTTGTAGCAAAACCGTTATTGTATACTAGGTACAAAGGGAGGTATGTATATGAAAACAAAAGATACGCTGTTAGAAGCATTAGGAATTGAGATTATTAGCGCAAGTGAACAAAGAGTGGAAGCGACGATGCCTGTTGATGAGCGAACGCGTCAGCCATTCGGGCTTTTGCACGGAGGAGCATCGGTGGCGTTAGCCGAAACTGTGGCTAGTCTAGGTGCTATTAAAAGTGTAGATATTGAAAAAGAAATCTGCGTGGGTTTAGAGATTAATGCTAATCACATCAAAGGGAAAAAAGATGGAACAGTTACAGCTATAGGCGTTCCTTTACATAAAGGAAAAAAAACAGCGGTTTGGGAAGTGAAAATTCAAGATGAAGAAGAGAATTTAATCTGTATATCCCGGTGCACGCTTGCTATTCTGCCTAAAGCTTAAATATAAGAAAGGCTTAGTCTAAAAGGTGTGAGGTATGCTTTTGAAGTCAGGAGGAGCACCTCACACACTGATGTGAGAGCTTAAAGAGAATTTGGAAGAGCGGATACATAAAAAAGTGAAAAAATAGGTAAAAAAAAGAAGCGAAATTATGTCTATTCGTGACAGTTACCCTGCGCATAGAGACATGCTCTAGAATATAGTAGTAGTAAAGTATTCTTTTTATTCAGCAACTAGAATATTCATAATATTAAAAATAAGAACAGAAAATAGACCTTCCGATTGTTCAATCGTGCTATAATAGCATTAATATAGTAGGGCGGTTTATTTTACAAAGGGGTGATAATATTGGATAAGAACTCTCAGTATTTATTCATTGATTTTGAATTTACAATGCCAGAGTATAAAGGTTTTCCAAAAGGCTTTTTTCCGGAAATCATTGAAGTTGGTTTGGTGTTTGTTAAAAATCAAGAAATCATTGATCGTTTCTCCTCTTACGTACAGCCTACACACTTTACAAAATTAACTGAGCGCTGTAAATCATTTCTCCATATCGAACAAAATCAAGTAAATGAAGGAATTACGCTAGAGCAGCTTGTACAGCGACTGGGCATGTATAAAAACAGCACGATTATTACATGGGGAAACATGGATATGAAAGTATTAAGGCAGTGCTGTCAAAAAAATAAGGTGCCGTTTCCTTTTACAGGTAAAGAAATTGATCTTTCGATGGAGTATAAGCGCTTTTTTGGAGATCAAAATCAAACCGGCCTTTGGAAAGCTGTGCAAGAGTATGGTAAAGAAGGAACTGGAAAGCACCACTGCGCGCTTGACGATGCGATGACGACACTCAACATCTTTAAGCTTGTAGAAAAAGATAAGCGGTACCTTCAAAAGCCGGAGCCAACGACCATAGGAGATCGAATCGATTTTTCAAAAGTATTAAATAAATTTGCATTATAAAAGCCAAATCACTTCTATGTGAATTTGGCTTTTTGCTTAATGAATACCGTACTCTTTTTTTAACTCTTCTAAACAGGTAATACTTGCTTGAGCAAAAGCGCTATCTTTGGCTTGTTGTTCAGCTATCTTTAATTCAAGGGCTTTTTTTAGTGAATGCTTATAATCAGGAACGCTGTCTTCATAGAGATGAACCATTTTTTGAGGAATGTTGGCCTGCTCTCGAAACGCAAGTGCTTTTCGCTCGTGAAAAAAAGGTACGTCCACTTGTCCAGGATTATGTAAGTCACCTTGTTCTGGATGCTTCAACACAGCTTGAATTCGTACAACATAATGCAGATCTCGAACTTGTGTAATTTCACCGATGTATTTCCCGGTTTTATAAAGTGCTGTAACGGTTTGACCAATTGTAAATGTCATATTGCCAGATCTCCTTTAAGTAAAGTGTTTGTTATAAACAGTATAAATCAAAACCTACTACCGTTTCTATGAAAGGATGTTGTACATGATGTATTTAATGTTTTTGCTTTATTTTCCGGAAGATAAAACAGAATATATTCCTGCTTTTGCTACAATGGCGATTTTTGTACTAGCAGCAGTTGCAGTCTGGCGGTTCATCATCAAGGTGTCTAAAAAAGAAGAAGAAAAAACGAAGGAATTAGAAGCAAAGTTGAAAGAACAAGAAAATAAGAAGTCACTCTAATGAAATGCAAATAAAATGTAAGCGTTTAAAATGACATGTTGCTGGACAATCTATGGAAAGACATCTAAAACTTTCGCTAGTGCGTATGCGATTGGAGGGCAACATGAAAAAACTACTACTCATTGGAACCGTGCCTTTTTTCTTGTTAACGGGGTGTATGGAAAAAGAAATATCCAATAAAGAAGTCAAAGTCTATAACGCAGATGGAGATAGCATCGGTACAGTCAAATTGAAAGAGCAGGCTGATGGAATTGAGTTTACGTACGATTTAAGCGGACTTCCACCTGGCGAACACGGCGTACATATTCATGAAATGGGGATTTGCAAAGCTCCTAACTTTAAAAGTGCAGGAAATCACCTTGATCCTGATAAAAAGAAACACGGACTGTTAAATCCAAAAGGACCACATTTAGGCGATATGAAAAATATTGTGGTAGAAGACGATCAGACGTATAAAGGAACGGATATGGTTCCTCAAGTCACGTTAAAAGAAGGAAAGACGTCTCTCGTTAAGCGTATGGATGGTTCCTCTCTTGTAATTACTGAACAAGGTGATGATGGAATGACAGAGCCATCAGGTAATTCTGGCAAGCGAATCGCGTGCGGAGTTATTTCAAAAAAACATTAAAAACAGCGTTCTTTCGTGAGAAAGAACGCTGTTTTTTACGTTAAAGCTATTTTTAAGCGATTTAATCCTTCTTGAAGTTGTTCATGTGAACAGCCAATGTTCAAGCGAATAAAACCTTTTCCATATGTGGAACTGTATTTTTCGCCTTTTTCTACGGCGATTTTGCCTTTTTCTAATAAACGTTCATGTAATTCTTCTTCTGATAAGTGCAGCTTGTTGCAGTCAATCCATAGTAGATAAGTTCCTTCCGGCTGAATGACTCGCAGTTCAGGTAAGTGTTCACTTATAAACCCTGTCACGAGATCTACATTTTTCTTCAGATACACAAGCAGTGCTTCTAGCCATTCGCCACCTTCGCTGTAAGCTGCTTCTAAACCAATGATTCCAAATGTATTTAGATTAGAGAAACCTTGTTTTTGCTGCTGCTGAACATACTGTGTGCGCAGCTTCTCATTTGGAATAATAATAGCTGAAGCTTGAAGTCCTGGTATATTGAATGTTTTGCTAGGGGCCATACACGTAATGGTTCGATTGGCTGCATCTTCACTCACCATGCTGATGGGAATGTGTTTATAAGGATGGTAAATTAGATCAGAATGAATTTCATCTGAAACAATTAATACATTGTATTTTTGACAAAGATCGGCAAGCTTCTTCAGTTCTTCTTTTGTCCACACGCGTCCTACTGGATTATGAGGACTGCAAAGAATCATTAATTTTACGCCTTCTGCAAATTTTTTCTCTAAATCTGCAAAATCAATTTCGTATTTATCGCCCGCAAGTTTTAACGGATTTTCAACAACTTCTCGATCATTTACCTCTATCATGTTGAAAAACGGAGTATAAACTGGAGGTTGAATTAAAATTGAATCTCCAGGTTCCGTAAATGCTTGAATAGCCATACTCAGGGCAAATACAACTCCTGGACTGTATGTAATCCATTCATGATCAATGGTCCACTGATGCTTGTTTTTTACCCAAGATGATAAAGCATTTGCCGTAGATTCTGTAGGGGAAGTGTAGCCGAAAATACCGTGTTTGACACGCTCATTAATGGTTTGAAGAACATTAGGCGGCGCTTGGAAATCCATATCAGCTACCCAAAAAGGCAGAACATCTTTTGCTCCAAAAACGAGATCCGTTTTGTCCCACTTTACGGACTGCGTACCTGTACGATTAATTAATTGATCAAAAGAATAAGTAGACAATAAAAGTACCCCCTTTTTTAATATAATAGTTTGCTTATTTTTAATACGTTTGTCAACGAAGTTAACTTGTGAAGTCAATAAAGAAAGTGGGAAAATTGGCTGAAGCACCACTAATAAATTTTTTATTAAAGTTAGCGCCTCGTGTGAAATATATGAACTCGCTCCGTCATTATTGAGACAGGGCTTTTTCACCGTACAAGAAATCGACCATATGAGACTGCACAATGTCGGGACACTCTTCTGGTAAAAGATGTCCAATTTCCTTTAACGAGATAAAGGTAGAGTCTGTCAAATCATCTTTTAATTTACGTCCGAGATGTAAAGGGACAACTCGGTCTTCTTCTCCCCAAATGAGTAAACTTGGTTTTTTTATGTGCTGCAAATCCTTTGAGGAGAGGTCTCCTTCTCGATCACGAATCATTCTTGTTAAAGCCATAAACGTACGGTCATCCAAAAAGGGTTCAGTATAGCCATCAATCATTTCTTCGTCGATTAACTGATGATCAAATACGACATTTTGCAAGTTACCTAATACACCTTTGCGAGACAGCCACGTTTTTACCCACAGATAAAAGAAGGGAACATAAGAAGACATGACCAACCCATAATGTGAAGGGCCTAAATAAGCTGAGCTGCACAGAAGAACGAGTTTTGATACACAAGAAGGCTTTAATTTTGCTACGTTTAAACAAACCTGTCCTCCCATTGAGTGTCCCGATAGTACAACATCTTTCAATTTTAAGTATTCAATCAACTCGATGACAATTTTGGCTAAGTTTTTATACGAGTATTGAAAGGTTAACGATTTTTCACTTCGCCCAAATGGCGGAAGGTCCAGCGTAATGATAGAAAACGTATCTTCAAATAAAGGAATTAAACGCCGAAAGCTAAAACTGGATGATAAAAAGCCGTGAATAAATACAATAGCTGGTTTATCAGGGTGATAGTTATGGCATTCGTAGTAAACATTGACGCCATTAAAAGTACGCTGATGGCAAGTAATTTTAGAGTCAGTCAATTTGTTTCACTCCATCTTTTTCTTTCTAGTCTGTCCTAATTTCCAGCAATCTATAAAATGAAACTCAATTACCGGTATAGATTTCACATTAAAGATGTGTTTAAATTTGATATAATGGAAAAAGTGAAAAAATTTAATCGGTGTAGGAGGGGAACGCGGTGTTCTTAGAAGAAAAAGAGTTAGAAATTTTAGAAATTCTAGAAAAAAATAGCCGTATTTCAATAGATAGTATTTCAAAAATGGTGGATTTAACGTTTGAAGAAACCTCTAATATTGTTAAAAAGCTAGAGAGAGAAAAAGTAATTGTGCAATATTCAGCTGATATTAACTGGAGACGAGTAGATGGACATGAGGGCGTCACAGCTATGATAGATGTAAAAGTTGCACCAAAGCGAGGAGTAGGCTTTGACGAGATTGCGGAGCGCATCTATCGTTTTCAAGAAGTAAAATCCGTGTACCTAATGTCAGGAGCATATGATTTGTCTGTTATTATTGAAGAAAAATCAATGTCTGAAGTAGCATTTTTCGTTTCTGAAAAGCTTTCTACGCTAGACTCTGTTTTATCTACAACGACTCACTTTATTATGAAAAAATACAAGCACGATGGTACCATCTACGACCAAGGCGATGAAGATCGCAGAATCGTGGTGTCTCCGTAATGAAAGAGCGCTTGTCAACAACTGTACAACAGCTGAAACCTTCAGGTATTCGCCGCTTTTTTGATTTAGCAGCAAGTATGGATAACGTCATCTCTCTTGGAGTAGGTGAACCTGATTTTGTCACATCTTGGGCTGTTCGAGAAGCGAGTATTTTATCGTTGGAAAGAGGATATACCTCTTATACAGCAAATGCGGGGCTTTTAGAGCTCCGCTTTGAAATTATGAAGTATATGAAAAGAAATTTTAACGTCTCGTATGATTATAAAGATGATATTATTGTGACCGTTGGAGGAAGTCAGGCTTTAGACATTACAATGCGAGCTTTGATTAACCCTGAAGATGAGATTATTGTCGTGGAGCCAAACTTTGTGTCTTACAGCCCGTTAATTTCGCTAGCAGGAGGAGTTCCTGTGGCAATTGAAACAACGGCGGAAACAGAGTTTAAACTACAGCCTAGACAGATTGAAGAAGTCATTACAAGTAACACGAAAGCCCTTCTTTTATGTTCTCCTAATAATCCAACAGGAAGTTCGCTATCTAAAGAAGAGTTGCAGGCTATTGCGGATATTGTAATCAAGCATGACTTGCTTGTTATCACGGATGAAATATATGCAGAATTAACATATGATGAAGAATTTACATCTATTGCTTCTTTAGAAGGAATGAAAGAACGAACTATTATTATTTCAGGCTTTTCTAAAGGGTTTGCTATGACTGGATGGCGTCTTGGGTACATATGTGCACCAACTGAGATTGCTAAAGCAATGCTGAAAATTCATCAGTATACAATGATGTGCGCGCCTACCATGGCCCAGTATGGAGCAATTGAAGCACTACAAAACGGGCAGCATGACGTAGAAGAGATGAGAAAAAGCTATCGCAGAAGACGGAACTATATGGTGAAGTCATTAAATCAAATTGGTCTGGAATGCCATTCTCCCGGAGGAGCGTTTTATGTATTCCCGTCTATCACGAAAACGGGATTGTCATCGGAAGAATTCGCTGAGCAGCTTTTGCTTGAAGAACGAGTAGCCGTCGTGCCAGGCAATGTATTTGGAAAAGGCGGAGAGGGACATATTCGCTGTTCATACGCCTCTTCAATGGAATCATTAGAAGAATCCATAAAACGGATTAGCCGTTTTGTTGAAAATAAGTTATAATAAAAATAAGATATTATGTCATATCGTATAGACGGTTTGATATAATATCTTTTTTGCTATGATGAAATGTAGTGTTAGTTTATATTTGTGACGAAATTGGTAAATAATAAATATAGTATAACTACTTTTTGATTCAATCTATGAACTGTGCTATAATTTTAAATTGGCTATAATGGTGAAAATAATAAGGTATCTAGGAGTGTTTATATGTCAAAATTTGAAATCGGTACTGTTACAAAAGGTAAAGTAACAGGAATTCAACCATACGGTGCATTCGTTGCATTAAATGAAGAAACTCAAGGATTAGTTCATATCTCAGAAGTAAAACATGGCTTCGTTAAAGATATTAACGAACATTTATCAGTAGGAGACGAAGTAAACGTTAAAGTTTTATCTGTTGATGAGTCAACTGGTAAAATTGGTTTATCTATTCGTGCAACTGAGCCAGCTCCAGAAAAAACTGAAGCTTCTGCACCTAAAAAACCTGCTAAAAAGCGTCAAGGTCAAGCAACAGTTCATACTGAATCTACTCAAGGATTCAACACATTAAAAGAAAAATTAGAAGAGTGGATTGAGCAATCAAACCGCGAAGATCTAATTAAGAAATAAGAAAAAAGAAGGATAGCTTAGCTATCCTTCTTTTTTTAATGTTCCGTTCTAGGTTCTGTACGCTCTACTTCAGCAGAAGGTTTAAATAATAGACCTAGGTTAATCAGTCCTGCGATTCCAACCAATCCATAAATAATGCGGGAGAAAGCAGATGTTTGACCGCCGAAGATTGCTGCTACTAAATCAAATTGAAAAAAGCCAATAAGTCCCCAGTTAATTGCTCCAATAATCGTTAATACGAGCGCAATACGTTGAATACCACTCATGATGAACCCTCCTTGTTTTGTAGTTCACTTATTAGCCTGCTTTTTTTAGAGGGAAATATGCATATTTGCTTTTGGAAGATACAGACAAATAAACGTTCATTTGGATGGGGTGAGCATCTAGCCAACAGGGAATAATCTTTAGGAAGTCAATTTTCTTTACAATCAAAAAGTTGTTCTTCATAATGATGCATGTAATCAAGCTCGTAAGGAGGAGTTTATAGTGAACAATTTTACATTTTATAATCCTACAAAATTAATTTTTGGTAAAGGTCAATTAGAGCAATTAAAAACAGAAGCAAGTCGCTTTGGTAAAAAGATATTATTAGTATACGGCGGAGGAAGTGTAAAACGCAGCGGTTTATACGATCAAGTAATGGATGTACTGAATGACATGAATGCAGAAGTACATGAGTTAGCGGGAGTAGAACCGAATCCTCGTCTGACAACTGTTCGCAAAGGAATCGATATTTGTAAAGAAAACGGTATTGAATTTTTACTTGCAGTAGGTGGAGGAAGCGTAATCGATTGTACAAAAGCAATCGCAGCTGGCGCAAAATATGATGGCGACGTATGGGACATCATTAACCGCGACGTATTCGCAGCTGAAGCTCTTCCATTTGGAACAGTGCTAACATTAGCAGCAACAGGTTCAGAAATGAATGCTGGTTCTGTTATTACAAATTGGGAAACACAAGAAAAATACGGCTGGGGCAGTCCGGCAACATTCCCTCAATTCTCTATTTTAGATCCGGTTAATACATTTACTGTACCAAAAAATCAAACAGTTTATGGCATGGTTGACATGATGAGCCACGTATTTGAACAATATTTCCATGCTGCAACAAATACGCCGCTTCAAGATCGCATGTGTGAAGGTGTGCTACAAACGGTTATTGAAACGGGACCAAAATTATTAAACGACTTAGAAAACTACGAGTTACGTGAAACGATTTTATATAATGGTACCATCGCATTAAACGGTATGTTACAAATGGGACACCAAGGCGATTGGGCTACTCATAATATTGAGCATGCGGTATCAGCTGTATATGATATTCCACATGCGGGTGGACTCGCAATTTTATTCCCGAACTGGATGAAACACGTAATGGATGAGAACGTAGATCGCTTCAAGCAAGTAGCTGTACGCGTATTTAACGTAGATACGGAAGGTAAGACAGATAAAGAAGTAGCACTTGAAGGTGTGGATAAGCTTCGTGAATTCTGGTCAAGCCTAGGTGCACCAACTCGCTTAGCTGATTATGATATTGGCGAAGACAAATTAGATCTTATGGCTGATCGTGCAATGGCCAAAGGTGAATTTGGTAAATTTAAAAAATTAAACAAAGAAGATGTACTAGCAATCCTACGCGCTTCTTTATAAGATTCTCGATAAAAAACGCCGTGCAAACCGCACGGCGTTTTTTTTATTCATGATGGGTAAGCTTTTTCTGCTGTTTGGTTTTCAAATCATCCCGAACGGTTTTATCAGAAAGAGGAACTCCGCTGTAATAAGCTGCTCTTCCTAGTAAATGCCCAGCAATAGGAGAGGTGATAAACACAAAGGCAATCGCTAAAATTAACCGTGCACTAATATGGCCAGTGTCAATCCAAAAGTAGAGTAAGCAGCCCACTAATATAAACAGAACGCCTAAGGTAGCACTTTTGGAGGCAGCATGACTTCTTGTGTACGTATCAGGCAAACGAATAAGCCCAATCATGGTCACAACTGTCAGAAGAGACCCTATGAGTACCAAAGCTCCTACAATGATTTCACTGATCACGTTCATATTCAATCACTTCTCCTTTCTCTAAAAACTTAGAAAAAGCAACGGTACCTACAAAGGCTATGATGCCTAGCAGTAAAATGACTTCGAAAAAAGCCTGAGTTCGAAAAATAATCGAGATGATGGCCGTGATAGCAATGATGTTAATTCCAATAGCATCAAGGGCCATTGCTCGGTCAGCAGTTGACGGACCTTTTACCACTCGGTAAACAAACCCAATAGTTGAAGCAGAAATGAGAACGAGCGAAACGTTTAGAAAAATATCGAGCATTTAACGACTCACCTCCATAATAGCTTTTTCGAATGTTTGCTGAATATCTGTAATAATGTCATCAATATCGTCGGTATTGATTGCATGAATATAGATAGTAGAATTATCATCTGATACATCCATTACCAGTGTGCCTGGCGTTAGCGTAATTAAAAGAGAAAGAATGGTAATTTCCCATTCACTCTCCAGACAGGTTGGCATTGCAAAGATGGCTGGCTGAATATTTAATTGAGGGCGCAATACGTCTTTCGTCACTGCAATATTGGCTTTGAATAATTCTCGTATGAAAATAAACAGCAGCTTAATGATCGCATATACTTTATGCAGGTAAAAACGTCTGTGAAAAAAACGGCGGAAAACAAACAGCAGTACCGCTCCCCAGAAAAATCCTATAATAAAGGAAGGTAGTGTCCAAATCCCTCTCAAAAACATCCATGTGAATGCAATGATTACGTTTAATAATAGTTGAAATGACATGCAGATCTACTCCTTTAACACCGATTGGATATAAATTGAAGGATCCATAAGCGTTTGAGCGGCTGTCGACACATAAGGAATAACAGCTTCTGCACCTAGTCCTAAAAAGACAGAAACAGCAAGTAAGATAGCGGATGGGTATAGAATACCTTTAAGGGATACTTTTTCATGCTCAGAAGAAAGCGTAGGTTCACCCCAGAAGCAGCTCATGAAAATCTTAATGGCAGAATATAAAACGAGCAGGCTTGAAACGAGTAAAACTCCTACAAACGTGTAGCTCTCTGATTCTAAACCGCCTTGAACTAAAAGGAATTTTCCAATAAAGCCGCTTAGGGGAGGAATTCCTGCCAACGAAATAGTAGCGATAAAAAACATCCAGCCAAGCAGCGGATAGTCTTTAATTAACCCACCCATTTTCTTTAATTTTGTTGTTCCAGTTATTCGAATGATGCTTCCAGCAAGAAGGAAGAGAGCTGCTTTAATAATCATGTCGTGAATTAAATAATAAATGGCTCCTTCAAAACCTGCTTTTGTTGTTAAAGTTACACCGTAGACAATGACTCCGACAGCAATAATAATATTATAAATTAAAATTTTATTCACATCCGAATAAGCAATGGCGCCTACTGCACCAACAACGATAGTCAAAAGCGCAACGTAGCCGATAATTTGATGAGTGAATTCAGGATGATGGTAAAACAGTAAAGTGAAAGTCCTGAAAATCGAATAAACGCCTACTTTTGTGAGCAATGCACCAAACAACCCGATGATAACGGGTGGAGGCGCACTGTACGAACCTGGAAGCCAAAAATACATTGGGAATAAAGCTGCTTTTAATGCAAATACAATAAATAAAAGCATGCCAATGGTTGTTAAAATTCCCGGCTGATTAGCCTCTGCAATTCGCTGCGAAAGGTCTGCCATGTTGAGAGTTCCTGTTACGGCGTACAAATAAGCAACAGCAATTACAAACAAAGCAGATGAAATGACATTGACTAAAATATACTTAAGAGACTCTCGAAGCTGTGCTTTTGTACCGCCAATTACAATGAGAGCGTACGAAGACATAAGCATGACTTCAAAAAAGACAAATAAGTTAAAGATATCACCTGTCAAGAAAGCGCCAAATACGCCTACTAATAAAAACTGTACAAACGAATAAAAGTAAAAGTGTTCACGTCTTTCGCCAATTGTATGAAAAGCAAAAAGAACGCAGCATAGTGTTACGATACTAGCAGTAAGTACGAGAAGGGAAGCGAACATGTCCGCTACTAGAATAATTCCAAAAGGAGGTTTCCAGTTCCCAAGCTCGTGAGTTAAAACACCTTTTGATTGAACCAACTGTACCAAATATGCAGCAAAAGCAGTGGTGGTGATTAATGATAAAACACTGATTATCCTTTGAAGTTTAATATTGTCTTTGAAAAAAATGAGCACAACACCTACAACAAACGGGATAAGCAGTGGGATGATTACAAAATTACTCGTCATGTTCATTTCCCCTTAACTTGTCCATATCGTCTGTTCCGAGTTCTTGATAAGCCCTGTAAGCTAGTACAAGGAAAAAAGAAGTGACGCCAAAGCTTATGACAATGGCAGTTAAAATGAGGGCTTGAGGTAAAGGATCTGTATAAGAAGAAGCCTTTTCTCCCAGAAGGGGAACACTCCCCCCTTTTAATCCGCCCATCGTTAAAATCAACAGGTGAACACCGTGGCTTAATAAGCCTGTTCCAATAATAATTCGCAGTAAACTGCGGGATAACATGAGATATACAGCGGCAGTGAATAGAATCCCTGCCACTATGGACATTAATATTTCCACTATTCACTCTCTCCAATCGTTTGAATAATGGTCATCGTAACACCAACAACTACTAGATATACGCCTAAATCAAACAGCACAACGGTAGCTAAAGATGTTTTCCCGAGAAGGGGAAGGTTAAAGTAGCTATATGTGTGAGTCAGAAATGGGACTTTGAAAATAAATGACCCAAGCCCCGTTAAAATAGCTAGCAGCAGTCCAGAGGCCGCCACCTTCTTATAGTCAAATGGGATGACTTTCGATACCGTTTTTATATCGAAAGCCAGCAGTAGTAATACAAGGGCTGCTGAGGTAGTAAGTCCCCCAACAAACCCTCCCCCGGGTGTATAATGACCTGCAAAGAAAAGATGAATGGCAAAAATGATAATAATGAACGTGACTACTTTCGTTGTGGTTTGTAGTATCAAATCATTTTTTTTCATTCTTCTTCCTCCTTTGTTAACCGAAGACGAATCATGCCATAGATAGCAAGAGCTGCTATACAAAGTACAGTAATTTCAAATAATGTATCAAATCCGCGGAAATCAACAAGAATCACGTTCACCATGTTTTCGCCGCCTGCTTTTTCATAACTGTTTTCAATAAAGTAATGTGAAATGGATTCAAATAGTTTTGTACTGTTTGCTGATATGCCAAGCAATGTAACGGTCGTTCCTACAAGAAGGGCAACCAGTAAATTTGGCAGTTGAAACTTCACCCTTACTTTTCGCTTCCGAAACTCCGGCAAGTAGTAGAAACATAGTAAAAACAGTGATACGGATACAGTCTCAATAACTAATTGAGTCAAAGCTAAGTCAGGAGCGCGGAATAATACGAAAAATAAAGAAAGTGTATAGCCGACAACTCCCAGCGAAATAATGGCTGTGAGGCGTGATTTTGCCAATAAAGTTGTAATAGTAGCCGCAACCATTACAACTGCTAGTATGGCTTCATAAACGCCGATAGAAGCAGTATCTTTTAGATCAATCGCAAAGGCATTCTGAGAAAAGAGCGTTACGAGAAGTAAAATGCCTATGAAAGTAAAAATGATTAAAAGATAGTCTCTAATAAATCCTGTCATTAATGTTTTCATGATGCGCGTTGAGCCTTTTTCCAGCCCTTTAATGCCATAATTATATCCGTTGTTAAGCGTTAAAGAAGAAGGAAATCGTGTATAAATTTTTGACCACTTTTGAAGTGTCATAAACAACAAAATACCAAATGTAATGACCCCTAGCGTCATAAATAATTCTGGCGTAAAGCCGTGCCAAAATTTAATATGCACTTGATATTCTTTACCTGCCTCTAGCAGGCTAGGTGCGATAGAGGCCATTGTTGGCTCAATAAGAGTTGATTCTAATAAATTAGGAGCAAAGCCAAAAATAACAACCAGTGATGCTAAAATAACCGGTGAAATCAGCATGCCTACTGGTGCTTCATGCGGCTTCTTCTCCAACTTTTCGGGCTGGTATTTGCCTGTAAAGGTTTTAAAGATAAGAATCATACTATAGACGAACGTAAAAATACTTCCCACCCAAGCGATGATAGGCAGCAAAATTCCCCACGTCTGCATGCTATACATATCCATTTTTGTCACGTTTACCATGCCTGTAAAAAACATCTCTTTACTTAAAAATCCGTTAAAGGGAGGGAGACCTGCCATTGAAAATCCCCCAATGATAGCAATGGTAAATGTGACAGGCATGAAGCTCATTAACCCGCCTAACTTTCTAATGTCACGCGTGCCTGTTTCATGATCGACAATGCCTACTACCATAAACAAGCTGCCTTTGAAGGTAGCGTGGTTAATCAAATGGAAAACTGCTGCAGTAAGAGCCACTAAGTAGATATTATCGTCTAAAAAATCATAGTGAATAGCTGCGCTACCTACTCCTATAAGTGACATAATCATCCCAAGCTGACTAATTGTTGAAAAAGCTAAAATGCCTTTCAAGTCTTGTTGCTTTACTGCTGAAAATGAGCCCCAAAACAGTGTAATTAGTCCTATGATTGAAATAACAAAAAACCAAGTGGCACTTATAGCAAAAACAGGGCTTAGTCTTGCTAAAAGATAAATTCCCGCTTTTACCATTGTAGCTGAATGAAGGTATGCACTCACTGGGGTTGGAGCTTCCATTGCATCTGGCAGCCAAATATGAAAAGGAAACTGAGCAGATTTTGTAAAGGCCCCTAATAAAATGAGGACTAGAGCTGGAATAAATAGATGACTTGATGTAACCACATCTACGTTTGAGATAATTTCGCGTATGCTGAAAGTACCTGTCATGACATATAAAAGTACAATTCCTGCTAATAGGGAAAGTCCTCCGAATACGGTAATGAGCATAGATTTTAAGGCTCCGTATTGAGATTTCTCTCGTTTGTACCAATAACCAATCAATAAAAAAGATGAAAGGCTTGTTAATTCCCAAAAGCTGTAAAGACTCATTAAGTTGTCTGATAATACAACTCCTAGCATAGACCCCATAAAAAGAAGCAAATAGACATAAAACGAATGCAGCGCTTCTTTTGTCTTAGAAAGATAATAAATGGAGTAAAAAATAACAAGTGTCCCAATTCCAGTGATTAACAGAGAAAATAGAAGACCGAGTCCATCCACATAAGCATCAAAGTTAATGCCCAGACTAGGTATCCATTTCATTGAATGTAGGTAGGTTTCCCCTTTAGAAACACCACTGATATATTGTGTGAAATAAATGAACAACACAAGTGGGAGAGGTAAAACGAACCACCCTGTATGAATACGCTGGAATTTCCTATACAGAAGCGGGACAAAAAAGGCTAATAAAAAAGGCGATAAAATCACCAAGTGCAACCACGACAAAAGACAAACCTCCTTGTGATATTCAATTCTGTAACCGATTATATAATAATTTAATTATGCATGCATCCATGCTAATTCTTAGTATCAGCGGATTTTTCAAACCTTATTAAATAAATAGAAACTCGTCACAAAATCCATAAAAAAAACATAAAAAAATTTTTTTAGACGTATAAAAATCAGGTGAAATTGTCACTCTAAGAGTGAGGTGATGGAAATGTATAGGAAACAAATAACCATCAGTTTTCTCATTTTTAGCGCATTATGTATGAGCGGATTTGTACTAAATAATCACTTAGAAATGAAAGAAGAAAACAGGATGCTACTCACTTCTAAAAACGAAGCTGAAAATTCTATATCAATAGACTCTTCCCTGTTAAAAGCTTCTTATAAACCGAGACAATATGTAAAGATAGGTGAAATGAACTATATTTCACCATCCGGTAAGCAAATGAAAAACGATTGAAGACCACTCTTTAGTCGTTTTTTATTTGCTTATTATTTGCGTAATCGTGCATGAATTACGTTTTTTAATCAAAGAACATTAGTTGACTTCATAACTGAATTTATCGTTAAATAAAAGGGTACATACAATGATTGCAGTTTCAACAAACTATAATGATTGTGTCAAATTGTAAGTGGATTCCCTTGAATTCAGCTAACAGTTTCGATAAAGTGGAAAATAAAGATATTTTAATGGAGGAACAGACTATGACACATGTTCGTTTTGACTATTCAAACGCGTTATCATTTTTTGGTGAACATGAACTTACATACTTACGTGATGCCGTGAAAGTAGCTCACCATTCAATTCATGAAAAAACAGGTGCTGGGAACGACTTTTTAGGATGGGTAGACCTTCCTACGGAGTATGACAAAGAAGAATTTGCACGCATTCAAAAAAGTGCAGAAAAAATTAAATCGGATTCAGATGTATTAATTGTTATTGGTATTGGAGGATCTTACTTAGGTGCTCGTGCTGCTATTGAAATGCTTCAGCATTCATTCTATAACACATTATCAAAAGAACAGCGTAAAACTCCGCAAGTTATTTTTGCTGGTAACAACATCAGCTCAACATACATGAAAGACCTAATGGATGTTTTACAAGATAAAGATTTCTCTATTAATGTTATTTCAAAATCTGGTACAACAACAGAACCGGCGATTGCTTTCCGTATCTTCCGTAAATTATTAGAAGAGAAATACGGCAAAGAAGAAGCACGCAAGCGTATTTATGCAACAACAGATAAAGCGCGCGGCGCATTAAAAACATTAGCGGACGAAGAAGGCTATGAAACATTTGTTATTCCAGATGATGTAGGCGGCCGTTATTCTGTATTAACAGCGGTTGGCTTATTACCAATCGCCGCTGCAGGTCTTGATATCGAACAAATGATGAAAGGGGCAGCTGATGCTCAAGAAGCATTTTCATCATCAGAGCTAGAAGAAAACGCAGCTTATCAATATGCTGTAGCTCGTAATGTTCTTTATAATAAAGGAAAAACAATTGAAATGCTGATTAACTATGAGCCAGCTCTTCAGTACTTTGCTGAGTGGTGGAAACAGTTATTTGGTGAAAGTGAAGGAAAAGACCAAAAAGGTATTTACCCTTCATCTGCTAACTTCTCAACGGATCTTCATTCTTTAGGTCAATATGTACAAGAAGGTCGCCGTGATATTTTTGAAACAATTGTACAAGTTCAAGATTCTCGTCATGAGCTAACAATTGAAGAAGATGCAGCGGACTTAGATGGACTAAATTACTTAGCTGGTGAAACAGTTGACTTTGTAAATAAAAAAGCGTTCCAAGGTACAATGCTTGCTCACACAGACGGAGGCGTTCCAAACTTAGTTGTGAACATTCCAGCGCTAGATGAGTATACATTTGGATATGTTGTATATTTCTTCGAAAAAGCATGCGCAATCAGCGGCTATTTATTAGGCGTAAACCCATTTGATCAGCCGGGAGTAGAAGCATACAAAGTAAATATGTTTGCTCTTCTTGGAAAACCTGGTTTTGAAGAGAAAAAAGCAGAATTAGAAAAGCGTTTGAAATAAATAAAAAGTTCACCTTCTTGTTAGAAGGTGAACTTTTTTGCTTTTGAGATAAAGGATAAAAAGCTGGAAAAAGGACATGTTAAAACAGAGGAGGGATAAGATGATTGAATTATCTTCAAGATTAGACGGCACATTATTCAAGCTTTATGAATTAGAAAAAACGCTTAAGCCGCTTGGGTATAACATTGGAGGAAATTGGGATTATGATCATGGTTCATTCGACTATAAGATGAATGATGAAGTCGGCTATCAGTTTTTACGCATCCCGTTTACAGCTACGAATGGAGAACTGGATTCTAAAGGAACAACCGTACAGATTGGTACGCCATTTTTACTTTCACATAAGTATCAAATTGGCTTAGATGACAATGTTCACAATGGAAACGTGGGTGCTTCATTTAACCAGTTTGCAGAACCCCAAGACGCAGACGCTTCATTTCCAGAAAAGTATATCAGCTTAGGAGAAGAGCTAATTAGAGAGGCAGAAGAGGCGCTGCTTCAATAATTGAAAGGATTATTCTTTTCTTAAACTCTCTAATTTTTTCACAAAAATATGTTCGTACATGACCTGACTAATCAACTCGTTTGTTTTAATCATTTCATTTACCCCTAAATTTTGCGCATTTTGAATATGCTTTTTTGTTAACAGTTCAACGATGCTGTAAATAGAAGGGTTCAATCCTTGCAGAGCGACTAGCGTAACAATCGTATTCATGTCTGCATATTCTTCTGTCTTATGCTGATCGGCAGTAATCAGCACTTTTTTTGCGCACCGAGCATTGGCAAGTTCTAATACCTCATAGTGAGAGGGACTTCCTTTAATAAAATGAACGCGATCACAGATCATGGGGTTTTTAGTCAGAGAGTCGTCGATAAGAACAATGTCTTCTTTATGAAATGCGTCGCGATAAGACTCTAGCACGAGTTTGGCGCGCTCATTCCACCCCACAACGATGAAGTGATCTTTTCCATAAAACTTTAAATTCCCTTCCAAATAAGCGCTCTCAGCGGAAACAGCAATTTTAGAAAGCGTGACAAAATAAGTAGTAATAAATCCCGTTCCAACCAGGACTAAAATAATTGCAGCTAACCTTCCAATCGTAGTGGTGGGAGCAAAATCACCGTACCCTATAGTAGAGATTGTAATAATAACCCACCAAATTCCTTCAAACACATTCCCAAACGTTTGCGGCTCTAGGAAATGTATAAGCATGCCGAAAAGTAAAACAAGGCAGCCGATAATAAAAAGAAGCCGCACTAAAATAGAACGACGAAAAAGTCGGAATAATAGCCATTCCATCATAAAAAAACCTCCAGTGATTAGTCATAGCCACAGTATGACCATTTTTCACTGAAGGTATAAGATATCTTTATCTTTTTACTTCGTAATATTCAATCCATTCTTTGTCTGGACCGTAGAAAAATAAGTATCTTGCTCCATTTGGCAAAGTTACAATGTTTTCTTCCACAAATGAAATGCCTGCTGATTTTAAACGCTCAAACTCCTCTTCAATTCCATCTACTGCCAGCGCAAAATGATGAACTTTACCTTCACTAGGTAAGCTTGAGTTATACCCTTGAATTAACTCTACGATTACATTGCCTTCTAAACCTAGAAAAGCTAGCTTCAAAGACGGATCGGTATGTGGTAGTGTTTCGATGAGCTCCAATCCCACTTTTTGTGTATAGAACTCAATAGATTCTTCTATATCCTTTACTTGAACGCCTACATGTTCAAATTTTAAAATTGCCATATGCATCACCCGTATCTATAGTATGTAAAAACTATGAAATATATTAAAGAGAAAGGATAGATAAGTCAAGATAGGGCTGCTTATCAGGAAAGGGCTCTTAAATCATATTTTTGCTGGAGTGAATAGGGTAGAGGCTTCCATCAAGAGCAAACGAAATTTTACCTGTTTCTTCAGATACAACTAAAATTAATGCATCCGATTTTTCCGACATTCCAATTGCTGCACGGTGACGTGTTCCCAACTTTTTGTTCGTTGAAATAATAGACGAGAGAGGTAAAACATTAGCAGCTGAAATAAGCTGATTATTTCTAATTAGGACGGCTCCGTCATGTAAGGGTGTCCCTGGATAGAACAGTGTCTCAACTAGCGTAGCGCTGACAGGAGCTTGAATAGGCATTCCTTTTTGAATAAGAGGATCAACATTTTGTTCCCGTTCAATGACAATTAAAGCGCCGTGACGTTTCTCAGAGAGGTTATGAATAGCTAGGGACAGAGCAGCGTATTCAAATGTATAAGGCGATAAGTAATGACGCAAGTAATAAGAGGCGGCCGTAGCTTGAACATCTTGAAATAACCTTCTCATCTCCTCAAAATCACATAAAATACAATGATCACTCGTGTCTAAATGTTTAATTAAATTAGAGGCTTCAGTTGAAATCTGCTGTAAATATGTTCGCACATTATTTTTAATTGTATCGTCTAATTGAAAGGGTTGTCTCTCCATCTTATATAGCTCCTATCTGTCAGTCAGTGTTATCTGTAATGTGTGCTAATGTGAGTGAATTATCCGTAAAGCTCATAAATCCGTTATTAATTTTATAGAGAGATTTTGCATTTTATTTAGCAAGAGAACATAAAAAGTCGGGGAAAAAAGAAAGCGTTTTATAAACTGATATGTTCACATTTGGGTTAAATTTACATATGTTGTTTTAAATAAAAGTATAGATATTTCTGTGAATTTAAAGTATAGTTTTCTTATCGGATATATAATTTTTAATGTTGACAAATATTCTAAATATGCTAAAATTTTTAAAAAATGCTTATCAAGAGTGGTGGAGGGATCTGGCCCGCTGAACCCCGGCAACCTGCTTAGCAAGGTGCTAATTCCAGCAAAGTGTGTATCATTTTGAAAGATAAGGTGAAAATTATTGCCTACCCAGTCTTTCAATACGGAAGACTTTTTATTTTGATATAGCGCAAGAGATATTTTGAGGAGGGACAACGATGACTGTAAACCCCGACTTAAAACAAACCTTTGAACACGCCGAAGCAAAGTAAGAATTAAATAGTTTCGCTGACTAGACACACTAGAGGCGGTTTTATCCAATTCTAGTGGGTAAAACCGTCTTTTTTTATTGGATAACGCGGATAACTAAGAATTGGAGTGGAGAAAATGGCAGACTTATATACGTACGAAAACTGGAGCGATACATTTCCAGAGTTCGACAGTAAAGATGAAACAAAAGGAGCCCTTTCAGCATTGCAGTGGGCGTATGATACCTACGGAGATTCAATTATTTATGCGTCAAGCTTTGGGATCGAAGGAATCGTGTTAATTGATTTAATTTCAAAAGTGAAAAAAGATGCTGAAATTGTCTTTTTAGATACAGGGGTTCATTTTAAAGAAACATATGAAGTGATTGATGCAATTAAAGAACGCTTCCCTGATTTACGTATTCATATGAAAAAGCCGGATTTAACTCTTGCAGAACAAGCTGAAAAACATGGAGATGAGCTTTGGAAGAGTCAGCCTAACCTATGCTGTCAAATTCGAAAAATCATTCCGCTAAGAGAATCCCTTGCTCCTTATGATGCGTGGATTTCTGGTTTGAGACGTGAGCAGTCTGAGTCTCGTGCCAACACGAATTATTTTAATAAAGATGAGAAATTCAAGAAGGTGAAAGTTTGTCCGTTAATTCATTGGTCATGGAAAGAAATTTGGCGTTATGTGTATAAGCATGATTTGCCATACAACAAACTTCATGATCAAGGCTACCCAAGTATCGGCTGTGAGCCCTGTACCGCACCTGCCTATAATGTAGACGATTTACGTTCAGGAAGATGGGCAGGTACACAAAAAGTGGAGTGCGGATTACACGAATCTTAAATACGAAAGAGCTGAATAAATGATGCTTTTATATGTTGCCTTTATCATTGCGCTTTTTTTTGCAATGAATATTGGGGCAAGCGGTGCAGCAGCTGCTATGGGCGTTTCATACGGCTCCGGTGCAATTAAAAAGCGAAGAGTGGCCCTGTTCATCTGTGCTGTAGGAATTGTGCTCGGAGCTGTTACCGGAGGCGGTGAGGTGGTAAAAACCATCAGTTCAGGTATCATACCTGAAAAACTGCTGTCAGTAGAATTAGTTATTATCATTCTGGCTGCTGCAACGCTGTCACTCTTTTTCGCGAATTTGATTGGTATCCCTTTATCAACAAGTGAAGTAACAGTTGGCTCAGTTGTTGGAGTAGGGGTAGCTTATCAATCTCTGTATGTAGAAAAACTTTTAATTGTCATGTCTTTTTGGATTATTGTTCCGCTAGTTTCATTTGTTATTGCTTTTTTGATTGGGAAAGTGATAAAGCGCAGAGCGCATAAAAAAGAAGCAGAGGGAAAGTGGAAAAGAGTTTTAACGATTTTAGTTATTGCAACGGGATTCTTTGAAGCCTTCTCAGCTGGAATGAACAATGTGGCAAATGCTGTCGGTCCTCTAGTAGGAGCTGGATTAATGGATGCTACAACGGGTGTCATAGCAGGAGGATTGGCGGTGGCGCTCGGAGCTCTTTTACTAGGAGGCCGAGTTATTGAAACAAACGGAAAAAAAATTACTCGCTATTCTGTAGGAGAAGGCTGTATTATCTCGGGTACTGGTGCTTCTCTTGTTACAGTCGCTTCACTGTTTGGTTTGCCAGTACCGCTTACACAGGTCACTACGTCTTCTATTATTGGAATAGGCGCAGCGAAAACGGGATTTACGAAAGAACAGCGAGAAGTGGTCATTCAAATGTTAAAGGTTTGGGTGGTATCCCCTGTATTTTCACTCGTAATCTCATATGTTCTTGTGAAATTAGTACTTGAAAGCGACTTATATTCATTTGTGGTGCTAGCTAGTGGATGTATTGCTACAGGAGGTATTCTAAGCTTAGCTAGAACGACTAGAAGAAAAAGAGCAAGCCTGCAGTCGGAAAAAGAAAAAATGACTGCGTGATTCAAGTGCTTTTTATTATATTGTGTTAATTACTTAAGGAGGATTTTACAAAATGACAACAATTCAAGCACACGGTGGAGAATTAATTAATTTATATCAACCAACATATGACTACACGTCACTAACAAAAGAAATTGAAGTAGACAACATGGCTCTAAGCGATTTAGAACTAATTGGAATTGGTGCTTATAGCCCAATTACGGGGTTTTTAGGAGAAAAAGATTATCAATCAGTTGTTGAAAATATGCGTCTAGCAGATGGAACTGTATGGAGTATTCCTATTACTCTTCCCGTAACAGAAGAGCAGGCTAAAGAATTAAACATTGGCGACAAAGTAAAACTAGTTCAAAGCGGTGTGACATATGGTGTTTTAGAAGTTTCTGAAGTATATACGCCAAATAAAGAAAAAGAAGCGGAAAATGTGTACCGCACAGCAGAACTTGCCCACCCTGGTGTGAAGAAAATGATGGAACGCCCAAATGTATATGTAGCAGGTCCAATCGTACTTGTAGAACGTACACCTAAAACGCGTTTTGAAAAGTATTACCTAGATCCAACTGAAACAAGAGCAGCATTTGAAGAGCGCGGTTGGAAAACGGTTGTTGGATTCCAAACTCGTAACCCTGTTCACCGTGCGCATGAGTATATTCAAAAAACAGCATTAGAAATTGTAGACGGCCTGTTTTTAAATCCACTTGTAGGAGAAACAAAGTCAGATGATATCCCAGCAGATATCCGTATGGAAAGTTATGAAGTACTTTTAGAGAACTATTATCCTAGCGATCGTGTAGCTTTGGCAGTTTTCCCTGCTGCAATGCGCTATGCTGGACCTAGAGAAGCTATTTTCCATGCAATGGTTCGAAAAAACTTTGGATGCACGCATTTCATTGTAGGCCGTGACCACGCTGGTGTTGGTGACTACTACGGAACATATGATGCACAAAAAATCTTCAGTAACTTTACGGCAGATGAATTAGGAATTACACCTTTATTTTTTGAACACAGCTTCTACTGCAAGAAGTGTGAAGCGATGGCATCAACGAAAACATGCCCTCACAGCAAGGAAGATCATATGATTCTATCTGGTACCAAGGTACGTGAAATGCTTCGTAACGGAGAAGTGCCACCAAGCACATTCAGCCGTAAAGAAGTAATTGAAGTGTTAATTAAGGGATTAGCAAAACAAAAAGTATCTTCAAAATAAGGAGCGGTTGAAGTGAGTAAATCAACAAACATTACGTGGCATGATGCTGGAATTACAAAACAGGAAAGACGCGAGCAAAATAATCATCACAGTTTTGTATTATGGTTTACGGGCCTTTCGGGTTCAGGTAAATCTACCGTAGCAAACGCAGTGGCAAAAGCGCTTTTTGATAAAAATATTCGCAATTATGTATTAGATGGTGACAATGTTCGTTTTGGCTTAAACAAGAATTTAGGGTTTTCTGCTGAAGATCGTACAGAAAATATCCGCCGTATCGGTGAGGTTTCTAAGCTGTTCGTAGACAGCGGTCAAGTGGTACTAACAGCATTTATCTCTCCATTCCAAGAAGATCGCGCTCAAGTGCGTGAGATCTTAGAGGGGAATGAATTTTTGGAAGTATACGTAGAGTGTCCGTTAGAAGAATGTGAAAAAAGAGATCCAAAAGGCCTTTACAAAAAAGCAAGAAGCGGAGAAATCCGTGATTTTACAGGAATTGATTCTCCCTATGAGTCACCTGCTAATCCTGAAGTAACAATTAATACAAGTACACAGTCTGTAGAAGAATGTGTACAAACTGTTATTGAATATTTATCTAACCGAAAATTCATCTAAATGACAGCGGACTTTGTCCGCTGTTCTAATTCAAATTAAAATTTGGGAGCGCTGCGGAGACGTGGAAATGATGGAAGGGTGAAAGGCATTCATGGGGAAAGTATATCTAGTCGGTGCAGGACCAGGAGATCCAGATTTAATTACATTAAAAGGGTTGAAAGCAATTCAGCAAGCAGATGTTATCTTATATGATCGTTTAGTGAATAAGGACCTGCTGGAGTATGCTAAAAGTGATGCTGATATTATTTACTGCGGAAAGCTTCCAAACTACCATACCCTCAAGCAAGAAACAATCAATAACTTTTTAGTGAAATTCGCTAAAAAGGGGAAAATTGTAACGCGCTTAAAAGGCGGAGATCCATTTGTTTTCGGACGCGGAGGGGAAGAAGCAGAAGCTCTCGTGCAACAGGGCATTTCATTTGAAATTGTTCCAGGAATTACATCAGGTATCGCAGCTGCTGCTTATGCAGGAATCCCTGTCACTCACCGGGAATACAGCGCAAGCTTTGCTTTTGTAGCAGGACACCGTAAAGACAGCGAGCATGATGCAATCAAATGGGATAGCCTAGCCAAAGGTGTAGATACTCTTGCCATTTATATGGGAGTGAGGAACTTACCGTACATTTGCCAACAGTTAATGGAACATGGAAAAACCTCAGCTACGCCAATTGCATTGATTCACTGGGGCACATGTGCGGACCAGCGCACTGTAACTGGAACTCTTGGTACAATTGTTGATATTGTTAAAGAAGAACAAATTGAAAATCCCAGTATGATTATCGTTGGTGAAGTTGTAAATTTTCATGACCGATTGAATTGGTTTGAGAAGACTGGACAGCATTACTATTCGTATGCACAAGAAGCTTACTAAAGAGGTTGATTATATGGATGCAGTTTTATATGTTTGCCATGGCAGCCGCGTAAAAGAAGGCGCTGATCAGGCAGTTGCTTTTATTGAAAGATGTAAAAAAAATCTAGATGTACCGATTCAAGAAGTTTGTTTCCTAGAGCTAGCTTACCCTACTATTGAACAAGGATTTGAAGCGTGTATTGAACAAGGTGCTACTCGTATTGCCATTGTGCCGCTGCTGTTATTAACAGCTGCCCATGCAAAACATGATATACCTGAAGAAATACACAAAGTATATGAACGCTATCCACAAGTAGAAGTACTGTACGGAGAACCGTTCGGCGTAGACGAACGAATTGTTGATATCTTAGTAGAGAGAATCAATGAAACCAATGTGGATAAGCATGAAGATTCGATGGTATTGCTGGTCGGCAGAGGAAGCAGTGATCCTGCTGTAAAAAAAGATTTTAACGAAATAGCTCAACTGCTAAAAGGTAAAGGAGCTTTTAAAGAAGTGAGCACATGCTATTTAGCTGCCGCTGCCCCTAATTTAAAAGAAGGCCTGCACCTTGCTAAACAAACTTCGTATAAGCAAGTATTCGTTCTCCCGTACCTTTTGTTTACCGGTATTTTAATGAACGAAATTAAGGAAGAATTGGAGCAGTTATCAACAGATGACCAGCAGTTTATCTTAGCAAACTACCTAGGTTATCATGATGGACTTGCACACATTTTAAGTCATCAAGTAAAAACGTTATTATCGAGCAGAGGAAATCAATACGATGTATACCGTTATGCTTGATTTAAAGGATCGTTCGGTCTTAGTAGTTGGAGGCGGAACAATCGCAACTCGTAGAATTAAAGGTTTTTTACAAGAAGGAGCAGCCATTACAGTGGTTGCTCCAACTGTTTCAGCTGAAATAAATGAGTGGGAAGCTAAGAATCAGCTGTGTGTAAAAAGAAAAAAAGTAGGAGAAGAAGACTTACTTAATGTTTTTTTTATTGTTGTAGCTACAAATGATAAAGCTGTGAATAAGTTCGTTAAGCAGCATATTAAAAATGATCAGTTGGTTAATATGGCCAGCGGTTTTTCCGATGGAAATATTCAAATTCCTGCACAGTTTTCTAGAGGGAGATTATCGCTAGCAATATCCACAGATGGCGCTAGTCCTTTGTTGACAAAACGAATAAAAGAAGAATTATCTTCGAATTATGATGAGAGTTACACACAGTATACACAGTTTTTGTACGAATGCAGAGTTCTTATCCACAGATTGAATGTGTCAAAGAGCCGTAAACATGAGTTGTTAACAGAAATTATCGAGGATCAATACCGGCTGTCTCTAGTAAAACAGAGGGAATTTTTACAACAGATTGAAAAATATAAATAAAAAACGGCCAATTGGCCGTTTTTCATTTATACATTTTCAACTTCAATGCTACGAATACCGCTGATTTTTTGAATCTCGTAATACACTTCTGTAGTAGGACGCTGATTATTAACTGACACTTTCATACGTATATATAATTCATTGGTGTCTAAATCTTTGATTCGAATATTTTTTATTGTAATATTCTTTTCTCTAATGCTGTTAGTTGTATCAAAAATATTGTGCTTATCAGCCAGCTTAAGTTGAAGAATAAGCTCTTTCTCGCGCAGTTGCCTAGGCCCTAGAATAGTAATAAGGAAAGGGAGAAGTTCAACGCTGATGATGAGCAGTACAACTCCGGTAATAGCTTCGGGATAAAACCCTGCACCTACAGCAATACCTATACCTGCTGCCCCCCAGATAATAGCGGCTGTTGTAAGCCCAGAGATGCTGTCATTTTCTTTTCGTAAAATAACACCCGCTCCTAAAAAACCAATTCCAGAAACAATTTGAGCAGCCAGACGAAGCGGGTCCATTGTGATATGATCACCTTTATTAAAAATTTGAGAAGACTCAATCGAAACAATCGTGAGTAAACAGCTAATAATGGAAATTACGAGAGATGTTTTTAAACCAACAGGCTTTCGTTTTAGTTCCCTTTCAATTCCAATAATAAGACCAAGTACAGCAGAAATACCTAATTTGAGCAACATTTCATTTTCCATTATTTTCACCTATTTCAATAGACATTGTTGTTTATATCTGTATGAAAGAAGAAAAACAGATATGTATCAGTATAGTAAACTTTTCTTCATAATGACAGGTGAAATTCGAAAAAATCTGATTATTTATAAAGCGCTACGATTGTTTCTTTTAATTTATATTTTTGAATCTTGCCGGATGCCGTCATGGGAAAGTCGTCTATAAAATAAATATGTTCGGGAATTTTGAAATGAGCAAGCTTACCTTTGCAAAAGTCTTTGATTTCTTGAGCGGTAAGAAAAGAATCTTGCTTGAGTTTAATGCATGCAGCAACTCGTTCTCCATACTTTGGATCAGGAATACCGACAATTTGCACATCTTCTACCTCGGGTAATCTATATAAAAACTCTTCAATTTCTCTTGGGTAAATGTTTTCTCCACCTCTAATAATCATATCTTTTAGACGTCCTGTAATTTTTACATAGCCATCTTTATCGATGGTAGCTAAATCTCCTGTATGTAGCCAGCCCTCTACAATTGTTTTTTCTGTTTCTTCCGGCATTTTGTAATATCCTTTCATTGTTAAATATCCTTTTGCACAAAGTTCTCCTTGTTCTCCAAAAGAAGCTTGTTTACCTGTAATTGGATTAATAATTTGAATCTGTACATGATCATGTACTTTGCCAACCGTTTGTACTCGCCGCTCGATAGAATCAGTTGGGGTTGTTTGGGTGATTACAGGAGATGTTTCGGTTTGACCATAGGCGATGGTAATTTCGCTGATACCCATGTCATTTATGACTCGTTTCATTACTTCTGCTGGACAATTAGAACCAGCCATGATTCCTGTGCGAAGAGTAGATAAGTCATATTGATTAAACTCAAGTGCATTTAATTCCGCAATAAACATAGTTGGTACACCGTGAAGCGCTGTACATTTTTCTTTCTCTACGGTGCGTAAAACAGAGGAAGGCTGAAATTCAATAATCGGTAGCATAGTAGCACCTACGGATACGCATGCTAGAACGCCCAGTACACATCCAAAACAATGAAAGAAAGGAACTGGGATGCATAAGCGGTCTTCGTTAGTCAGTTTCATAGACTGAGCAACTAAAAAGCCGTTATTTACTATATTATGGTGACTTAGCATAACTCCTTTTGGAAAACCTGTTGTTCCGGAAGTATATTGCATATTGATAACTTCATGGATATGTAGGGATTGCTCATACTTATCGAGCACCTCATCCGATACCATTGAGCTACTCATTAAGAACTCGTTCCAAGAAGTATGTTCGCTTGATTCACTTAAGTTTATAAGATGTTTTAGATTGGGAAGATTATGTTCAATACCGGTGATAATAGACGTATAAGAAGTGCTTTTAAATTCATCAATGAAAAATAGCGCTGCTGTATCAGAATGCCTCAATACATACTCTAATTCAGAGGATTGGTAGCTTGTATTAAGGGTAACCAAAACAGCGCCTATTCTAGCTGCTGCGAATTGCAGAAGTAACCATTCCGGCACATTTGTAGCCCAGATAGCGATATGATCGCCTTTTTTGAGACCGGTGGCTAGAAGTGCCTTTGCAACTCGAGAGGTTTCTTGATAAAACTCTGCGTACGTATAGCGAATATTTTGTTCAGAGTAGATAACCGCTTCTTGATGCCCAAACTTTTTTGTACTTTCTTTTAAAAGTTCTCCAACCGTTACTTCAAGCAATGGTTTCATTTGGTTTCCTCCTTGAATAATGTTAAAGTATATATGAAAGCGTTTTCTAAAAGTAGTTTATCAAATTTAAAGAAAGTGTTCCAAAAAATCATTCGACAAATTCCTTCACTGTCCATCGCACGTATGAAGAAGGGGGGAGCTGAGTTTATCGTATTGATTTCAATAAGTAAGTATACCGAATGCGAATATTGTAATAAAATAAAGAAATGTCTCCTTATTATAAGAAGACAACGTAACATCATGTTAATAAAGAATGGTATAAAAATATGAAGTAAACAAACAAAAAATTATGCTGAATGTTGAAAGTGAAATAAATGAAAGGCCGTTGACTTTGCCTTCTTTATTAGACATTTGAATTGATTCCCAATAAGCAAGTGAAATTAAGAGAATAGACATACAAAAGGACAAATAGAGTGCAGCTGCAATTAAGGTATCCAAGTGAACGCCTCCTTGGCGGATAATGATTTAATAGACATTATGCTAGCTTAGGTCTAGATATGCTAGTATCTATTAATTGGCTAACGTTTCGTGTACAAGAAAATAGTTTTTAAAAATATATCGAAAAACTATTGCACAATAAAAGAAGGCATGGTATATTATTAAATGTCGCTAAGATGAACTGCTAAAGCAAACATCGAAGTGATAAACAAATAAAAACTTGTTGACAACTAGATTGCAACTTGTTATGATAGTAAAGTCGCTTAAGAGCGGCGGTTGAACTTTGAAAACTGAACAAAGCGACAAACGTCAACGTTAATTTTTAT